>CAVREZ010000001.1:0-190895 GCA_963720285.1 uncultured Acidobacteriota bacterium
CCATTTCCATTTCACAATTTGTTGAAACTTTTCGGTTGACCCCGGCGTGTCTGAGAGCTGCTCCGTGCGGTGTAGTCTGCGCGCGTTGCTGTTCCGGACTTTTCGCAGTTCGAACAGTCCGCGCGACCCCCAAGGGGCTATTTTTCCCCGGCGGTAGATGGATAAGATTCCGCTATAGCGGCAGGGAATGCCGGGGATAGGGAGAGCGCCCATGCAGATTTTTGTTCTTGCGGTGATGATTGGCGTAATTGCTGGGCCCGCGATCGCTCCTTGCGCCGGCTGCGGCGAGCTGGGCCGCGCGCGCCGGGTGGCTTCATCTTGACGGCAGCGTGCTTGCGTTCCTGGGTTATTCGTGGACTCCATGGATCTTCACCGTGGCAGCGCTTGGGGAGATCGTCAACGACAAACTGCCGAAGACTCCAAGCCGCAAGATACCTCCGGCATTCATTTTTCGCGTCGTCACGGGCTCTCTCTCCGGCGCGGCCATCGGTGCGTCGAGCGGTCTTTTGTGGATCGGCTTGCTTGGCGGCGCGCTGGGAGCAGTGGCAGGGACACTCGGCGGGAGCAGCCGCGCGGTCTGCGCTGGCAAAAGCATTGAGGCGAAAATCCGCCGGCGGCTTTGCTCGAAGATGTGGTGGCCGTGGTCGGCGCGTTTTTGATTGTTCGCCAGATGAAAGGCGTCGCGCAGGTCACCTTGCTTGATGGATTGCAGCAGATTACAAAGAGCTTGCAACTCAGGCTCCATTGCCGGGAGCTGACTTATGAAGGACCTTCAGTTGCACAAGCATGCAACATGAGCCACGATTGATTGTGGAGGATCTTCCCAGGCGAGGGGCCCGAGACGGCGAAGTACTGATTCGCGTGTATGCGGCGGGCGTTACTCCGCCGGGAGCTTCAGTGGTATCCCACAACGCATACGAAGGAAGCTGGCCGCCCGCATTGGTGCTGTTCCGGGGCATGAGTTCTCGGGCATTGTCGCGGCACTTGGTGGAGATGTCAGTGGCTTCCAGGTTGGCGATGCTGTTTATGGCATGAACGACTGGTTTGCAGATGGGGCTATGGCCGAGTTCTGCGTTACGGCGCCGCAAAATATCGCGCGGAAGCCGACGACGTTATCGCATGAACTGGCGGCTACTGTGCCGATTGGGGCCTTGACTGCGTGGCAAGGGCTTCTCGATCGCGCGAAGATTCAGCCTGGGGAACGAGTGCTGATTCATGGTGGCTCTGGGCGCGGTGTGCCTTAGGGCCGGCAACTTGCGTGTCTTCATGGTGCTCATGTCATAGCGACGGCATCGGGGAAGAATGTGGAGTTTGTGAAGAAAAACTCGGAGCTGTTGAGGTGATCGATTATCAAACCGCTCGCTTTGAAGATACGGCGACCGGGATGGACGCGGCGTTTGACGCGGTCGGCGGGCCATACTGTGGAGCGCTCATGGAAATGTGCTCAAGCCGGGAGGGCGCATGGTGACGATAGCGTCAGACAGCGAAGGCATCGCGGAGCAGCGCGTGAAAGATGCCTTCTTGATCGGTGGAGCCGAGCCAGCAACAGCTCATAGAGATTGCAAAGCTGATCGATGGCAATCAGCTGAAGACCTTTGTGAACGCGGCCGTTTCGCTGAACGAGGCCGCGGCTGCGTATTACGGGGAATTGAACATCAAGCGGGGATATGGGAAGACTGTCGTAAATGTTCCTGCATAAGACAGATAAGGAAACGACGGAGTCATTGTGAAACGATCGTAAACCTGCGCCTTCCGCCTTCGCCGGTGTGAGAGACAGAGAGTATGCAGAACTCTACGCGACTTTCTTAAACTTGCTGCCTGGCCACCATGACCGGTGTGGCTGGGCTTTCCTCAGCTTATAACCGAGTCCATTCAGCGTGCCTATGCTATCGAACCCGCTGCCGGATCAACCTTTGTGGATGCCGAACATATTGTGATCCTGATGCAGGAGAACCGGTCAGTCTACTATGCGTTGGGGAAACTCTTCGCGGCGTTCGAAGGTTTCAACGATCCGCGTGCGATGCGGCTGGCGAACGGCAACTCCGTATTTGTGCAGACCGATGGCGAGGGTGAATCCCAGGGTCCGCCTGGCGGCTCGACATCAAGGACACTGGCTTGACGTGGATGGTCCTTCCGCCTTACTCCCGCGACAGCGAGGCGGACGAATGGAATGAGGGGCAGCACGATGGATGGCTGGACGCCAAGCGGTCGGGAGAGAAGGAATATGCGCACTGGCCTTTGACCATGGGGGCGACGATACGCGCGAGGATATTCCTTTCTATTACGCGCTTGCCGATGCATTCACGGTATGCGACCAGCACTACTGCTCGGTGATGACGAGCACCTCGCCGAGTCGCAGTCATTTCTGGACGGGAACCATCCGCGATGAACAGGACGTGGACTCCCGCGTTCATATACGCAATGAAGAGATCGACGATGGCTGGATCTACGTGGAAGACATTTCCGGAGCGGCTGCAGCAGGCCGGTATCTCGATGGAAGCACTACCAGAACGAAATGCACGCGTCTGGTCGCTCGACGGGCGATGAAGATGCATGGCTGTCGAACTTTGGTGATAACGTCCTCGAGTGTTTTTGGGCCTAGAACGTTCAGGCGTATCCGGGATATGCCGCAGCGGGTCAGCGATGGGCCGCGGAGCTTACCGAACAGAAGACGAAGCTTGAAGCAAAGATCGCAGCGGAAGAGAGATCTTGGGGCGGAGCAAATAGGATACCGACCAGTCGAGCAAGGAGGGCATCCACATCGCTCTGCCCGAAGATCTTGTTCCGCTGCGATCTTTGCTTCAAGCTTCGTCTTCTGTTCGGTAAGCTCCGCGGCCCATCGCTGACCCGCTGCGGCATATCCCGGATACGCCTCAACGTTGTAGGCCGAAAAACACTCGAGGACGTTATCACCAAAGTTCGACAGCCATGCGTCTTCATCGCCCGTCAGCGGCGAGCGCGTCAGTTCGTTCTGGTAGTGCTTCCATGAGATGCCGGCCTCCTGCAGCCGCTCCGGAAATGTCTTCCACGTCATCCCGCCATCGTCGATCTCTTCATTGCGTATATGAACGCGGGAGTCCACGTCCTGCTCATCGCGGATGGTTCCCGTCCAGAAATAGCTGCGATTCGGCGAGGTGCTCGTCATCACCGAGCAGTAGTGCTGGTCGCATACCGTGAATGCATCGGCAAGCGCGTAATAGAAAGGAATATCCTCGCGCGTATAGTGGCCCATCGTGAGAGGCAGGTGCGCATATTCCTTCTCTCCCGACCGCTTGGCGTCAAGCCATCCATCGTGCTGCCCCTCATTCCATGCGTCCACCTGGCTGTCGCGGGAGTGAGGCAAAGAGCCCATCCACGTCACGCGAGTGTCCTTGATGTCGAGCCGCCACGGAGCATAAGAATCACCTGCGCCATCGGTCTGCACAAATACGGAGTTGCCGTTCGCCAGCCGCATCGCACGCGGATCGTTGAAACCTCGAACGCCGCGAAGAGTTCCCAACGCATGGTCGAATGACCGGTTCTCCTGCATCAGGATCACAATATGTTCGGCATCCACAAAGGTTGATCCGGCAGCGGGTTCGATAGCATAGGCACGCTGAATGGACTCGGGTATAAGCTCGGAAAGCCCCGCCGCACCGGTCATCGTCGCAGCAAGTTTAAGAAAGTCGCGTCGAGTCTGCATACTCTATCTATCTCACACCGGCGAAGGCGAAGGCGCAGGTTTACGATCGTTTCACAATGACTCGTCGTTTCCTTATCTGTCTTATGCAGGAACGTTCACGACAGTCTTCCCGTATCCCCGCTTGATGTTCAATTCCCCGTAATACGCAGCCGCGGCCTCGTTCAGCGAAACGGCCGCGTTCACAAAGGTCTTGAGCTGATTGCCATCGATCAGCTTTGCAATCTCTATGAGCTGTTGCTGGCTCGGCTCCACGATGAAGAAGGCATCTTTCACGCGCTGCTCCGCGATGCCTTCGCTGTCTGACGCTATCGTCACCATGCGCCCTCCCGGCTTGAGCACGTTCCATGAGCGCTCCAGAGTCTCGCCGCCGACCGCGTCAAACACCACGTCCATTCCGGTCGCCGTATCTTCAAAGCGAGCGGTTTGATAATCGATCACCTCAACAGCTCCGAGTTTCTTCACAAACTCCACATTCTTCCCCGATGCCGTCGCTATGACATGAGCACCATGAAGACACGCAAGTTGCACGGCCAACAGGCCCACCGCGCCAGAGCCACCATGAATCAGCACTCGTTCCCCAGGCTGAATCTTCGCGCGATCGAGAAGCCCTTGCCACGCAGTCAAGGCCCCAATCGGCACAGTAGCCGCCAGTTCATGCGATAACGTCGTCGGCTTCCGCGCGATACTTTGCGGCGCCGTAACGCAGAACTCGGCCGTCGCCCCATCTGCAAACCAGTCGTTCATGCCATAAACAGCATCGCCAACCTGGAAGCCACTGACATCTCCACCAAGTGCCGCGACAATGCCCGAGAACTCATGCCCCGGAACAGCACCGATGCGAGCCGCACCTTCCTTCGTATGCGTTGTGGGATACCACTGAAGCTCCGCCGGAGTAACGCCCGCCGCATACACGCGAATCAGTACTTCGCCGTCTCGGGCCTCTGGCCTGGGAAGATCCTCCACAATCAATCGTGGCTCATGTTGCATGCTTGTGAGTTGAAGCGCTTTCATAAGTCAGCTCCCGGCAATGAGTATGAGTTGCGAGTTCTTTGTAATCTGCTGCAATCCATCAAGCAAGGTGACCTGCGCGACGCCTCACATCTGGCGAACAATCAAAAACGCGCCGACCACGGCCACCACATCTTCGAGCAAAGCCGCCGGCAGATCTCGCCTGAATGCTTTTGCCAGCGCAGACCGCGCGGCTGCTCCGCCGAGTGTCCCTGCCACTGCTCCCAGCGCGCCGCCAAGCAAGCCGATCCACAAAAGACCGCTCGACGCACCGATGGCCGCGCCGGAGAGAGAGCCCGTGACGACGCGAAAAATGAATGCCGGAGGTATCTTGCGGCTTGGAGTCTTCGGCAGTTTGTCGTTGACGATCTCCCCAAGCGCTGCCACGGTGAAGATCCATGGAGTCCACGAATAACCCAGGAACGCAAGCACGCTGCCGTCAAGATGAAGCCACCCGGCGCGCGCGGCCCAGCTCGCCGCAGCCGGCGCAAGGAGTGATCGCAGGCCCGCGATTACGCCAATCATCACCGCAAGAACAAAAATCTCCATCGGGCGCTCTCCCTATCTGCGGCATTCCCTGCCGCTATAGCGGAATCTTATCCATCTGCCGCAGGGAAAAATAGCCCCTTGGGGGTCGCGCGGACTGTTCGAACTGCGAAAAGTCCGGAACAGCAACGCGCGCAGACTACACCGCACGGAGCAGCTCTCAGACACGCCGGGGTCAACCGAAAAGTTTCAACAAATTGTGAAATGGAAATGGTAGGCACGAGGAGACTCGAACTCCTGACCTCTACCGTGTCAAGGTAGCGCTCTAACCAACTGAGCTACGCGCCTGCAGGCCAACTTGCTTAGTCTACCAGCATCCTTGCGGCTCCGCCAAACGGCTCGGACACGCATCCGGACACCCGCCTGACCATGTCAGGCTGATCGCAGGCAAGCTCTTTGCGCAGAACGCTCTGCACTAATTGTAAGACTGCGTTAACATGCTTTGTGATGAGCACGAGCCCGGAGGTCACAGGTTTAGGTCTTTCCACGCTGCGGCGCGCTCGCAGAACGAGCCCCTTGCGCATGGCGCCGAATCTTCTCACCTTCCTGCGCATCTGCCTCGCTCCCGTCCTCATCGTCACCGTCGTCGAACACCGATTCGCCGAAGCCTTCGCGCTCTTCGTGGTCGCCGCCTGCACCGATCTCGTCGATGGCCTGCTTGCCCGCTGGCTCCATCAGCGCACCCTCATCGGCCAATACCTCGATCCCCTGGCCGACAAACTCATGCTGAGCTCCCTTTTTCTGGTGCTCACCCTCATGGGCATCATGGATCCGCGCGTCACCGTCCTCGTTTTTGGCCGGGACTTTGGCATGCTCCTGACCGCCCTCATCTTGTATTCCACTATCCAGCTCAGGGATTTCCACCCCTCGCTACTCGGCAAAGCCAACAGCCTCTGTCAGGTAGCCGCAGTCGGAGCCGTCCTGCTCAGTCAATTCGACCAGCACGCCTGGGTGCTCTACACCCGCACCGTCATGCTCGACGCCACCATCTGCCTGACCGTCCTCTCGGGCTTCCATTACGGATGGGTTGCCTCGCGCCGGATAGGACTCCTCACTGGCGATGCATCCGGACCCGGTGGGCAGTCCGGTCCCAGCGACCGTTAGCCGCCTCATCTGCGACATCATCGCGGGCGTAAAACCCTTATTTTCAGGAAGTACCCGTCACTCGTCGTCCTCACCGGCCGGGTCGATACCCTTTTCTTCTACCTCCATGTCGTGGAACTCATCCGAGTCGAAAACCTCGCCGCATTCCACGCACTCAACAAACTCTATGTCGTCCTGGCGCGAGACGACACGTACTCTGGGGTGTTTGCAGGGGCTTGCCATGTGAGGATCGTGACCGCTTTTTTTACCTTTGCGCCAGATTGTACCGAGATGCGGCACTTTGTCCAATAGTCTTTTCGTAAAGATTCTTCACTGTTCTATATGTCAGATTCCCTTTGCGAAACTGGGTAAACTCTACTCTCTCAAGAGCATCTTCCATTGAGTCAGCGACGAAATCGGTCGTATACTCGATATAGACCAAGGGGTCGGACTTTCCATGCTAAGGCTCACCAAGAAGGCAGATTACGGTCTGATGGCGCTCAAGTACCTGGCAGAGCGTCCGGAAACCCCCTCTGTGAGCGCAAAAGATATCGCCGACACCTACGGTATTCCCTCCCAGCTCCTGGCCAAAGTGCTGCAGCGGCTAGCCAAAGTCGGCCTGCTCCGCTCTCACGCCGGCATGAACGGAGGCTATGGTCTCGGCAAAGACGCGCGCTCCATCTCGGCCTTTGAAGTCATTCGCGCCATCGATGGACCGCTTTTCATCACCAGTTGCACCAAGGGCAGCAAAGGCTGCGAAATCGAGCCGAATTGCACCGTGAAAGAGCCGCTGGCGCGAGTAAACGAAAGCATCGCCGACGTGCTGAAAAACATCACTGTATATGACCTCGTAGACGATCAGACAGCGTCTTCGCGCGCGTCGCAGTTAATACAACTCGTCACGCTTTCGGCGCTTAATTAGTGCGCCGGCGTCGCAGTCCTCGCGTTCGAAAGCAAAGTAAGGTTTTGTGAAGTGGAGAAGAGAATGAGTACCATTGAAGCCACCCCGGCCGTATCAGCAGGCGTAACCCTGCCAATTTACATGGATAACCACGCGACCAGCCCCCTGGACCCGCGTGTGCTCGAAGCCATGCTTCCCTACTTCACCGGTAAATTCGGCAATGCGGCCAGCCGCAACCACTCCTTCGGATGGGAAGCTGAAACGGCCGTCGAAATCGCCCGCGAGCAGATCGCCAAGCTCATCGGCGCTTCGGCCAAGGAGATCATCTTCACCTCCGGCGCCACCGAGAGCGACAACCTCGCTATCAAGGGAATCGCCGAGATGTACCGCGAGCGCGGCAACCACATCATCACCCAGGTCACCGAGCACAAGGCCGTTCTCGACACCTGTAAGCGCCTGGAAAAATACGGCTATCGCGTCACCTATCTGCCAGTGAAGGCCGACGGCCTCGTTGACCTCGAAGACCTGAAACGCGCCATTGACGATAAGACCATTCTCGTCAGCATCATGGCCGCCAACAACGAGATCGGTGTCCTGCAGCCCGTCGCCGAAATCGGTAAGCTCTGCCATGAAAAGGGCATTATCTTCCACACCGACGGCGTGCAGTCGCTTGGCAAGGTCCCTCTCGACGTCAACGCCATGAACATCGACGTGATGTCGCTCTCCGCCCACAAGGTCTACGGCCCCAAAGGCGTCGGCGCTCTCTACGTCCGCCGCCGCAACCCGCGCGTCCAGATCGCCGCCCAGATCGACGGCGGCGGCCACGAGCGCGGCATGCGCTCCGGCACCCTCAACGTTCCCGGCATCGTCGGCTTCGGCAAGGCCTGCGAGATCGCCGGCGAAGAGATGGAAACCGAAGCAGCCCGCCTGCAAGGCATGCGCGATCACCTCCGCCACAAGCTCGAGTCCGCCCTCGACTATGTCGAAGTTAACGGCTCCTGGGAGCATCGCCTGCCCGGCAACCTCAACATGAGCTTCATCTACGTCGAGGGTGAAAGCCTGTTGATGGGCATCAACGATGTAGCCGTCTCATCCGGCTCCGCCTGCACCTCGGCCACGCTGGAACCGTCTTATGTACTCAAGGCTCTCGGCCTCGGTGACGACGTAGCCCACAGCTCCATCCGCTTCGGCCTTGGCCGCTTCAACACCAAAGCGGAAGTCGACTACGTCGCCGACAAGGTCATCAGTGTCGTCAAGCAGCCTTCGCGAGCTTTCCCCTCTCTATGAGATGGTCAAAGAAGGCATTGATCTCAGCAAGATTGAGTGGGCAGCCCACTAAAGAGAGCTGAGCTGCTTCGAAATGGACGAAGGATCTGTTTTGAAGCGTCGAGCGAGAAGTTTGGAAGGGTACGGGCGTTGGCCCGTACAGAAAAGTTCACCAGGCTGGGGCTTTAGCCCCGAGGTTGGTTCAGGCAAAACCCGGAATTGCACCGCGAAGCCGGATTTTGAATCAAACGTATTGTGGCCCGAGGAGGTCTCAAATGGCTTATAGCGACAAGGTTCTCGATCACTACAACAATCCCCGCAACGTCGGCGCCCTCGACAAGAGCTCCGAAGAAGTCGGCACCGGCCTCGTCGGCGCCCCCGAGTGCGGCGACGTCATGCGCCTCCAGATCCGCGTTAACCCCGAGACGCAGGTCATCGAAGAAGCGAAGTTTCGCACCTTCGGCTGCGGCTCGGCAATTGCCAGCTCCTCGCTCGCCACCGAGTGGGTCAAGGGCAAGACCGTGGACGAAGCTCTCTCGATCAAGAACACCGACATTGTCAAGGAGTTGGCTCTTCCCCCGGTCAAGATTCACTGCTCGGTGTTGGCGGAAGATGCCATCCGCGCCGCCATCGGTGACTGGAAGAAGAAGAATCACGTCGGCGAAGAAGCTCCCGTAGCTGTCGCCGCCAACTAACTCCTCCGCGAGGGTGGCTCCAGCGTCTCGCTTCCGAGATCTGGAGTTGTGATACCTCGCGACCAATCAGGAGTAGAAAGCTGAATTGCATGCAGGACTCGTCACAATCCAGACTCCAGGCCAGACAGCCGCACCGCAGGAGCAGCAGATCCCCGCAAAGGCCCCGGCGAATGGCATTCAAGTCACGCCCAGGGCCATCGAGAAGATCCGCAGCGGCATGGCTAAGGAAGGCATCTCGCCCGAAGAAGGCGGTCTGCGTCTCGGAGTCATGGGCGGCGGCTGCTCCGGCTTGTCCTACAGCATCAGTTTCGACACCCGTCCTCGTGAGCGTGATCGCGTCTATGACTTCGACGGCGTCCGCATCTTCGTCGACCCCAAAAGCTTCATCTACCTGCACGGCATGACGCTCGATTACGAACAGACCCTGATGAAGCAGGGCTTCAACTTCATCAATCCCAACTCAAACCGCTCCTGCGGCTGCGGCTCGTCATTCTCCTGACCCCCGGTGCCCATAATCGCGTGGGTGCCCCATGTCTGAATGCGCATTTTGCGTTCAGATATGGGTAAGGATATTGATTCCTGGACAACTTCCCGATATGTCGACAACACCGACAACCTCCGCTCCAGCAACTTGTTGGGCATGCAGCACCGCGCTCGGCGAAAGCCCGCTGCTCTGCGTCGCCTGCGGTAAAGTGCAGCCGCCCGCCGGCCTCGACTACTTCCAGGTCTTCGGCCTCGCCCGCAAGCTTCAGCATCGACCTCGCCGGCCTCGAGCGCGAATTCCACCGCCTCAGCCGCCGCCTGCATCCCGATCGCTTCGCCCGCGCCACGCCCCAGGAGCAGCAATGGAGCCTCGCCGCAACCGCGCTCCTCAACGATGCCTATCGCACCCTCCGCGATCCCATCCAGCGCGTCGAATATCTGCTCAAACTCGAAGGCCTCGAAATTGGCGAAGAGCATTCCGGAGCCAACAAGCGCGCCGACCGCCAGCCCCCCGCCGATCTCCTCGAAGAAGTCTTCGAGCTCAACATGCAGCTTGAAGAGATGCGCATGACGCAGAAGATGGGCGAGTCCGACCCCACGCTCCAGCGCGATCTCGAAGCCGCCCGCACCAAATTCGAAACCCTGCTGGCCGAGGTCGACAGCGATCTCGCCACGCAGGGCAGTGCCTGGGATGAAGGCGACCCCGTCACCCGTCCTGCAGCCGCCAAAGCGATGGCCACGCTGCTCGACCGCCGCCGCTATCTGCGCAACCTCGTCCGCGACGTCAACCAGGTTTTAGGAGCCTGAGCCATGCCTTTGGTACGCATTTCCGTTCAAAGCTCCACGCTAGCCGCGACGCGCAAGCTCATCGCCGACTCCATCTATGAAGCCATGCGCGAAACCATCCGCATCCCCGAAGGCGACCGCTTCATCGTCGTCACGGCGCACGAGCCCTCCGATCTCTTTGTTGACCCATCCTTCATGGGCGCCAATCGCAGCAGCCAGTTCGTTCTGATCCAGATTTTTCTGAGCCGCGGCCGCACCGTCGAACAAAAGCAGGCCCTCTACTCCGGCATCGCCACGCGCCTCAACCTGGCCGCCGGCATCCCACCGGACGATGTCATGATCGTCCTCACTGAAAACACCTTTGAAGACTGGTCCTTCTGCAAAGGACAGGCGCAGTACGTCCTGAATCCACCGGCATGGGTACGCGCCAAAGCAGAAGGAGATTGAGACAAGATGCCTGAAGAACTCACTCAAATCACGGATCAGAACAAGACCGAGCGCGTTATCGGAATTGACCTCGGCACCACCAATTCTCTCGTCGCCTACATGGAAGCCGCCGAGCCCGTCGTCATCCCCGGCGTCGACGGCTCCAGCCTCGTCCCCTCCATCGTCGCCCTCGACGTCCCGGACCCCGGCGACCCCGGCTCAAAGCCCACCGTCACCATCGGCAACTCCGCCCGCCGCGCTCTCATCGAAACCCCCGAGCGAGCCATCTACTCCGTCAAGCGCCTCATGGGTCGCGGCGTCGAAGACATACAGGATGAGCTCAAGCTCTTTCCTTTCCATCTCGCCTCCGACATCCAGCCCGGTGAAGTCATCCGCGTCCAACTCGGCGACAAGACATTCACTCCCTCCGAAATCTCGGCCTACATTCTGCGCCAGCTCAAGCGCAACGCCGAACGCTACTTCGGCGCGCCTGTAAACAAGGCCGTCATCACCGTCCCGGCCTACTTCAACGACGCCCAGCGCCAGGCCACCCGCGACGCAGGCCGCATGGCCGGACTCGACGTCCTCCGCCTGGTCAACGAGCCGACAGCAGCAGCACTCGCCTATGGACTGGACCAAGTGACGGATCGCGCCAAACAGGGAACCATCGCCGTCTACGACCTCGGCGGCGGCACCTTCGACATCTCCATCCTCAAGCTCAACGACGGCATCTTCGAAGTCATCGCCACCAACGGCGACACCCATCTAGGCGGCGACGATATCGACAATCTGCTCCTCGCCGTAGCCATCGACGAGATCCACAACGAATACAAAATCGACCTGCGCCAGCAACCCGATGCCATTCAGGCACTTCGCAAAGCCGTCATCGAAGCCAAGATCGCGCTCTCGTCGCAGGAGTCAGCCAAGCTCGACATCGAGCTTCCAGCCAAAGATGGCGTTGCCCAACGCTATCAGCGCGAAATCCCCCGCGAGCGTTTACGAGCAACTCATCGCCCCCGTCATCAACCGCACCGCCGGCCCCGTCCGTCAGGCCCTGGCCGACGCCGGAATCACCGCTGAAAACATCGCCCAGATCGAAGAAGTCGTCCTCGTCGGCGGCTCGACGCGCATCCCCGCCGTTCGCACGCTCGTCGACCAGCTCTTCGGCCTCTCCGCGCGCGGCAAAAAGCCACACACCGAGCTCAACCCCGACGAAGTAGTAGCCCTCGGCGCAGCAGTCCAGGCCAACATTCTCGCCGGAGCATCAGCCGCCACCGAAGACCTGCTTCTGCTCGACGTCACCCCGCTCTCTCTCGGCATCGAAGCCCTCGGAGGAGTCGTCGCCAAAATCATCCAGCGCAACTCCACCATCCCCGCCTCGGCCACCGAGCACTTCACCACCGGCGTCGAAGGCCAGACCAACGTCGCCATCCATGTCGTGCAGGGTGAGCGCGAGCTTGCCGCAGATTGCCGCTCCCTGGCCCGCTTCGATCTCAAAGGCATCCCGCCCATGCCCGCCGGCCTGCCCCGCATCGAAGTTAAATTCCTCATCGACGCCAACGGCATCCTGCAGGTCTCAGCCCGCGAACAGCGCAGCGGTCAGGAAGCCCAGATCGAAGTCAAGCCCACCTACGGCCTCACCGACGAGCAGGTCGAGACCATGATCCTCGAATCCTTCGACCACGCCGAGTCCGACTTCGAAGCCCGCCAGATCATCGAAGCCAGGCTCGAAGCCGACACCATCCTCGCCGCGCTCGAAAAAGCCAAATCCGGCCCCGCCTGGACACTCATCACCGAACACGAAAAATCCCAGATCGAGACCGCAAGCGCCCATCTGGCGACCACAAAATCCACAGGCGACCTGGCTGCCATCCGCGCCGCCACCACCGCCCTCGACCACGCCACACGCAATCTCGCCGAAAAGCAGATGGACGCAGCCGTCTCCGGCGCCATGCGGGGTAAAACCATGGAAGCCGCCAGCGAATCCCTGGGAGATGAGAACATTCACGCGCCCCACGTCTTCGCCCCAGCAGAGTTCAAGGATGGGGACAAAGACAAATAACACTGGACTCGATGCGAACATCCTTAGCCAGGAGTTGTCATCAATTGCGACTTGTCATCCTGAGCGCAGCGAAGGATCTGCTATTGAGCGATGCACAATAGATCAAGGAAGTCCGCCGGAGCAGCCTTCCCCAATAGAAAGAGAAAAGCATGAGCACCATAGGACCTAAGACCGAAAACATCCCCGCCGACAAACTCGTCAGCGTCACCTTCGAGCCCGAAGGCAAGACCGTCGAGTTCGAATACGGCACCATGCCTTACGAGCATCACGGCAAGCCCATGTCCTTCCTCGACGTCGCCGAGAACTTCGATATCTTCCTCGACCACGCCTGCGGAGGCGCCTGCGCCTGCACCACCTGCCATCTCTGGATCAAGGATCAGTCAGGCATCACGGAAGCCGAAGACGACGAAATCGACCGGCTCGACATGGCCGCCGACCAGCAGCTCAACTCCCGCCTCGGCTGCCAGGCCGTCATCACCCGCCCCGGCAACTACGTGGTCGAAATCCCCAAGTGGAACCGCAACTACACCTCCGAAGGCAAACCGCTCACGCTGGCCGAAGAGAAGTAAGCCTCAACACAAATTTGTGTGCCCCACATCTCGCTTTTGAGATGTGGGATCGCGACGATCGCCAACCGCTGTCTTCTGTTCACTGTTTCCATGACCCAGAAAACCATCCAACGCAAACAACTCCTCGCCGCCACCCTCGGCAACCGCAACGTCTCCGACGTAGACATCCGCGAAATCAATCTCGACCCAGGCCAGCAGAGCGGACGCCATCTCCATCCCTGCTCCGTAGTCGGCTACATCGTCTCCGGCAACGCTCAAATGCAGATCGAGGGCCAGCCCATTCAACCGCTGCCCACTGGCTCAGCCTTCTACGAACCCGCCGGCGTCATCATCGAAAACTTCGGCAACGCCTCCGAAACCGAGCCCATGACCTTCATAGCCTTCTACCTTCTCGATGGAAATCAAGACCTGATCCAGATGCTGTAGCCTGTTCAAAGTTTGTTATTCCCTAATCCCTATTCCTTAGTCTCTAGGAGTATCCATGCCTCGCGAAATCCATTGGACCGACGCCGAAGAGATCGGCATTCAACTCCAGGAAACCTACCCCGACACCGACCCGCTCACCGTCCGCTTCACCGACCTGCACCGCATGGTCACCGAACTCCCCGGCTTCGCAGACGACCCCACCAAATCCAACGAGTCACGCCTGGAAGCCATCCAGATGGCCTGGCACGAAGAGTTCCAGGACGCCCAGGGGTAAGAGCTTCGGTTTTTGTCTTTGCTTTTCTGTCTGTCATTCCCGAAGGGAATCTGCTGTTCGCCGGTGCGCGTCAATGCAAGGTAAATCCCACACTCGCACTTCACACTCACGCTAGTCTCTCCACCCAAACGCCCCCGGAATCAGCGTCACCTCGCGCTTCTTTCCGTGCAGCTCATACACCGTAACAATGTCGAACCGCATCTCTGGCCGCATCTCCTCGTCATCCGCATCCGGCAGATGACGCAGATACGCCCGAGCCAGCCTCCGCAGCGTCTTCCGCTTGTTCCGGTCCACCGCAGACGAAGCCGTCGCCATTTCTTTCGACGAACGCGTCTTCACCTCGACAAAGCAGAGCACATCGCCCTGCCACGCAATCAGGTCGATATCCCCCTGCATCGGCCCGTCATTCCACCGCCGCGCCACGACTGTGAATCCATTGCGCCGCAGATAGAAAAACGCAGCCTCTTCGCCACGCTCACCCGTAGCCAGATGCTCCGGCATCTGCGGCAACGTCCCGCGCCTCGCACTCACGCCATCGAGCCAAGCTACAACCCTAGCCAGAACATCCACGCGAAGCTTCTCAAGACCAGGCATGTTGCCACAATTCTCCAGCCAACCCGTCTCGCCATCAACACGTAATCAATTCACGAAAAAGCCCGCCGCTATCATCGCGGCGGGCCTCATCGTTTGATCTACCTTTAAGCTACGCTTCCACAGCCACTGCTTCGCTGGTCCGCGCATGCTCCTCTTCCACCTGCGTCAGCGCCTCTTCCAAAATATCGAGCGCCACCGTGGCTTCTTCCTCGTTCACAATCAACGGCGGGCAAAGCCGCAGCGAAGTCTCGCCGCAACCCAGAATCAACAGCCCTTTCTCAAAGCACAGCGTCTCCACGCGATTGCGCAGCGCTGCCGCCGGCTCACGCGTCTCCTTGTCCAGCACCAGTTCAATGCCGATCATCAGCCCGCGTCCGCGCACCTCGCCTACCAGCGAATGCGTCTTCGTCCATCCCTTGAGCCGATCCAGCATCGTGCCGCCAACCTCCGCAGCATTCGCAATGCCCTCGCGCTCCAGAATGTCCATCGTCGCCAGCGCCGATGCAATCGCAATCGGATTGCCGCCAAAAGTCGAAGCATGCGATCCCGGAACCCAGTCCATGATCTCCGCCTTCGTCATGCAGATACCCAGCGGCATGCCCGAAGCAATACCCTTTGCCATGCAGACAATATCCGGCTGCACGCCTGAGTGCTCGATCGCCCACCACTTGCCCGTGCGTCCCGCACCCGACTGCACTTCATCCGCCACCAGCAAAATTCCATGCCGGTCGCAGATCGCCCGCAGCTCCTGCAAAAAGTTCGTCGGAGCCACCACATACCCACCCTCACCCTGGATCGGCTCTACAAAGATCGCCGCCACTTCCTCCGGCGGCAAAATCTTCTTGAAGAGCTTCTCCTCGATATAACGAGCACAGCCTAGCGCAAACTTCTCCTGCTCCTGCGGGCCGCCTGTGCATCCGCGATACGTATACGGATACTCAATATGCGTAACCCCAGGCACCAGCGGAGCAAAACGCCGCTTCTGCTGCGGCTTCGATCCAGTCAGTGACAGCGCTCCCATCGTGCGCCCATGAAACGCGCCAAAGAAGCTGATCACGTGCTGCCGCTTCGTGTGATACCGCGCAATCTTCAGCGCACATTCGACAGCCTCGGCGCCCGAGTTGCCGTAGTAGAACCGGTGCGGCCCTTCCATCGGAGCAACCGCCGAAAGCCGGTCCGCCAGCTGCGTCATCGACTCGTAATAAAAATCTGTCCCTGAGATATGGATCAGCTCTGCCGCCTGCTTCTGAATCGCCGCCACCACCTCCGGATGACAATGTCCGGTCGAATTCACCGCAATGCCCGCGGCAAAATCCAGAAACTCGTTTCCATCCACATCGGTGATACGAATCCCCCGTCCGCTCTTTGCCACCAGCGGGTATGAGCGCGTATAGCTGGGCGAGATCACCCGGTCATCATGCGCCACTGCGGCGGCGGCCCTTGGGCCAGGCAGGTTGGTAATCAACTTCGGTCCAAACTGCATATGCAGATCAGAGTGCGACTTCACGGAGTGCGTCATAAAAAATCTCCTTCCATCGGCCATATTCACGATTGGATACGGCGACGCCAGCAGCCTTTGGTAGCCGGAAACGCCTGAAAAGAATGGGGAACAGATCGGAAGAGCTCAGGAGGAAAGCAGGCTTAGTCGCCCGCGTACAGGCTAGGCCGCGTCCGGCTCGGCAGCACCCGCAAGTGCCGCCGCGGAGCAATCACTCGGGCACGCGTGCGCGACCACCGCTTGGTGGCCGGAGCCATCGCTAATCCATGATTTGCCTGCATGTGCATGGGAGTACCCGCTGCATGGAGGATAGCACGGGCATAAGCAAACCGTAAGCGGTTGAGCGATCCGCCCGCTCGGCTTAGACCACATCGATTTGTGACCTCGGACCCTGGTCACTGTGCTTTAAAAATGTTGCCCTCGGGAACCAGAGCGGCAGGAGCATCGGTTTCCAGCACAACCTGCCCTCTCTCAAACGCCGTAAGCGACGGGTTATCGTGCGCCATACCCATCCAGCAAACTGCCCCCTTCTTGAGCAGCGCACACACCGTCTCCATCGTGAACTCACCGGACGGATCGTTCTTCGATTTGGCCTTGGCCCGTTCGATCCACAGATTGTGGGAGCCCAGTTTGTAGGCTCCGTATTGCGGATCGGTCACATCAAAGCTGCGCGCCATACCGATCGCGACACCAGTCCCGAATCCCGGCAAGTCAGACGACTGGAAGCTCTTCCCCAGGCAGGCATAGGATATGCCGATCGCCATAATCAGCGACGCCGGTTTTCCGCGGCGCAACAGCAACCCGATCTGCAAGCAGTTTGCCGCCTGCTTCTCCGTGTCATCCGATGCCTTTTCCTGTGCCTGCAACTGCACAGCCGGCATCATCGGCTTGGTGTCGACCACTGTCCAATCCGGTGTATAGGAGTAACTGAAATCAAGATCGCTCTGGTAAACAGGTGTCGAAAGAGGAGCAGAAGCAGCATCCCCCGCCGGAGGCGTCACCGTGCTTGTCGTGGGCGACTGCGCCTGCGATCCACTCGCGGCCAACACGAGAGCCAGTATCAGAGGTAGTGGCATAGTGGGCTGATTTTAGCAAATTGAATTCATATAGCGCTGTCCCAGCGAAACTGAGAACATGCTGGCTTGCCACGACTCAAGGAGCTAAAACGAATCGAAGCCGCCATTAAATATGAGAGTAAGACTGAGTTGGAGTGGGCTGATTCTTAGTGTGTGATGAGGCTAAAATTGGCCGAGCTTAGGTACCACCAGGAACATTGGCGCGAGTTCCAAAAAAGATCGCTGAAGCCCCTAGAAATTCAAACTAAGATGTCACCAGCCCGCAGGCTACTTCTTCACGTCAAACGT
Source organism: uncultured Acidobacteriota bacterium (assembly GCA_963720285.1). GTDB lineage: Bacteria > Acidobacteriota > Terriglobia > Terriglobales > Acidobacteriaceae > Acidicapsa. The sequence goes on from CAVREZ010000001.1 coordinate 17,664, forward strand.
GCCAGCCGGCACCAGCGGTAGCGGATCATCTCCCTCAAATGCGATCCGCCCCGTCTCGAACGTTCCCAGCCCATCGGAATCCGCAGCCAGCGTCAGCATGCACACCATGCCTTTATCCACAATCGCGCACGCCGTCTCAATCGTATAAACCGGCTGTGTCGCTCCCTGGGGAGTGCCCTTGGCGCGCTCGACCCACAAGTTGTGCTTGCCCAGCTTGTAGGCGCTGAAGGTTGAGTCGACGATGTTGAAGTTTTTCTTCAGCCCCTGCGACATTCCCTCGCCAACAGAAGGCAGATCTGCCTGCGAAAAATGCTGCCCGAAGCAGTCCGAAGGCAGCGCCAGAGACATGATCACCGACGCCGGAGTGCCGTGCCTCGCCAGAAAGCCCACTTGAGCGCAGGCTGCCCCGCGCTTCTCCGGATCGCTCGTCGCCTTGTCCTGCGCATTCAGTTGCGCCGCCGGCAGCATCGGCTTGGTATCCACCAGCTCCCACGTCGTGGGATATGCGTAGCTGAAGCCCATCTCGCTCTTGTAAACCGTGGCTTCCGGCGCGGAATTATCCGATTGGGAAACCGGCGCCTGCGCAGAGACAGGAATAGAAACCACGCATGCCAATGCTGCGATTAGAGACGGAAAACAGAACTTTCGATCTGGCATAGTTCGCCGAGTGTAGCACGAACTTCACTTCGTAGATATCAATCGCGCTCTACTTCAACAACAGCACCGAAGCCGACACCAGCAGGCCAGCCAATCCGAAAACCAGCCCGAACACCCAATAGAGCCGTTTCTTCGTCAGCAGCGTAATCGACGCCGTCACCAGCGCAATCTCCAGCAGCGCCTCACCTAGATCAAACCGGTTGGCCCGAATCTCCGCCTGCTCCACCTGCTCCTCAAGTTCCTTGGCCTTATCCTGCTCGTCCTTGAGATCGGCGTTCCACTTTGTCACGTGGTCGGCATAGGCCTTGGCAATCTTCTCCGCAGCCGCTTTATCAGCCACCGGCATCACCGAAAGCAGATCTGCCGCCAGCGCCGTGTCGCTCTGCCTGATCTTCTTTGCCTGGTACAGATTCCACTGGTCGGTAGCCTGGTTTTGCTTTAGCACCGCCTCAGTATGCGTCCGGTGCCCCAGCACCGTGATGACCGCCACCAGCACCGCCAGCACGCTCATGGTAAAGGCTATCGGCCTCGACGACGGCTCATGCGCGGCATGCTCCGCGTGTTCCTGCAACTCGCCTGCTTCATTCGCTTCCATACGTCACTTCCTGAACTTCTTAACTAGCGCCTGCGGAGTCCCTCTCACAATTGTCATCCTGAGCGCAACGAAGGATCTGCTTTTGCCATTGCTTTCCTTGCTGTCAGTCCCGAAGGGAATCTGCTCTTAGCAGCGCCGCCGGATGAAGGAGCATCTCACACTCACACTCGCCTCATTTCCGCTTCCACCGCACACCCTCGCGCGAATCCTCAATCACAATACCCTTAGCAGCCAGCTCATCGCGAATCTCATCCGACCGCTTGAAGTTTCGCTGCTTCCGCGCCATGTTCCGCTCCGCAATCAGCGCTTCGATCTCTTCATCGGTCAGTCCCGTTCGAACCAGCAGCTCCGGTGCAATCTTATCCGCAAACCCATGACTCTGCGCCCACTCCACCGCAGCCTTTGTCGGCCCGGCATCCTGATCGGCAATCACCGCAAACACTGCGTCGAACGCGCTCAGCGCCGACAGCACCCGCTCGCGATCACCCTCCAGCACCGTCCCCGCGTCCAGTGCCGAATTCACCGTCCGCACCAGATCAAAGATCGGCGCACGCGCCTCAGCCGTATTCAGATCGTTCTCAAGCGCCGCAAAGTAGCTCGCCTCAGCCCTCTCCGCCGCTGCCTGCAACGAATCCGTCGTTCCCGCCGCCAGCGAAGCCTTCTTCAGCCGCTCCACAAACGTCCGCAGCCGGTCGATCGCATTCGTCGCCTCAGTCAGCCCTTCAAACGTAAAGTTCAACTGGTGCCGGTACGGAACCGAAATCAGCGCCAACCGGATCGCCGAGGATTTGTACCCCTTCAGCAGCAGATCGCGCAGCGTGTAGAAGTTCCCCTCCGACTTCGACATCTTCCGCCCATCCACCAGCAGAAAGCGCACATGCATCCAGTGCCGGGCCAGCGGCTTGTGCGTCAACGACTCCGACTGCGCAATCTCGTTCTCATGATGCGGAAACATCAGATCCTCGCCGCCCGCATGCAGATCAAAGCTCTCGCCCAGGTACTTCATCGACATCGCCGAGCACTCCAGATGCCAGCCCGGCCGCCCACGCCCGATCTTCGTTTCCCACGATGTCTCACCCGGCTTCACAGCCTTCCAAAGCGCAAAGTCGCGTGCCGAATCTTTCTCATACTCGTCCACATCCACGCGCGCGCCGTCCGTAATACCTTCCAGGTCCTTCTTGCTCAGCTTCCCGTACTCCGGAAACGCCTTCAGCCGGAAATACCACGAACCGTCCCCATTCCCGTCGCCCGCCCCGTTTCCGGCCCCTTGTCCTGTTTGATACGCGGCACCCGCGGCTTCCAGCCGCTCCACCATCTCCACCATCTCGGGAATATGTTCCGTGGCCCGCGCCATCACCTCCGGCTGCTCGATCTGGAGGAAATCCAGATCGTCCAGAAACGCCTGCTCAAACTTCGGCGTGTACTCGCCGATCGGCACACCTGCAGCAGCGGCATTGCGGATGATCTTGTCGTCCACATCCGTAATGTTCATCACATGCCTGAGCCGCATGCCCTTCAGCTTCAGAAACCGCCGCAGCACATCGATCTGCAAAAACGTCCTGAAATTCCCGATATGCCCGTAGTCATAAACCGTCGGTCCGCAGGCATACATCCGCAGCTCTTCGCCGTCGGAAGGTGTCAGCTCATCCAGTTGTCCGCTCAGGGTGTTGAACAGGCGAAGGGTCATTTGCGTGCGGAAAAGTCTCTCGCTGCTTTCTGAAAATCCAGTCAGTTCCGGCGTGCTTTGGGCCTTTTCGATTGTACCAGCGCGGCATTTGTCTCCCGAACCACCCTTTCACCGCCTCATGAGATAAATTTGCCCGGAATTACCGATCCACTACTATACTGCTCTCGCCCACCTCCCCACGCATGACCCAGCCGCCAGTCCGGCGCGAACCCAACTTCTCCGGCCTCCCCCGCAGGAGTTCTCCATGCTCACCAACCGCCGCTTCCTCTTTTTCCTCGTTCTCACCCTCGTCTGCACCGGCTGCCACGCCGCACCTGATCCTATGAGTCCCCTCGCCGGCACCGGCGCTTTGCCGCGCACGGTCGAGGGATTGAACTGGGTTCATTTCAACGACTCCGCCGAAGGCGCATTCTCCATGGACGTCCCCTACGGATTCCAGATCCGCGGCGGCATGTGGCGTTTCGGTTACTTCGACGTTCGCTGGGGAATGAACGTCCGCTCCCTCGACGGCAAGCTCTTCATCCGCATCAATGACCCCAATGTGCCCCCCTACGTTCTCCCCGGTCCTCACACCGGCCGCGCTGGCCAGCCCTACTTCAAGCCCCAGCAGATGCAGATGATGGTCTCGAATTTCCAGCAGGCCCAGCCCTATGCCGAGGGCTACGCGCACCGCCTCTTCCGCTCCGTCTGCCCCTCCATGACCCCGCGCGCCGTTTCCTGGACACCCGCCATGCCGCCCGCCTGGCAGCTAGCCCCCGGTACCCAATCCACGCAGGCTTCCCTGGCGTATGACTGCCCCAGCTCCGACGGCCCCCGCATCGCCGAGATCTATGTGCGTACCCAGATGCCGAACAACGGCAATGGCCTATGGCTCGCAGACCCCGTCATCAGCATCCTGACCACGCCTGAAAACCTGCCGCTCGCCCACAGCATCGTCGACCGCATGACCGCGTCCTGGCAAAAGAGCCAGCAATGGCAGCAGTACCAGGACCGCATGACGCAGATGGGCCTCGACCAGATTCGCGCCAACTTCGGCCAGTTCATGCGTCAGATGCAGGTCTACCACCAGCAGCGCGAAGCCGCCATGAACGTCCAGGTCGCCGGTTTCGAGCGCCGCCAGAACGCCCAGGCCGCACAGGTCTCAGGCTTCTGCGACACCCTGACAGGTCTGACCAACCTCCATGACCCGCAAACCGGCACAAGCTTCCAGGTCTTCAGCGGACCGAACTCCAGCTACTACACCAACGGCATCGGCCAGACCGTCAACTCCAACGTCTCGCCGGGTCCCAGTTTCCACAAAGATAATCAAGTCAACCCCTAGCAAAGACCGGTAGTGGGTCAGTTTCGATTCACAGGAGTAGAAACAATAAAAGCCCTCGGGTGAGGGCCTTTATTAGTCGAGATCGTCTTTGGCTTTGGATTCCTCTTCTGCCGCTTCTGGATTCCAGAAATAGTGAATCGGAATATCCAATTTTCGCTTTAGGTAGTTTAGATATCGCTTTCCGACTTCATGAGTGAGAACGACCTCTTCCATGAAGCTGCCGTTCTCGATCATGTACTTTTGGCTTTCTTCGTCTACGAGAGAAACGCCTATTCGACGTGCTCTTAAGACTCGGATTACGTTCTCAGTAGGTGCACCCTCAGACATCTAGACATGCACTTCCTGACCAGGCTCAATGAAGTTTATTCCTTGGTAGCCAAGAGTTTTGGAAATATCTTCGTGCAGACTGACCTGTGAATACCTGTAGTGTTTTCCGCTTGTGCGAAGCTCGTCCCAGACTTCTTGAGGGGCTACCTTAAGAAAATGTTCGATGTCGCCATACGCCTTGATGTGAAGGTCTATCGTACCCTTCAATCCCACCTGAAAGTTTTGCTTAACTTCCTCCAAGCTGTGACCATTTGCAGCGTAGTCAATGTCTAACCCCTGAGCAAACCACGAGTCGTCATCTTGGCAAATAATTACCTTGATGTTGCCAATTCCTACGACGTGAGTAATTCCATCCGTCCCGTGGACTGCCATCGCCTCCACGGAATCACCCTTAGCGGAAGACTTCTTCGCCTTCTTGGGCTTCCCGACGGTAGTCATAATTCCTCCTAGATCAACTCGCGCTAGCGAGTTCCTGTTTTGCAGCCCATCGAGCACGACTGGCTTTTTGAGCTATTTCTGTCCTTTTTTCGGGACTCAGCACCTTTGCCCGGCGCTGTCCTCCAACTAGGCCACCCCGACGCGAGGCGGCCCGTCTACGTTTGTCTTCTGGAGACGACTCTTCCGTCGCCTTACGGACAAGGCTAAACGCCTGTACATTGATGTCCATGTGGTCCTCTCCCTGCGTCCTGGGCCGCTTATATGGGGGTATACCCATATATTACAGGGAAGTTGCCAGACTTCCCGGTATTAAGCAGCATTATGCACGCGCCCAGCCAAATAGGTATAGCTCTTTCGAGCCACCTTTAAGGAAAGACTCGGGAGAGGCGTAATTCGTTTCAAATTTGACCAAAATGCTTGACTTGAAGCCAACAACTCAAGCATAATGGTCAGTATGAACAAGCTTGATACTGAGGCTAGGGTTCGAGTTGTTAAATGCCTTGTCGAGGGCAACAGCATCCGTTCGACAGTCCGAATGACGGGTGCTGCTAAGAACACAATAACTAATTTGCTCGTAAATCTCGGCAACGCCTGCCTGCATTATCACGACACCAATGTTCAGGGTCTTCGTTCCAAGCGTGTTCAATGCGATGAAATTTGGTCGTTTGTCGGTGCGAAGCAAAAGAACGTGACGATGGAGCAAGCCGAAGCTGGCATGGGAGATGTTTGGACGTGGACAGCTCTTGATGCCGATTCCAAACTGATCGTTTCCTATCTGGTCGGTCAACGTGGAGCAACTTGTGCAAGAGCATTCATGCAGGACGTTGCGCAACGCATAGACAGCCGCGTTAGGGTCCAGATGACCACTGACGGCCATCATGTCTATGCGGAGGCTGTAGAGGGCGCATTTGGAATGGATGTGGATTATGCCATGCTCATCAAAGTTTACGGCAATCCTGTAAATCCGGATACACGCTACAGTCCCGGTGAGTGCATCGGAACTGAATGCAAGGTAATGCAGGGTGCCCCCGATCCTAAGCACATCAGCACATCGTATGTGGAGCGCCAGAACCTCACCATGCGCATGTCGATGCGCCGGTTTACTCGCCTCACCAATGCGTTCTCAAAGAAGATCGAAAACCACGAGGCTGCAATCGCTCTGCACTTCATGCATTACAACTTCTGCCGCGTTCATAAGACGCTGCGCGTGACTCCTGCAATGGAAGCTGGATTAACCAATCATGTGTGGAGCGTGGAAGAACTTCTAGCACTTCTTGAGCCAAAGTCGATGCTCACCGGACTCAAGAACTCTGCTGTGGATTCAAACTGACCCACTACCCAAAGACCAGCGGCAAAGCATCAGCGCCCCAAAAACGATCCGTTAATAAACCGCTTTTCCGCGTACAAAGATTTGAACCCACGCAATTTCTGCGCATCTATGATCGTAGAGTGCGTACTCATCTCGCCAGCCTGGTTGAGGAGTTCCGCCTCCACGCTGGTGAGACAGCCGTGGTGGCTCATCGCGGCAATCGCCGCTACCGCACCACCTATGGAGAGCTCGCCAGCCTCGCTGGCCGCTTCGCCGCGGAGCTGGACCGCCGCAACATCGCCCCCGGCGATCGCGTCGTCCTCTGGGGAGCAAACTCCGCCGAATGGATCGGCGCATTCTTCGGCTGTCTTCTCCGCGGAGTCCTCGCCGTCCCTCTCGACTTCGCCGGCTCGCCCGACTTTGCAGCCCGCGTAGTCCAGGATGTCTCCCCAAAGCTCATCGTAGGCGACCACAGCCTGATCCAGACCCTCGCCCAGCATTCCCCTCCAGAAGATGCCCAACCTTTTGACACCCCCTGGATCACCCTCTACAACCTCGCCGCCCAACTCCCGCCCGAGCCGAATTTCATAGTCTCGCCCGCCGTCACCAAAGACGCACCCTTCCAGATCGTCTTCACCTCCGGCACCACCTCGGAGCCCAAAGGCATCGTCCACACCCACGCCAACGTCCTCTCCAGCGTCCGCCCCATCGAGCACGAGATGCACAAATACCAGAGGTACGAGCGTTGGGTACATCCGCTCCGCTTCCTGCATACTCTACCCCTGAGCCACGTCTTCGGCCAGTTCATGGGCCTCTGGCTTCCGCCGCTGCTCGCCGCCGAGGTCCACTTCGCCGACCAGTTTGAAGCGCGCCGCCTCACCGACCTCATCCGCCGCGAGCGTATCTCCGTCCTCGTCGCCGTCCCTCGCATCCTGCAGCTTCTGCGCACCCACCTCCTCAGCCGCTTCCCAGACCTGGCTTCAATGGTCGAACACACAGAAGGCTCCTCCCAGCCCTCGATCAAGAAAGTCCCCGGCGTCTGGTGGCGATTCCGCAAAGTCCACAGTGCCCTCGGCTGGAAATTCTGGTCCGTCATCTCCGGCGGCGCAGCCCTTCCCCCTGAGATCGAGCATTTCTGGAACCGCATCGGCATCGCTCTCATCCAGGGCTACGGCATGACCGAGACCACCGCCCTCGTCACCGTCAACCATCCCTTCAAAATCGCCGAGGGCACCATCGGCCGCACCCTCCCTGGCCGCGAAGTCAAGCTCAGCGAAGACGGCGAAATCCTCGTCCGAGGCGACATGCTCGCCAACGCCACCTGGCAAAACGGAGCCATGCGCAAACGCGAAGGCGAGTGGCTCTCCACCGGCGATCTCGGAGAAAAGAACGCAAGCGGCGAGCTTGTCTTCCTCGGTCGCAAAGGCGACGTCATCGTCACCGCCAGCGGCTTGAACGTCCACCCCTCCGACCTCGAAGAAGCCATGAAGCGCCAGCCCGGCATCCGCGACTGCGTCGTCGTTCCATGCGGCTTCTCCGGCGGCACCGAGCCCGTCGCCGTCGTCCTTTCCCAGGGCACAGATGCCGATCTCCAATCAGCTGTGCGCTCCGCCAACCGCGACCTCGCCGACTTCCAGCAGATCCGCCGCGCCGTCAAATGGCCCGACCCGGCCTTCCCGTACACCTCAACCGGCAAGCTCCTGCGCCGCAAGGTCAATGACTGGGTCTGCCAGAACTTCCAGACGCGCCAGATCTCCGGCCAATCCGGCACAAACCTTCCGCCCCGCCGCGACGTCATCCTCGATCTCATCGCCTCAGTCACCGGCGAAACCGTCGTCAACCCCAACGACTCCATGCGCCTCACCGAAGACCTGCACCTCGACAGCCTCGGCCGCGTCGAGCTGCAGTCCGCCCTCGAACAGCGCCTCGACCTCGAGCTCTCCGACGATGCGCTGGCCAGCACCGAGACCCTCGCCGACCTGCGCGCCATCGTCGCCCGACAAGCCGCCCACATCGCGCCCGACAACGAGCAGCCCTCCGAGTCGGCCCCGGAAGCAGATCCATCCTCAGCCGCATCCGAACAAACCGCCCCCTCTCAACCGGCTCCCGAAATAGCGGCTTCAACACCTGAAACACCGTCAGCGCCCGCCGTGGAACCCGCTGCGCCCGTCGCCGAAACACCAAAATCCCGCCAACCCACCAAAGCCGAAAAAGATCAGCGCGCCCTGACCGCCGACCGCTTCTACCCTCACTGGCCCTGGAGCTGGCCCATCCGTCTCATCCGCTTCCTCTTCCGTGAAACCATCATGCGTCCCCTGGTCTGGTTTCTCGGCGCGCCGCGTATCGTCCTGCCGAAAGGCCCCATCCCAGACGGGCCGATGATCGTCATCTCCAATCACGGAGCCTCCATCGACAGCTCCCTCATCGTTCACGCGCTCCCTTTCAAGATTCGCCGCCACCTCGCCATCGCCATGGCCGGCGAGTTGCTCCTCGACCTCAAGCGCGCTCGCAACCAGCGCAACTGGCTCACCAATCTCACCGGCCCCGCGCAGTACTATCTTGTCGCCGCGCTCTTCAACGTCTTCCCGCTGCCTCGCCTGCACGGCTTCCGCCGCAGCTTCCAGCACGCCGGCGAAGCCATGGACCGCGGCTTCAACGTCCTCGTCTTCCCCGAAGGCGCCGTCGGTCTCGACGCAGAAATGCACAGCTTCCGCCAGGGCATCGGCCTCCTCGTTCAGGAATCCCGCGTCCACGTCCTGCCCGTAGCTCTCATCGGCCTGGACAAAGCACGCGCCTCCGGCTGGTTCCGCTCCGGCCTCCTCGAAATCCGCATCGGCGAACCCATCCCCTTCGACGACGCCGTCGACCCCGCCGAGCTGACAAAAAAGCTCGAAGCCGCCGTCCGCGATCTCCTTCCATAGGCTGGCCCCTGCGTAGATTTGTCATCCTGAGGAGCGCAGCGACGAAGGATCTGCTTTTGGCGGTTGCCGGACGTAGCTGAGCGCCGGTTCCCGGCTACTTTTGAGACCACGGATCAGGCCCAAATTTCCTCCACACCCTCCCACCGCATCGCATCCCTCGTCTAACTGCCTGAGTCCGGTGATACAGAACAGAAAACGATACAGTAAAGAATGACCTTCCCCGATTGGCACAACGGATGACTGAGCCCAGACATGCTGTCCGGAGCGCGCTTTTTCTCGTCTTTTTCTGCTGTATCATCGTTTTCGGCGCCGTGACTCCGATCTCCGCCCAGCAAAGCCCTGCAGCTCCAGACAGCAACGCTCTCCCCGACGCCCCAGCCACGACAGGCAGCATCCACGGCACCGTCCAGAACCCCGACGGCGCAGTCTACGAGGGCGTCCACGTCACTGTCTCCCAACTCAACACCCCCGCACAGACCGCCGTCACCGATGCCGACGGCAGCTTCACTCTCACCAACATCCCACCCGGCCCATTCACCCTCACCATCAACGCAAAGGGATTCACCCCCCAGACCATCACCGGCACACTCCAGCCGGGCCAAAGTTACGAAGTCCCCGCCATCACCCTCGCCTTCGCCAAAGCCATCAGCGAAGTGGATGTCACCGCCTCCACCGCCGAAATCTCCGAAGCCCAGTTGGATCTCGAAGAAAAACAGCGGATCTTCGGCGTCATTCCCAACTTCTACGTCGCCTACACCAAAGACACTCCGCCACTCACCGCCAAGCAGAAATTCCGCCTCGCCTGGCGCACCTCCATCGACCCTGTCACCTTTGCCCTCACCGGGATCATCGCCGGTGTCGAACAGGCCGATGACGCATTCGCAGACTACGGCCAGGGCGCGCAGGGTTATGCCAAGAGATTCGGCGCGGGCTATGCGGATAACCTCACAGGCACCATGATCGGTAGCGCCATATTGCCTGTCCTTCTCAAGCAGGATCCGCGTTATTTCTACAAAGGAACCGGCTCTACGCGCTCGCGCGTGCTCTACGCCATCGCCAACGCCGTCATCTGCAAAGGCGACAACGGACGCTGGCAACCCAATTATTCCGGCATTCTCGGCGGTCTGGCGTCCGGAGGCATCTCCAACCTGTACTACCCCGCAAGCGACCGGGAAGGCATCGGCCTCACCTTCGAACAAACCGCCATAGGCATCGGTGGCACAGCCATTCAGAATTTCTTTCAGGAATTCCTGATCCGGCACCTCACGCCCAAGCTCCCCAGCTACAACCAATCCAACCCCTGAATCCCTACGCCAAGACCATCCGCGGATTAGCCTCCAGCCCCCAGTCCGCAAATTCCCCCGCCACAAACCGCGGCCACGCCGCCGCCGCAATCATCGCCGCATTATCCGTAGAGAGCGCCAGCGTAGGAAACGCAATCGGCAAGCCTCGCTCCGCGGCCTCCGACGTAAACCGCACCCGCAGCTCGCGATTCGCCGCCACGCCGCCCGTCACCAGCACGCTGGCCGCGCCCACGCCTCCGCCGCGGCAAAGGTCTTCCTCATCAGATCGCCCACCACCGCATGCTGAAAGCTCGCAATCAGATCCAGTGTCTGCTGGTCGCAAAGCGGCAGCGCATCCTTCCACGTCGGCTGTTCGGCCATCCGCCCTAAAGCGCCCGCATCCGCTCCTCGCTCGCCGCGCGCATCCCATGCACTTCCACATACCGCAGCACCGCCGTCTTGATCCCCGAAAACGAAAACAGAAAATGCCGGATCCAGATCCGCAATCGGCGCAGTCATCGCGCCCTTCGTCCGCGGCACCTTCCCCTCCAGATGCGCCTTCGGCTTGATCTGCGCAAACGAAAACGGCACCGCCCTCGGATCGCCAAACTGCGCCAGCTGATCGATCCACGGCCCGCCCGGATAGCCCAGCCCCAGCAGCTTCGCTACCTTGTCATAAGCCTCACCGGCGGCATCGTCCAGCGTGCGCCCGATCAGCTTGTAACGCCACGCCCCACTTCATCATCCGCGTCAGTTCCGGGCGGCCGCGCCAGAAACAAATGCGTATGCCCACCCGAAACCACCAGCGCAAGCGCCGGCATCGGTATTCATCCCTATCGACCATCCTGCGTGGAGCCGAGGCCCTGCTTCTCGGATGTTGCCCTCCACCGCTTCTGCCGCTCCTCCAGCAGCACCGCATGAATATGCCCTTCCAGATGATTCACCGCAATCAGCGGCACTCCCTGCGCAAACGCCAGCGCCTTCGCATAGGTGATCCCCACCAGCAGCGCCCCCGCCAACCCCGGCCCGCTGCGTCACCGCAATCGGCATCCAGATCCCCAGCCGCACTCCCGCCTGCTCCAGCGCCGCCCGCACGACCGGCACAATATTCCGCAGATGCTCGCGGCTGGCCAGCTCCGGCACCACGCCGCCATAAGGCGCATGCGTCGCAATCTGCGAAGCCACAATCGACGACCGCGTCAGCGCCCGCGCTCCACCACCGCCGCCGCCGTCTCATCGCACGACGACTCAATTCCCAGAATCAGCCCCGTCCCGGCTCATTTCGCTCATCTTTCCAGTCTATCTCATTAGCAGTAATCGCCGGAGCTGCGCTCTCTACTCCGCGCGAACTCCAGCCCGTTCGTATTTCAACCTACAACCTCGCAGCCTCGATCTCTCCAGGTCGCTATAATCACATTCAGCAGATACGCAATCAACAGAATCAGCAGAATCGTCCCCAGGCTGATGCCCGCGCCACCGCCATATCCCCAGCGGCCATAGCCGTAATATCCACCGCCACCGCCCAAAATCAGAACCAGCAAAATGATGATCACAAATCGTCATTGTCGATTTCCCTCTCTTCTTTCTTATCGCTGTTGGTCATCCACCGGGAACCGAGACCGGCGCAGCATCCTTCCGGCCTCCGGGCTGCTCCACGAAACTAAGCATTGGAAGAAAATTGCGCGCTTCAAGGTTGGCCACGTCGCAGGACATCCTTTATGCCTGTTGCAAACAGCACACGATCCGAAAAGTCGCCGCCGGGCTGCCCGCCTGCCATACTTCGAGATGTGCTTACCACGCCCCAGTTCGCAGCCGCCCGCGCCATCGTCGCCCGCCTCCGCGACGACGGCCACCAGGCGTACTTCGCCGGCGGCTGCGTCCGCGACCTGCTCCTCGGCCGCGAGCCCAAGGACTACGACGTCGCCACCTCGGCCACTCCCGACATCGTCCTCGATCTCTTCCCACGCACCTTCGCCGTCGGCGCACACTTCGGCGTCGTCCTCGTCTCCGATGAGAGTCGACGAGCGCACCGACATCCGACCGAAGTCGCCACCTTCCGCTCCGACGGAGCCTACTCCGACGGCCGCCATCCCGACGCCGTCCGCTACACCCCCAGCGCCAGAAGAAGACGTCCAACGCCGCGACTTCACCATCAACGGCCTGCTCCTCGATCCACTGCGTGCAAGCGATCTTTGGAGGAGCCCTTCTCCGATCCGTCGACTCTGCGCGCAGCCATCCTCGATTACGTCGGCGGCCTCGCCGACCTCGACGCCGGCATCCTCCGCGCCATCGGCCAACCCAACCGCCGCTTCGACGAAGACCACCTGCGCATGCTGCGCGCCGTCCGCTTCGCCGCGCGTTTCGACTTCGAAATCGACCCGCCACCATCGCAGCCATCCGCTCCCTGGCCCCGCAGATTCACACCGTCAGCCGCGAGCGCATCCGCGACGAGCTCACCCGCATCCTCACCGAAGGCCGCGCCCGCCGCGCCTTCGAGCTGCTCGACACAACCGGCCTGCTCGCCCAAGTCCTGCCCGAAGTCGCGCGCCTGCACGGCGTCGCCCAGCCCCCGCAGTACCACCCCGAAGGCGACGTCTGGACCCACACCCTGCTGCTGCTCGACAACTCGCAGCCAGGCTCGCCCACTGACCCTCGCCTGGGGCGCACTGCTCCACGACATCGGCAAGCCCGCCACCTATCAGCCGCCCACCGACCCCGGCGACCGCATCCGCTTCAACGGCCACGTCGAGGTCGGCGTCGCCATCGCCGCCGAAATCTGCCGCCGCCTGCGCTTCTCCAACGAAGAGACCACCCAGATCCTCGCCCTCATCGAAAACCACATGCGCTTCGGCGACATCCTGCGCATGAAAGCCGCCACGCTCAAGCGCTTCTTCCGCCTCGACCGCTTCCCCGAACACCTCGCCCTGCACCGCATGGATTGCAACGCCAGCCACGGCAGCCTCGACAACTACAACCTCGCCCGCCAGCAATACCAAGCCATCCCCGAAGAAGAAGTCCGCCCTACCCCGCTCCTGACAGGCCGCGATCTGATCACCCTCGGCTACCACCCCGGCCCCAGCCTTCAAAACCATGCTCCACCAAATCGAAGAAGCGCAGCTGGAAGGCACGATTCACTCATCGGAAGAAGCCATAGCTCTACTCCAGCAACTCTTCCCACAAACCACTGACCACTAACCACCGTGAAATACGACACCATCATCCTCGGCGCAGGCGCAGCCGGCCTCATATGCGCCGCCACCGCAGCCCAGCGCAACCGCCGCGTCGCCGTCCTTGAACACGGTCCGTTACCCGGCCGCAAAATCCTCATCTCCGGCGGAGGACGCTGCAACTTCACCAACCTCCACACCGCGCCCGACCGCTTCCTCTCCCAAAACCCCCACTTCGCCAAATCCGCACTGGCTCTCTACACCCCGCAGCACTTCATCGAGCTCGTCCACCGCTACAACATCCCGTACCACGAGAAAACCCTCGGACAGCTCTTCTGCGATCACTCCGCCCACGCCATCCTCGACATGCTCCTCGCCGAGTGCGAACGAGGTCCAAAACCAAATTCAGCCGATCTCATCTACGACGCCCACAGCATCCGCGTCGAGCACGACTCCACCGGCTTCCACATCGAATGCGCCAAAGGCGAGTTCGCCGCCGAAACCCTCGTCGTCGCCACCGGCGGCCTCAGCATCCCCAAGCTGGGAGCCACCAGCTTCGGCTACGACCTCGCCCGCCAATTCGGCCTCAACATCATCGATCCCCGCCCAGCCCTCGTCCCGCTCACTCTCAGCGGAAACGAATCGAGCTGGACCAATCTCTCCGGCCTCTCCGCCACAGTCCGCGCGTCGACTCCAGGCAGTAAAACCGACCTTCGTGGAAAAGATGCTCGTCACCCACCGCGGCCTCAGCGGCCCCGCCATCCTGCAGATCTCTTCCTACTGGAAACACGGCCAGCCCATCCTCCTCGACTTCGTGCCCGACCAGAAAAAAGACACGCGCATTCTCGACCCACTCTTCAGCGGCCGCCGCGACCAGTCCACACTGCAAAAGGCCCTGCGCGACCACCTGCCGCAGCGCCTCGCCGATCACATGGCCACACAATTTTCAGAAAAAGGATGGACCAATACCGCACTCGAGGCCCGCGAGCACTCCATGCGCCAATGGGCTTTTCACCCCAACGGCACCGAAGGCTTCCAGAAAGCCGAAGTCACCGCCGGAGGCATCGACACCGCAGCCCTCAACTCCCGCACCATGGAAGTCAAAACCATCCCCGGCCTCTTCTTCATCGGCGAAGTCGTCGACGTCACCGGACACTTAGGTGGCTATAACTTCCAGTGGGCCTGGGCATCCGCCACAGCCGCCGCCCAATCCGTCTAGCAAAGCACGAACCGGCGCATCGCACTTCACGCTCACACTTGACTTACTGCTGCGGCTGCACCGGCTGCGGTTGTTGCCCCTGCGGCTGAGCCGGTTGTTGCTGCGCAGGCCGCGGCGGCGCCACCCCAGCCCGCTTCGGCGGCGTCAGCGCAAACCCCTTCCGCGCCAGCGCAAATCCCTCGTTCGTCCACTCCGTCTGCAACAGCTCATTGGCCGGCCCGGAGAAGACCTCCATCTTCGTCGCATCGTACGTCACCGAATAGTGATGCACTGCGATCTGCCGCCCATCCAGCGTCCCTTGCATATCGGCATCCGTCGCAATGCGCATCTCCGACGTGGAACCAGTCTGCTTCGGCACCAGCACCCAGATCCCCGCATTGTTATGCGCCGCCCCCAGGTACAGCATCGCCTGCAGCCCCGCCGGATCGAAATCCGGCATGAACACCGCGAGCGGATGAAACGCCAGCGGAGTATGAATCGCCTGCCCGTTCGCATTGATGTTCATCAGCAACTGCTGACCCTGCGGCGCCGTCTCCACCTTCGCGCCGGTCCCGTTTACCTTGCCATCCAGCGATACGTGCTCCAGATGATATCTCCCGTCCAGAGCTTGTTTCGCGTCAAACCCGTAATCCAGTCCCGGCATCTTCACGTTCGCCTTCGAATCGAAGGTAAACCCGCCGCCCTGCCGGTCGATCTTCAGCTCGGCCGAGCCCACCGTCGTTCCGTTCTGGCTCAGCACATAGCTCTGCGCCTCAAGCCGCGCAGCCAGCAATCCTGCAACCATCACACCGGCGGTTCCAAGCCAAAGCACCTTTCCCACCTTCGTCAGTTTTCCATGCGCACACATTCGCATCGCTCCTCATACGTTCTCTTCTATTCAGTTGGACACAAAATCCGCTCAAGAGTTGCCAGCGAACACAGGAACGCCGCTACTGCCCGTGCTGCCATTCCTCAGCGTTCAGCCGATACAGCACATGTCTCCGCAGCGGATGCCCCGCCGCGATATGCGGATGATCGAAATCTTCCGCCGCATTGTGACGCATCCCCAGCTTCTCCATCACCCTGCGTGACTTTATGTTCCCCACCGACGTAAAAGAAACCAGCTCATCTAATCCCAGATCTTCAAAACCGGAGCGCACCGCGGCGCGCGCACCTTCGGTTGCCATGCCCTGTCCCCAGAACTCCGCAGCCAGCCGCCAGCCCACCTCCACACAAGGCATGAACACCGCCTCAAAACGCGGAATCGACATCCCTATAAACCCTGCAAGCCGCCCGCAATCCCTCACCTCCACCGCCCACAGCCCGAACCCATGACGGTCAAAGTGGGCCTCGATCCTGCTTACTCCCGCATTGCTCTCTTCTTCCGTCAAAAGCGCAGGAAAGAATTCCATTACCCGCGCATCGCGATTCATCCACGCAAACGGCTCGCGATCTTCCTCCCGCCAGCGCCGCAGTATCAATCGTTCCGTCTCAATCGTTCTCATAATTGCCCCGAAAGCGGCAGAGGCCGCAAGATACACCCCACCCTGGGGCATGATCCTCGCGGCCACCTGCTTGCCTAACTCAATGTACTTTCAACGCAGCTTCGACCCAAGAAGCTATCCCTTTGCCGTTGCAAACCGCTTGTTCACTTCCGTCCAGTTCACCACGTTCCACCAGGCTTCCAGGTACTTCGGCCGCAGGTTCTGGTACTTCAGGTAGTACGCATGTTCCCACACATCATTGCCCAGCACCGGATATAGCCCCTGCATGAGCGGCGAATCCTGATTGGCCGTGCTCGTCACCTTCAGCTTGCCGTCGGAGTACACAGCCCAGGCCCAGCCCGAACCAAACCGTTTCGCTCCGGCATCGTTAAAAGCCTTCTTCAAGCTCTCGAAATCGCCAAAGTCCGCCGTGATCTGGCTGGCAATCGCGCCCGTAGGCTCGCCGCCAACACCCGCCGAACCAGCCGGTCCCATGATCGTCCAGAACATCGAGTGATTCGAGTGGCCGCCGCCGTTGTTCTGCACCGCGCCGCGAATGTCTTCAGGAACCGCCTTCAGATCCTTGATCAGGTCGTCCACCGATTTCGCTGCCAGCTCCGGATGGTTGGCCAGCGCATTGTTCACATTCGTGATGTATGCCTGATGGTGCTTGTCATGATGAAAATGCATTGTGTCCGCGTCGATAAAGGGCTCCAGCGCGGCATAGTCGTAAGGAAGCGGTGGAAGTTCGTAAGCCATCTCGTTTCTCCTTCATTTGGGATTGTACCGGGCTGAGTTGCCGGAAACCGTTACATCCTGATCACAGAAAACCGTTGCCCGCTCGCGCTGGACCTCACTGCCCGAGGAACAGCGCCATAATTTCGATTCGGAACGGAAAAACCCGCAACACTCTCCCATCCCTGCACTCCCATAGATACAGCGACAGCCTTTTGCGCTTCAGTTTGCGCGCCTGGAAGTGCTATTCCATAGATGCAGTCTCGGACGCACCCGTTCTCTAACTTCGATGGAACCGCGTTACCCTCCTGAACATCAGAATCTTCGGGAGAGAAAAACCACCCTTTTTATTGCTCGTTGAACATTGCAGGCTTACAAATAAGACCTGCCTGGAATGCAGGAAAGGATTTCCCTTGATTCAGGACACGCTGTCCAACCCTCCCGACTCCCAATATCGCTGGCTCGAACAGCAGGGCGAAGCCTTCGGCGCCCCCGGCATGGAACCCCGCTGGACCTCCAGCGTCAAGGACGCCGTCGGCACCGCCTACTCCGCTTCCAGCCGCATCTGGTACACCGTCTCCCACGGCATCATCAACGAGATCTACCACCCCACCATCGATCATCCCCAGACCCGCGACATGGAGCTGCTCATCACGGACGGCTCCGGCTTCGTCCATGAAGAAAAACGCGACCTGATCCACGATTTCGAATACATCCACGCCGACGCCCTCGGCGTCCGCTACTTCAGCCGCGATCGGGAGGGCCGCTACCAGCTCGTCAAGGAAATCATCTGCGACCCCCACCACAGCGTCGTGCTATGCACGTCCGCCTCGAAGCCGGCCCCAACGGCAGCGAAGACTTCCTCAACAGCCTCAAGATCTACGTTCTCTGCGCCCCTCACATGGATGGCGGAGGCGCCGGCAACAGCGCCCGCGCCGTCGATGTCGCCGGCCGCAAAGTCCTCCTCGCCTGGAAAAACCGCTGGACCCTCGCGCTCTCCTCCGATTGCGGTTTCTCCCGCGTCTCCTGCGGCTTCGTCGGCAACTCGCGACGGCTGGCGCGATCTTACCGATAACTTCCACATGGACTGGCAATTCGGCTCCGCCACCAACGGCAACCTCGCCCTCACCGGCGAGCTCGACCTCCACGGCAGCCGCGAGTTCACCCTCGGCCTCGGCATCGGAGACAGCTTCCACTCTGCGCTCTCGAAAACCATGGGCGCGCTCTCCCAGCCCTTCCCGCAGCACGCCGCCCGCTTCCTCGAGCAGTGGCAGCGCGCCGCCAGCCCGCAGGTTCTCGCCGCCAAATCCGGAGACGGCGGCAAGCTCATGCAGACCAGCCACAACGTCCTGCTAGCCCATGAGGACAAGACCTACTCCGGCGCATTCGTCGCCTCCGCCTCCATCCCCTGGGGACAGGCCAAAGGTGACGACGACCTCGGCGGCTATCACCTTGTCTGGACACGCGACATGGTCCAGACCGCCTCGGCCCTGCTCGCCTGCGGCCGCGTCGATACCGCCCGCCGCGCGCTCGTTTACCTCGCCTGCACCCAGCGCCCCGACGGCATCTTTCGCCCAGAACTTCTGGATCGACGGCCGCCCCTATTGGACCGGCGTTCAACTCGACGAAGTCGCCTTCCCCCTCATCCTGACGTGGCGCATCTGGAAAGCTGGCGGTCTCGGCAACTGGGACGTCTTCCCCTTCGTCGAGCGCGCCGCCGGCTTCCTCGTCCGCAACGCCCCCATCACCCACCAGGAGCGCTGGGAAGAAAACTCCGGCTACTCGCCCTCGACCCTCGCCGCCGTCATCGGCGGGCTTATCTGCGCCGCCGAAATCGCCCGTGACCACCAGGCCGTCGAGCTCGGCGAGTTCCTCGAGGAATACGCCGACTGGATCGAGCTTCACCTCGAAGACTGGACCGTCACCAACGACGGCGTCCTCGCTCCGAACGTCAAGCGCCACTACATGCGCATCCGTCCGCCGAGACCGGCGACGCCATCTGCGCGAGGGTCCCGGCACCGAGAAGCATCCATCATCAACAACCGCCCGCCCGGCACCCGCAGCGAATTCGAAGCCCGCGAAATCATCGACGCCGGCTTCCTCGAGCTCGTCCGCTACGGCATCCGCCGCGCCGACGATCCGCTCATGATCGATTCCCTCAAGGTCGTCGATGCCGTCCTCAAGCGCGATCTGCCCCAGGGCCCCGGCTTGCTCCGCTACAACTGGGATGGCTACGGCCAGGGCGCCGACGGCGAGCCCTTCCACGGCTACGGCCAGGGCCGCGTCTGGCCTCTGCTGACCGGCGAACGCGCCCACTACGAGCTCGCAGCCGGCCACGATATCAGCGGCCTCATCAAGACCTACGAAGGCTTCGCCACCGCCGGCAACATGCTCCCCGAGCAGGTGTGGGATCAACCCGACCGCCCCGAGCGACCGCCTCAAGTTCGGCGGCCCCGCCGGCTCCGCCTGTCCCCTCGTCTGGGCTCACGCCGAATACCTCAAACTCCTGCGCTCCGCCATCGACGGCAAGGTCTTCGACCGCATCGAACCTGTTTATCCGC
The DNA here is from genome assembly GCA_963720285.1 of uncultured Acidobacteriota bacterium. Taxonomy (GTDB): domain Bacteria; phylum Acidobacteriota; class Terriglobia; order Terriglobales; family Acidobacteriaceae; genus Acidicapsa. Next base: position 37,347 of record CAVREZ010000001.1, read on the forward strand.
CGCTATGGCCACTCCCACTCCGAGCACAATCACGCCCGCTCCGCGCACCACGGCCGCGCCCACGAGCACCTCGTCGAGATGTTCAGCCAGCGCCGCCCCATCCAGGCCATCACGCCCAACACCACCCTGCGCGTCCTCGATAGCAAACGCTTCGTTCTCGTCTGGTCCGACAACGGCTGGCATACCACCAACTCCACCCAGAGTCGCAGCCTCGGCGCCGCCGGTTTCTCCGCCGACATCCAGCCCGGCCAGCGCGAACTGCCCGCTACTTTGTCGCTCACTTTCTACTGGCCCGAGGAGAGCCGCTGGCTCGGCCACAACTACGACCTCCGCATCGAGGAGCTGGCCCAATGACCCCGCGGGCCTACAATAAACAAGGCGGCTTTCCCATTCGCCTTCACTTTTCGTCTTTAATTTCGCGTCGAAAATTTGGCGCCCGGCCCAGCAAAACCGACATCGCGGCCTCGCAAACGCCGCATCAGATGAACGAAAGGATGATTCAAATCCCATGCCTGACGTAGCTACTGACCCAAAAGTCGATCCCAAGCTCGATATCGACCAGCTTTCCATCGACACCCTTCGCATTCTCGCCGTCGATACCGTACAAAAGGCCAACAGCGGCCATCCCGGAGCGCCCCTCGGTTGCTCCCCATCGGCTACCTGCTCTTCCATAAGCTCATGAAGCACAATCCGGCCAACTCCCACTGGCCCAACCGCGACCGCTTCGTGCTCTCCAATGGCCATGCCTCTGCCCTCATCTACGGCCTGCTCTACCTGACCGGCTATAAACTCTCGCTCGATGACCTCAAGGCCTTCCGCCAATGGGAATCGAAAACCCCCGGCCACCCCGAGTACCACCACACCGACGGCGTCGAAGTCACCACCGGCCCTCTCGGTCAGGGATTCGCCATGTCTGTCGGCCTCGCCGCCGCCGAAAAGCATCTCGCCGCCATCTACAACAAGCCCGGCTATGAGATCGTCAATCACCACGTCTTCGGCCTTTGCGGCGACGGCGACATGATGGAAGGGATCTCCCACGAAGCCGCATCGCTCGCCGGCACCCTCGGCCTCGGCAAGCTCATTTTCCTCTATGACGACAACCTCATCTCCCTCGACGGCCCCACCGCGCTCAGCTTCACCGAGAACGTCTACGCCCGCTTCGAAGCCTACGGCTGGCAGGTTCTCCACGTAGCCGACGGCAACGACCTCTCGGCCATCGAAGCCGCCATCGAAGAAGGCAAAGCCGAGACCGCCAAGCCCACATTCATCGGCGTCCGCACTGTCATCGGCTACGGCAGCCCCAAAGCCGGCACCAACAAGGTCCACGGCGAAGCCCTGGGCGCAGATGCCGTCAAGGCCACCAAGAAGTTCTTCGGCTTCCCCGAAGACGAGAGCTTCTACATTCCCGAAGAGGCCCTCGCCAACTGGCGTCAGGCCGTCACCAAGGGCCAGGGCGAAGAGGCCGAATGGGACAAGCTCTTCGCCGCCTACAAAGCCGAATATCCCGAGCTGGCCGCCGAGTTCGAGCGCACCCAGAAAGGTGAGCGCAAAGCTGATTGGCACAGCGCCATCCCCAGCTTCCCCACCACCAAGCCCGTTGCCACCCGCAACGCCGGCCAGGTTGTCATGAACGCCATCGAGAAGACCGTTCCCGAGCTCTTCGGCGGCGCTGCCGACCTCACCGCCTCCACCAAAACCATCTTCAAGGACAGCGGTAACTTCCACGTCGACCCCACCGGCCGCAACGTCTACTTCGGCGTTCGCGAGTTCGCCATGTGCGCCGCCGTCAACGGCATCGCCGCTCACGGTGGCCTCTTGCCCTTCGGTTCCACCTTCTTCACCTTCACCGACTACTGCAAATCGGCCCTGCGCATGGCCGCCATCATGCAGACCCACTCGCTCTTCATCTTCACCCACGACTCGGTCGCCCTCGGCGAAGACGGCCCCACCCACCAGCCCATCGAGCACCTGATGGCTCTCCGCGCGGTTCCCTTCCTCACCGACTTCCGCCCCGCCGACGCGAACGAAACCGCAGCAGCCTGGCGTCTCGCCGTCGAGCGCAACCACCCCTGTTTCATGGCTCTTACCCGCCAGGACCTACCCGTCTTCGATCCCGCCACCGTCGATACCTACGCCGGCGTCAGCAAGGGCGGATACGTCGTTCACGAAGCCGAGAATCCCGACATCGTCCTCATCGCCACCGGCTCCGAAGTCTGGCTCGCCATCGACAGCGCCAAGCTCCTCGCCGAATCCGGCATCAAAGCCCGCGTCGTCTCGCTCCCAAGCTGGAAGATCTTCGATGAGCAGACACAGGCCTACCGCGACTCCATCCTACTTCCCGGCGTGCCTAAGATCGCGATCGAAGCAGGCGCAACCCTCGGCTGGTGGAAGTTCCTCGTCGGCGGCAAAGGCGATGTCATCGGCCTCGACCGCTTCGGCGCCTCTTCACCCGGCCCCATTGCCATGAAAAACCTCGGCTTCAGCCCCGAGAACGTAGCCGCGAAGGCGAAAGCACTGCTCGGTAAGTAGCAGATCGCAAAGTGTGAGTGTGAAGTGTGAAAAGCAACATACCCACACTCACGCTTCACACCCACAGTCTCCATCAACTGACCCCTGATCTCTGACGCCTCCTGGTCCCTGATCCCTGGTCCCTCACAACACAAAGGTCCGTAGACATGCCTGCTTCCCCGGGTGCCAACGGCAGTTCCTTCGAAGCCATCCTCTTCGACGTCGGCGGCGTCATGCTGACCAACGGCTGGGATCACAAAGAGCGTGCCGTCTTGATGCAGAACTTCGGCCTCGATCGTGAAGCCTTCGAGTCGCGCCATGAAAAGCCAAACGACGACTGGGAGCGGGACATCATCACCATCGGTGGTTACCTCAAAGAAACCATCTTCTATGAGCCGCGTTCCTTTACCGAGGACGCTTTCATCGAGGCGATGAAAGCTGTCTCGCTCCCTATTCCCGCAACCGCAATACCCGTCGTCCGCGACCTTGCCGAATCCGGAGAATATCTCATCGGCACCCTCAACAACGAGTCTCGCTACCTGCACGAATATCGCATGCGCAAGTACGGCATCGATCGGTATCTCGACGTACAGTTCTGCTCTGCTTTTCTCGGCATGCGCAAGCCTGACGCTGACATCTATCGTCGCGCCCTCGATATCCTGAGCCTCCCCGGCGAACGCGTCGTCTTCATCGACGACCGCGCCAACAACACCGCGGCAGCCGCAGCAGCCGGCATGCACGCCATCCAGTTTCAAAGCGAAGATAAACTTCGCAGTGATCTCGCATATCTCGGCATTCTCTAGCGAACCGACTGATCACTGTCCACTGTCCACTGTCCACTGAAAAGGAGCTTCACATGCAACTCGGACTTATCGGCCTCGGAAAAATGGGCGGCTTCATGGCGGATCGCATCCACCTCGCCGGTCATCAGGTAGTCGGCTTCGATTTCAGCGCTGAGGCCGTCTCTAAACTCACCGCCAGCGGCAACGTCGGCGCAAACAGCCTCGAAGACATGGTCTCCAAACTTCAGGCCCCGCGCGCCGTCTGGATGATGGTGCCCTCCGGCGATCCCGTCGATCAAACCATCGCCAAGCTCGAGAAGCTTCTCTCACCCGGCGACATCATCATCGACGGCGGCAACTCCAACTACAAAGACACCATCCGCCGCCACGGCGAAGTCACCGCCAAAGGCTTCGGCTACGTCGATTGCGGCACCTCCGGCGGCGTCTGGGGTCTCAAAGAGGGCTACAGCATGATGGTCGGCGGCGACAAGGAACACGTCGAAAAAATCCGCCCCATCTTCGAAGCCCTCGCCCCCGCCCCCGACAAGGGCTGGGGACACGTCGGCCCCGCCGGCGCCGGCCATTTCGTCAAGATGGTCCACAATGGCATTGAATACGGCATGATGCAGGCCTACGCCGAGGGCTTCACCATCATGGAAAAGAAGGAATCCCTCGACCTCAACCTGCCCCAGATCGCAAAAATCTGGCAGTACGGCTCCGTCGTTCGCTCCTGGCTGCTCGACCTCACCGCCGATGCGCTCGAGAAGAATCCCACCCTCGAAGGCCTTGAAGCCTATGTCGTCGACTCCGGCGAAGGCCGCTGGACCGTCTTCGAAGCCATCGACCTCAATGTCTCCGCGCCGATCATCACCGAGTCGCTCATCCGGCGCATCCGCTCCCGCGAAGAAAATAACTTCACCGACCGCATGCTCGCCATCCAGCGCAATGCCTTCGGCGGCCACGCAGTCAAGCACGACTAATCTGCAACGAGATTCTTCATCTTTCGCAGGTTGTCATCCTGAGCGAAGCGAAGGATCTGCTTTTTGAATTGAGTCACCATGAATCGGGGTGCCCCACATCTCGATTTTGAGATGTGGGATACTGCAGACCTCAAGTATCGAGCCGGATGCCCCATCCTTTCCACTGAGTTGCGGAAAGGGTGGGGACCACAAATGCCCGTCCCCACTCCCGATTTTGAGATGTGGGACTCCACCGCAACTTCTCTAAGCCTCCCAGCATCTTGCTAGGAGCTGAAACTGTCGGGTGCCCCACATCTCGATTCTGAGATGTGGGATACTGTAACGCTTCGAGTACCAACCCTCCAGCTAGAAGCTGCACAAGGGGCAATCATGGCCACCGCCGAACTGACCATCAATCCCGAAGATCTCTCCCAGGTTCCCACCAACAGTCTCCGCATCCCCGAGCCCACCGTCGTAGTCATCTTCGGTGCCTCCGGCGACCTCACCAAGCGCAAGCTCCTGCCCGCTCTCTACCACCTCGAGCAGGTCGGCCTGCTGCCCAAGGAGTTCGCTATCGTCGGCGTCGCCCGCCGCCCCCTCGGTGACGAGTTCGCCCAGGATATGCGCACCGGCATAGTCGAGTTCGGCAGCGTCCCCGCCGACGACCCCAAACTCGACGCCTTCGTCAAAAAGATCCACTACTTCGCCATGAACTTCGACGACGCGGCAGCTTATGGGAAGCTCAAAGCCGAGCTCGACAACGTCGCAAAGCAGCACGGCATCGGCGGCAACCGCCTCTTCTATCTCTCCGTCGCTCCCGAGTACTTCACCGAGATCATCGAGAACCTCGGCTCCCAGAAGATGGCCAAGCCGTCCGACGGCTCCGTCCGCGCCGTCATCGAAAAGCCCTTCGGCCACGACCTCGAATCCGCCAGGGCGCTCAATCGCCAGGTCAACTCCGTCTTCGCCGAGCGCCAGATCTTCCGTATCGACCACTACCTCGGCAAAGAGACCGTACAGAACATCCTCGTCTTCCGCTTCGCCAACGGCATCTTCGAGCCCGTCTGGAACCGTAACTACATCGACAACATCCAGATCACCGCCGCCGAAACCCTCGGCGTCGAAGGCCGCGGGCCCTTCTACGAAAAAGCCGGAGCCCTGCGCGACGTCGTCCAGAACCACGTCATGGAGCTTTTATCGTTCGTAGCCATGGAACCACCCATGTCTTTCGAGTCGCAGTCGGTCCGCCTCGAAAAGCTCAAGGTCTGGCAGGCCATCCCGCCCATCCCCATGGAAAACATAGTCCGCGGCCAGTACGGTCCCGGCTCCATCAAAGGCGAAGCCGTCCCCGGCTACCGCCAGGAAGACCGCGTCGATCCCAACTCCGGCACCGAAACCTTCACCGCCCTCAAGCTCGGCATCGACAATTGGCGCTGGGCCGGCGTTCCCTTCTATATCCGCGCCGGCAAACGCATGGCCAAGCGCGTCACCGAAGTCACCGTCCAGTTCAAGCAGCCGCCCATGCTCATCTTCAACCGCGGCGGCGTCGGCGACTGCGGCCCAATCCAGCCCAACGTCATCACCATCCGCATCCAGCCCGACGAAGGCATCAGCCTCCGCTTCGGGGCCAAGGTGCCCAGCACCCAGTCCATGGCCGTCTGCCCCGTAACCATGGACTTCGACTACGCCAAAGCCTTCGGCAAATCCACTGCCAACGGCTACGAGCGCCTGCTCCTCGACGCCATGCTCGGCGACCAGACCCTCTTCGCCCACCGCGACGGCGTCGAAACCACCTGGGCGCTCTACACCCCCGTCCTCGAAGCCTGGGCCGGCAAGAGACCCCAGACCTTCCCCAACTACGCCGCCGGCTCCTGGGGCCCCGACTGCGCCGACGAGCTCCTGGCCAAAGACGGCCACGCCTGGCGCAAACTCTAAAGCAGGGAATAGAGACCAGGGATTAGGGAATAACAAGCAAAAGCGCAAGGCATCTTCCTGGACCTCAGCACCAAATTGATTCACTTATCCATCTGCGGTAACAGAAATTTAAGGGCAAACGCAGATGGGTGATTCCTTCAAAGACTTACTGGTTTGGCAACGTACCGTCCAACTGACAGTAGCGGTCTACAGACTCACAGCGGACTTTCCGTCCACAGAACAATTCGGCCTAACCAGCCAGCTCAGACGCGCAGCTGTCTCGATTGCAAGCAACATAGCGGAGGGCTACGGTCGCTCAACGCGCGGAGAATACCTGCAATTTCTCGGTCACGCCCGCGGCTCTAACTGTGAACTCGAAACCCAGCTCATCCTGGCGGCAGAACTAGGACTAGGCCGTGATGACAAACGAAATTCGGTAATCGGCATCTCAGAAGAAGTCGGCCGCATGTTGGTAGCAATGATGAAGAGACTGCGACCGTGAAACCAAAGCTTCACTTGTCCAAGTTGATTTTGTTTGTTATTCCCTAATCCCTGGTCCCTATTCCCTGGTTCTCGGAGTTCCAATGTCCTCAAATCTCCGCATCAACTACACCATCGACCCCGACCCCGCAGCACTGGCCCTGCGCGCCGCTCATCACATTCTTGAGCTCACCGAAGAAGCCGTAGAAGCCCGCGGCCGCTGCCGCATCGCCGTCTCTGGCGGATCAACCCCCAAGGCCACCTTCCACATCCTCGCCGACCCCGCGCAGCCCTTCGTCTCCCGCATGCCCTGGTCCCGAATCGAACTCTACTTCGTCGACGAGCGCACCGTCCCGCCCGACCACCCCGACTCCAACTACCGCATGACCAAGGAAGCCCTGCTCGACCGCGTCCCCATCCGTCCTGAGCAGGTCCATCGCATGCAGGGCGAGCTCGAGCCCGAGGTTGCCGCCGCCGAATACGAATTCGACCTCCGCCGCTCCTTTCGCCTCGAAGGCGCCGAATCCCCCCGCTTCGACATCCTCACCCTCGGTATGGGCCCCGACGGCCACTGCGCATCTCTCTTCCCCCACACCGAAGCCATTCACGAAATCGGCCGCCTCGTCGCCGCCAACCACGTCCCGCAAATGAACACTTGGCGCATCACTCTCACCTGGCCCGTCATTAACCACGCCCGCGAAGTCTTCTTCCTCATCGCCGGCGCCGACAAGGCCGACCGCGCCAAACAAGTCTTCACCGGCCCCAAAGATGTAGAAGCCCTGCCCTCACAACTCATCTGGCCCGCAAGCGGTATACTCACTTTGCTGTTGGATAAGGCCGCCGCCGCCGAACTACCCCCTCCTGGCGCAGACGGAAAGGGCCACTTGGAGAGAGTTCGATGATTCTTGCAGGCGACGTAGGCGGCACCAAGGTACACTTGGCGCTGTACGATTTCGATGGCGGCAGCCTCACTCACAAACGCGACGAACGCTACCCTGCTAAGGACTACTCCGGCCTCGAAGAAATCGTCCGCGAATTCCTCGCTGCAGACTCCGTCTCCTCCGCCTGCTTCGGCGTCCCCGGCCCCGTCCGCGACGGCCGCCTGCGCCTCACCAACCTGCCCTGGACTCTCGACAGCCGCGAGCTCGCCCGCAACCTCGCCATCGACCACGTCTTCCTCATCAACGACCTCGAAGCCAACGGCTACGGCATCGCCGAGCTTAAGCCCAACCAGATCTTCACCCTTTCTGAAGGAGACCCCAGCCAGATGGGCAACCGCGCCCTCATTTCGGCCGGCACGGGCCTGGGCGAAGGCATCCTCATCTGGAACGGCAAGCACCACGTCCCCTATCCCTCCGAGGGCGGCCACGCCGACTTCGCCCCCCGCAACGAGGATGAAATCGACCTCCTCCGCTTCCTCAAGCAGAAATACAACGGCCGCATCAGCTTCGAGCGCGTCGTCGCCGGCATGGGCCTCACCAACATCTATGAATTCCTGCGCGACGTTCGCGGCATGGAAGAGCCCACCTGGCTCGCCGACCGCATCGCCTCCGAAGACCCCAACGCCGTCATCACCGAGCTCGCCCTCTCTGCCAAAAGCGAGCTCTGCGAGAGAACTTTAGATATGCACGTCTCCGCCTATGGAGCCGAAGCCGGCAACCTCGCCCTCAAGGTCCTCTCCATCGGCGGAATCTACCTGGGCGGCGGCATCGCCCCACGCATCCTTGACAAGCTCAAGGACGGCACCTTCATGCGCAGCTTCACCGACAAAGGCCGCCTCAGCCAACTCCTGATCAACATGCCCGTGCGCGTAATCCTCGAATCCCGCGCAGCATTGTTAGGAGCAGCAGCCTACGCCGAAGCCCGAGCCGCCGAACTAAGCGGAGTAAGCCCCCGCGCGGCCTCCGTAGCCCTCTAACTGGTCCGAACCGCTTATGGAAGAGCAGCCAGGGTCTCGCATGCGGGACCTGAGGTTTCCTGCGCCCATCTGATCCATCCATAAGACCCCGGATTGCAGCAAGATTTAACTTGTAACTCCCTTCCGCCCGGAGTACCCTCGCTGCCCATACATAGAGAACGCAGACGCGAAGCTGCGCAATCTTCCCTCGCAACATCGAGCGACCATCCCCATGGGAGCCTATATGAGACCCTTCGTACTGCTGCAGACCTTTGCATTCCTGTCGATTCCCCTAACCAGCGTAAACGCCTTCCCCCAAATATCCCCATCCCGCCCAGACCCTCGCGTGGTCGCGTCTTACGGCAAGTTGCCGCTAAGCTTCGAGGTCAATCAGGGCCAGACCGATCCCTCTGTGCAATATCTCTCTCTCGGTCAGGGATACACCCTTCTGCTGCGTCCCAACCGGGCCGTCTTCGCGCTTAGAAACTCAACCGGCGCATCTCGCCAATCCTCCGCGATCGACATCGCTCTGGCCGGCGCCAATCCAAACGCAGCCGCCTCACGCGAAGACCCGCAGATCACCCGGACGAACTACTTCCTGGGCAACAACCCCGCTCTCTGGAAAACAGGCATTCCCAACTACGGCCGCATCCGCTACCGGTCAGTCTATGACGGCGTAGACCTGCTCTACTACGGCAACCAGCACCGCCTCGAACACGACTTCATCGTCGCCCCTCACGCTGACCCGTCGAAGATTGTCCTGTCACTCAACGGCGCCCGCCGGGTAACTCTTGACCCGGCCACCGGAGACCTCATTCTCGCATTGGAACCCGGACAGCCTTCACTGCGCCTGCTTAAACCCTTCACCTACCAGCAGGCCGATCATGCAGGCAGCCACCGCATCCCCATTGATTCCAGTTACCGGCTCCTCGGCGAAAACAGGGTAACTTTTACCCTCGGCCGCTACAATCATGCTCGACCGCTCATCATCGACCCCGTCCTGGTGTATTCGACTTACCTCGGTGGCAGCGGTGGAGATCAGGGCAACGGCATCGCTCTCGATTCCGCCGGAGATGCCTATGTCGTCGGCACCACCTTTTCCACCAACTTTCCCGTGACCTCGGGCTCGTTCCAGACGCAGGACAATGCAGTCAAGAACGAACCCACGGTTTTCATCAGCAAGCTCAATCCCACCGGCACCGCGCTCGTCTATTCCACCTTCCTCGGCGGCTCCGGAGGTGACTACGGCTACGGCATCGCCCTTGACGCAGTCGGCGACGCCTACGTCACCGGAGCAACCTACTCCACAGACTTCCCCGTCACCTGTACCGCGCTTCTCGCAGCTAATCCCTCCAAGACCGCAGGCGCTCCCACGGCCTTCGTCGCCGAGTTGACCGCTAACGGAGACGCTCTCACCTACTCCACCTATCTGGGCGGGAGCGGCAACCAGTCCTCTCAAGCACTTGGCGATGTCTCCCAGGCCATCGCTTTGGACACCGGCGGCAACGCCTACGTCACGGGATATACCTATTCTCCGGACTTCCCAGTGAGCGACGCAGCATTCCAGCCGATGTACGCAGGCACCGCGGTAACCTCAAACGCCTTCGTTGCCAAGCTGAGTCCCGGCGGCACATCGCTCCTCTACGCCACCTACCTCGGCGGAAGCGGCGTTCAGGGTTCCTACCCGTACTTCACTGAGGGCGATTATGGAAATGCAATCGCGGTTGACGGTTCCGGAGATGCGTATATCGCTGGAAGTACGGCCTCCGGGAATTTTCCGGTGACTGCATCAGCCTTCCAAGGCACGTTGCATGGCCCATCCAATGCCTTCGTCACCGAACTAAACCCCGCTGGAGCCTCCGAAGTCTATTCCACATATCTCGGCGGCTCAGGGCAGGGACCTGCTTCAGGTGATTTTAGTCCTCTACCACCAGCCACGGGTGACACTGCAAGCGCGATTGCCATCGACGCCAATGGAAATGCATACGTGGCGGGAACTGCAACTTCATACGACTTCCCGATAACTGCAGGAGTGCTGGAAGGAGCATCCGATTTTGACGGCTCCTCCGGCTTCGTGACGAAACTCAATCAGGGTGGTTCGACGCTCGCATACTCAACCTATCTGGAGGGCGTCGGAACTACGATAAGCGGTTTGGCAATAGACAGTTCGGGTGCGGCCTACGTCACCGGCAATGTACCCGCAGTCAGCGCCAGTTTACCTGCCGGATTTCAAGCCACGTCAGACGCGCTTCCTACGCCGTCCTCCACACAGAATTCCGCTTTCGTAATCAAGCTGAATCCCGCGGCGACGGAGTTGAACTACGCCACTCTGTTGGGCGGAAGTTCCAACGACGGAGCTACTGCACTTGCGCTCGACTCAGTTGGAGACGTGTTTGTAACCGGTAGCGCAAATTCTGCAGATTTCCCAACTACTCCAGGAGCCTTCCAGACCACCAATCAAGCCTCCCCATCCAACAGCAATGCATTTGTCAGTGAGTTCGCACTCGCGCAAGAAACCGGTAACACTGCCTATCCTGTTCCTTCCAGGATCGGCACCACCTTGGCAGTCTTTGTTCCCGCCGAGATCACCCTGACTAACTGCGATGGTTTTCCTGGTGACAATGCGTTCTATTTTTCCGTCGGTGTTTCCCTCACCCCATCTGTTCCCGGTCCACCCCCCACCGGATTTCTCATCTTCACAGATAGCTTCAACTACAATTTCCCCCTTCCTTACCAGCTTCAACTCAGCAGCACCTGGGGTTCGGGGCCTGGTATTTACCCTTTTGTAGACGGTGAAAGCTACGATGGCCCTATCGGTCCATTTTCAATAAGTTGGACTGCATATTATTACGGCGACGCCGTCTACGACGGATCGAGCACCTCAGGCACCGCCTCTTCGCCGGGCTGTCCCGCAACTCCCGGCTCGGCTGGCGTCAGCAAGCCAAAGATCACGGGCCCGCACATTGAATTTCGATCGGAAGGCGTTCAAGGCATGAACGCTACAGCTAAAACCCCCGCTGAAGCAACCGGCTCCAGCGTTGCTCCCAAAATCGTGCGTACTTCGGGAGCGAAGTTCACCCCTGCTCCCGCCAGCCCGCAACAGAATGCCTCGGCTCTGCACAGCTTGGCCAGCAGCCAGCCATCGCCCGCCTGCCTGGCTACACCGCAGGTAGCCACTCCAAGCCTTTCCCTCTCCGCCGGTACCTACACCTCGACCCAGACCGTCACCATCACCGACGCCACGACGGGTGCAGCCATCTACTACACCACCGATGGCTCCACGCCCACCACTGCCTCTACCCTCTACTCCGGCTCAATTTCAGTCTCGACAACAGAAACTGTCGATGCTATCGCCACCGCTGCCGGCTACTCGAACAGCGCTGTCGCGTCAGCCGCGTATACCATCACTAGACCAGCGGCCTCGCCCATATTCTCGCCACAAGCCGGCACCTACACCTCAACCCAGACCGTCATCATCACTGACGCCACACCAGGCGCAGCCATCTACTACACCACCGACGGCTCAACGCCCACTACCGCCTCTACTCTCTACCCCGGCTCTATCTCCGTCGCCACTACGGAAACCATCAGCGCAATAGCTACAGCCACCGGGTACACCATCAGTCCCGTGGCCTCGGTAACCTACACCATCACCCCACCTGCAGCTATGCCTGTATTCTCTCCCTCAGCCGGCACGTACACCTCGATTCAGAGTGTGGCCATCACGGATGCCACTGCTGGAGCAACCATTTACTACACCGCGGACGGCTCCACGCCCACCACCGCTTCTACCCCCTACTCCGGCTCCCTCTCTGTCTCCGCTACGGAAACCCTCAACGCCATCGCCATTGCTCCGGGCTACATCAGTAGCCCGGTGGCTTCAGCAACCTACACCATCAACCTGCCGCCGCCTGCGTTCTCTATCTCCGTCAACCCTACCTCGCTCACCATCTCGCCCGGCCAGACCGGCACCGCCGTGATCTCCATCGCTCCGCAGAATGGCTTCGCCTCGGCTACCACCTTCAGTTGCTCAGGCCTGCCCTCCGGAGTCACCTGCAGCTTTTCACCCGCCTCCGTCACCCCATCTGGAGGAACCCCAGCCACCACCACGCTGACCATTTCCGCTTCGTCCACCGCCAACCTGTCTCCTCCGGATCAGCAGCCTGGCCGCCACTTACCCGAGCCCGCCGGACCAACGCTGGCCCTCGCGCTCGCTGTCTTCGGATGGCGACGCCGGCGTTCCCTCAAATTGTTTGTGCTGGTCGCCGTCGCGACCTGTGGCCTTGCACTCTTTTCCGGCTGCGGAGGATCATCTGCCCCCAAACCAGTCAACGCCAGCGTCTCTGTGATCGCCACATCGGGCGCGATTCAGCAAACGGTACCGCTCACCGTGACCATTCAATAACTACGGAGGCGAGACCCACCGTTCTCGTCCTCCAGGAATCCTGCAGTACCAACCCTTCGGGTTCTCTTGCGAAGGATGGGGCTGCAAGAGCTCTCACCGCACTCCGCGCCGTCCGCGATCGCAGCCAGAACAAGTGCCTCGGCGATTTCAAAAAGCAGTCGGCATTGATTCATTGATTCGTCGTCCGCTTTTCCAATATCACTGCAAGCAACCCGCATCAATCGGATACTGCCCCTGCTGCCCGATCAGCTTCGCCAGCATGTTGAAGTACGAAGTCAGATGGTGCTCACATCCGAGATCGAACTTGAGATCCTGCCCCGGCACAAGCTCCGTTTCATCGCCCACATGAAAGTAAAACAGCGGAGGCGGTGTTTTCGGCACAATGTCCAGACGGTTTGCCACCCGATAGGTGCTCTCAACCACGTGATTGTAGAGATTATGAAACGAGAGATCGCCCACCCGCGGACTCGCCAGCGTATACACACTGATCGCAAACTGCGTGTGTACGGCCAGATCAAGCGCAAGTAGCGTAGCCAGCGCCGCGCCCAGGCTGTGGCCCGTAACCATAACTGTAGCCTTCGGAGGCAGAAGCGCAACTACATCCTCCATAAACGTGGACGACGGCGAAGGCGTCAGTGAAAATGACAAATACATGTCAGTAAAGCCATCTTCCGTCAGTCCCGAACCAGGAACATTGGGGAACGGCCGAGGCAGAAACTTGACGTCCTGCAGCCATTCATAAATCCCGTCGGTCCCACGCACCGCAATCACCACATCCGTCGCATCGGCCGCATTCTGCGCAACAATTCCGAGCGTTTTGTATCCTTCAACCAGCGGCCTGTTCGGGCAGAGATCCGTTGCCAGATCGTTCGAGTAAATTGTCTTGAGTACGTTGTAGTTCTTTCCCGGAATGATCGGAGCTCCATTGGACGCAACAACCGCGCGTCCATCCAGGTTCGTGCTCTGGGGTACAGCCTTCCAGTTGTTATAAACAAACTGGACAAATAAACCCGCATTGATCGCAGCCTGTATATTCACGTGCTTCTCCTGATCTTGATTAGGAAACCACCGAAGTATTGGCTCAATGGTCCCGGAAATCAAGCGGAAAACAACATCAGGCGAAACATGGAATCGCTGATTCGTAAGAAATCTATCTGACCGGGTACGCTACCCTTCGCATTCTCAGAGGAAAGCGGGCCTAACTATATCTACTCCCATACTTCGCACTCGAAGTCAGGCCACTTATTTCCGAAAATATGCTTCTTTAGCAGCTTGGCGCGTAGCCCACCGTTCTAACCACTGGAGATCCGATGTATCCCACTTTCCACACCCCTCACTCCGCATGCAAAATCCGCGCAATATCGATCCGGAAAACCCGCCGCATCGGCAGCAAAGCAGCAGCCATCAACACCCCGCACAACAGAGCTATCGCGCCGACATAACTGATCGGGTCCAGTCCGCTGATCCCATAAAGCACGCGCCGCAGAATCTGCGACAATGCAGCCGTGATCGCCACCCCACCCCCCAGACCGATAAGCACCGGCGCCGCAAATCGACGCAACACCGTCGAGAAAATCTCCGTCCGGTTAGCTCCCAGCGCCAGCCGCACAGCGATCTCTTTCGTCCGCTGCGAAACGGCATAGCTCACCAGTCCAAGCAGCCCCACCACCGCCAGAAAAATAGCCACACCGCCCAGCAGGCTGATAATCGCCGTGATCTGCTCTGCCTGTGCCACATTCTTGTGAAAGCCCGTCTTGAGTAGCGTGATCGTAGGAGCAAGCTTGCTATCCAGCTTCGCGGTGATCGCTTGAATCGCCGGAGCAATCCCGCTCGGAGCGCCGGCAGTCTTCACCAGCACAAACATCCCCGGCACATAGTCATCCGTTGGCGGATAGTACATCTCCGTCGCGTCCGTATTGTTCAGCTCCATCGCGCGCGTATTGCCCACCACTCCAACCACAACGTCCTTGCTGTTCCCCCATAGCTTGCCGATCGGGTCTTCGCCCGGCCATCGCTTACGCGCCAGAGAATCGCTCAGCACCACCGCATGCTTCTCGCCGCGGCGCAGATATCGCCCGCGCAGCAGCGGAATCCCCATCGTCTGAAAGAATTCCGGCCCCACCCAGTTCGGGTAGATCATAACCTTGCGACCGTCCACGTCAATCGACGTGATCATGACCATGTCGTTGACCAGCGGCGGATCGAACGCCATCGAAACCGACACCACTCCCGGAACCGCGCGCAGGCGATCCTGCAACTGGTCAAGATAAGCCTGGGCCGCAACCGGCGTATACCCATGATCGCGCAAGCCGGAGTCGATCGAGAGCACCTGCTCGTAAGCAAACCCCGGGTCGGCATAGATCGTGTGCAGCGTCGCCCGCACCAGCAGCCCGGCAAGAATCAGCAGCACACAACTCGCCGCCACCTGCACGCAAATCACAAACTGGTGCGCGAACATCTTGCCGCGCTTCCGCCTCACCATCTGCAGCGTCGGCATCAGCCCAAAGAAACACGCGGCAATCAATCCAATCGCAGCCGTAAAGAGGATCACTCGCCAGTCCGGAGCCGCACTCATCCAGCTCGGCGCATCGGCATAGACCAGCGTAGCCCGCAACACCACATAGCTGATCGGCAGCGCAGCCATCGCCCCCAGAAAAGCCAGCAATAGGCTCTCTGTAAACAGTTGTCTGAAAATCCTCGACCTGCGCGCGCCCACCGAGACGCGAATCTGGATCTCCTGCTGGCGGCTCACTCCACGCGCCATCAGCAACCCGCCCAGGTTCGCGCACGCAACCGCAAGAATCAGCAGCACCAGCAATCCCGCCAATCCCAGAACCGGGAAAGCATGGTCGTCGAACTCCATAAAATGCGCTCCCGGCGAAACCCGGACATACTCGTTATCCCATATCACCGTGGGATATAGCTTTCTCAATTGGTTCGTCAGCGCCAGCAATTCCTGCGCCGCCTGAGAGACAGTGACCCCGGGAGCCAGTCGCGCGCTCGCCACAATCAATCCCGAAAAAATTCGGATCGCCCAGCGCCTTGCTCCCATCCACAAAATACGAGTGCTGCAGAATCGGCAGCCACAGATCCGGATCGCGCATTCCAATGTTCGCGAAAGACTCCGCCGTGATCCCAATTACCGTCGCCGGCTTCCCTCCCAGGTGAATCGTCTTTCCAACAATCGTCGGATCGCCCGCATACCGAGTCAGCCAGAATCGGTAACTCAGCACCGCCACCGGAGCCGAGCCCTCCGAGTCTTCGCGCGTCGCGTCAAAGAGACGCCCCGCCGCCGCAGTCGCACCCAGCTCGCTGAAATAGTTCGCGGTCACAAAGCTGGGGCGCACCCTCTGCTCATCGCGGTCCAGCATCGTCGGCGACCCACTCAACGTCGCCATCACGCCTTCCAGCGTCTTAGCATGATCGCGATAAAAGACAATCGAGTTCCAGGGAATACCCGGCGTGATATTCTCCGGCGACCGGCGCTCAGACCTACCAGCGATTGCGGATCACGCACCGGAATCGATTGCAGCGCAAGCAGGTTGTAAAGGCTGAACCCCATCGTGTTAACGCCAATGCCCAGCGCCAGCACAAGGATAGCCGTCACCGAAAAGCCCGGCGATCTGGCAAGTATCCGCAGCCCAAAGCTCAGATCCTGCACAATCGACGCAACCCAAAGCGTCCCGCGGCTCTCCCGGCACTCCTGCTTGATCTGTTCCATACCGCCAAACTCCAGCCGTGTCGCACGGCGTGCGTCTGCCTCCGCCATGCCGCGGTGAACCTTATCCGCAACCTGCGACTCGAAATGAAAGCGAAGCTCCGAGTCGAGCTGCTGCTCCACCCGTCGTGTTCGAAAAAGACGTTGCAGCCAGCTCATGAGAGTTCTCCTTGCGGGTCTTTGAGAATCATGCCGACAATCTCGGTCAACCGCGCCCAGCTCTCGGTCTCCGTGCGCAGTTGGGCTTCCCCGGCCTTCGTGAGCCGGTAAAACTTCGCCTCGCGCCCAGTCTCCGTCGGACCCCACTCGGCCACCAGAAACTTCTTGTTCTCCAGCCGATGAAGCGCAGGATAAAGCGAGCCCTGCTGAACCTGCAGCGCCTCTTTCGAAATCGCCTGAATACGCTGCGCAATCGCATAGCCATGAACACGCCCAGGCGCAACCACGCGCAAAATCAGCAGATCCAGCGTTCCCTGCGGAAGGTCGAATTTAGATGGAGTCGTCATACCTTGTGCTTCTACATATACACCTCTGATATGTAGAAGTACAAGGCATCAGCAGAAAATATTCAACCCTGGGCCGCCGGGTTCCCATTCCTCGCGTACTTCGCGAAAGGTGGGAACCACAAAAGGCTGCTCGATCATCTCCATCGAGACCTGAGCCGCTCTGAGATCACCGCACCTCCGTCACCGTCGCCAACTCCCCCACCACCCGCTCCAACTCCACCACAATCCGGTTCCGCGGCCGCGCCCGAAACGCCTCCAGTAGTTCCCGGAAATACCACATCTGCTTCTCCGGCCCGCGCTTGAACCGCGCCCATACCGCATCCCCAATCTCGCGATAGGCGTCGAGGATCGACTGCGCATTGTACAGCTTATCCGCTGCCGAAATCAGCGCTATGTCGTCGCCCTCTTCGCGCAGCCTCGCCAGGTAAGCATTCTTGCGCTCCTCCCAGCCTTCCTTCTTATCGTGGTCCTCGGCAAAGGTGTCCGAAAGTCCTGCCACCATCCGCGCCACTTCCGGGCCAAAACGCTGCTCGATCTCCCGCAACCGCGGCATCCCGCCATGGTCCTCCACCGCGTCGTGCAGCAGCGCCGCAATCACCATCTCCTCCGTCACCGGAACCAGACCGCCGGCCTCGCCCATCACCAGCGCCGCCACCCCAAGCAAGTGAGCCATGTAAGGTATGTCGGTCCCCTTGCGATACTCGGTGTGCAGCCGCCGTGCATAGTCCACCGCTTCCGTAAATCGTCCGGTCAGCGCCAGCCGTCCATTCGTCTCATTCATCTCCCGTTTCCCTCCCCCAACTTCCGCGCCGATTGCACATCCCTACTCAGGCATTGCGCAGCGCCCAGCGAATATTGCGCAGCGCAATCGGCTGCCCTCCGCCCGCAAACTCTCCAGAACTGAGGCTCAATCCACAAGGCAGATCAGGCACTTCAGATACTCAGTCTCCGGCAGCGTCAGCACCATCGGATGATCCAGCGCCGCCCCGCGCCGCTCCAGCACCGTCACCCGCCGCCCCGCATCCGCCGCCGCTGAGGCGACGGTGTCGATCAGCTCCTGCCAGCCCACATGGTGCGAACACGAACACGTAACCAGCAGCCCACCCGGCGAAATCATCCGCAAAGCCCGCAGATTCAACTCCTTATACCCCCGCAGCGCCCCCTCCACCGCCCTCTTCGACTTCGCAAACGCCGGCGGATCCAGCACAATCGCATCCCACTTCTCCGCACTCGCAGAAGCAGCCCAGTCCCGCAGCAAATCAAAAGCATCCGCCTCGATCCACTCCACTTCCGTTCCCGCCGCAATCTGCCCGCTTTCCCGGTTTCGCAGCAGATTCCGCTCCGCCACTTCCAGCGAAGCCCGCGAAGCATCCACACCAATCACCCGCTCACAAACCCGTGCCAGGTGCAGCGCAAACCCACCCTGATAGGTGCAGACATCCAGCGCCCGCTTCAAGCCCAACTCTCGAGCCCACCGCTCAGCCGCCGCATAATTCTGCCGCTGATCCAGAAACGCCCCGGTCTTCTGCCCCGCACTCACATCAAACTGAAATTGCAGCCCATGCAACCGAAACGTCGCAGCAGCCGCAGGCTTCTCCAGATCGGCAGCAAACAACGGCGCAGTACCCGGCGCAGAAAGCCCCTCCAGCTCCCGAATCCGCGGATCGGCCCGCTCCCACACCGTCAGCCCCGCAACCGAGCCACCCATCTCCTCCCTGAGCACCGCCGCACACCGCTCCCGCACCGCAGCCGAATCGAGCGCCTTGCTGAGCAACTGCAGCACCACCACATCGGCATACTTGTCGATCACAATCCCCGGCAGCTCATCCGCCTCGGAAAACACTAGCCGGCATGAATCCGTCGCCTCATCCAACATTGGCCGTCGCCGCGCAATCGCCCGCCGCAGCCGAGCTTCCAACAACTCCAACCAACGGGCCTCACTGATCGATCCACGCGAAACCATGCGCACCACAATCTGCGAAGCCGGACTATACAACCCCGTTCCAAGCAGAATCCCTCGGTTATCCGCCACCGGTAGCAAACCCGCAGCTGCTCCCGCCGCAACCGCTTCTACCTCGGACGAGTACACCCACAGGTGACCGGCACGCAGTCTCTCCGATGCCCGGCGGCTGATGCGTACTCCCGCCGTTTCTTCGCGTTGCAGCGGCTCTTGTTTTTGCCCGCGTTTCGATTCCACGCGCTTAGGCTGAGTTTTTGAACCAGTGTTACCGGAACCTGTTTTTCGCTCTCTCGACATTCCTTTATTAGATCAGCAGTGCGACCCGCACCCAAATTTCAGAGCACCATCCGCACCGCTTCCGGTCGCATTCGGCCTTTCACGTTCCCGGCTATCGCCGCGGAGAACGATGACCAGAGGAAACCTGTTTTCAAGCACTGCACGAAAGGATTGATGCCATTGTCAACGCATCTGCCTATAATGAAGCATGGCGACCCCCCATGGCAGTGCTCCGGCAGCCACCGCTGAATCTCCCATTTCCTCCGGGAGCGCAGATGCCGACGCAGGGTCGCAATCCGACAGTCGCAATCAAATGTCTGCCCCGAAGGCCGCGACCGGCGAGCCTAAGGCCATATCCACTGTTCTGACCGACGGCCCCATCGCAAGGCGATTCGAAAACCTGCTCAAGACGATTCAGGCCAGCCGCTCCAGTGAAGACCTCGCGCCCATCAAGAAAGCATGGGAGTTCTGCGTCCACTATCACGCCGATCAACGGCGCGCATCCGGCGAACCCTACATCATTCATCCCCTCGAAGTAGCCGAAGTGCTCGCCGAGATGAAGCTCGATTCAACGGCTATCGCTGCCGGCCTGCTCCATGACGCAGTAGAAGACACGCCGGTGACAAGCGCCGAAATCGCCGCAGCTTTCGGCGAACAGGTAGCGCACATCGTCGACGGCGTCACCAAGATCGACAAGATTGAGTTCGCCAATCGCGAAGACCGGCAAGCTGAGAATGTGCGCAAGATGCTGCTGGCCATGGTCAGCGACGTGCGCGTAGTGCTCATCAAGCTCGCCGACCGGCTGCACAACATGCGCACGCTCGAGCACCTTAAGCCCGAGCGGCAGGAAGCGATCGCTCGCGAAACACTCGATATCTACGCGCCTCTCGCACACCGGCTCGGTATGGGCAAAGTACGCGGAGAGCTCGAGGATCTTGCCTTCCGATACACCGACCCGGTCAGCCATCAGCGCCTTTCCGAAGCCGTAGAATCGCGCCGCGCCGAAGGCGAGCAGTTTCTTACGCAGGTGGAAGACGCAATCGTCGATCAGCTTCGCGAACACAACATCGAGGCGCGTGTCGAGTGGCGCATTAAGCGTCTCTATTCCATCTGGCAAAAGCTGCAGAAGTCGCAAAGCTCCGTCGACCAGGTCTTCGATCTTCTGGCCATCCGCATCATCACCAAAGACAAGTCGGACTGTTACGGCGTACTCGGCCTCATCCATGCGCTCTGGCGTCCTGTGCCGGGCCGCGTCAAGGACTTCATCGCGATTCCGCGCGCCAACCTCTACCAGTCTCTTCACACCACGGTGATGGGCGACGGCGGCCATCAATTCGAAGTGCAGATCCGCACCGAGGAGATGCACCGCATTGCTGAAGAAGGCATCGCGGCGCACTGGAAATACAAAGCCGGCGAATCTGTCATCTCGGCCAAAGATGAGCAGCGTCTCGCCTGGGTGCGGCAACTCGTCGAGTGGCAGCGCGAGATGACCGACCCCAACGAGTTTCTCTCCAGCCTCAAGATGGATCTCTATCCGGAGGAGGTTTACACCTTCACTCCGAAAGGCAAGGTGGTCGTAATTCCCGCCGATGGCACACCCATCGACTTTGCCTACACGGTACACACCGAAGTCGGCCATACCTGCGTAGGCGCCAAGGTCAATGGCCGCATGGTGCCGCTGCGCACCAAGCTCCGCAACGGTGACATTGTCGAGATCATCACGCAAAACGGCCACAACCCAAGCCGTGACTGGCTCACCTTTGTCAAAAGTCCTCGTGCGCGTAACAAGATCAAGCACTGGCTCAATGAAAATGAACGCCAGCGCGCTATTGAAGTAGGCCGAAAGCTGCTGGAGCGCGAGGCACGCAAGTACAAGGTTCCGATGGCACGCCTTGACGATGCAGACCTGGTGCGTGTCGCCGGTGATTATGGCCTGGCGACCGCTGTCGATCTGATGGCCGCAATAGGCTTCGGCAAACATTCGGCGCGGCAGATTCTCAACAAGCTCGCACCCGGCCTCACGATCCAAACCGGGACTGCTGAGGCCGAAAGCGAAAGCGGCACGGCTTCTGGAACGCCTGCCATGTCAGACGCGGTAAAGAAGCTGCACCTCACCGGATCTGACGCACTCAAAGTGGAGGGACAGGACGACTTGCTGGTTTATCGGGCTCGCTGTTGCAACCCCATTCGTGGTGAAGAGATCATCGGTTACGTAACTCGGGGCAAGGGCGTTGCGGTACATGCCCGCAGTTGTCCCAACGTGCAGAATCTGCTTTACGAAAGCGACCGGCGCATCGATGTGGAGTGGGCGAAAACGACCGCCGAGCTTACCGGCCAGGCGACACGTTATCCAGTGAAGATCACGGTCTATTGCGATGACCGCTCCGGCATGCTCAAGGAGATGACCGCCATCATCTCCGATAACGACACCAACATTCGCGCGGTGGAAACTCGCGACGGCGACAACGGAGAAGCCATCGTCGAGTTTGTGGTAGATGCCGAAGACCTTCGCCATCTGAACCGCATGGTGCTCGGCCTGCGTCGTCTGCCCGGCGTGCGCGAAGTACAACGCGCTCAAAAGCTCTAATTCTCAAAAGCTCTGATTTTTGACAGATTCAGCGACGCGGCATCTTACTATGACTGCATGAGATCGGTCGTGACCCGGCTGTCTGTCTATCTTGTTTTTTGCCTCAGCGTCATCGCAGCACATGCACAATCAAATCCGCAGGATCAGTGGTTAAGCAGTTCGCAACGAGCTGCCATCGATAAAGTCTTTGCTGGTTACATCCACAACGATACTCCCGGATACGCGCTCGCAGTCATTCACGACGGTGCGTTTGCCTATGCAAAGGGCTACGGCATGGCAAACCTGGACGATGCAGTTCCGATCACGCCCGAGACATCCTTCCATCTGGCGTCGGTCTCCAAGCAATTTACAGCGGCGGCCATTGCATTACTCATTCTGGATGGAAAGATCGCACTTTCCGACCGCGTCGCTAAATACATCCCGCAAGCAGCAAAGTATGGAGATGGATTGCGCATCGAACATCTCGTGTACATGACCAGCGGGCTGCATGAATATACAGACCTCAAGCGCAAGAGCGGCATGCCATGGATGAGCTTTTATTACTTCACGCGCGATGAAGCGATTGCGACCTCGCTGGCTCAGGACAAACTCGAGTTTACCCCCGGTACCGACTGGGCCTATCGCAACATCAACTACATGCTGCTCACCAGGATTGTCGAGGTAGTCAGCCACGAGTCCTTCGCGCAGTTCATGCGCGAGCGAATCTTCCTTCCCCTTGGCATGACGCATACGCTGATCGATGACGACACAACCGAGATCATTCCGCATCGCGCCACAGGCTACGCGGAGCGCAATAATCCGCGAGTCGCAAAAGAGCTCGCGCAGGTTGGAGTTTCCATCCATCCCGACAGCGGACAGCCTGCTGATCGATGGGTAAGGCTGATACGAGTCTCCCCGCACTTTGGTGGCAGCGGCGTCTTCAGCACTCTCAACGATCTCTTGCTCTGGGATCGTAATTGGTACGCCGGCACAGTTGGCGGAGCAAAGTTCACAACTCTGATGAATACGCGCAAGAAGTTCCAGCACGACAAGGACGACGACGCCATGGGACTAGTCTGGCGCTCTTTTTACGCAATCAGCCCCGATCAATACAACGCTCTCGACTACTCCGGCGGTGACACCGACACATCGACCTACATGGTGCGTTTTCCTGAGCGTCACGTAACCGTCATCTGCCTCGCGAACATGCCGCTGGGCGATGCCGAAGGGCATGCTCACCAGATCATGGATCTGCTGCACGCCTGGGACAAACTCTAACCTCTCGAACTCAGGGGAATCGGCTGATAAGCTGGGGCAATGCCTGAAGATCTATCGCAATGGCGAGGCGTACAGCCACCAGCTTCTGTAATCCTCGAAGGCCGCTTCGTACGGCTTGAACCGCTCTCGGCAGAAAAACACGCCGCATCGATCTGGCGAAACGTCTACGCCCATGACGAAGTATGGGACTATCTCGGCGATGGCCCCTACGCGCGCGAGGAGGACCTGCGCGCAGCGATTCAATCCAAGGAGACCGGAACAGCAGCCCGATTCTTCGCAATCATTCCGCTTTCCGCCCCCAACGCCGGAGAAGCCGTCGGATACGCCAGCCTCATGCGCATCGACACACTCAACGGCGTCATCGAGGTAGGCAACGTGCTGTTCTCGCCACGCCTGCAGCGCACTCCCGCCGCCACCGAAGCCATGTACCGGATGGCCCGCTACGTCTTCGACAACCTGGGCTACCGGCGTTATGAATGGAAATGCAACGCTTTGAATCTCCCTTCTCGCCGCGCAGCAGACCGGCTCGGCTTCAGCTTCGAGGGCATCTTTCGCCAGCACATGGTCATCAAAGGCCGCAATCGTGACACAGCGTGGTTTGCCATGATGGATCACGAATGGCCATCGCGCCGAGCTGCTTTCGAGGCCTGGCTTGCACCCGGCAACTTCACCGAAGACGGTAGTCAGGTACATTCCTTAAAAGATCTTCGGGACAAAAGCTGACCCACGACCCCCCAGGTTCGCGGCGCGACAACGGCGATGAACATGCCCATGTGTGCGCTCCGGAACAGCGTCTCCGTCCCATCACGCGAAAGCTGCATCTGATTCAGGCAGAGTAGGATGGAGTTCGTGCCCAAAAGTCATTTCGACCTATCCGCCGCAGCCGAGCGTTGCATGCAGGAGCATGGTTTTCACCCCGAGTTCTCTGGCGATGCGCAGCAGCAACTGGCCGCAATCATTGCGGCTGCGAACACGCCAGGCGACGAACATCTCACTGATTTGCGCCATCTGCTCTGGTCATCGATCGATAACGACGACTCGCGCGATCTCGATCAGATTGAGTGGGCCGAACAGCTCCCGGACGGTAGAATCCGCGTCCTCATCGGCGTCGCGGACGTAGATGGAACCGTGCATCGCGGAACACCGATTGATGAGCACGCCGCGTCGGAAACAACATCCGTCTACACCGGTGTGCGCACTTTTCCCATGCTGCCCGTCGAGCTTTCGGAAAACATCACGTCGCTAAATGAAGATCAGGACCGCGCCGCTGTCGTCACCGAGTTCTGCGTTGGTGCAAACGGAGTCACAACCGATGGAAAAATCCATCGAGCCCTCGTTCAGAACAAGGCGCAACTTGCCTACAATGCCGTCGGCAGTTGGCTTGAGCGTAAAGGTGCAGCGCCGGAAAAGATCGCAAAGTCGAAAGAGCTTGAGCAGCAACTTCGTCTCCAGGATGAAGCCGCCCAGCGCATGGTTGGCGCGCGCTTTCAGCATGGAGCGCTCGATCTCGAAACCATCGAGACGCGTCCCGTCATGCAGCACGAAGAAGCAGTCGACCTCGCGCGCCTGGTGAAGAATTGCGCCACATCGCTGATTGAAGAGTTCATGGTTGCGGCCAACGGCGTCATGGCCCGTTTTCTTGACGCGGCAAAAGTGGCGTCAATCCGGCGCGTAGTCCGCACGCCAAAACGCTGGGAACGAATCGTAGAGCTAGCCAAGGGGCTGGGAACCAATCTGCCGGCCGAACCGGACTCGAAGGCGTTGAATAATTTTCTGCTGGAGCAGCGCACCAAGGACCTCGCGCACTTTTCTGATCTGTCCCTGTCCGTCATCAAACTGTTGGGGCCCGGCGAATACATGATGGTTCGCCCGGGCGAAGAATCTCCGGGCCACTTCGGCCTCGCGGTACAGGACTACACCCACTCCACCGCGCCCAACCGGCGCTTTCCCGATGTGGTAACGCAACGCCTGCTCAAGGCCGTGAAAGAGGGAACCAGCTCGCCTTATTCCGCAGACGAACTGCAAGCCATAGCCATCCGCTGCACACAGATGGAAGATGCTGCGCGGCACGTGGAGCGCGATATGCAGAAGCGTATTGCGGCAGTCGTGCTGCACCCACGCATCGGAGAGAGCTTCGCAGGCATCGTAACCGGAGTAAACCAGCATGGAACGTTCGTGCGAGCGCTCGAACCGCACGTAGAAGGCATGGTCGTCCGCGGCGGCAAAGGACTGGATGTAGGCGATCGCGTAGCGGTGAAGCTGGTGGGGACAAACCCTGAGCGCGGATTTATCGACTTTGCGGTGCAGCGAGCCAGCTTCGAATAGAAGACGAGAATCTATCTCTCTCTTCTGGTCCGTTGAAAGCCCTGTTAGGAATGAAATACGCGTTTCCATTTTTCCTGACAAGCAGGAAAAAGCGATCCGTATCTTGAACGAATTCGAACTTGCTCCACGGTGTTTGTTGCTGCCGTGAAGCGATCTCTGTAAACACTCCGTCCGCCGATACTATGAGCGTTCTTTGAGATGTTTTCGCGGTCAGGTAGGCCATAACAGGAAGCAAGGGAAAACACCCTATAGCCACCAGAAAGATAAAGCCAATGTCGCTGGTCCAGGTTGAGCCCACACTTGAGGTTCTTCTGAAGAACTCCAGAAAGACGAAAAAGCCAAGCAGGATCGTCATGCCAAAAATCTTTAAGGCAAATCTTCGCGATACTGTCAGGCTGCGGACAAAATTTGAAGCCACTTCTATTCGTGTAAGTGCATAAGTAACAGTCATAGAGTTTGCAGAAAGTCTACCATCCCAACTTGAGCATCTTGAAGGCATGCGTTTAAGAAGAAATGGCATTAAAACCCAACTGCTGCGCGGCAAAGAGTAGCTGAACGTCAAACGAGATGAACGTTCGCCCTTTCGGATTGCCGCGAGACCAGGTAACTGCGGCTGCCAATTGAAGTGCGTCTGCGCCCTTCAATGGATATCGGCCAAGCAGCATTTCAGCCTCCCCACGAAGAGCCTCCGAGGGCATGATTTCGCGCCAACCCGGGCGCAGGCCTTCAAGGCGGTGCAGGCCTCCCGCATGTCCGGTCTGTTGCAGTAACCCTGCGCGTGTCAAACGCTCTATTGCACTTCGGACCTCTACCGTGGTCGACCACCAAACCACCATCGAGTACCGTCTCACCAATCTTCTTGCTGTGGCGCTCGATGTCTCTTGAATACACAATGGAACCAAGGCGCTGGAATCCCAAAATGCCTGCACTATCTATCTCCACGACCTTCGATAAGTGCTTGTACAGCGGCGTCACCGGATACCCTGCCCGTGGGAATCGCGAAGAAAGCGTCCCAGTTCATCTGCTCTTCAGGCAGTCTCATTGCCCCAGAGGCCACAAGTTCTGCATCGTCATCGGCAGTAGTCTCGGGAGAAATCGGCAGAATACGGGCAATGGCGATCTTGCGATCGCGAATAACCACTTCCTCGCCATTGCGAACATACTGTAGATAAGCGCTGAGCTGATTCTTCAATTCGCCAATATTTACGCTTCGCATGAATTAACAATACTGCAATTTAGCTAAGTTAGCTATATTCTCCCGTAAGATTTCGATCAAGTCTTGTGCCTCGGCCTTGACTAGGTTACTTAAGATTTTTCCGCTCCCTTCCGATTTTGCTTGCATCGTATCGCAAATCGCGATATTTTTATTTGCGGATTGCGATATTGCAATTTGCAATCACGAAATCAGCGAGAATTCTAGGCGCGCGGACAAGCATCCGACGTCAGTTTCCGGGGAGATCGGGCAAGTGAAGTTGGGAGAAAAAATCCGGTATTTGCGCGAAGTCGAGGGCAGCCTGCGCGGCCTGGGCCGGGCGATGAATCAGCAGGAGCTGGTGAAATCCATCGAGGCCGAGACCGGCGGCAGGCTCAGCCAGAGCTACCTTTCGCAGATCGAAAGCGGGGCAAGGCCACACCTGACCAACACCACGCGACAGACCCTGGCTGGCTTCTTCAAAGTGCATCCGGGCTACCTGATCGACGACCCGGAGGGCTACCACCCGGAGCTGCAGAGCGACGTGCGCAACCTGGCGGAAGAGGAGGCAAGACTGGACCTCTGGCTGGTAAGCGGGGCGGAACGGTTCCGGCGCGATGCGGTGCTCAAACATGCGCTGCTGACCCTGGCACGGCACGGGCAGTCACGCGATTGCCTGCTGCTGCTCGAGTCGATCCTGGATACGCCCGGGCTGATGTCAAGACTATTGGAGGTGCTGCGGCCCGATACTGCCGCGGCAAATGACGAGGCGGAAGACAAGCCGCCGGTGGAAAAGAAACAGCCGCCCGGCAGGTCCGCGAAGAGCGCGGCAAAGAAACCTGCCAGAACTCCAGCAAATGGAAACGGGCGAAACAGGAAAGGTGGGTAAGACGATGATTGCGTTATTTCCGGTATTCGGGATGACGACAATTGTGATGGTGGGGGATGGGATGGGTTTCTGGGAAGGCTTTTACTTTGCGTGTTTCATCGCCGGGCTGCTGCTCAGCGTGATCTCGCTTATCGGCGGCATGGGGCATCTGCACTGGCACTGGCGAATTCCGCATGTGCCGGAGCTCCCGCATATTCCGCATGCGGTGCATGTGCCTCACACGTTGCACCTGACGCCGGCGGCAATGCACGGCCCGGCAGGTTCGGCAGGGAGCGTCGCAGGGCAGTCTTCCGCCAATGTTCCCTGGTGGAATGCCTTCTCCATCATGGTCTTCCTCTGCTGGTTTGGCGCGGCGGGCTATCTGCTCACCCGCTATGGCAGCTTCGTCACCAGTGTGGTGTTTCTGCTGGCGGCGCTCTGCGGACTCGCCGGAGGCGCGGTGGTCTTCTGGTTCCTGACCAGGGTGCTGCTGCCGCATGAGCGGGAGTTGACCGCGGAGGATACGTCAGTGATGGGCGTAGTCGGCAAGGTAAGCGCGCCCATACGCGCCGGTGGCACTGGAGAAGTGTTGTACGAACAGATGGGAGCGACGCGATCCGTTGCTGCACGGGCCGATCTCGGCGAACCGATCGGGAAAGATGAAGAGGTATTTGTAGTGCGCTATGAGCAGGGCATCGCCTATGTGCGCCGTTGGGAAGAGCTCGCAGAGCTGCAGCGATAAAACGGCTTCCAGCCGCTGGCTCCTGGCCACAAGATCCATAACGAGATGTCTGGCTTCTTTTCGAGAGGCATTGAAGACTTGAGTAGTAAGACGCAACTTACGATGCGAGCCCTGGCTGAGAGCTGAAAGCTGGCGGCCACAAGCTCGCACCGTCGCAACCAAAAGATGTGAAGCTCCCGGTTGAAAGGACCGGGAACCCCATGATGAACAACATTGTCCTGCTTGTCGGCGTAAGTGTACTGATATTGATTTTCCTGCTCGGATTGCTGGCCAAGATGTTTCGCAAGGCCGGTCCGAATGAGGCGCTGATCGTATATGGATTCCGTGGACCGCGGGTAATCACCGGGCATGGCACCGTGCTCTTTCCGATGGTAGAGAACTGCAAGGAGATCTCGCTCGAACTGATGAGCTTCGACGTTGCTCCACAGCAGGATCTATATACCAACCAGGGCGTCGCAGTGACGGTAGAGGCCGTAGCGCAGATTAAGGTGCGCAGCGACCAACCTTCGATCCTGACTGCCGCCGAGCAGTTCCTGACCAAAGCTCCACAGCAGCGCGAGGGCCTGATCCGCCTGGTGATGGAAGGCCATCTGCGCGGCATCATCGGCCAGCTCACCGTCGAGCAGATCGTGAAAGAGCCCGAGATGGTCGGCGACCGTATGCGCAACACCTGCGCAGCAGACATGAGCAAAATGGGCCTCGACGTGGTTTCGTTCACCATCAAGGAGGTACGTGACCAGAATGAATACATCACCAACATGGGCCGGCCCGATATCGCCCGCATCAAGCGCGATGCCGATATCGCCGCCGCAACGGCCGAGCGCGATACAGCCATCCAGCGCGCGATTGCTCTGCGCGAAGCCGCCGTTGCAAAAGCGCAGGCCGACCAGGAGCGCGTGATCGCCGAGACCGCATCGCAGGCCCGCCAGGCAGAAGCCCAGCGCGACATGGATATCAAGAAGGCGCAGTATGCCGAGCAGAGCCGCAAGCAGCAGGCGTCCGCAGACAAGGCCTACGAGATCCAGACCAACATCATGATGCAGCAGGTTATCGCGGAGCAGGTAAAGGTGCAACAGACCGAGAAGGAAGCGCAGATCAAGGTGCAGGACGCCGAAATTCTGCGCCGCGAAAAGGAATTGATTGCAACTGTATTGAAGCAGGCCGAGATCGAGCGTCAGAGAATCGAGACGCTGGCGTCCGCAGAGAAAGCACGGCTGACAACCGAGGCCGAGGGCCGTGGCGCTGCCATTCGCGCACAAGGTGAGGCCGAGGCGACAATCATCTTCCAGAAGGGCGAGGCCGAAGCCAAAGCCATGAACCTCAAGGCCGAGGCTTACCAGGAGTGGAACCAGGCTGCGGTAGTCGACAAGCTGTTGACCAACATGGCCGACGTTGTCCGCGCCATGGCCGAGCCTCTCTCGAAGGTGGATCGGATCACAGTGGTTTCGACCGGCAACGACTCGTCAGCCGGAGTCAACAAGATCACCGGCGACATGACCAAAATCGCCGCGCAGGTGCCTGCGATCTTCGAAGCGCTCAGCGGCATGGACATGAAGTCGCTGATGTCGAATATCAAGACCATACGCACGCCCAACGGCGGTTCGACCATCAACGGCTCAGGCAAGGACGAAGCGGCTCAGTGAGTGCTGAGCCCGCAAACAGGAACCGGCTCATCGGGCGCCTCAGCCCGGTGAGCCGCGGATTTCAAATACGCAGGATCGGCTGCATACGCTGGAAGGTAGGAGGGTTCACATGCCATTGCTGGAAAGAGTAAGCACGCTTCTAAGAGCCAATATCAACGACCTGATCGAGAGAACCGAGAATCCCGAAAAGCTGCTCAAGCAGCTCGTTCTGGATATGGAAAACCAGCTTCTACAGGTGAAGACCCAGGTGGCCATCGCCATCGCCGATCAACATCTGCTGGAGCGCAAGCGCCACGAGCACGAGCAGGAGATCGCCGAGTGGAAACACAAGGCCGAGTTTGCCGTATCCAAGCGGCATGACGATCTGGCACGCGCTGCTCTCGAACGCGTCATCAGCTTTGAACGTCTGACCAGAGGGTTCGCCGAGCAGGCCGAAGACCAGAAACTCGAAGCCGACACGCTCCGCCAGACCCTGCACAAACTCGAGCAGAAGCTCAGCGAAACCAAAGCTCAGTGCGAGATCCTGATGGCCGAACACCGCCGCTCTCGCGTGCTGAAACGCGCCACCGATGCGCGTCAGCAAGTGGGATCGACGCAGGACGCTGCGATCGGCAGGATGAAAAGCAAAGTGCGCCGCCAGTCGGCTGAGAATCTGGCAGCCGGCGAAGTTCTGCTCCCCGCAACCCTCGAAGACCGCTTCAGGAGCCTGGAAGAGCACGAGCAGGTAGAGTTGCTGTTGACTCAACTCAAAGAGCGCGCAGCTCTACCGGCCCCGGAATAAACCGGAAGCACCGTAAAATTCCGGCCAATGTATCGCCCGGATCACCTGAGGAGGGGGTTAACTCGTCTATACCTGTATCGGTTACCCTAGAAAGGGCTTCGTGCTTGTCATAAGCGGGCGTGGAGAAGACCGGATTGTGAACGAACGAAGCAGGATCACCGAATGAACTTTCGCCGCGCCCACATGTGTACCTGCTTTACGGCAGGCGCACTGATTTTGTGTTTTGTCTCCGCGCGCGTTAATGCGCAAGAACCCACTCCCACTTCAGCGGTTGCCGTGTCCGGCAATTCCCCGGCAACGCTTGCGGAACTGCCGGACGCGCCTCTGCCAGAGTCCGTCGCACTCCAGCAGGCCGCGTCGTCTCAGTCATCGCCATCAACCCCGCAAAGCTCCAGCGGCCAGGCCAGTTCTTCTGATTCGCCGGCACAGCCTTCGCAGCAACCGCAGGAGTCGCAGCGTCAAATCGCCGAAGACCAGCTCAAGCAGCAAAAGAAGCAGCGCGTCTTTGGATTCCTGCCCAGCTTCAACACCAGCTATCTCGATAATGCGGTGTCACTTACACCCAAAGAAAAGTTCCGGCTGGCCTTCTCGCAAACCACCGACCCGGTACAGTTCGGCATCGCGGCCTTTGCAGCCGGAATCGACGAAGCCGAGGGTGGCGACCGCGGCTACGGCGGAGGCCCGCTCGGCTACGGAAAGCGCTGGGGCGCGGATTACCTGACCAGCTTCGATGGCAACATGATCGGCAACGCACTGCTGCCGTCCATCCTGCATCAAGATCCAAGATTCTTCCGTCGCGGCTACGGCTCGGCAACCCACCGCGTGTTCTATGCGCTTGCCACGAGCTTTATCTGCAAGCACGACCGTACCGGCAAGTGGGAGCCGAATTACTCAAACGTCGGCGGCAATCTTGCCGGCGGCGCGATTTCAAACCTCTATGTTCCTGAGGATGAACGCGGCATCAGCAATGTCTTCGAAGGCTTCGCGCTGGTCACCGTCGAGGGCGGAGCAGGCGCAGTTCTGCAGGAGTTCTGGCCTGACATCTCGCGCAAGTTCTTCCATAAGGATCCCACCAACGGCCGCGACGCAATCCTGCGCGCAGAACACGCGAAGAAGGCGAATTAAGCCGGCAATCTAGACGCGGCTATTCCGATTTGAGCGACCGCAGCCGCGCGCACGCGTCATCCAGATCGGCGTCTTTCTTGGCAAAGCAGAATCGCAGCAGATCCTCGCCATGCCCCGCGCGGAAGAACGCAGAACCCGCCACCGACGCGACACCGGTCTTCGCCAGCAGCCACCGTGCTTTCAGGGCAGCATTCTCGCCGGGCAGCCTGCTCGCATCCGCAAGAATGTAGTAAGCGCCGCGCGGAATAAACGGCTTCATGCCCGCGTCTTCCAGCGCGCTTACCAGTTTGGCGCGCTTCAACTCGTGATCCGCCGCAAGCTGCGTGTAGAACTCCGGCCCAAGCTGCTCCAGACCCGCGGCCGCTCCATGCTGCAACGGCGCAGGAGCGCAGACATACGTCAGATCATGAAAATAATTCATCGCCGGCAGCCACTTGCTGTGCGCAAGTACGGTACCGAGCCGCCATCCAGTCACCGAAAAGGTCTTCGAAAAGCCGGAGATGACCACCGTCCGCTCGCGCATCCCCGGCAGCGTAGCCGGAGAGATATGCTCCGCATCGCCGTAAACAAAATGCTCATAGATTTCATCGGTGAAGAGGAAAAGACCATGCTCTTCCGCAACCTGCGCCAGAGCCTCGATCTCCGAACGCGTAAATATCTTGCCCGCTGGATTCGACGGCGTATTGATGAGCAGTGCTCGCGTACGCGGTGTCAGCGCAGCTTTCAAAGCATCGAGATCCAGCGTCCAGTCCGCATCCGCACTCACCGGGCGCAGCAGCGGAACCAGCACAGGCTGCACACGAAGCGACTTCAGCGTGCTCGCATGATAACCATAGAACGGTTCGAAGAGAATCACTTCGTCCCCAGGATTGAGCAGAGCCATCGCCGCCGCATGAAAGCCACCCGTTGCTCCACTCGCAACCAGAATTT
The DNA here is from genome assembly GCA_963720285.1 of uncultured Acidobacteriota bacterium. GTDB lineage: Bacteria > Acidobacteriota > Terriglobia > Terriglobales > Acidobacteriaceae > Acidicapsa. Next base: position 70,202 of record CAVREZ010000001.1, read on the forward strand.
CGGTATCGGGGTTGACCTCGATGCCATTGAACCAGCGCACCTTCTCCGCGATAGCTTTGCGCAGGCGCGCGATGCCGTCCAGGCGCGTATAGATATTATGGCCCGCTTGCATCGCCTCGATCGCGCCCTGCATGACAGCACCCGGCACCTCCGTATCGCAGACACCCTGGGCCAGGTTCACGCCGCCAATCCGGTCGCACTCCATCGTCATCGCTCGAATCTCTGACTGCAGCGCGCGCGGCGCTAAATCGCTGAGCTTCAAGTCCTGGGTTGTCGCAGTTGTTCCACTCATATCCGGCCACTTCTCTCAAAGAACTTCTTACGAATATCACAATCCCGGCTTCGCGAACCTCTATACATCGAACTCGTCAGCCATGACGGCCCAAAATGTGCGGTACGAGTCAAACGTCGCTGGCATCCACGCGTCTCTTCGACAATCTGAATGTTACAAATATGTTAAAGTAGCCGTTAAGAGCGCCTTTACTGGCGTTGATTTGCCGAGACTTATGAACCTCTATCTCATGCGCCACGCGGACGCTGGCGTTCCACGCAACAATGCAACTCTCGATGCAAAGCGCGGTCTGGTGAAAGAAGGAAAGCAGCAATGCATGCTCATGGGTGCTGTGCTGGCTGGACTGAATGCCCAGATCGATGTGGTGATATCGAGCCCGCTGAAGCGTGCCCGGCAGACGGCCCAGTTCGTTGCCACGGAAATTGGCGTGGAAACCCCTGTCCAGAACTCGCAGGCGCTCGCTCCCGATGCCGACTATGCAGCGTTTCAACAGTTGCTTTCCGAATACTCCAATCGCGAAGGCATACTCGTCGTCGGGCATAATCCGAACCTGCACCAGTTTCTGGCCCGGCTGCTCTCCAGCAATGGAAATGGGCAACACGCTCCGCAGGGCGGTGGCTGCATCCGTCTGCGCAAGGGCGCGATCGCTCGCGTCGATTTAGCCCGCCGCCCCGCACAGTTGCAGTGGCTGATCGATCCGCGCCTTGCCCGGGTCGCCTACACAAGCGTGACAAAGAGCTCCCGCCCGAAGACTTCGCGAAAGTAGTCAGCTTCCTTCCGCAGCGACCAGAGCTCCAGTTCAGCCCCGGTCCGGCCCTCATGCAGCTCCAGCAGCACCCGCTTGGGATAGACCCGCGCCGATACCTTCAGCACATCGGACGCCCGATCCTGATTCAGCGCCGTAGCCAGCCGCAGCAGCACCACGCCTTTTTGAATGCTCGCATGTTCCTGCGTGGGTATATTGCGCATGGCGCGGTCGCCGGGCTGTGTGCGCGATTTACCGAGGTATCGCGCCATGGCTGAGATAATCGTGCGCTGCTGCATCGTGTATCCATAGATCTCGGTACTCGATATGACGTATTGCGTGTGCCGGTGATGCCCCTGATGATTGATGAACTTGCCCGTGTCAGTCAGCATAGCCGCAACAGCCAGCCAGTTCTCGTATTCGCCCGATAATTGATGCAGTGAAGCGAGATCGCGGTAGAGTTGCACCACGTGATTCTTCACCGGCTCGGCCTGGCGCAGGTTCACCCCAAACCGCTTCGCCGTTGCCAGCACGCTCTCCCATCGCTCCTTTTCAAACTGCAGGTGCGCCGTCGCCCGATCGTCTTTCTCGGCAAGCATCTGGGCAAGAATGCCGTCGCGCAGCCCAAGATCGGAGTAGCGGAATCCCTGCAGCCCAAAGCTCTCCAGCAGCTCGGCATAGACAATCGCTCCAGCCACGATGATCTCTGCCCGCTTGAGCCCTACGCCCGGCACCGCGGCTCGCTCGGCAATGTTCATCTTGCGCAGCTTCGTGGCCAGGCGCCGCACCTCCTGCTGCGTCGCAATCGCAGGTTCGACAATTTGCGCGGCCCGCGATCCCGATCGAGCAGCTCGTCCAGCCTTCGCAACCGGCTTGGCCAGCGCCGCATGAGCCTCGGCCAGCGCCGCAGCCGTACCCGACGTGGCAATCACCAGCGGCACCGTTCCTGGATTGATGCGCTTGTGCGCGCGGCGCAGTTCCCTCGCAACGAATTGCTTCATCCGCGCCAGGCCCTCTTCCGACGGCGGGTCCATGGGGATGAATTCCTGCGTCAGCCGCACCGCGCCGAGAGGCAGACTGATCGTTTCCTTGAGCCGCCTCTGCTCGCTGAGAGTGATCTCGCAACTGCCGCCGCCCACGTCCACCAGGATCACTTTGCCTGCCGTGCCCTGCTCATAGGTCATGACGCCGCGGTGAATCAGCCGACCCTCTTCGAGGCCGGAGATTACTTCGATCGTCCAGCCCGTCTCAGCCTTGGCCCACGTCAGGAACGCCTGCGCATTGCGCGCCTCACGCATGGCCGCCGTAGCCACCACGCGAATCTGTTCCGCTCCATGCAACTGCACTGCTTTCTGAAAGCGCTTGAGTGCCTTCAGCGTCAGCGCCATCGCGTCCGGCGAGATCAATCCTGTTTCGAAAACACTGGTTCCAAGCCGCGTGACCTCGCGATCCTCATGCAGCACCCTGAGGCGATGCGCCACGATCCGCGCAATCTTGAGCCGGCAGGAGTTGGAACCTATATCGACAGCAGCAAATGTGGCAGAGAGAACTGGCATCCTTAGGCTCGTGCAAACGGAGTGAAAGCCTCCGCCCGCTATCGCCACAATACAACACCAATTTCACCCGGCTCAGCCGTCGCTGCAGACAAGAAGGGCGGCAGTTGCCTGCCAGCAGGCAGGCTCCAGCCGCCACTCCTCGTTCCGGGGAAATGAAATACAGCTAACTTACATTTCCGTTGAGGCCATTGGGATAAAATCCCCCTTTGGTCCCGCTCGGACTCGCATAAACAATGTTCAGCACCTGCTGCGCCGTTCGGCTGAATCCGATGCTGTTCGAATCGGCATTGACGATGGTCGAGGCCGTGAATGTAGCACTTGATCCATTTAAACTGTCCGACACCGTGCCCAGCCCCACGTCATCGTTGTTGGTGCCATCCAGCGTCTCGCGCAGATTGCTGATCTTCGTCGCCGTCGCTGCGATTCCGGCCGCCGGAGTCGCCTGATCCAATCCCCACAGCGTCGTGCGAATCAGCCCTGCGTGATAAGCCTCCACTGCATGAATGCCGACAGCGGCAGCAAGGTTGGTCGATGAAGTCAGCAGCGCCGCTGCCCCGTGATACGCCGTCACCCCCACATCCTCGAAGATGTAAGCGCCCAGCAGAAAAGCAATATCGCTGGAGAACGGATCGAAGCTGGCGCCGATGCCCGCCGCTGCCGCCGCCGCGTTAAAGCTGTTGTAAAGATCGATGTTGGGTTGTGCCACCGCAGACGATCCAAGCGCCGAGCGCAGAAACTTCACATGCTTCTGCTCTTCGCCTGCAATCTCCTGCGCATAAGAAGCGACCGCCGGGATACTGAACGCAACCTTGCAACTTGCCGCCCCTGTCGGCTTGACCGTAACCGTACCGCCACCAGTCGTCGCGCTTCCGGCCCCGATGCCGATGCCAATCTGATCGATTGTCTGACCCGCAAAAGCAAGCGTGTAGAACTCCGCCTCAAGGTACTCAAGGTTCAGAGCAAAGTTAAGGTAGTCCGCATCCGTCAGCGTCGCTTGAGCTTTAGCCGCAACGCCTCCGAACATCAGTCCGGCCAGCGCTGTTCCGCCCGCCCGCACCATGCGACGCCGGCTCATGGCGATCACATCATCAAGAATCTGTGTCTCTACCGTTGCCATCGTATCTCCATCCTGAATTTGGTCTAGCTGTTAGCTCGTAGTCGAACCGGTGGTTCGGATATTGCCATTCAGCCCGTTCGGGAAGAATCCGCCCGTCGCCACATTGGGAGTCGCCGTAGCGTACACGATATTCAGCACCTGCTGAGGCGTACGCGCATAGGCAATCGCCGTATTCGGATCAGCCGCAACAATCGTCGTCGCGCTCAACGTCGTCTCATTGCCGCCGCCCAGAGACGCCCGCAGCGCAGAGATCTGGTTCGCATATCCGACATACGTGCTGCCCGCCTGCAGCAGCAGCGTCCGAATCTCTCCGGCGTGATAGGCCTCGACCGCCTGTATGCCAGCAGCCGCGCTGAGATACGTCTTGCTCTGCAGCAGTGGAGCAGCCCCCGAATATGCCGTGACGCCTACATCCTCGAAGACAAACGCGCCCACGATAAACGTGTCGAAGCTCTGAAAAGGATTGAACGATGCTCCAATGCCCGCTGCCATCGCCGCAGCATTGAAGCTGTTCACCAGATCGATTGACGGCATCGCAACCGCCGCACTTCCCAATGCCTGCCGTAGAAACCGCACATGATTCAGCTCGTTCTGTGCAATCTCGTTGGCATACTCCATTTGGATCGGACTGCTGAAAGGCACCTTCGCTCCGCCCGTCACCGACCCTGCTCCCGAGCCAATATCAGCCGCCGAAAGCCCGCTGCCTGTTGCCGCAATCAGATAATACGAAGCCTCGAGATATTCAAGGTTCAAAGCAAAGTTCAGGTAATCCGCATCGGTGAATTGCGTTTGTCCGCCGCCCGGCGGAGTTGTCGTCGTTGTAGTCGAAGAAGATCCGCATCCAACTGCACTCAATGCTGCTGCGGTACCGGCGCCGGCAATAAATCTGCGGCGGGTAAGCGCCTTGCAAAGGAAATCATCCACGTTGCCCACCAAACACCTCGTTTCCAAAAAAGTTCACACTTGGAACACCGGTTTATTCGAGTGTCCGCAATGGGTACGAGTCGGTCATCTCGCCGGATTGGTGCGGACAACACATTTTCGTGAAGCAGTGTCGCATTTTGAACAGATGGCAGCCTCGCTTGCACACCACACGCACCCCGGCAACGGCAGGCAAAATCGGCCCGGCTGGTATCCTTAACTACAGAAAGAACTATGACCGATTCATCGCTTCCCGTCTCCCGTCCCGCCAATACCATCTCGGCGCGGACTGCCTGGGCCTTGCTTCTCGCCATCTTCGCTGTCATTTATCTAGCCGCTCTTCATACTCCCCCGCTGCTCGACGACGCAGATGCTTCGCACGCCCAGGCCGCCGCGCACATGGCCGAGACAGGCGATCTCGTCACGCTCAAGGTCGACGGCATCCGCTACCTTGAAAAGCCGCCGCTTCCCTACTGGATCGTCGCCGGCTTCTACAAAGTCATGGGCGAGAACGCCTTCGCCACCCGGCTTCCCAACGCGCTCGCCGTGCTCGGTTGCGCATGGATCGCGTGGCTCTGGTGCCGCCGCGCCTGGGGAGATCGCGCCGCGCTCTACGCCGCCCTCGGCACACTCACCACCTGCGGACCGTTCCTCTACACACGCTTCTTCATCCCCGAGGCGCTGCTCAGCTTCTTCTTGCTGCTCGCCCTCTTTTGCTTCATCACCGGACTCGAAAGCCGCCGCCCTGCCCGCTTCTATGCCGCATGGGCAGCCCTGGCTCTCGCCACGCTCGCCAAGGGACTCATTGCGCCCGTCTTCTTCTTCGCCGCCGCAATTCCGCTGGTGTTGTTAAGCGGCCAATGGCGTCGATGGCGCGCGCTCAAGCCGTTCTCGGGCCTGCTGCTCTTTCTCCTGATCGCCGCGCCATGGCACATCCTCGCCGGGCTGCGCAATCCGGACCAGGGCCATCCCATCGGCAATCATCCAACGCTCGGCAACGTACACGGCTTCTGGTACTTCTATTTCCTCAACGAACATGTCTTCCGCTTCCTCGGCACACGCTATCCGCATGACTACAGCAAGCTGCCATTCGCAGTGTATTGGCTGCTGCCGCTCGTGTGGACCTTCCCCTGGAGTCTCTTCTTCCCTGCCGCTCTCGTGATTGCATGGCGCACCCGCCATACCTGGATGCAGCATCTGCGCAAGGACGCGGGGCAAACCGTAGATTTCTATCTCGACCACGCTGCGCGCGAAGACGTCGCCAGCTACGTCTTGCGGCTCAAATTCCGCAGCCGCTCCGCCTGGCTGCTCGGCATCTTCGCGGCCTTCACGCTGCTCTTCTTCTCCCTCTCCACCAATCAGGAGTACTACACCTGGCCGGCATGGATTCCGCTCATCATGCTCACCTCTGGCATGCTCGCCGGCATTGAAGAGACCAGCGAAGAGCGCAGCGCAGCCGGCCTTACCAGCCGTACATTTGGCCGCCAATGGGTCGTCGGAGCGCACTCGGTCTATACCGTCGTCGGACTGACCATCGCCGCTTTCCTCGCCTGGGGTTTGTGGGCTTCACGCGAGTTGCCTTATGTATCGGACATCGGCACACTGCTCGCGCACAGAGCCGTAGGCGACTACGAGCTCTCCATGTCGCATCTCTTCGACCTCACCGGCCCCTCGTTTGCCGCGCTCCGTCTGCCCGCGGCTCTGGCCGCGCTCGTGCTGCTCATCGGCCCTGCACTGGGACTGATCCTGCGCATGAGGCGGAAGAACATTGCCGCGACCGTCTGCATCGCGCTTACCTCTGCTGCCTTCCTCATCGCCGCGCACATTGCTTTCGCGCGCTTCCAGCCAATGCTCAGCTCGCGCCAGCTCGCAAACATCATGCTCCAGAAGGCCAGCCCCGCGGACGACTTCATCGTCTTCGGCGATCAGTCCGATGCTTCGTCCGTCATCTTCTACACGCATCGCTTCTTCGGCCATCCCGCGCTCCTCGTCATGGAGCGCTGCTCGCAGCACGGCAACGGCTCTTCACTTCTATGGGGCTCCTGCTATCCCGATGCGCCCAACATCTTCCTCAGCCAGGACCAGCTCGCATCGGATTGGGGACACGGCCCGCGTCACTGGCTCTTCGCTCAGGACACCAACCGCTCCAAGGTAGAGCAACTGCTCAGCGGACGCCTCATACCCGTTGACACCATCGCCGACAAGACCCTCTGGACCGACCGTCCCCTGCAATAAAAAGGGCCACGGGCCCGGCAACATACCAGCCCAGCCCGCAAGGGCTGGGTATCAGATACCACCGCAAAGCCAAGGGCTGAAAGCCCGCCGGGTGCCCAGGTCTCGCCTTTGAGACCTGGGACCACATTCGCGCGAAAGCGCGAACCGGAGGGAGCAGGGGCCTTCAGGCCCCTGAAGCGCGGCAAGAAACCAGGGGCCTCAGCCCCGGACTCTTTCAGGCCAACGCGTGTTTCTCACGCAGACTCTTCAGTCCCTCAGGTGAGTTTTTCTGATTTTGTCAGCAGCTTCAACGTGGCATGATCTTCGGTCGTGCCGCGTTTTTCCTGCACATCCAAGCATTTATCGCAGAAACACAATGCACGCAGGCGTTCCCATCGCAAAGTACTGACCGGTAAAGTTCAACTTGCCCGTCGCCGCATCCATCTTGAACGACGCAATATCATCGCTCCTCTGGTTGCAGGCATAGACAAAGCGCCCACTCGGATCGAACGCAATGTGGCGCGGATAGTCGCCCATCGTCGAGCTCTCACCGATCCACGCGAGCCTTCCCTCGCTGCCAATCGAGAAAATCGAAATCGTATCGTGCAGCCGATTGACCGTATATAGAAAGCGGCCTCCCGGCGCGACGACAATCTCTGACCCGAAGCTCGTGCCCGCAAAATGTGGCGGCAATGCCGGCAGCGTCTGCTGCGGCTCTAAAGCTCCCGTCGATGGATCGAAGTGAAAAAACGTCACATTCGACGCCTCTTCCGTCAGCAGATACATCCAGCGCTTGTTGGGATGAAAAGCAAAATGACGCGGGCCGTCCCCTGCATTCACGGTAACAAACGGTGTCGCCGCCGGCTCCAGCTTGCCGGCGCTCGCATCAAGTCGATAGACATAGACGCGATCCTGTCCAAGATCCGTCTGCAAAACAAATTTGTTGCCCGGCGCAGCCTCGATCATGTGCGCATGCGGTGCATCATGTCCGCTGAAAGCAAAGCTGCCCTTCGGCGCATCTACCGGAATCTTTGGGCCGACCGAATCGCTGTCATGATGAATGTCGGCTGCAGCACCCAGGCCGCCGTTGCTCACAACAGGCAACACAGCGATGCTGCCTCCACCATAATTGGCAACAAAGACATACTTGCCCGTGGCATCGACACTGAGATGCGCCGGAGCAGCGCCTTCCGAGCTGACAACGTTCAGCAGTTCCAGATCGCCACTCGCGCGATCGATGCGATACGCACTCACCGAGCCATTTTTACCTTGAAAGTCAGCGACTTCATTCGCTGCATAGAGATAATGTCCAGAGGGATCGATAGCCAGCCATGAAGGATTACGCGTCTCTGCCGCAAGCTTCACCTGCGTCAGCTCGCCGCTCGCATGGTCCATCGCAACCAGATAGATGCCCTTGCCGTTCGCCCCGCCATCCACGGCGCTCGTATATGTGCCGACATACGCGAGCGTCTTACCGCTATCTGCACTCAAGCCATACAACAGCTGTGCAGAAGAAGACGCGACAGCCAATGCCGTCGCACCAGCCATAAAACCCCTTCGCGAGATGTGCTTCTCGTTGCTACGCAACCCGCCGATGGAACTCATAATCTATCGCTGCCTCCACGCTCAGTATTTCTCAATCGATTCAGGGCTGTGCCGTTATACGAATAACTCTGCGCCGCGCAAACAGCATAAAACAATCGACCTATCAATCTGGCAATCTATCGCACGAGCCGCATCTTGCCATGCGGCAGCAGTTCATATACCCTCCCGCGCCAGACAATCTCTTTGGATATGTAACTGGCAGCCCAGAAGCCAAAACCCATCAGGTCGCGTATCGGATAAAGAATGTAGAGCAGCATCGGATTCGTCTCTCCCACAATCCTGTATCCCGCAGCCCACGCGATCATCCAGCGCGTAAGCAGACTCCACGCAAACATCGCGGTACCTGTCAAAGGCCTGCCCATGGCGAGTCCCGCCGCAAGGCCCAGCACTCCAAACGGCAGACTGAATGTGAGCGCCGTGCCGAAATGCCCCTTGGGCCGCGAAAAACGCGTCGATTTCATCCATCGCGCCTGATGCTTCAGTGAGCCCGAAAAGCCCGAGTTGATGATCATGTGGTCGATGATGTGATGGCTTAGCACCATCGTCTTCCCCTGCCGATATACATCGTTGCCGAGCAGATAATCGTCCGAGCAATAATCGCCAAGCACGCCCATGCCGCCCATCGCATCGATACACTCCCGGCGAAAAGCCATCGTCGGCCCCAATGCGAACTGTGTTCCTTCCAGCATGTTCGCCACCAGCACGCCCGCCGTCATCTCGACCGACATGCCCACAGACTCAAGCTGCGCCCACAGCCCACCCTCGGCGGCCACTCCTCGATACAGGCACGTCATGCCGCCAACCTCAGGATCGGCAAAAGGCGCGGCAACAGCGCGAAGATAGTCAGGCCGCACACGCACATCCGAATCGCTGATCACCAGGATCGAGTACTTCGCTGCAGCCGTCATCAGCTCCAGCGAATGCACCTTGGCATTGATGTATTTCGGCGTGCCCGTAGTCATGAACTGCACAGGAATATGCGGATAGCGCTCGGCTACCTCACGCGCCGCGGCCAGCCCGGCATCGGCAGCGTCGGCCGCGCAGAAAAGAATCTCGTACTCCGGATAGTCCTGTTCGAAGAAGGTCGCAAGATGAGCCGCAAGCCCCGGCTCATTGCCGTGCAGAGGCTTGAGCAGGCTGAGCGGAGCAGCAAAACCGGCGCCGGAGCCACCCTTCGGCTCACCGCGCAGATAATGGCGCGTTCCCGCCAGAACCATCCCGGCGAAGACCGTGGAGGTCAGCAGGCCAAACCCGGCCAAACCTAGTAGTACGAGGAGCATGCCGTCTAAGAATAACCGGGCAGAAGGATAACCGGGCAGAAGGTTCTTTGTGTGGCCTCAGGGCTTGCGGCCCGACACCGGAGGTTTGGGCACAATAATCGGCTTGCGCATCGGCACCATCGCCGCCTTTGAGGCCCCGGCGGACTGCGCCATGTGCGACAGCATCTCGCTGCGAACATACTCGACGAAGTTCTGCATCTGCCGGTTCATCTCCTCCATCCGCTCCCGCATCTGCAAAATGATGGCGATGCCTGCAATGTTCACGCCGAGATCGCGCGCCAGGTTCAGGATGAACTCCAGCCGCTCCAGATCCTCGTCGGTGTAGAGGCGAGTGTTGCCGTCCGTCCGCGAGGGCTTCAACAGCCCCTCCCGCTCATAGAGCCGGAGCGTCTGCGGATGGATCTCATACATCTCGGCCACGGCCGAGATCATGTACGCGCCCTTCGATTTGCGTTTGGTGGTCATATTCGATTCGCTGCTAAGGCTAGTCCGAGATTACCAACTTCGGAACCATCCTGAATCAAAATCTCCATAACCGGCTCATCAACTGCTTCCAGCGCCACGCTCACCGTAAATAACGATTGTCGTGACGATTATTGCGCATCGTCAAACGGCGATTGCGCAACGTTCAACACGGATTGCGCATTGCGTTGCACGGATTGCGCATTGCGTGACACCGATTGCACTTTGCGTCACGCCGATTGCGCACCGTACGCGATGATCTCCGCTCGGATCAAAGTTTGTCGAACAGTTTTACCCTCGGGTCCTGATTATTCAGTTTAGCGAATTCCCGCATAATTTCGCGACTTCGCTCGTCGTTCAACTGAGGCACCATCACATCCACCGTGACAATCTGGTCGCCGCGCTGACCGGCCGCCGACGCCGACTCCACGCCCCGCTCACGCATGCGCAGCTTCTGCCCGCCCTGCGTACCGGGCGGAATGCGCAATTGCGCTCGCCCATCGATCGTCGGCACATCCACCTTCGCGCCCAGGGCCGCCTCGGCAACGGTAATCGGCACATTGAGCTGAATGTCGTCTCCAGTCCGCCGGAAAACCGGGTGATCCCCCGTTTTTACAATCACATACAGATCGCCATTAGGACCACCGTTGATGCCTGCGTTGCCTTTCCCAGGCAGCCGGATGCGCTGCCCATCGCGCGTTCCCGCCTTGACGCGAAACTCGATCGACTCGCTGCGGTGCACCAGCCCCTCGCCATGACAGGTCGCGCAAGCGTTGGAAATACGTCCCGATCCGCCGCAGCGTGGGCACTGGATATTGAATTTCATGCGGCCACCCATCTGCGTCACCTGGCCGGTACCATTGCACTCAGGGCATTGCACAGGCGCGCCGGACGAGGCTTGCCCGTGGCACGTCGGGCACACTTCCTGGCGGTGAATTTCAAGCCGCGCATTGCCCCCACGAATCGCCGTCCAGAAATCGACGGTTACCTGATATTCGAGGTCTGTGCCAGGCTCCGGGCCATGCGGACGACGCTGCTGCTCATTTCCGGTAAAGATGCCGGAAAAGATATCCCGGAAGCTGCCCCATGAGGCCGAACCCGCTCCTTGAGCTCCGCTTGCCGCGCCCGGTGTGCCGCCAAAACCCGAAAAATCAAATCCGCCAAAATCGACCGGAGCCGCGTGGCGACCGCTTGCCTGCTGCCGGGCATAAGCCTCAGCTGCCGCCGGATCGATTTGGTCGGAATAAAAGCCAACCTGGTCGTATATCTTTCGCTTGCGCTCATCGGAGAGGATGTCGTTGGCCTCAGAGATCTCTTTGAACTTCTCTTCGGACTTTTTATCGTTGGGGTTTACGTCGGGGTGGTATTTGCGCGCAAGCTTCCGGAACGCCTTCCGAATCTCATCGGCGTTTGCCGTCTTCTTAACCCCGAGAATGCCGTAATAGTCCTTGTTTTGCGTCGTCGACATGATTGCTTTCTCTATCTACCGCCTTCAAAACATTAGATTCATCGGCGAGAGCAGCGCTGCAAACCAGCTCAATAATGAGAATAGGGCAAAGCCTGCCCCTTGAGCTACTGGCGCGCAACCTCTGTGAGCCTGACCGGCTAACAGGTGCTTGATCACAATGTACCGGAAATCGCGTAACCCACCCTTTGTACGACGGCGGATGCAATGCGGGACTGGTGGGCGCGTCACGTAAAAGAAAACAGGCGTAATATCGGTGCTATGACGCGTTGGTCGACAGCAACGGTCGTCCGCCTGGCGATGGCGTTATTGATCGCCTTCTCTGTGCGGGCTGGTGTCGCACAGCGCGGCGGAGGACACGGCGGCTTCGCCGCTCACGGCGCGTCGCATGTGTCCGGCGGTTTCAGGGCATCAGCTCCAAGACCCGCGATACGGCCATCTTTTACGCCATCCCGCCCCGGAATGACGGCGCGCGGCTTCGCTCCCCGGCGACAGTTCATGCCCGCCGGGAGAATGGATCGCAGCCGGGTCCCCTACCGCTCCGGTTTTGACTCGCGGCCGCCGCAGTATCGTCCTGACCGGTATCGCCACCCATACCGGGGAGGTTACCGCTCTCCCTACGTAAACACGATCGCGACCGTCTGGCCCGGCTGGTCGTATCCGTATTACCTGGGATATCCCGATGACTACGGATATGATTACGGCGACGATCAGACCACGCAAGCCAAGCCGGATCAGGAAGATACGTACGCGGGAGCACCGTATTCGAGTGAACCCGGACCGTGGCCTGCATACCCGCCGCCAGAGCCAGCCGCACCGCAAACCGCGCCTGCGCTGCAGGACTCCGTCACCCTGATCTTCAAGGACGGCCGCCCGCAGGAACAGATACGCAATTACATGATGACAGGCAATACGCTGTACGTTCTGGACCAGAAGCGGCGTGAGATTCCATTGAAAGATCTCGATTTAGCCGCCACGGCGCGTGCGAATCAGGATGCCGGGGTGGATTTTAACCTGCCTACGGGAACGCCCTGACCTCAATCGCTGGCTTGACTTAACTAGGCTATTTTGAGCTGGTGCTCGGCTTCCAGCCAATCCTGCTCGGCAAAACCATCGCGATAGCCTCGCTCGGCCCAGATCTGGCGTGCGCGCTGCGCGATCTCGTGATTGCTCACTTCGCGAGGCTGCAACACGGTCGGGGCGGTTTTGGCCTTTGCGGCGCTCTTCTTGGGCTTCGCCGGGGCTTTCGCTTTCTTTACCGTCTCTGTCATTTTTGCAACTCCTTGTTGTGGGTCCGGGCACCTGGAAGGCGACCGTCTGTTCCAGAATACTGGATTGTCAACCATCTTGACCGACGTTTCGAGGCTTGAACCCGCTATGTAACACGCGAAAAGGCCCGGTTTCTGCCTCGAAAAATGCGCAGAAAGCACGCCACGAACCGCAAGGTCAATGGATGGTGGCAGTTAGAAAAGTCAACCAGAATTGGGGATGCGCCACGAGGAAATCTTACTTACATTCAAGATCAGCACCGCCGGCGGCATCATCCGATTCACTGCTGACTGCCCCTGATTTGAATCTTTTTTTGAATCTTCGAATCTCTTTCCAGCGAAAGGAGGCTCCGATGCCTAAGCCAATCGCGGGCCTGCACCACGTAACAGCTATCGCTTCCGACCCTCAGCAGAATCTCGATTTCTATACCGAGACGCTGGGACTACGGCTCGTCAAGCGCACTGTGAACTTCGATGATCCGAACACCTACCACTTCTACTTTGGGGACGACACCGGAACCCCCGGAACGATTCTCACCTTCTTTCCATGGGCCGGAGCTGCCCGAGGAAGCCTGGGATCGGGTGAGACCTCGGCGACTGCGTTCCGCGTACCCGAAAGCTCACTGAGCTACTGGCAGGACCGCCTTACCGCCGCGCACGTTCCGGTGGAGGAAGCGGGCACGCGCTTCGGAAGCCGCGTGCTGCGGTTTAGCGATCCCGATGGGATGCGGCTTGAGATTGTCGGCGTTCACGATGGCGGGATGACTACAGCGCCGCGAACAAGCGATGTGCCTGCGGAACATGCGATTCGCGGATTCGATGGCGTGACATTGACCGAACGCTCCGCGGAGCGAACAGCCTCCGTGCTTGACGCGATGGGTCTGCGCAAAACTGGCGAGGACGGAAACCGCATTCGCTTTTCGGCAGCTGGAGCCGGGCCTGGGAATCACGTTGATCTGCTGATCGATCCAAACGCAGGCTACGGGCGCCTCGGCGCCGGGAGCGTACACCACATAGCGTTTCGCGCCGCAGATGACGCGGAACAACTGGAATGGCGCAACGAAGTCGCTGCAATGGGCCTGCATGCGACGACAGTGCGCGACCGGACATATTTTCACTCGATCTATTTCCGCGAGCCGGGCGGGGTGCTGTTTGAGATTGCGACCGATCCTCCGGGGTTTGCGTTGGATGAGCCTGCGGAGACTCTGGGCGAAAGCCTGAAGCTGCCGACGTGGCTCGAAGAAAACCGGCCGGCGATTGAGCGGGCCTTACCGCCGATTGAGCTTGCGCATAGGAAAGCGGGGCAAGTGAAATGAACGATCCTCACGGTGGAACAGAAGTACTGCACGGGGGAAAGGAGCTTGAGAGCGCAAACCTGGCGATGATCCTGCTGCATGGACGTGGAGCCTCGGCAGAAGACATTCTAGGACTCGGCTTCGAACTCGCGGAGCCGGATACTGCGCTGCTTGCTCCTCAAGCTGCAGGCCATAGCTGGTACCCGTACTCGTTTCTTGCGCCGATCGAGCAGAATGAGCCATGGTTGAGCTCTGCGTTACGCAAGATCGACTCGGTTGTGAAGCAGTGCGAGTCTGCGGGACTGACGCGCGATCGGATTGCGATTGCCGGATTCTCACAGGGAGCGTGCCTCGCAAGCGAGTTCGCAGCGCGGCATCCGGCGCGATACGGCGCGGTGCTTGCGTTTACGGGAGGACTCATCGGGCCGCCGGGAATCGATCTGCACCATGAGGGATCGCTTGCTGGAACTCCGGTGCTGATGAGCTCCGGCGATCCTGACCCTCATGTGCCGTGGAAGCGCGTCGAAGACTCGGCGCAGGAGTTGGAGCGAATGGACGCTAGTGTCGAAATGCTACGTCATCAAGGGCGGCCGCATACGATTCTTCGCAGTGAAGTAGAGGCCGCGAAGAAAGTGCTGGCCACTACGCATGCCGCGAAAGCGCGTTGATCACATTCGTTAAAGCCGGGACTTTTGCGCCCACAGGCCGAGGGCGGGATTCGAGATGAAGAAAATCTCCTCACCCTCGACGGTGTTCCAGCCATCTTTGAGCTTTGCCGGGTTGTAGCGCTCGAGCATGGAGTCAAGATCTGCGTAGTTGTAACCGACGCCTTCGACTTCTTCACGGGTAAGGCCGCCGGGGCAATAGGTGATGCGGAAGCGGCCTTCCGAACTGCCGTGGATGAGATGGGCCGCAGCGCTGAGATCGTTGGCCAGCTCAGGATTTGCTTTGACGGCGGCCAGCGTTTCGGGTGTGCTGCGGTAGCCGTACTTGCGAATCAATGCATCGATGGCCGGGTCTTCACCGAACTCTTTTACACCCGGCGCGAGGATGACGAGGTCGCCATCGTCCGCGAGAGCCATGCGTGTGCGGTAGACAGCTTTGTTGCCAAGCCAGATGGAGTGAAACTCATGCGGATCGAGGTAGACCACGGCCTTCCGGATGGGCTCATCGAGAGTTTCAAAATTGACCTTGACGCTTAGTTCAGCGGCGCGCAGGAAGCACTCGACGTCATCGCCGATGAAGAGTCCGCGGACAGCGAGTGAGCCATCTGCTTTGCGACCTACGACGGTCTGGACATAGATGATCGGAATCTGCGAGAGGAAGTGGTCGCTGGCGTAGTTGAGCACGGCGCGGACGGGGTTTTGCGCGCGGCCCATGATGCGCTCCATGCCGTAGACCGCACCGAGGTAGTGGCTGCGGTTGATGCCTTCGCGGCCGCCGGTGCCGACGAGGATGTTCTTGTTGTAGTTGGCCATGCCGATCACTTCATGGGGAACGACCTGGCCGATGGAGAGGATGAGATCGTAGCCTCCGTTGGCGATCTGCGTGTTGACCTGCGCGGGCCACGGAAAGTCGAGCTTGCCTTCCGATTGCTCATGAATGAAGCTGGCCGGAACTTCGCCCAGGGTGACGATGTCGGTGCGCCAGCGATGTATGAGGAATCGCTCAGCGGGAACGGAGCCGAACATACGCGAGAGCTGGTCGGGACTCATTGGCGCGTGCGTACCCAAGGCCGGCAGGACACCCTTGAGGCGATTGTCATAGTACCGGTACGCGGACTCGGTAAGCGGGCCGGCGTGGGAGTGGAAGCGTGTGAAGTCCGGAGGGACGGCGAGGACGCGCTGACGATGGCCGAGCGCGTCGAGGGCCTGATGCAGGAGGGATTCGAGCTCTGGCGTTGATAACTCGGCGTCTACGCCACCGGTTGCACACAACAGAGCCATATCTACCCTCCTGAACTCTTCCGACCTTCGCGATCTGCGGCCCATGGAAATTGTGAACCACATGCCGCAACTTTCCATTCTAGTTTGACCGGGATCGTCTGCGGTGCGAAGGATGAGGCGTTCCTTGCCAGCATGCGTGTCCGGCCCGCCATGAAAATGCGACCGGCCGCTCCACTTTTCATCCAATTTGCGCGCACCTTATTCTGCATTCGCGAGTGGTGCCCGCCCGTCGGCGCTACACTGCCTGTAGCCTCGATCTAAATGTGACGACGCGGATTCCGGTCCCAAAGGACACCTCTCCCAGTGCTAGAAGCTCCATTTCTTCGCCGGACTTTCCGAGCCTTTCGTCACCGCGATTTCCGCATCATGTGGATGGGAGCGTGCGCTTCCACGATTGGAACCTTCGTCCAGCAGTTTGCGCAGAGCTGGCTTGTTTATGACCTCACCAAAGATCCCTTCTACCTGGGGCTGGATCTTTTTCTCGGTCAGCTGCCGATTATTCTGTTCTCGCTGATCGGGGGTGTCTTTGCGGACCGGCTGGATCGCAGAAAGATGTTGCTCGGCTCGCAGTACATTCAGATGGTTTGCGCCTTTCTGCTTGCAGCGCTGTTCTACACGCATACGGTCAAGATCTGGGAAATTCTGGCGTTGTCGTTCGTGGTTGGATTGGGGCAATCGTTTGGCGGGCCGGCCTACTCGGCACTGCTGCCGACGCTTGTCACGGCCGAGGATCTGTCGAATGCAATCGCAATGAACTCGATCCAGTTCAACCTTGCAAGAGTGTTGGGTCCCGCACTCGGAGGGCTGACTTATGCCACGGTCGGGGCAACCTGGTGCTTCACCCTGAACGGCGTCTCCTACATTGCGGTTATCGCTTCGCTGATGATGGTTCACGTGACGTTCACTCCCCAGAAATCGAGGGAGCCCATTCTGAACAGCATGAAGGAGGGATTGCGATTCATTCGCGAGCGCGAGGGACTGTCGGCAATGGTTCTTCTGGCGTTCTTCACGACGCTTGTTGGCTTTTCGCTTACGGGGTTTCTGCCAGTCATCGTGCAAGGCGTCTTTCATGGCGGCCCGCAGGTTTATCAACTACTGCTCATCTGCTCGGGGGCCGGGTCAATTGTTGGCGCTTTCCTGGTCGCAGCTTCTGAAAAGCCGGATCAAGGCTATATCGTGCTCTTGACTTTGATGGGCCTCGGAGCCTCGATAACCGGATTTGCGCTCAGCAAATGGCTTCTGCTTTCATGCCTGCTGATCTTCCTCTGCGGCGTGGCGTTCATGGCGTCGGCATCGTTGATGCTTTCGCTGGTACAGCTGATCGTGGCGGACAGTATGCGAGGAAGGGTGATGAGCGTCTACAATCTCGCCTTTCGCCTCGGTATCCCGGTCGGCAGTCTCATACTTGGAAAAATCATTCCGACTACTGGAATTTCTCCGGCGTTGTCAGGCGCGGGGGTCGTACTGATCGGGATCGCCTTGTATTTCGTGATCGCCATGCGCAAGGTCGCGCTGTTTCGGCGAGCGGTTCGCGAAACAGTCTAGAGCCTCAGCGCCTCTCTAGCGAGGGCTCGCCGACGGTCGGGGAACCTAGTTGCTCAGTATGTACGAAGAAATTGGAGGCGCGGGTCGGGATCGAACCGACGCATAAAGGTTTTGCAGACCTCTCCCTTACCACTTGGGTACCGCGCCTTGGCAGGGCCGTCTTTGTGTTCGTGAGGGATTGTAAACCAATCTGCCGTAGCCAAACCCGGCAGGCGCCGGAGGGCGGATTGGAGCGGGAGACGAGATTTGAACTCGCGACCCTCGCCTTGGCAAGGCGATGCTCTACCACTGAGCTACTCCCGCTTGTGCAACATATCCGAGTATATAGAGGCGGCCGGACAGGGTCAAACCTGGCAGCCGGAAATCGCTGCCCGGCTTGCTGTTAGTTCGCTTTATGGGGTTTCTGCCAGGCTTAGTTGCATCTGGTCCGGGCGCAGCTCGCGCGCAGGCAGAATCTCATCGACGTCGATCCACTGGGTTGGGTATTTGCCGGTGTAGCAGGCGACGCAGAAGCCGCCGTTTTCTCCGGGTGCAAGCGGAGCTCCGCAAGAGTGAAGCATGCCGTCCAACGAAAGGTAGGCGAGCGAATCGGCTTCGATGAACTGGCGGATCTCTTCGACGGATTTGTTGGCAGCGATGAGGTCGCGTTTGGAAGGCGTGTCCACGCCGTAGAAGCAAGGGGAAATCGTCGGCGGACAACTGATACGCAGGTGAACCTCTTTTGCGCCAGCGCCGCGCACCATGCGGACGATTTTGCGGCTGGTGGTGCCGCGGATGATGGAGTCATCGATGAGGATGACGCGTTTGTCCTGGAGCAGGTTGCGGACCGGATTGAGCTTGAGCTTGACGCCGAAGTCGCGGACGCGCTGCTCGGGCTCAATGAAGGTGCGGCCAACGTAATGATTGCGGATGAGGCCGAAACGAAAGGGCAGGCCGGCCTCGGCTGCATAGCCAAGAGCCGCAGTGACGCCGGAGTCCGGAACAGGACAGATGAGATCGGCCGGAACGCCTGATTCGCGGGCGAGCTGCCGGCCCATCTCTTCGCGGCTCTCCTGCACCCAGCGGCCATAGATGCGGCTGTCGGGGCGGGCGAAGTACACATGCTCAAAGATGCAGCTCGATTGCTGGGCGCCGGTGGCGTACTGGCGGCTGGTCACGCCGTCCGCAGTAACCATGACCAGTTCGCCGGGCATGACTTCGCGCTCGTACTCGGCACGAAGCAGATCGAAGGCGCAGGTTTCGGAGGCGAATACGATGGTGTCAGGCCCATCGGAGTTGCGGATGCGGCCCATAGAAAGCGGCCGGAAGCCGCGAGGATCGCGCGCGGCGAAGATACGGTCGCGCGTCATCATGACGACGGAGAATGCGCCTTCCACCTGACTGAGGGAATCGGCAATGGCGTCGACCAGTGTGCCCGCCTTGGAGTGCGCGATGAGCTGGACGATGATCTCTGAGTCTGAAGTCGTCTGGAAGTACGCACCGGCGCGCTCAAGCTTGAGGCGCAGATTGCCGAGATTGATCAGGTTGCCGTTGTGCGCGATGGCGATGAGACCCTTGGTGGACTCGACCCGGATAGGCTGGGCGTTGAGCAAAGCCGAATCGCCGGTGGTGGAATAACGAGTGTGGCCGATGGCCATCTCGCCGGGCAGCTTGCGAAGAACGTCTTCTGTGAAGATCTCGGAGACAAGGCCCATGCCCTTGATATTGGAGAGATTCTGGCCATTCGCCGTAGCGATGCCGGCCGACTCCTGACCGCGATGCTGAAGGGCGTAGAGGCCAAGGTAGACCTGGCGGGCGGCATCCGGATGCCCGTGAACGGCCATGACGCCGCACTCTTCGTGAAGCTCATCGCCGGAGATAGGAGTGGACAGTGAACAGTCAACAGTGGTCAGTGGCCCAGCAGTTTGAGGCGTGTCGGGCTCTCCCGGGACATCCTGAAAGGACAGGCGGCTCATGCCGTCACCTCGTCATGCAAAGCGGATTCGAGGGCGGTAGCCCAGACTTCTTTAAGTTCGGCAACTGGCGCAGCAATTACCGAATCGCCATAGACGGAGAGCTCAAGCCGGTCACCGCCCGTGGTGCCGATGCGGGCTGAGAAGTAATTGAATTCGGAAGCAAGCTTTTCGATCTCGGAGACATTGGCTGTCTTGGTCGAGATGAGCACGGTCGAGGCAGGTTCGGCGAAAACCCCAAAGAGAGGATTGGCCATCAGCGATTGCTCCTGCTCAACGGTGGCGCCGATACCGCGGGTGAAGGTTGCTTCGGCGAGGGCGACTGCGATGCCGCCATCGGACAGGTCGCGGGCCGACGAGATGAGCTTCTTATGAGACAGAATACCGAGAAGGTTGTGCAGATCGGATTCTGCAGCAAGATCGAGTGCAGGGGGATGGCCCCAGATGCATCCCAGGACGACTTTGGCGAACTCCGATGAGCCAAAAGCAGTCAGATCCGCTCTGGTTTCGGCTTCGGTTCCTTCCAGCTCTGCTTCATCTCGCGGCTTCACTTCGAGAGCAGGCAGCGGATATTGGCTGATTGGCAGAGGCTCAAACGGAACCTTCAGATCGGGGTTGGGCTCTTCAGCGCGCGGTATGGGCCAAAGCAGCAGGATGGCTTCTCCAGCCCGCTGGAAATCGGCAGGAACCGCCTTGGTCACGTCGTCGAGGATGCCCACGATTCCCATAACCGGCGTGGGATAGATGCCTTCACCGCGGGTCTCGTTGTAGAGCGAGACGTTGCCGCCGGTGATCGGTGTTCGGAGCGCTGTACAGGCTTCGGTAATGCCATCGATGGCGCTCGAGAGCTGGGCCATGATCTCCGGCTTTTCCGGATTGCCGAAGTTGAGACAGTTGGTGGCGGCGACAGGAGTCGCGCCGGTCAAAGCAACTTTGCGGGCGGCCTCGGCGACCGCGTGCATGGCGCCGAGTTTTGGATCGAGATAACACCAGCGGCCGTTGCCGTCGAGTGCCATAGCCAGGCCGCGTTCGTGACCAGGTGTGCCAGTGCCCTTGATGCGCATTACGCCGGCTTCTCCGCCCGGTCCCTGCACGGTATTGGTCTGCACCATGGTGTCGTACTGCTCGTGCACCCAGCGCTTGGAGCTGATGTTGCTGCTGACGAGAAGCTTCCTGAGATCGGCCGTATAGTTACGCGGTTCGCCCAGAGCGGTCTGTGCGTCTTCCGAAGGCTCTACTGGAATTGGAGATTGCCACGTGCCGACAGGACGGTGGTAGATAGGCGCGTCGTCCGTGAGGGATTCGTTTGGAATGTCCGCGACGAGAACGCCGTGATGGCGGATGCGCAGGCGCGATTCAGGCTTAACGGTGCCAACGATAACCGCATCGAGACCCCACTTAGCGAAGACATCGAGGACTTCTTTCTCGCGGCCCTTTTCCGCAACCAGGAGCATGCGTTCCTGGCTCTCCGAGAGCATGATCTCGTAAGAATTCATGCCGGTTTCGCGCTGGGGTACATTATCCAGTTCCACATCCAGGCCAACTCCGCCGCGCGCTCCCATTTCGCAGGTCGAACAGGTGAGGCCGGCAGCCCCCATGTCCTGGATTCCGACGATGGCGCCTGTCTTCATGGCTTCGAGGCAAGCTTCAAGCAGCAGCTTTTCCATGAAGGGATCGCCAACCTGAACATTCGGACGCTTGGCCTCGGTACCTTCGTGAAACTCTTCGCTGGCCATGGTTGCGCCGTGGATGCCGTCGCGGCCAGTCTTGGCGCCTACATAAATAACAGGATTGCCGATACCGGCGGCTTTGCCGTAGAAGATTTCGTCGATGCGAACCAGACCCAGCGCGAAAGCATTCACTAGCGGGTTGCCAGAATAGCAGGGCTCGAATTTGGTCTCTCCGCCAAGATTAGGAACACCGAAGCAGTTGCCATAGCTGGCTATACCGCTCACGACACCTTCGACGATGGAATGGTTTTTGCTGACCAGATCCTCGGATTCCGAGCCGCGGCCCGTCGCTTCGTGAGTGATGGGACCGAAGCGCAGCGAATCCATAACCGCCAGCGGCCGCGCGCCCATGGTGAAAATATCCCGCAGTATGCCGCCAACGCCAGTAGCCGCGCCCTGGTGAGGCTCAATGTAGCTGGGGTGATTATGGCTCTCAATCTTGAAAGCACAGGCCCAGCCGTCGCCAACATCAATGATTCCAGCGTTTTCGCCGGGGCCTTGAACGACACGATCGCTTTTGGTTGGCAGGCGCTTCAGATGCACCTTGGACGACTTGTAGGAGCAATGCTCGCTCCACATGACGCTGTATATGCCAAGCTCAGTGAGCGAAGGAACCCGGCCAAGGGCTACCAGGATGCGCTGATACTCGTCTGAAGTGATACTGTGCTGCGCAAGAAGTTCGGGAGTCACGGTAGCAGGTGCTGGAGCTACGTAGGCCTCCTCCTTTGCGCCGGTGGACTGACCAGGGAAAGGTGCGGTTGTCATCGCGGTCTCATCTTTATTGTCGCATGGCTGTAACGTCAAGAATCGGTCTGCACCGGTTGCCTTCGCCTAATCCAGGGCGATTGCGTACGAGGGTAATCACCCGCTTCAGCGCAAAGCATGATCAACAGCCAGAATCCAAACGCCGGGCGGGATCCGGTGACTGACATCTACAGTTGTGCGATACTTAAGCCTCAGGTCCCACCCTCAAGCCGGGATGGCGGAACTGGCAGACGCAGCGGACTCAAAATCCGCCGAGCGCAACCTCGTGGGGGTTCGACCCCCCCTCCCGGCACCAATAAAATCAATACGTTAGCAAATCAGCGCATCTTTGGATGCGCTTTTATGTGCCCAAACTGTGCCCAAAGTGCCGAAGCTTCATATTGCAGCCTCCCCCGGATGTCTGTTTCGCCCGATTGCGGTATTGGGCTTTACCGCAGTCGTAGCCTTTTGCTTCTGCCTGAGACGATTCATCCCCGCAGCAGTTTGGCATCGGGCCGAACAGTAGAGTTGCTTTGCACGTTTACGCGCAAAGTCCTTGCTGCACTTCTGACAGATTGCCCATCCGTGCGCACCACCGTGGAAGACGGCGCAGCCTGCGCTTGCTGGTATTTCTGGATCAGTTCCTTCAGGGCATCCTTGATTTCCTGCGGCACCTCAATCACGTTCTTCGACCCATTGCGCCAATCCGGCAGGTAAGCGTCCCACAGCCGGCTTGTGAGGAAACTGCTGTCGTCAGGCGGAAACTGGGCAAACGAGTAGAGCCCTTTCTCCCGTGTCTCCGCAGGTAGCTGGAGGTAGCGATCATCCAAGCGTTTCAGATCCGCCTTTAAGTCGTCGCCGTGCACGAACTGCTGTGCGGGATGCATGAAGAGCGGAGCGACCTGAACATGAAAGTTGTCCCGCGAAGAGAAGACAGCGCAAAACGGGAGGTAATAGAGATACGCGAGGTCGATCTGATGGCTGGCTTTCACTTTGCTCAAGAGCTGCGTCGGGAGCACCAGACTGAAGAAGATGTTGATCGACAGCATGTGAATGAAATACGGGCGGTAGACTCGAAGAGGTTTTTTACGATTGGTTTTCCAATCACCGACTACGTGTTCCGTGGCCTCCGGTACACCAAGAAGCTCAAGCCCAAACCGCAACAGCCACTCGGGTTCCAGATTGTCGATGATCGTGTCCGTCTTTGTTCGGGCGTCCTGAAGCGAGATAGGCTTCCGCCAGGGGCCGATTGCACGGCGCACAGTTGCGGACATCGCTTGAAGATCAATCTGCTCGATCATCCTGCGCCAGCGTTTTGCGATCTGACGTTCGAGCCCGAGAAAGTCGTATCGGGCCCATCGCTGCACTGCATCTTCTTCTTCACTGGCTGGAAAATCACTCCCTTGGAGTCTCCGAGCTGCACAACCTTGCCGCTCGAAACGAAAGGGCGAAGAAGCGTGGTATCCAGGTTGAACTACCCCGAAAGCTCGCCTTTGAGGATATCCATGTGATGAACATTGGCCGCGGATTGACAATCGGGCGTGCGCTCAGCGAGAGAATCGACAAGCTGCTCCGGCGTGCCTTTCATCCGAAACATCTCTCGTTCCAGGTCTGCCAGACATTCAACAAAAAATAGCGGCGTAATGGTGGAGCGATAAAAATTGTCGAGCAGGACCGCCTCGTTGAAACTGAGGCTTTCGAGGGTCGATTTGTCGAAAAGCAGCGACGGACCTTGCGACATAGATCAATTTTACGAGCGCCTAACGTTGACTACCGAGAGACGTTGCGCTTCATTTTGCTTGGCTGATCTCGCTACGGACATTGCAATGAATTCTGCGAACGGCTGGATATTCATGTCGATGCTGGCACGATCCAAGGCTGAAAGATAGGCTGTGCGGTCGCCGACCTCAATCACCGTCCACTGATAACCGCCAGAGGCCAGCATCGCGTTCATCAAGAAACGAGCCATCCGTCCGTTACCGTCTGGGTAAGGATGAATGTAGCCAAACATCCAGTGCCCAAGCACGGCGCGGACGCTCGCCTCGGGTTCTCGTTCAAGCAGGTCAAACAGTGCCGGCATGGCGTCCCGGACAGCTTCCCACCGAGGCGGCACGTACCGCGATGTTCGCAGATATACGGCGTCATTTCGGTAGCCAGCTAGGGCTCCTCCTTCAATCAAACCGGCGGCGACACATGGCTGGAAGAGTTCGCGGTACCACTCTCTATGCGCTGAGCGTGCCAAAGCCCCGGCGTTGGTTCCTGCGATCACCTGTTCGACAGTCTGCTTCACTTTTCCAAAGGCCTGCCAGTAGCCACGGGCCGCCAAGGCGTCGCGACTCTGCCGGTCGTTGTCGTGATGTTCAGGGTTCCAGTCACCCCGCTGTACACGTTCAATCAACTCCAGAGTGACGTTGTAGCCTTCGATGGACAGGGAATGGTAGGCGTCGCTTTTGTAAATTTCGTCAACGGAATGGAGATACGCCTGCGGGTCCGTGGGAAGTCCGGGAGCCCTCGGAAACGCTGCGATGACCTCGTCGCGCATGGCCTCCCACATTGCCTGCAAACGCCCGACGATGGGCGATGTCCCGGTGTCCAAGACTCCAAATACATGCCCATCTGTAAACGGGTCGCTCTCGCGCACGTCGTAGTCGGCGGCCTTCATTGTCGTCACAATTTCATCGGCGATATCGGCTCTTCCAATGCGCCGGAAAGCGCCAGCGATATGACCAGCTTTTGCGGAGTGACCGCCATTCAGAAGCAACCGCAGGATGTCAGTCGCATCCCGAATGCCTGACAGGACGACCCTAGTTTCAATGGGATTTCTGGCAAAGAATGGTTCCGGAATTTTCACGAGAGCCGAAGCTGGAGAGAACAGCCTCAAGCCACCTTTATCTGAGAGATCGCCTGGGGACGGCATCCCGGATTGCTTGAGATCATAGACGGAAGTTCCGAAGAGCAGTTGCATCGTGTGATTCGTTCCCTTGGGGCTATACACAACCACCTGCGTCGGAATGACGGTGTTCTCGGCATGGAGAAGAAGCGATTGCTCGGGTGAAAGGTGCCAAGCCTCGCCGAATCGTTCATTGAAGTACCTTGCACAGAACTCCCAAAAGGAGGCGTACCAGGGTGTGCTGTCGCCAGCGCGCGCATTCGGGCTTGAGGACATCAGCCAGCCCTTGACTACCTCCCGGAGAAATCCGTTCCGAAGAAGCCTTTCGCGATGGGTGCGGGTCAGTTCCTTCGACCGAAACACACGGCGTCCGTTCGTCTGGAGGGCCCGAAGTACGATGAGGGATTCAGCAAGCTTTTCGTTTGGTTTCGGCATTCTTTGCCTCGCGGGTACTATGCACAAGCACGTCGTGCCGTGCGGATACAAGCATATTACGCCGTCCCAACACAAGCAAATAGCGTTGCGGTCTTACAAGCGTAAAGCGTCGAACCGACCAGCAATTTGGGCAGCGTTCTCCTAGAGCAAAAGGGTAGAGGCCGTGGGTTCGATCTGGGTGATATGGCTTCCAGAATTGACAGACTTATGGGAGCAGGTGGCCTGCCCGGTAATTTGTACCAGCGAGATTGTTAGTGTAGCGCCTAGCCGCTTTCATTATAAAAATCAGCGAGTATGGATGATCATTGCCTTATGCGGCGGCCAATGGTCCTCTCCGAGAACAATTCGCATTCTGACATTCTTTCCCTGATTCGCGGACTGGCGGTATCGCAAGGCATACTGTTGCGAGCGGCATTGCAGCACGGACAATCGTTCTCAAACTCAAATGCAGCAAGTACATCAAGCCAATGCGGGAGTTGTCTGCGATCGCGCGGTTTCCCGTGCGCTCTGGCGGCTTGGTCCGTACCTGATGCTGCTATATGTCGTCTCTTTCCTGGATCGCGCCAACATTGGTTTTGCCAAACAGGCCATGCAAAGCTCTGTTGGGATTTCGGAGCACACATATGCCATGGCTGCGGGGTTGTTTTTTCTCAGCTATTCGACGTGCGGCTTTCCAAGTAATCTGATACTTCACAGAACCGGCGCGAAATTATGGCTCTCGCTTCTTATGCTCGTCTGGGGCGGCGTTTCCATGAGCACTGCATTCGTTACGGGAAGCACCTCTTTTTATCTGCTTCGCTTGCTGCTGGGAGTTGCTGAAGCTGGCTTCTTTCCCGGAGTGATTCTGTACCTGACTTACTGGTTTCCCAATCGAGTGCGTGGACATGTGCTTGGGCTCTTCTATCTAGGCGTGCCGCTTGCACTCGCGTTCGGGGGGCCGCTATCCGGCTACCTGCTCGACATGAAGCCGCTTGGCGGATTACAGAACTGGCAATGGATGTTTGTTATTGAAGGATCATTTGCAGTTTTACTCGGTTTTGTTTCGTTCTTGTTTCTCACTGATAGGCCTGTCAAGGCGCATTGGCTGCCCGAAGATGAACGTTTTGCGCTCGTAGGCGCGCTCAGTGCAGAACAGGAAAAGCGGCGTTCAACCGGTCCTACGCAATTGCTCTCGCTCCTTCGCGACTGGCGCGTGCTGCGATTTCTGCTGATCTATACGCTCATCCAGATGAGTACTTATGGAGCAATCTTCTATCTGCCTCAGGAGATTTCGGATTTGCTGCATAAACCGGCGGGATTAGAAGTGGGCGTTGTTTCCGCGATCCCGTGGATCTGTACGCTGGCGGCGGTATATTTTCTACCGCTGGCAGCGGATCGGTGGCGCACTCATCGGCAGCTTGGCGCCCTGGCCTTATTCATTTCTGCCTGTGCGAGCTTTGCTTTCCCAGGGCTGAAGCCGCTTCCTGGCCTGATTGCGCTTTCGCTGGCTGTCTCTGGGTTTATTGCGGTCCAGCCGATCTTCTGGACTTTCCCTACGTCTTATCTTGCGGACCGGGCCGCAGCAGGTGGAATTGCTCTTATTGGCGCAGGCAACCTCGGAGGATTTATCGCTCCGAACATCAAGGTCTGGGCCGACGATGCCTTCCATTCGTCGCGCGCGGGATTGTATCTGCTTGCCGCCATCACGCTGCTGACTGCCGCGCTGATTTTCCTGACGCGGCCAACTTATAAAGAGACTGTGTTCAGCCCGGACTAAACCTCTCTTGCTCACGTCCGATTTCGAGACTTTTCTCGAAGGCATCTAAGTCAATTACCTGCTACAACTTATCATTTTCCGTTGCACCAAGATCGAGGCTGCGGGGGATTGACACGTGCAAGACTTAAGGCGAATATAAGGCGAATATGAATCGCATAAACGCCTCCGCCGTGCGCGCCCAGATTGAACAGGCTCTGGCGGAGCGTATTCCCTCGGCGCTCACGCCAGTTCCACGGATTGTCCGCTCCGTTGCGCCTACAGGTATTGCCGCGATCGACGAGATGCTTTATGGAGGCTTGCCACTGGGTGTCATTACGGAGGTCTCCGGACCCGAGTGTTCGGGCCGCACCTCGCTCGCTCTTTCTTTCATCGCAGGCATGATCGCAAAAGCAAAAGTTTGCGCATGGATTGATGTCGCCAACACCTTTGATCCTGAATCCGCGGCCGCGGCGGGCATCGATCTTCACTGGCTTCTGTGGGTCCGCTGCGGAGTGATGGAGACCTCGAATACAGCTTTGTCACCAATGAATACATCGGCCACGCCAGAAACGCGTTTCATTCCCACAGAAGCATTCAAAATGATGCGCCACGGCGGATTCGGCGGCCATCCTCGTGGCGAGGTCAAAGGGCTATCGGAAGCGGTCAGCGTTTTTCTCAGGCCGCAGCATACAGCTCTGTGCTGCGGAGAGTCGCAACCCTGCCTGCCTCTTCAGAAGAAGTACGTTGAGGCAGCTGGCCCGCAAACTCCGTCTAAGCCAATATCCAAATATTCTTCGAGAGTTGGCTCATCGAGAAAACCCTGGTTTCGCATCGAACAGGCGCTGCGGACTACCGATCTGCTGTTACAGGCTGGTGGATTTGGCGCCGTGGTCTTCGATATGACCGGCATCGCCGCTGACCATGCCATCCGTGTCCCTCTAGCTACATGGTTTCGCTATCGGGCTGCAGCGGAACGTACTCAGGTGAGCATTCTGCTGCTTACGCAACATCCTTGTGCACGCAGCAGCGCTGGACTTTTGCTCTCGATGAAACAGAGCAATGTGACGGAAGAGAAGACCACTGTACTCACCGGCTTCGAACATCGGGTTTCTGTGAGCCGCCAACGATTTCAGCCAGAGCCGCATGAAGCCACAAGCAGCAAAGTCGTCTCCATACGCAAGCCCGTTCAAAGTGCGCGCGAAACGACTTGGCAAAGCACTCCGTCCTGGGTTGGCATACGATGAGCGGGCCTGCACCACTCTTCGCATGCCTTTATGCACGCGAGTTCCCCGCTCAGGCATCACTGCGTTTACGTCCCGAAATATGTAATAAACCGTGCGTCGTCCTCGATGGCGAGCCACCTTTGCAACATCTTTGCTCGCTCAACTCCAAAGCGCGTGCTCTCGGGCTTGTGCCTGGCATGACACGCATCGAAGCTGAAACCTTTTCCAACATCACAATCCTGACGCGCTCTCGCATCGAAGAAGGCACCGCCAGAGCTGCGCTGCTTGAGTGTGCTGACTTTTTCTCGCCACGTATCGAGGACCAGAGCAGCGATGATGCCTTCTTATGCGTTATCGACATCAGCGGCACAGAAAAACTGCTCGGCAGCCCGCCGCAGTTAGGCAGAACGCTGCTCAGGCGCGTAAAAGCGCTGCATGTTCAGGCTTCGTTGATTATAGGCAGCAATGTATCTGCGATTGTCGCCCTGGCACGCGGCTCCAGCAATCGACTCTCGTTGGTTCCATGCGGAGAAGAGAGCAAGGCTCTCGCTTCTTTGCCGCTCTCTGTTCTCGACCTATCGGAAGCTCACCATGAGATCTTTTCGCTCTGGGGTATTCATACGCTTGGCATGCTCGCTGCACTGCCCGAAGAAGCCCTCATCGCGCGCCTTGGACAGGAAGGCAAGAGGCTACGGCAGCTTGCGCGCGGCGAGTTATCTCACTTCTTCCGCCCCATTCGAGTCGTCATTCTCACTCATTGAACACATGGAACTTGACACACCGGTGGAGTTGCTTGATTCCCTGCTCTTCGTCATCGGCATGATGCTCCATCAACTGATTCTGCGCGCTTCCGCACGCATCTTCGCACTAGCTTCTGTGACCACTACACTTTCTTTGGATAATGGCATGCGGCACACACGCACAGTGCGGACAGCATTGCCCAGCAACATTAAAGATCTGTGGCTCAAGCTCATCCATCTTGATCTCGAAGCGCATCCACCCTCAGCTGCGATTCTCGCACTCACTGTCAGCGCCGAGCACGGCGTCACCAGTGAGGTGCAGATGGGCTTATTTTCGCCGTCATTGCCTGAGCCCGCACGGCTCGATGTAACGATGGCCCGGATACGCGCCATCGTTGGAGAAGCAAACGTTGGTTACGCGCAACTGAAAGACACTCATCGCAACACTGCTGTCGCTGAAAGCTTCAGTGTTCTCCCCTTTACTGTCCCTTCAAGAGCACCTGTTCTTTTCTCAGCAAACCAATCGCAGAGCGGGGTTCGGCAGATCCGTCCGCCAGAACCCCTCACCGTCTTTCTGAAAGGCAAGAGGCCTGCAGGCTTTATCTTTCACGACACACAGTATTGGGTAGAGCAGGCCTATGGACCATGGCTGAGCAGTGGAGAATGGTGGGGAGCAGAGCCAGGGAGCCATGGGCAATGGGATCTGACGGCGCGCTCTGAAGGTGGGGCGATGCTTTGCTGCTGTCTTGCGTTCGATAGCGTACGAGATGGCCTGCCATCTGTGTGGAGCATGGTGGCGCTCTATGACTGATCAGTATGTTGAATTGCATGCGGCAAGTGCTTTCAGCTTCCTTGGGGGTGCATCGCAGCCGGAGGCTCTGATCGAGCGAGCACACGAAATTGGCATGCCTGCTATGGCTTTACTCGACCGCAATGGAGTCTATGGCGCAGCACGCTTTCATCTGAAAGCAACGGAGCTGGAAGTTGGCGCTCATATCGGCGCGGAGATATCTGTCTCCGGCTTTGGCTTGCGTCTTACTCCTCCGGCGTGGCTTCCGCACCAGCACAAGCCTGAGCCTGCGCGGGTTCCATTGCTTTGCGAATCTCGCGCGGGATATCAAAATTTATGCCAGCTCATTACGCATTTCAAGATGCGTGAAACAACGAGGGGCGAAGGTGCAGCCACTATCGATGACCTGCGCCAATATGCGCATGGGCTCGATCTGCCTCACCGGCGGTGAAGAAGGACCTCTTGCTGCGTCCATCATGCGCGGCGGAGAGGAATCAGGCCGAGAGACAGTGTCGCAGCTCGTCGATATTTTCGGCCGGCAAAATGTCTACGTTGAAGTGCAGCGTCATCGCGAGCGCGAAGATGAGTGGCGCAACCAGGTTGCAATTCGGATCGCGCAATCGCTGAATGTTCCGATCCTCGCAACCAACGGTGTGCGTTATGCCACTGCCTGCGAACGCGAGGTACTTGATGTATTTACAGCCATTCGCAATCACACAACACTCGATGAAGCAGGGCGTCTGCTCGCCATCAATAGCCAGAGACATCTTCGCCCGGCGCGTGAGATGGCAGCTATCTTTCGCGATGTACCTTGCGCTGTCGCTCATACAATCGAACTCTCTTCGCGTTTGAAATTCAAATTGAAAGACCTTGGCTATAAGTTTCCGCGCTATCCCGTACCTGATGGCGAAACCATGGATAGCTTTCTTCGCAAGCGCGTCGAGGAAGGCGTCCAACACCGTTATGGCGCTAAGAATGATCCTGGATTGATGAAGCGCGCGAAGAAGCAGGTCGATCATGAATTGGCATTGATCGCCAAGCTTGGATTTGCCGGCTATTTTCTTATCGTTTGGAATATCGTTCAGTACTGCAAAAGCAACGATATCCTCATTCAGGGCCGAGGCAGCGCTGCCAACTCAGCCGTGTGCTATGCGCTTGAAATCACTGCCATCGATCCGGTCGGCATGGATTTGCTCTTTGAGCGGTTCCTGAGCGAGAGCCGCGGCGAATGGCCCGACATCGATCTTGATTTGCCTTCGGAAGAAAAACGCGAAGCAGCCATTCAATATGTCTATCAGCGTTACGGTGAGCTTGGCGCAGCCATGACAGCGAATGTCATTTCTTATCGAGGCAAGTCCGCGGCACGGGAAGTCGGCAAAGTGCTTGGCTTTGATCCGGAAACGCTGAGCCGTCTTTCCAGCCTTGTTGGACACTGGGAATGGCGCGGTCCAAACGACACGATGGCGAACTCTTTCGAAAGTGCCTGCTTCGATATCCGGCATCCACGCATTGCCAAATACCTTGAGTTGTCAATGCGAATGCAGGATCTCCCGCGCCATCTTGGTCAGCATTCAGGCGGCATGGTTATCTGCCAGGGACAACTGAATCAAGTAGTACCTTTGGAGCGAGCCTCGATGCCGGGCCGCACTGTCGTGCAATGGGATAAGGAAGACTGCGCTGCTCTCGGTATCATCAAAGTCGACTTGCTCGGTCTGGGCATGATGGCGGTGATAAAGGATTGCGTGGATCTGATTCCCAGACACTATGATGAGCCAATTGATCTCGCACAATTGCCACCAGACGACTTAGAGGTTTACGAAACGCTTCGGCACGCTGACACCGTCGGCATGTTTCAAGTCGAGAGCCGGGCACAGATGGCAATCCTGCCTCGCAACAATCCTGAGAAATTCTACGATCTCGTCGTCCAGGTGGCGATTGTTCGTCCTGGTCCCATCGTCGGAAAGATGATGAATCCATATCTGCTTCGCCGTCAGGGGCGGGAAGAAAAAACCTGCATACTCCCCTCTCTCGAACATATATTGCACCGTACGTTAGGTGTGCCACTCTTTCAAGAGCAACTGTTGCGAATCGCTATGACGGTTGCCGATTTTACAGGCGCGCAGGCTGACGAATTGCGACGCGCTGTGGGAATGCGACGATCCTGGGAGCGCATGAAAAATCTTGAGAGCAAGCTGCGCGCCGGGATGACGAAAAACAATATCGATCCACAGATGCAGGATCGTATTGTCGAATACATCAGCTCCTTTGCAGAATACGGATTCCCTGAATCGCATGCGGCAAGCTTTGCGTTGATCGCGTATGCCTCGGCTTACTTTAAAGTCAAGTATCTGGCGGCGTTCACCTGCGCCATTCTCAACAATCAGCCTATGGGCTTCTACGCGCCTGCCGTGCTGGTGAAAGATGCAAAGCGCCATGGGTTACGCATCAAGCCTATCGATGCGCAACACTCCGATTGGCCCTGCACTATCGAACACGAGAGCGATGGCTCGCTTTCACTCAGGATTGGGCTCCGATATGCAAAAGGACTGCGCGAGCAAGCTGCACAGGCCCTGGTATCTTCTCGTGAAAAGCTTGGACTGTTTTTGTCAGCCGAAGATCTGGCACAACGCGTGCCAGTCTTCAATCGCAAAGAACTCACGCTGCTGGCTCGCATCGGAGCGCTCAATAAGCTCGGCGGCATTGTGCATCGACGCGATGCCCTCTGGCAGGTGGAGCGAGCAGGCAGACCTGAAGGCCCTTTGCTTACGCAGGAAAGTGATTGGCTGCGCGATGAAGATGAAAGCAAGCCTTTGCAGCAGATGAATACAGAGGAACGGCTGGTTGCAGACTATGCGGGCGCCAGCCTTACCACCAGCGAGCACCCGATGTACTACCGACGGGCTGAGCTGCGAAAACAGCGCATTCTGGCTGCAACAGAATTACGTAATTACAAGCATGGCGAACACGTGAAGACAGCCGGCTGCATTATCTCGCGGCAAAGACCGGGAACAGCCAAGGGCTTTGTCTTTCTCTCCATGGAAGACGAGACAGGGATCTCAAACATCATCATCACACCTGATCTTTTTGAACGAAACAGACTGGTCTTGATGCGCAGCAAATTCATGCTGATCGAGGGCGTGCTTCAAAATCAGGATGAAGTGATTCACGTTAAAGCGACACGTATTCAGGCTCTCACCGATCAATCACTTGAGATTCGCTCGCATGACTTTCACTGAAACCTGTCTCAAGCCGCAATCTCAAACAATTGCGGGAACGTTGATCTGTCCTGCTGTACCGAATACGCGGCGATAGCGGGCCACCTCAGCCGGATCGCCCATGGACTTTGCGTAATTATCCGAGAGCTTCACTGCAGGATGCCCATTGGCGTCGGTCAGTTTGCACACCAGGCTGATGGGATCGAGGCCAACTCGGTCATTCGGATCGCAGCCGCGAAAATCATTGGTCAGAAGCGTGCCCCAACCAGAGCTAAACCGGATTCGTTTTTCTGGAAGCCACTTCTGCGGATCGAGAAAGTCGGATGCATTGCGAAATTCTTCTGGCTGAAAACCGTTTTGAATCTCTCCAGCAAAGTACGCGTGCAATCCCAGGATTGTATCTACATCTAACCCGTCGGACGCGATGATGAGCTTCTTTTCCGGATTGCGGCCGCGCGCCTTGAGCCATGCAATATATTCATCACCAACAATAAAGGGGTCTTTGCTGTCGATGCGCTGACCCGTCCAGTCGGTCACCCAGTCCGGCGCATTCTCCAGGAACTGCGTAGTCCCGAAAGTATCCGGAAGCATAACCAGCAACTCACCCTGATACGTCTGCCGCCAAAGATCGAGCACACGATATTGCGCAGTTCTCAGTTCCTCTTCGTTCTCAGCAAGCGCAGCCATCGCCATCGGCAATTCATGTGCATTAGTGCCGATTGCCTCAAGATCGTGCTTATAAGCGAGGAAGGTATTCGATGTTCCGGTAAAGCTCGCGCCGAGTGTATCGCGCATCGCTTTGACAACGTACTCCTGCCAGACGAAGCTGTGCCGACGGCGTGTACCGAAGTCTGCCAGCTTGAGCCCCGGCACGCCGCGCAGCCGCTCTATCTTTTCCCAAAGTTTTGACTTTGCTCGCGCATACAAGATATCGAGAGAGAACTCGCTCATCTCGCGCAGCGCGGCTCGTGTCTTCAGCTCACTCAGGATCGAGAGCGCGTAAATCTCCCATAGGGTTGTCTGTGTCCACGCGCCGTGGAAGGAAAGGCCCAAGTCGCCGTTGTCAAAGGTCAGCTCATAATCGGGCAGCAAAAAATCGTTTTCAAGCCACTCGAGAAATTCCGGCTCGAAGATGCCGCGCTTGCCATAGAAGGTGTTACCAGCAAGCCAGATCAACTCTGACTTATGAAATCGCAATCCGCGGACATGATCGAGTTGCATGCGCAACTCTTCCGCGCCGATCCGCTCCGCAAGCGAAAAGTTCTTTGTACGATTCGCCAGTGTAAACGTAACTTCGACATCGCGAAAATGCTTCCAGATGAATTGCAGCATCAGGAGCTTATAGAAATCCGTATCCAGTAGAGAACGGATAATCGGATCGAGCCGCCAGTTATGGTTGTGCGCCCGCTCCGCGAAATTCACGATCATCAGCGTTCCCCTCGCAGCTCCGCAAGAGCTTTCATTTAGGATTCGCAGCCAGGGCCTTCAGATACCCGGGATTTACTTTTTCGTTGTCAAAGCGAATCTTCACCAACAGATCGGCAAAGGCCTCGCGGCAGTCCTCAAGAGAAGGCCGCACCTCGATTGAGTGCTCCGTATCCCCCATCCATCCGTGACGAGCCGCATAGGTCACGATCTCGTCCCAGTGCACAGGTCTTGCAAATGTCACAGGCGAGGACGTCGCATCCATCTTCTTATAGGGCCAGAAAGTCCAGCTGATCTGGTTCTGATCCAGCAGCTCTCGAAAGGCCGTGATCCACTCGTCGGTGTTCTCGCCTGATTCACCCATCCAGATCGGAATGTTGTACTTGTCGCGGAAGTCGATGTATTCCTGGATCTCGCCCTGAACCGGCTTCATCCAGTACTTGTGAAATTCGTACATTACGTTGTGATCGAATGGAGGCCCGAATACCGTAAAGTTGGTGTCCCACTGAGCGGCTTCCAGAATCACCACGTGATTCGGATCCACGGAGCGGACGGCCGCAACCAGCTTGCGATAAATGGGCTCCAGCTTCGGGTTGTATTGCCGCAGTTTCGGATAGTGCGGAATCGGCTCGTTAAGCAGGTCGTATCCCAGGACCGTCTTGTTGTTCCGGTAATGCTCCGCAATCCGTTTCCATATCGCAGCAGCCTGTTCCTGGCTTGCCGGATCTTCATAAAGCCATGGATAACCCCAACCGTCATCGATGTTCGAGCCGGTTTGACCACCCGGAGCACAGTGCATATCGAGGATTACGTGCAGGCCATCTGCCTTTGCCCAGGAGATAACCCGGTCCATCAGCGCAAAGCCTTCGTCATTGCCCGGTTCAAAGAAACGGTAATGAAACGGTATCCGAATCGCATTGAATCCCTGCTTCGCGATGAAATCAATATCCTGCCGGGAGATGTAGGTG
Organism: uncultured Acidobacteriota bacterium; assembly: GCA_963720285.1. Taxonomy (GTDB): domain Bacteria; phylum Acidobacteriota; class Terriglobia; order Terriglobales; family Acidobacteriaceae; genus Acidicapsa. The sequence goes on from CAVREZ010000001.1 coordinate 105,760, forward strand.
TCGCGGTACTGCTTCCAGAAGCGGGCTGCCTCCGTAGGTCCGATCAGTTCGTTCGCCAGGGCTTCAATCTCGCGCGATGAAGCAGGGCCGTGTTCCAGATGGAACATATAGCCTTCCTGCACAAACCAATTCCCGAGATTGGTTCCTCGCAGCAGCAGCCTCTGCCCATCGCCATCGACAAGGAACTTGCCGCTGGTGTGAACGAAACCATTTTCTGCTGCCTTTGTGTTGCCTGCGGCGAAGATAAGCGTAACGACCCCAAGCACGATCGCGCGCAGAAAGCATTTACTCATGGAGAAACCCCTCGGGATTGACACTGAATTCCAGTCAACACTGTATCAAGTCGAGACGATTATGATCCGGGAACCGTTTGGCAATGTGTGTGCGTAGTTACCGCCGGAGTCATAAAAGCGCCGGGTTTCCGGTATTCTCATTGGAACGATGAATTCAGCGATTGCTACATCTGGACTGACACGACGATTCGGCGATTTTGTTGCCGTCGATCATGTGAACCTGAATGTCGCGCAAGGCCAGTTCTTCGGCTTTCTGGGGCCAAACGGAGCAGGCAAGTCGACCACCATCAAGATGCTCACGGGGCTTCTGGCGCCAAGCTCAGGCAGCATCGAGGTGCTGGGAATGGACTTCACCACTCACGCGCTGGAGGTAAAGCGCCAGATCGGCGTGGTTCCGGAGGGCATGGCCTTGTTCGGAAGGCTTACAGCTCCGGAGTATCTGCGCTTCGTCGGCGAAATGTATGGCCTGGATCGCGCCACGACTCTGCAGCGCAGCGAAGAGCTGCTGGAGTTCATGAATCTCGCGGGTGAGACGAAAAAACTCATTACCGACTTCTCACACGGAATGCAGAAGAAGCTTGCGCTGGCCGCTGCCGTCATCCATGGGCCACGCATTCTCTTTCTCGACGAACCGTTCGAAGGGGTCGACGCGTTGGCGGCCGGCACGTTGAAACAGATGCTGCAAGGCATGATCGCACGCGGGGTAACGATCTTTCTTACGTCGCATGTTCTTGAAATCGTCGAGCGCCTGTGCTCGCATGTCGCCATCATCCAGCAGGGAAAGCTGATTGCCAATGGATCGCTCGAAGAACTGCGCGCCGGCGTACACACTCAGGCCGATGAGGATGGGCAGCAAGGCCGGCTCACTCTCGAGGAGATCTTTATCCGCATCATTGGAAAGCAGGAGGGAGGCACAACCCCGGTGGAACAGGAGCTCTCATGGCTGGGATAGCGCCTGGATCCGATTCGAGTCTCCGCCTCCACGCCTCGTCGCGCCGTCACTTCGCGACCATCGCGTGGCTGCGCTGGCGTATCTTTCGCAACGCGCTTCACGGTAAAGGCGCCGTTGGCGAACTCATCTCAAAGATCCTCTCCTATCCGCTCCTGGCGATCATGGTGCTGGGTCCGGCGGTCGGCTCGGGTTTTGCGGCCTATTATTGCGTTAACAGCAACCAGATAAATCTTCTTGCTATTCCTTTGTGGATTATCTTTCTGCTCTGGCAATTTATCGGTGTAAGTACATCTGCTTCCGGACCGCCGTTTGATCTCACATCGCTGATCCGTTTTCCCCTCCGCTACCGCGACTATCTGCTGATACGGCTCCTTTTCGGTTTGCTCGATCCCCCGACACTGGCCGGTGTAGCGTGCCTCATCGCAACGAGTATCGGCATCGGAATCGCGGAGGGGAGCCTGTTTCCCTTTTCCGCGCTGGCTCTCTTCCTGTACTGTCTCTGCAATCTCTTCTTTTCCCGCATGACGTACGCGTGGATCGAACGATGGCTGGCGCAGCGGCGCACCCGTGAGCTGGTAACTGGATTGATCCTGGTCGGTTCGCTCATCATTCAGTTCGTCTCCCAATACTTCCAGCGGGGCGGTTCACATAACCATCACAGCGTCAGCCCATGGATGGAACAAATAGGAACAGCGCTGGTCGCAATCAACTGGTGTCTTCCTCCAGGACTCACCGCAGCAGCTATCGATCACGGCCACACCGGAAATTGGACTGTTTCTCTCGCCGCCTTCTCTGGGCTTATCCTCTTTACTGCCGGCTTTTTCTTCCTGCTGCACATCAGGCTCCTGGCCCAGTTCCGTGGCGAAGACCTGAGCGAAGCCCCAGCCACTCGCCAACGCGCAGCCCGCGTCCATAGGGCGCGTTTGAATGCCGTCCCTGGAAACTCCGCTCACTCATCATCGCTGCTGCCGCCTGGCATAGCCGCTTGCCTGAGCAAAGAATTTCGGTATCTCCTGCGCAGCGGACCTAAGCTATATGTCCTCGTCATGCCGGTGTTCGTGGTGCTGCTCTTCTCCATGCGAACATCGGGCGTCAGTTACTTCATGGGAACACACAGCTCTATTGGCGATATGTACTTCAGCTATGGATGCGCATACACCATGCTCATCTTTGTCTCGCTGCTCTATAACTCGTTTGGAAGCGACGGCTCGGGGGTACAGTTCTACTTCGTGGCTCCCCTGCGCATTCGAGATGTGGTGCTGGCCAAGAATATGCTGGCAGCAGGCATTTTCATCATCGAAGCGGTTGCCATCTACATTGCGACCATGGCGGTCTCACGTGCCGCTCCTTTGGATCTGACCATTGCGACGCTGGCCTGGAGCGCATTTACCCTGCTGCTGAGCATGGCCGTGGGCAACGTACGCTCCATCGTCTCTCCCAAAATCATAGACGCGGGAAAGGTGCGCGGGCAGAATGTATCAGGTCTCAACAGCCTCATCAGTCTGCTTGTGGTTTTCAGCTCCGTTCTGCTTGGAGGAACGGTCCTTGTGGTGTGCCATTTCCTCCACCTGAGCCCTTGGATCGCGGCAGCCGGCTTTTTGATACTTACAGTCTTCGCTGCGATGGTCTATTGGTTGGTTCTGGAGAAAATAGACGCAATCGCAGCGCGCAATATGGAATCCCTGACCACGACCCTCGGCAAGATCTGAACATCCGACGTCTCTTGAACTCTGCGCAAAATTAACGATGGCGCAGATACTTGCCTGCGCAGGTGCCAGAACATCGCCTGATCCGTTACAAAGACAGGCGGAAGCTTTGTGCATTAGCCTATGTACGTGCCAACAGCCATTTCGCCCTTAGCCTGCGGAGCTCTTCTGGCCGGCCCCATTATGCCTGCTGATCCGGGCACTTTCTCGATTGTGGAGAAGGTGCTTCTGGCTCTCCTCATCGTGGCGTCCGCCGTGCTGTTCTGGCTCCGATTCGGCGTGGTGCTGGACAAGATTCTCAAATCCCGCCGCGATCCCGCATTCCGCCTCACGCATCTTGGCCGGCGCGCCTGGGATTTCTTTTCCGAGGTATTGTGCCAATCGAAGGTGATTCGGGAGCGGCCTCTACCTGGCTTGGCGCACGCATTCGTGTTTTGGGCGTTTCTTGCCTTTGCCCTCGTCACACTGAATCACATCGCCGCTGGCTTCGGCTTTGATCCGCTTGGCTCCAGGGATCGCTCTGGTTGGGTTTCCGTAGTATTTTCTGACGCCTACTTCGCCATGGCAGGGCTGTTCGCCGGTGCCTGTGCTATCTCGATTGCCGGCTTGTTCATTCGGCGCTTCTTTCTGCGGCCGAAATGGCTTACCCGACCTGAGCACGAGCTGTCCATCGAATCCGGTGTGATTGCGGGCCTCATCTTTGCGCTGATGGTCACTTACCTGGCCTCTCTGTATGTCGGCAACGGAAAACTGGCGCACGGCCTGTGGTGGGCGCACACACTCTGCCTGCTGGTGTTTTTGCCGCTGGTGCCGCATACCAAGCATCTGCACCTGATACTCAGTCCATTCACCATCTTTCTTTCGCGCGGCAGCTTCAGCGCGATTCCACCGCTGGAAGGCGACGAAGACTTTGGCCTTGTAGCTGGCAAGGACCTGACGCAACTGGTCACCCTGCAAGCCTATTCATGCGTTGAATGCGGCCGCTGCACCGAACATTGCCCCGCGAACAACACGGGTAAAATTCTGAACCCCAAGGAAGTCATCCTGGGATTGCGTGGATACCTTAATGATCTGGGTCCCGTTTCAGAGGAACCCCTGCTAGGCAAGTACAATTCGCAGGAAGCTGTCTTTCAATGCACCACCTGCGGCGCATGCGAATTTCAGTGCCCGGTGGGCATTGAACATCTGCCCATCATCATCGGTCTTCGCCGCGGAGCAACGAATACGGGTGCATGGGAAGACGAGTACGGCGGCAAGCTCTTCAATGCACTGGAAAGGAACTCCAACGCTCTCGGCATGAGCGCGCTCGAGCGCGACAAGTTCGTCCAGAAGCAGGAACTGCCTATCTTTGACGGTTCGCAGGAGTACTGCCTGTGGCTGGGCTGCATGGGCGGCTACGATCCGCGAGGGCGCGAGATCATCACGAGCTTTGTCGAGGTCATGCGGCATCTTGGCGCAAGCTTTGGTGTGCTGCGCAAGGAGAAATGCACGGGCGATCCCGCGCGCCGCCTGGGCAACGATCTCGTATTTCAGCAACTCGCCGAAGCCAATCTTGAAACCATGCAGCAGCAAAAGGTGAAGAAGATTGTCTCCATTTGCCCCCACTGCGTGCGTACTATCCAAGAAGACTGGAAGGAGTTTGGCGCTCCTCCAGAGGTGGAGCATCACAGCGAGTTCCTCGCCCGGCACCGCGCACAACTGCCGAAATCAGACTCTGGCGAAAAGATCGTCTTCCACGATCCCTGCTATCTTGGCCGATACCGCAACGTTTATGACGAACCGCGAAGTATCGCATCCCTCGGCGGAACGCTGGTTGAGGCTGAGCACTCACGAGAACGCAGCTTCTGTTGCGGAGCAGGAGGCGGGTTGGCCTTCCTGGGTGAGGAGCAGGGTGAACGCGTCAGCCACAGTCGTGCTCAACAGCTCGTGGCAACTGGAGCAACTACAATTGGGGCTGCATGCCCCTTCTGCAACACCATGTTCAGGGATGCGCTTGCGGCAGGCGGAGATAACTCGCCGCGGCTTTTGGACATCGCACAGATTGCGGCCAGCCAGATCAAGGCGGCTCAACCGCCCCGTGCGGCCGCACCCGAAAATTGACCCCGTCCGAGACATCAGGCGGGGACCCAGAAAGACACTAGAGAAGCTATGAAAATCATTGTTGCTATCAAGCAGGTTCCTGAGCGCGATGCCCGCATTCGCATCGACTCCGGGAACAAATGGATCGATCTCGAAGACGTCGAATTCTCAATGAACGAGTCGGACGCCTACGCGTTGGAGGAGGCGCTGCAGCTTAAGGAAGCCCACGGCGGCGAGGTCATCGTAATTAGCGCAGGACCGGAGCGCGCTGGAAAAACTATTCGCGAGGCGCTCGCCAAAGGAGCCGACCGCGCGATTCACCTTCAGAGCAGCGATGAAAGCGAGCTGGCTGCCTACGACGCTCTTGGCGTCGCCCGTCTACTGGCTGCGGCAATTCAGGACGAAGCTGCTGACCTTGTTCTCACTGGCCTACAGTCCGACGATCTCGGGCTTGGCCAGACCGGCGTCATTCTCGCTGAGCTTCTGGGGTTGCCGCATTCCAGCCTGATCCTGAAAATCGAAGCCGGAGAGAATGGCCTGAAGGTCTTGCGTGAGCTCGAAGACGGGTGGTTTCAGCACATTGAGCTGCCGACTCCAGCGGTTCTCACCATTCAATCCGGCAACACTAGGCTGCGCTACGCAACCCTCATGGGCATCAAGAAAGCAAAGACAAAGGAAGTGCGGATTGTCACAGTCACCGATCTCGTAGCTGCCGATCCTTCGCTCAAACCTACAGCGCCATCGGTGGTTCTGGACCAGGTCAAGCTGCCACATAAGCAGCGCAGCACCCAGTTATTGGGTGGTTCTCCTGCGGAAGCGGCAGCCGCTCTCGTAGAAAAGCTCCAGTTTGAGGTGCGGGTAATATGAGCAGCGTTTTGGTATTTCTGGAAGTCAAGAATCGCGAAATCAGCCGCATCTCATGGGAAGCAATGGCGGCTGGTCATCAACTGGCTGCTGACCTGGGCGTTCCTGTCGATCTCGCCGTCGTCGCAAACCGCGACAACCCTATCCTGCGGACTGTCCATGGCAAAGTGCCGCGCACGGTATATGTAATCGACGATCCCTTGCTGCAGGACTATACCTTCGATGGCTACACCACTGCCTGCGCTCAACTGATCGAGCATGCAAAGCCAGCTTATGTTGTGTTTCCACACACCTATCAGGTGCGTGATTTTGTGCCGCGCCTTGCGACGCGCTTTCAGCAGACGCTCATTAGTGACGTTACCGGCATCGAAGCCGGTCCCACGTTTACCCGGCAACTATTGCAGGGCAAGCTCAATGCCTCCTATCATCACGCCGGGAATGGAGTCTGCTTCGTTTCCGTTCAGGCTGGTGCATTTCGTGCCGACGCGGCTGAAACCGGATCGACGACGGTAGAGCCTTTTCTTCCGAAGCTCGATGCTGCCCAGATCCGCACAAAGCCCAGTGAACCGTTCCGTGCCTCTGCGCAAACAGTCGATCTCACGTCCGCCCAGATTCTTGTCTCGGTTGGCCGCGGCATCAAGGAAGAAGCCAATCTTCCTCTGGTACAGGAGCTGGCTACCGCGCTCGGCGCAGAGCTGGCGGCCTCGCGCCCCATCTGCGACGCCGGCTGGCTGCCGATGGAGCGGCAGGTCGGCAGCTCGGGACAAACCGTGGCTCCCAAGCTTTATCTCGCGGTCGGAATCTCCGGAGCTATCCAACACCTGGTTGGCATGAAGGGATCGCAGTGCGTAGTCGCCATCAACAAGGATGAAAACGCGCCTATCTTTGAGATAGCGGACTATGGTATCGTCGGCGATTTGTTCGAAGTGGTCCCGGCCCTGACCGCAGCGGTGCGGAAAGTCAAGGGCTGAGCCTGCTGTAACTGTCGGGGTTCGCCATTGCCTGGCCCGGGTGCCACCGCATCATCGCGGCGCCCGGACTTCGTCTCTTTATCATTCCGGCGCTTTGCAGAGAATTACCCTCGCTACGCGCATACTGAAACCAGGCTTCGAATGTCCGGACGGCTAATTGGGCCTCTGGAATGCTACCGAAGTGCGCACAAAGTGCGCTTAAACATACCTTTAAGTACGCCTAAACGACCCTCTTTTTCGGGGTAAGCATAATCATATCTGTGGCTTACTAGCAAAAACCACCTGCCCGCCCCCATGCGCAGTGCTGAAGGCAGAAAATTTCGCGGCTCAAGCCGCTACATTCAAAATATTTTCGCCTCCGGCGAACATTCAATCGCCGAACTGCTCGCGGCTGTTTCTTTGAGAAAACCTCTCAACACTGGATCCCGTATATGCGCGGCAATGGGAGCATTTGCCTTAAGCTATCTGCATGGAATACAGCCATACCCTGGGCGGCATTCGCTATAACTTTTCGAGCCTCCGCGACGTAATGGCCAGGGCAACCCCGTTTCGCAGTGGAGACGGGCTTGCGGGAGTTGCGGCCGAATCGGCCGGGGAGCGCGTTGCGGCGCAGTACACGCTTGCAGATATACCACTGCGGCATTTTTTGGACACCCCTCTGATCTCCTATGAAACCGACGAAGTAACACGGCTCATTCTCGATACCCACAACGCTGCGGCGTTCGCAGCAGTATCTTCATTCACAGTCGGCGAATTTCGGGATTGGCTGCTGTCGGAGGAAGCGACCGGCGAAAGGCTTGCAGCACTTGCCACGGGAATTACACCGGAGATGGCAGCTGCCGTCAGCAAGTTGATGCGGGTACAGGACCTGATCCTCGTTGCCGCGAAGATTCGCGTCGTTACACGCTTTCGCACGACCATCGGACTCCAGCGTCGTATGTCGACTCGTCTCCAACCCAACCATCCCACGGATGACGCCGCCGGCATCGCAGCCTCCATCTTCGATGGTCTGCTGCTCGGTTCCGGAGACGCCGTGATCGGAATCAACCCCGTCAGTGATTCGCCGGCCACCGTTACTAGGCTGCTGCGCATGATCGAATCGATTCGGGAACGCTTTGAGATTCCAACTCAGAGCTGTGTGCTCGCGCATATCACCACGCAGATCGCGGCAATCGAGCAGGGCGCGCCGCTCGATCTGCTGTTCCAGTCCATCGCCGGCACGGAGGCTGCGAATCGAAGCTTCGGAGTAAGCCTCTCGGTATTGAAAGAGGGACACGATGCGGCGCAGTCACTGAAACGTGGTGGCGTTTGCTTTGATGGCTCGATTGGGACGAACGTGATGTATTTTGAAACCGGACAGGGATCTGCGCTCTCGGCCAACGCCCACCTCGGCGTCGATAGCCGTGCAGTGGACCAGCAAACCCTGGAAGCGCGTGCGTACGCTGTAGCCCGACATTTCTCACCATTGCTGGTGAATACGGTGGTTGGGTTTATCGGCCCGGAGTATTTGTACGACGGCAAGCAGATTATGCGGGCCGGCCTCGAGGATCACTTCTGCGGAAAGCTTCTCGGCCTGCCGATGGGCTGCGACATCTGCTACACCAACCATGCGGAAGCGGATCAGGACGACATGGACTCCCTGCTGACGCTTCTCGGCGCAGCCGGCGTCAACTACATCATGGGTGTTCCGGGAGCCGACGATGTGATGTTGAACTATCAGAGCACCAGCTTCCACGACGCGAACTATATTCGCCGGGTTTTAGGCCTGCGCCACGCGCCGGAGTTTGAATCCTGGCTTGGCAGCAGCCACTTCACGCGGCTGGGTATGGATGCATCGTCAGCGGCGCTCAACACGGCCAATGTGATGGAAAGGCTTCTGCCGGCATGACAGAACCTGAAGAAAAGACTACGGCAGCCCTGGCCCATCTAGCAGAAGAAGGAGAGCCCTCGGAGCCTGGAAGCGCTGCGATGCTTTCAGGCGTTTTTCGCTCTCTCACCCCCGCGCGCATCGCTCTGCACCGCGCAGGAGCCAGCCTTGCAACCCGCGAATGTCTTGATTTTCAGCTGGCCCACGCGCGGGCACGTGATGCGGTCCACGCGGGGTTGCAACCGGTGAGCCTGGTGGAGGCTTTGCACTCGATCCCGGCTGTGGCGTCTCTTCCGAAGCCGGGAATTCTGTGGTTGCATTCCATGGCCCAAAATCGGCAGATGTATCTTCAGCGGCCGGATATGGGTAGAAAGCTCAATGCGGCAAGCCTGAATCAACTCGAAACGGTCGGAAAGCCAGACGAACCGTTTGGTCTGTCGATTGTGCTCGCTGATGGACTTTCGGCGCTAGCCATTGAGCGCAATGGCCTCGGGATACTGACGGAGCTCTTTCTCCTGTTGCAAGGTGCGTTGCCTTCGCTGAGTGTGGCGCCCATTTGCATTGTCGAGCAGGGACGAGTTGCCGTAGGCGACGAGGTCGCCTTCGCGCTTGCGGCGGAGCTCGTAATCGTGTTGATTGGCGAGCGGCCTGGATTGAGTTCACCTGACTCGCTCGGCGTTTACATCACATGGCTGGGCTGCAGCGGCCAACGGGTCAACAAGAATCGACCCGGCGAAGTTAGGCCTCACATCACCGATGCAGACCGGAATTGTGTCTCTAATATCCGTACCGAGGGGCTCAGCTACGCGGAAGCCGCTTCACGGATTCTGTACTACATAATGGAGGCACGTCTTGGCGGGCAAACAGGCATCATGCTGAAGGATCCAGATCCTGGCTATCGTTATCTTGAACTTCGCGGAGATAATGCGCCAGAAACTTTTGCGGCACTCCCGTTGGTTAAGGACGCAAACGATGAGTGAGCAGCGTTCCCCGGCAAAGCTCATCACGATCTTGCTGGGCAGAGTTGCGCTTGGAGTGCTCGCTCTGGCAGCTTTGGTTTATGTTGGCGACTACGCTCAATTTCTTCTGCGCGGGCGTCCTCAGGGACACGTCAATGTGACCCGATATATGACAGTGCCACTAAAAGGCACGTACAAGACCGAATACTTTTTCGAGGGATCCGGGCCGATGGCATGTTCGGGCTCTTTGTTCCCACAGGATGGATTGTCTCCATGCTGGTATCTGCGACGGCATCCTCTTTATTCGGAAAAAGCGTAGATCAGAGCAAGTCTGGAATTGGTTCAAGGTTGATTTGGCACATTCTCAGGCGCTGGCTGAGATGGCTTTGTGCCGGGATCAGGTCTTGCATTGGCGTTCTGGATTTTCCTGTAGAGACTGTCATCCGTTTTCTTGTTCAGAGAACTCGCCTTGGCAAACTCAACCTTTGCCTCATCTCGTTTCCCGATCTTGCGATACAGCGTCGCGAGACGAAAGTGTGCGGTCACATTATCCGGCTCCAGACGGATAGCTTCCTTCAACTCCATGATGGCGGTGTCGTTCTCTCCCGTTTCCATATCCGCGATACCCAGGTCCAAATGTATTAGCGGAAATTTCGACCGGTATTTCTCGGCCGCTTCGAGCGTTGTCTTGGCAGCCGCGAAGTTGCCTTGTTGAGCATAGGTGTCTCCCAGATAGATCATGGCCTGAGAATTCTGTGGGTCGTTTTGAAGTTCCTTCTTGAACTCAGAAACAGCTTCGTCGTACTGCTTCTGGGTCCATAGCAGATACGCCAGGCCAAAATGGACATTAGGCTCCCTGGGATTGGCCGCCACAGCGGCCCGGAATTGTTGGACCGCCCCGGATTTGTCACCTTTTTCATCGAGAGCTTCGCCCGCAATCATGTCGGCGGCTGCAGAGTCCGGATTGATCTCAAGAATCTGTTTATAGACCCCCATGGTCGCGTCAAACTGTCTTGTCCATAAATAGCAGTGGGCCAGAGCCAGCAGCAGATCCAGGTTTTTGGGATCGGCCTGCACGGCTTCCTGGAAATAAGGAATGGCTGCTCCGTATTCGCGCGCGCCGTAATGCGACATCGCTGCAAGGATAGCTATGCGCTGGTCTTCTGGATGAATGCGATGCTCTGCTTCGAAAACTTGTGCCGCTTCGTGAAATTGCGCGGACTTGAAGAGCGCCAGTGCGAGGTTGAAACTCAGCTCCGGAATATGCGGGTTCAGCGACTCCGCGTTGCGGTAGGCCGTTATTGCTTCGGGATAGCGCTCCTGCTTCGCAGCCATGAGCCCTATCTGCGCATAGGCTTGCGCATTTCCGGGCTCTGCTTTCACTACTTTCTCCCAAAGGGCTTGCGCCTGAGAATAGTTCCCCTGACGGCCTTGAGCCAAGGCTTCCTGGGCAAATCTGCCTGCCTGCGGTGAATCATGTTGACGCATGTTGGAGCTTTGCTGTGATCTTAGCGACGCCGCACTCAAGCAGAAAAGCAACACAAAGGCAGCGCGAGCTACAAAGAGGCGGGAAAGTATCTGGAACTTCATACCAAGACTCAATTTCAGCATACGCGAGATTCAGAGAGCAACCTATCCATCCGTTGCCTGGATGCTGCGCTCCGGCTCTCATCTATTCCGCGAACAAACAAAAAGGGCGCTGACGATATTGAACGTCAGCGCCCGAGGTTGAGGTTGCTTGTTTAGAAGACGAACTTTCCGGCCAGCTCCATGACGCGCGGGTCGTTGGTGCCAGTCGCCACACCGTAGTTGCTGCCGCCGGTGGTTGAACCGTAGGCATTAAATTCCGTGTGGTTGAAAGTGTTGAAGGTTTCCGCGCGGAACTCGAAATGTGCCCGTTCGGTGATCGCAAAGGACTTGTAAAGAGAGGTTGTGAAGTTCACACGGCCAGGCCCGATAAAGGTGTCCCTTCTGCCGTTGCCGAAGCCCAGATCCGGACCGACCGGGAGAGCTGCGCCGGTTGTTTTATCGAAGGTCTGGTAACCGGGGAGCGGTGAGGCTTGCGGATCAGCTCCTCCGTCCGTGCCCGGGTTACTGAACCAGTTGCTGACCTTGTGATGATAGTGAATGGCACTTACAACATTGGCGCGGTTGGTGTACCCGCCGCCTAGGCCGACGGTATCGTTGACGCCGCCGAAGCCAGAAGCAACAGGCTCGCCAGTTTCATCGATAACCGTGCCGGCAATCTGCCATCCCCCAGCAATGGAGTGGAGCAAGCCATTGCTATGACGGAAGAGCGGAATGTTGTAGATGTAGTTGGCGTTGAGCATCTGACGACGATCGTAACCGCTGCTCGCCTTGTCATACTTCGTATTCCAAGGGTTGCTGATCGTCGCAAGATCTGTGTCAGTGAGGTCGATGTTGTGCGAATAGGTGTAATCGATCTCACCGCTCAGGCCCCATTTGTTCTGGACACGGACGCCGGCCTGGAAGCCATTGTAGGTAGTTCCAGTGGTGTTTTCTTCCTGGGTGATTGTGCCGTAGCCCTGATAGGTGCGGTACTGATTGGTTGCGAAACCACCCGCAGCGTACGCTGCCCGGTTTGCACTGGACGTGGTTAGCGGGAAGTTGTTGATCGGACGGTCGATATTCTGATGCCATGCGTCGTTGCCAACGTACTGCACAACGAGAATGAGCGACGGCTTCAGTTCGTGCTGAATACCCAGGCTGTACTGCGCAACGCCTGGCGCCTTGTAGGTTCTGTCCAAAGTGGTCAGACTGGCAGGCAGCACTGGGAGCGAAGTGGTGCTTAGGCAGTTCGCTGGATCTGCCGTGGTGGCAGTTGACGTCCACGAACAGAACGGACTGCTGTAATACACGTTGCTCACGCTTGGCGTGTACTCGTAGGGCAGGTTGCTGTTGGCCAGCCCGTAGATGTCGTTGCCCTGCAAGCGTTCATAGAAGGTTCCGAAGCCCATGCGGAGAACGGTCTTTCCTGTGCCGGTCAGGTCATAGGTAAGTCCGACGCGGGGCTGGAAGGTGTTGTAATCGTTATTTACCACGCCAACCGGATACCCGGAATGGCCAGGTGTGTACATGCCATTCATGTAGTAGAGGCCGGTAAAGCCCGCAGGCTGAATGACTCCAACGCTGCTGGTATTGATGGAACCATCGGCGTTCCATATCGGCGGAGTGTTGATGTAAAGGTTCGGGTCAAAGTTGGTAAGCGCGCGATTTCGTTCCCATGCGTGCGGCAGGGCGTCGTACCGGAAGCCAATCTGCAAGCTGAGGCGCGGGTTAACCTTCCAGTTGTCATTAGCGTATGCGGAAGGAGTCTGGTTAACGTAGTGACGGATTGACATCGATTGCGGCTGCGAGTATCCACCTGAGAGTCCGATCACCATGCTCATGAACGGATCGCCAGAGGTTCCACCGCTACCATCGCCGGTCTGGTTCTGACCGAAGCTGTAATCGCCGGCTGCATCGGCCTGCAACTGCTGATTCTTTGTGTAGCGGTTGTAGCTGAAGCCGAACTTGAAGGCATGTGCTCCGCGAGTGTAGGAGAGATCGACCTTCGGCTCGAAGTCCTGGGCGGCGTTGTGCCAGAGACCGTAGCCGGTCTGCTCGCCCACGCTGATGCCCTTGCCACCAAAGCTGGAACCCGGATATTGATTCGATCCAGAATTCGTGAAGAAGGTGGATTGAGTCCAGCCCGGGGAGTTGGAGCTCAATGCCTGATCCGAGTTGACGATGTTAATTACATTGCCGTCGTAGTTTATTGAGGCCTCGAGAAGCAGACTTGGACTAAGCGTTGCGCTCATCTTGATGGCAGCACTGTTGGCCGGGTTGCTCAAAGTGCTGGAGATGGAATTGTACGACTCCCAGTTCCAACCCAAGTCGGCGTCCGGATAGCCCTGCGACACGCTGTCATGGATGTAGTGACCGAGAATCTGCCACTTGTCGTTGATCTTGTGATCGATACGGACAATCTCTTCGCTAACGGTGATCGGATTCACGATTGAAGAGACGCTGTTATCGGTTGAGGTCTGCACTACTTTCGGAATGAGTGGGCCATTCAAATAAAGAACACCATTGTTGTCGAACATCGACGCCGGAATGTACTGATGTCCCGACGAGTCTTTGTTAAACTGCTGGCCTGGAGTCAAACCGGCAGCTGTGACTTTCGCCTGGAAAGCCGGATCAGGAACCTGCGCCAACGTCGGTACAGTGAGTATTTGAGCTGGTGCGTACGCAGGTTGGATGTAATCGAGATTCTGCCCGGCGACTGGACGATCGGCATCAGGAATTGTCGCCTCCACATTCGGTGCACTTCCCTGAATAATGCGGCGCCACTCCTGGTTGTAGAAGAAGAAGGTCTTCTGCTTGTCGGTGTTGTAGACGTGCGGAATAAACGCCGGACCGCCTACGTTGAAGCCGAAGATGTTCTGGCGTAGTTTCGCGACCGGGGCATCGGCACCATTGTACTTGTTGAAAAAGTAGTTGGCGTCCAGATCATCGTTACGAAGAAAGTCCCAGGCCTCGCCGTGGAACTTCTGGGTACCGCTCTTGAGCGCAAGGCTCATGGTCGCGCCGGAAGAGATACCGTAATCCGGAGGGTAGTTGCTGGCCAGTACTTCAAACTGCGCGATGGAGTCCATCGAGGGCATGACGTCCATGCCGCCGGCGCCGCCGCGGTCATCGGCTTCGCCGCCGTCAATGAGCCAGATGTTGTGGCTCTGACGCAAACCGTTAACGCTGATGCTGGCGCTCGAAGCGACCGAGGTTGGCGTGTTGTTGTCAGGCAGGTTGGAACTGACACCCATACCGAGAGCGGCCAGCGCCGTGAAGTTGCGGTTTTCGGTTGCGATCTCTGTAACCTGCTCGCCGCTGATCAGGGTGCTGACTTCGTTGGTGTCTGCTTGCACCTGCAAGGCGTCCGCGGTGACGGAAACCTCAACGGTCTCTGCACCGATCGTCAATTTGACGTTGACGCCGAGCGTCTGCGATACGTTGAGCGCCAATCCAGTGGCGTTGTACGCTTCGAAGCCCTTGGCGTTGACCTTTAGTCCGTAGGTTCCTACGTTCAACCCGGGGAATGAATATCCGCCGGTGGCGTTGCTGACTGTCTTGTAAACGAACCCGGTTTCAGTTTGTGTCAGTTGCAGATTTGCACCCGGCACCACCGCACCCGTCTGATCCGTTACCGTGCCTATAATCTCCGAGTTCTGCTGCGCCATTGCTGCGGCGCATGCGAACACAAAGAGCAAAGGCACTATGAGGAATCTATATCTCGCGAGTCTCATGTGACCTTCCTTTTCAAGTTGGTTCTACCCTGTTTGCCTACATCATCTGTTCTGTGCTTCGACCGTGTTTTGGAATGAAGCCGTATGAAATTTCTGGAATTGCAAATACTGGTCTGAGCTGAATCCCTTTCCGGGATCGGGAGTGATGAGGCGCTGTAACGTTTACTACGAAATCTCCTTTCTGCCGAATCTCCAGACCGGCCGGAGCAGTACCGGCAACCTTGCGTCGCCTCCAGCAGTGCCAGTGAAGCGATTTACTACAGCACGCGAAAAAGGGCTCTCTGGGTTGCGCAAGCATTCAAGGCGAATTGCGCATCCGTTGTCAAGCGTTAATTTGTTTGTCTGGTCCAGTCGCTTAACCGCCCCCGTGAATTCTCTTCGGCACGAGTGCAAGCTCCGGACAAATGCGTCGCGGAACACTCGAAGCCGGACTCTCCAGACCGCTCGCATACACCTGCACTCAACGTCTCCGAATTTCGGTCAAACGTTTAAGCAGAGGTGCCTGAAAGCTGCCTGTAGTGTGCCGCTAGGCATTAAATGCGGTTTCTGGAACGTTTGTCAAGACACCAGTAGTGGGAGAGTAAACGGAAGCAATCCGTAAATTAGATGTAACCGTTTTCTCGGGAGCAGCCCCCTCATCGTGACGCTGCCGGAGAAATGCCACGTCCTCTACCATTTAGCGACAGTTCTATCCCTGACGACCGTATCAATACAGCCAAGCAAGTGTTTACACTCGGAATTTTCGGTTCTCACGATGTCTGTTTCGGAACTGCCCAACTGAGGAAATCTTTGCCCTTTATCGAAGGTGGGCAAGATCGCGTAGCTGGTGGGCAATCTCTTCCAGGTAGCTTTCATTGCCAATGCCCTGGGGAACCGGGACGCCCATCCTGGCAGTAATGGTGGTGCAGATTTGATGCACCAGCCGGTCGCGAGTCTCCTGGTTCAGGTCAAGCCGTCTCGCCAGGAAGCCCTCCAGGATTTCGAGATCTGTGGTACTCAAGAGGAGCAAGGCGTGGCTGTCCAGCTCGCAAAGCCGGTTGCGGCGCGCATTGGGAGGCGGATCGAATAACCCGGCGGTAAACGATCTGCTTGACGCGCCGATCGAAGCCTCAAGCCTCTGCCGCTCGTGGACAACGATTGTTCCGGCCGCGAGATCGCCGAGTCGCTGATGTTGTCGTGTCACGAGCACGCTGATGACGCCAATCGCGTAGACGGCGGGAGCCCCGTCCACAACGCGCAGCAAATTTCGGATCATCGCCTCGAAAAAGCCGATACCACGCCCGCTGGACTGGATCACCCGAATCTTTACCAGGCGTTTTCCAGGAGTTCGTCCGCTCCAGAACGTCTCGAATAAGGTGAAATATCCCCAGTACCAAATAAAGAAGATGAGTATGACCAACGCGATCGACCACTTCTCGCCGAGTTTGCTGAAGCTGTTAAGACTTGGATCTACCAATAAAATCAAAAGCACAGACACGACTAAAGCCACGGTCCAGATTAGATAGTCGACCAACACCGCGATAAAACGGCTGCCAACACCGGCAATTGGCATTTCAATGGTGACGAGTTCCGGTGTCTCGATGCTAAGCTGGTCCCACTCCGGTTGTTTTTCGCCCTGCAATGAATGCCGTCCTTTCGAATCGATGGATCGCCAAGCGCAAGCCCTATTGGGAGCGGCTGACATACCTTACAGCTTCTGCCGGCGAAAAACGGATGGCCAGTCTTTCACGCGGGGAATTACAGGAGCTGGCGCTGCTTTACCGGCAGGTGGCATCCGATCTTTCTACAATAAGGCAGGATCGGACAGCGGCCCCGCTGGCTGCCCAGTTGAATCATCTCCTTGCCCGGGCCCACCATATCATCTATTCCAGTCGCAAATCGAGCTGGCGGAGTGTCTGGCTTTTTTTGAGGGATGGTTATCCGCGGGTCTTTCGGGCGCAAATTCATTATGTATTGGCCGCTCTACTTATATTGTTGATCGGAACTCTAATCGCGGTTGGCTTTACTTTAGCCGATCCGCGATTTGCTTCACCCATTCTGGGTCCAGGAATCATCACCAGCATTGAACAGCACCGCATGTGGACCGAATCCATAGTCAGTGTTGCTCCGCAAGCCGCCAGCGGCATCATGACCAATAATGTGTCGGTGGCCTTTAGCGCATTCGCGGGAGGAATGCTGCTGGGCTGTGGATCGATCTATGTGCTCTTTTTCAACGGGCTCATGCTGGGGGCTGTGGCAACGGCTTGTCAGAAAGGCGGCATGGCGCTGCAGCTCTGGAGCTTTGTCGTTCCGCACGGATCTCTTGAATTGCCGGCGATCGTTATTGCCGGAGCTGCCGGGCTCCGATTAGGACACGGTATCCTCTTTCCCGGAATGTATCGATGGAAGGACTCGGTGGCGCGCGCGGGTGCGGAAGCGGTTCGCCTGGTCTCAGGTACAGTACCGATGCTTTTCATAGCCGGATGCCTGGAAGGCTTCTTCTCTCCCTCCGGCGCGCCGGTAATTTTCAAATTCACGATTGGTGCAGCTCTCTTTGCTTTGCTTTTGCTGTGGCTTCTTCGGCCCCTGCCTTCACTGGAAGTTGATGGCGTGTAGCAGCTATTCGGTAAACAATTCAAACCGCCTGGCTCGGCATACATCGTCCCACGCGCATTCAATGATGGCTGCTCTTTACGGGTTAAGCAGCCACCACTGGCGCGGCGATTGACCCATCTTTGCCAGCCCGCGCTTATCGGGTGCTGTATTGGAAGAAATGAGCGCTGCGACATCCGCCAACACGCTCCGCGAGTTCCCTATGTAGCTATGGCCGATGAGGGTTGTGTCTACCGCGCTCGCATCGATCGAATCCATGCCGGAACGTATGTCGATATCCGGATTTGCATCTCCCAGTCGGGGAAAGGGATGCGCCACCTTAGCGGCGCGCAAAGCCTGGTCGTGCTTTGAAGCATAGAGAGTAATGCGTAAGGCCGCGATGTTGCTGGGAGTGCATTGAGAGTCAAAGATGGACCGGCTGAGGTCTGGTGCCGCAAAGACAATCTGCCCAAGGTGCGCCTGTTCCACCGGGGTCAGTCGTGGAGATATCAGAGCCTGTTCAAGCACTCGGCTACCCATGCTGTGAGCAACAATATGCAGATGATGAAGGCCTTTCCGCGAGAGAACCTGTTCCAGAAACGTCGTGAAGTGCTCGCTGCTCCAGGAGGCCATCTTTTCGTCTGAGAAGTAGCCCGAAAGCTCATCGCGTGAAGGCCAGCTCCACAGAAAAACTGGCCCCGAAAATTTCAGGTCCGCGGCAATCTGCGCAGCGCGCCTGCAGGCATCATTGAACGATGAGCGATAGCCATGGACGTAGAGCAAGGCATCGTGCGAGCTGACCATACCCAATGCCGAATCTGCCTCTGTCCAGAACTTCTCGGCGGAGAGTGTCTTGATCGATTGCACCGCATAGAAGCGGTCCGCATCGGGCGTTCGCCCCAGATTCCTGTCAGGCTTCGCGGCGCCTGGCAAGAGATCGACGGACGAGTCACAAACACCTAGAGTTATCGCGCCATCCGAGCTAGGCAGATTCAACAACTTAACAGCCTCACCGGCCTTCGACGCGGCCCGATCTGTGGCGAAGAAGACATGATGAATATCCGCACCACTCTCGTGCCTTTCTCGCTCCTGCTGCTCAAAGATCTTGCCGAGATCGGTATTAATTTTTCCCTGCTGCTCTCTGATCTCTAGTCCTTTTCGATTCAGAAGAGCGATCTGATTCTTCGTATCCAGTTGCCCTTTGCGTAGATCGTCGATCTGTGAATTCAATTGATTGCGATCGATTGCACCGAGAGAGAGTTTCGCCTGCAGTGCGGATTGCTGCCGGATTTGATCGGCCAACTGCAGATGCAGTTTGACAGTCCGTGACTCGGCATCTGCAGTCTGATTTGTCAGAACTTCCACCTGCCGGCGCAAATGACTTGCAGCTTCTTCCAGCCGCTCACTTCTGGTCTCTGAGTTCTCGAATTCGAGTCTCACCGATGACGGCCACTGTGCTGGATCTTTGCCAAGCGTTAGTACAGCGAGTTGGCCCGCCGGCCCCTGCGCCTGCAAAACGAAAGATGTCGCAGGCAAAGAAGAAAGGTCCAGCGACAAATCGAAATCTCCGTTCGCATCGGAAACAGTTGTTGCCAGACTGTCGCAGCTCGGATCGATCGCGAATGTGTCGGGCGGTCTCTGGCAAAGGGTCAAAACTGCGTCGGGAACAATGACCGCCGAATGAGGTTGGCGAGTATTGCGAACGACGGTTCCATGGATGCGAACGGAGGAAGTCGCCGCCGCTGGCTTGCCTGATTGCGTATCACTGGCAAATACCGCGGGAGCACCGTGATCCAGAATCCCGAAGATCAGAGTCAGCAGCACCGGCAAGACAGCGCAGATGTATTCTGCGCGACGCCGCAGCGTTCCGTGGCTGCTCTTTCGACACATGGAAATCTCCTGCCCAGAATAGCGCTATTTTCTATTGAGATTGTTCACGAATTCCGGCCGAAGCCTCTCTGCGCGATTCAGCCTCGGCCAGCCATCCCCGTCTCAGAGATTCCGCCGGAACGGAAGACATATAGGGTTTGAGATCGAGAATCGGAGTACCGTCCAGCATATCGACTCCGCGAACACGGAGCGCGTCTTCATCGCGGCTAAGTAACTCAACCACCGTGAGGCCGATTGGATTGAGACGGCGAGGCGACCGCGTGGCGAAGACTCCATGTGACTTCGTTTCAATGGGAGGTTTGCCTATGAGGTCGAATCCTTCTGAGCGGCTGAAATGCCAGAGCAGGAAGAGATGGGAGAAGCCCTCGATATCAAGAAGGCCGGGAGTGAATTCCGGAAGAATCTTGAGAACGCCTTCAGCATCATGACGAACTCCGAGACCTTTCGGAATCTGGGAAGGTTCCGCATAGGGAGTCTTCACATATCCAATCGCGATGGGCGTAAACATGAGCCATTCTCTCACCCCAGCTTGAGCGAAGAATCCGAGATTTGCGGTATGCCGCGGCAGAGTAGATCGGCCATTGGATCAGATGATGGAATGCTCTTTCATACTCAAGTAGTGATTCAGAACTCCGGCTGTCATATTGCACGGCAGTGTGTCCATAGTCACCGCGCCTTGTTCCCGAAGCCGGGCCAGCAGCAGTTCACGACGGGACGCCATTTCCTGCGCGGCAGTAGAGCGGAACATTTCCTGCACGGTTGTGGGAACAGCTTCGGCAATTGCAGCAACTTCAGGCTGAGCCACGGATACAAAAAGAAGTACATGCCTATGGAGCAATTGCGCGGCTCCATCGATCACTTCCGGGCGCATCGCCGACTCAGCAACATCGGTGATCCAAAGAATCAGTCCGCGCTTTGGCTGCAAACGACCCAGCACGGCTGTCGCACGAAGGTGATCTGCCTCGGAGGACTCCGCGCGGAGTTGGGAGAGGGACTCAAGGAACTGGCGCAGGTGCGCCGGCCCCGCCCCGGTAGGATCTGTTGCTGTATTGATCGGCCATAGGCAAGCAGTCCCACACGGTCTCCGGAAAAGATCGCCAATTGGGCCAATGCCACCGCAGCCGAACAGGCATAGTCGAGCTTCGTGTGCAGGCTTCCCTGTCCTGTCTCGCTACTTTTCCCGGAAAGGCGGCCGCCGTCTCCGCTCATCGATGTGTCACGAACTCGAGCACGCATGAGCCGGCCGGTGTCGATCACGATCCACACGGATTGGCTGCGCTCGGTCTGATAGAGCCGAGTTACCAAAGCGCCTCTGCGTGCGGATGCTGTCCAGCAAAGATCGCGTACATCGTCGCCAGGAAGATATTCACGCAGCGACTCGAATTCCCGGCCCAATCCACGCTGTCGCATCTGGCGAAGCTGCAGATCGATCTGCCTACTTCTCGCAAGAAAAATATGCTGATCCTCTGCGGCGCGAAGCTCGGGATAAATGCGCACCCTCTGCTCAAGAGGAGCAATTGCCCATCGCGATGCCAGACCCAGCACAGAGCGATATTGCAGATAAACCGCACCAGCTTCGACGTCACCGCGCTCGTTAGGAGTGACGCTGTACCTCTGCCTGCCAATGGCACGCGGCCATACACGCAACCTGTGTGGCAAAGGAGTTTCGATCAATTCAGGTGGAAGATCATCTATCAGAGTGCAGTCGAGGATGAGTTGGTTTTCATGCCAGATGCTTAGCTCGATCTCCACCGGCAGTCCAAGGCTGGGGGCCGAAAGCCAGGCCCGGCCCACCGTAACTGCACCCGGGCCCGGCAGGCGAGCGCCATCCAGGAATGCGAGCAACAGAATGACGCAGTCCCACACGAGCATCGACCACGCGACAACGGGAAAAAAGTAGCCCGGAATAAGGATCAGAAAGCCCAGCGCAAGGAGAAAAAGCGCGCGCTGCGTCAATCCGAAGGCGAACCGGCCTCGGGGTTGGCACTGTCTCTGAATGGTCTCTGGTTGCAGACTCGGTCGCAACATTTCAGTATGACTTCTTCACCTGTTCAATCTACTTCATTGCATCGCTGCGGCAATGACATTCCTCTCGATTGTCTCCGGCCGCGCTGCAAACCGCCGCTTGATAAATGCGGCTCACTCCTGTCGTTCGCTACCGATTCCGGCTGTTCCGGTCAGGCTCTTGGAACCGGCACGGCTGCGACGATGTCGGCTAATATGCGGTCGGGATCAAAGCCTTCGAGTTCCGCTTCCGGCTTGAGTCTGATGCGGTGACGTAGAACCGGTGGAACGGCGCGCTTTACATCATCGGGAACGAGGTACGCACGATCTTCCAATGAGGCGACCGCCTGGGCAACGCGCATCAGACTGATGCCCGCGCGCGGACTTGCTCCTAGAGTGAGTGTGGGCCAGTCGCGTGTGCGACGGGTGAGAGCCAGGATATACGTCAAAAGCTCCGGCTCAATGCGGATCGAGTTTACTTCGCGACGCGCTGCGGCCAGCAACCCTTGAGGAATCGGCTCGATGTGCGCCGCTTCGAGTAACAGTGCGCCCGAGGCAGCAAGATGCAGCTCAAGGATATGGTGCTCGTCGTGCTCGGCGGGGTACATTACGCGAGTCTTAAGCAGGAACCGGTCAAGCTGAGCTTCCGGCAGCGGATAAGTGCCCTCGAAGTCGATCGGGTTTTGCGTCGCAAAGACCGTAAAGTTTTCCGGCAGCGGGCGCGGCACTCCATCGGTCGTTACCTGACGCTCCTCCATGCATTCAAGCAGGGCGGCTTGAGTTCGCGGGGGCATGCGATTGATTTCGTCTACCAACAGCAGATCGGTAAAGACAGCGCCGGCGTGGAAGGTGAATTCGCTGGAGCCCTGCACTAGAATCGTCGTTCCCAGGATGTCGGCGGGCATGAGATCCGGAGTAGCCTGGACACGATGAAAACTTAGCCCCAGCAGTTTTCCGATCGCCTTGACCATGAGCGTCTTGGCTATACCCGGAACACCTTCCAGCAGCACATGTCCCTGGCAAAGTAACGCGATCAGACCTTCATCGATGACTTCGTGCTGGCCTGCAATGACCCGGCCCAGCTCAGCGCGGGCATAATTGAGAAGTTGACGTGTGGAATGAAGTTGCATTTCATTGCTGCCGCTCATGCTTCGCTTATCTCCACCCTGGAGCCAGGGGTCAGGTTATGGTTGCAGGACTAAGCTTCGAGTGTAACTTGCATTCCAAACTTCAGGTTCGATGCGACAGGCCTATTCCATGGGACCCGCGGGCCATCGGGCTCCGCAGAGCCGCCTCGTGGCCGCGCAATAGCCGAATGAGTTTTAGAGCCTCGGCCGGCTTAAGCTGATCGTCGTCACAGGCGGTCTCCACTTCCAGCAAATCCCCTTTCATGGTTTGTATCGCGGTTCCAAACCGATGCTCCAACATTTCTATCAGCTCACCAGCGCTGAGCCGGGAGTTTTGCCGGCCGCAGAGCTTAACTGCATGACCCCGAAAGCGCTCCCAGGCAACCTGCAACGCCGTGTTTGAGGCTCCGGCAGAACGATAAAGTGCGCCCAATGCCTCGATGAATTCAACCGGAGTTGTGCGCGGTGCCTGAGGAAGAGCTCGAAGAGGTCCGCTTCGGCGGCTAAAGCTAAACACGGCAAGCAGGCCACCCCCAATACAGCCGAAAAGGAAGATCTTCCAGATGGGTCCATGGACAAAGTCCCACTGAGTACGGCGAACAGCGTGGAGAGATTCGTCCCAGAAGACATGATGGTTTTTCGCAGACCCCACGGAGCGTAATAGAAGTTCGAGGTTCTCGCCGCGCGAGATCGAAGCATTTTCGAGAGGCGTGGAACTGGCCCACCAGACCGCCGTCCCTGATCCCACAGGATAGGTGACAACGACAGGCTGTCCGGCACATGTATACGCAGTTTGAATCTCGGCCCGAGACTCCTTCCAGGTGGCAAGGGGAACTATCCATATGGGACCGGCGCCGGTGAGTGGACCAAGCCCATCAGGCTGAGCTTCACAGGCAGCGAAAGATACATTCTTGGCAACCGTAAGCTCGGTTCCGGGCAGCAGCGCTCCGCCTTGAAATCCGGTGGCAATAACCCTGCCTCCCTTGCTCAGGATTTCGGCAATCGCGTCACGATCAGACGGATCATAAGAGAATGGCTCCGCAGTAATAAGCACGGTGTCTGGACCAGCATGCTCTGCAAGCTCTGCCAGAGGTTCTTCCCAGCGCTGAAGTGCGTATCCAGAGTCCTGCAGAACTGTGAACGCGGCCTGTGCGCCATGCCGGGTGATTGAGTACGTACTTGGCACCGGATTGTCTGATCCCGAGGGCGAGGAAGCGAGACCCAGCATGACCAGGAGAACGGCAACGATTGCCAGCGTGATAATGAACATCCATCGGTCTTTGCGATCCAGAGGCAGCCGCTCCAGGGCGGCAGAGACCTTCATCTCGCCCCCGAAGTGAGCCGCCCAGCCAGCCCAAGTTGAAGCGACAACTGCTCCGCTTCCCGATAGTCGGATTCACCGGTGGGCCGTCCGGCATACCATGCGCGCTCAAAGCTGCGCGTCAGTGTAACCAAGCTCGCATGGTGCTGGCTTCGCGGTTCGAGAAGTGCCAGATATTCGCGCGGTGTGCGCGCTCTGTCGGCGGGCCAGTGGCCTGCCGATTCGAGTCGGGAGATACTCGCCCAGTAAAGCAGGTGTATCGCATCACGCCACTCACCAAGCGCGGCAGCTTTTCGCGCGTCCTCAAGCCAGAGCTGCCAGTCGCGGGCAGACGCCGCACCCTCTCCTGGCGCGGTCCCGATACTGACCGGTCCCATGCGTCCCTGACGCTCGATCCGGATCAGCAACCACGCTAAAGCCGTGCAGAGCAACACTACAAATGCTATTTCCGCCGTAAGGCCGATCCATCTGGAGTGCGCTCCGGCTCGCATCAGCTTACCAATCAATCGGTTGATCCAGTTTCCAATTATCTCTTCGATTTGCTGTATCAGCGACGGTCCTTGATGAAGGCTCTGGTATTGCTTTGCAGCCAGAATCCGCGCAAGGACTTGCCTCTCTGAAGCTTCCCCCTGGAGACTTTGCGATTGAGCGACCGTGGAAAGCCGCCCGGCCGACTCCGCATCTGCGGAAAGCCTGCGCCGTGCATCTTGCAATTGTGTGACGATTGATGGTGGTTGAAATTGGCGTCCATGCGCTACGGAGGGTACAACGACTGGTCCTGAAACAGGAGCCGGAAGGTTTCTTGCCTGCATAGCCGCTTTACTTATAGCTGGAGACTTCGTACTGTCGTCCTTCGCCGCGTTGTCCATGAGCTGACGAAGCCATTCGAACCGGACAGTCCGTTTCCCAAATGGGAAAACTACCGTAAGATCGGGTCCTATCTGGCTGCTCCGGCAATTATCCAGGTTCATCTTTCCCTGGCAACCAGAGATCAATTGATCGAAGAGCTTTAGCTTGGAGACATACTCGTCCGCAGTGACGGACGTCTGGGTAGCGTTGTCAGCTTGTGCTTCCGGCACATTGGCGCACATGGAAAAGCTGCAGCACGCGACCATCAGCAATAGGCCCATTTGCCCGCGAAATCGGCTCAGGAACGCGCCTGACGGCGACCGCAAGACCTTCATGGTCCTGGCTCTTCCCTGAACGAATGGCCTGACTCCATGTCCGGCGATGAATTTATGGCCAGAGCTGGACTTTCAGGAGCCGGAAGACTGGGTGAAGTCGAGAAAGCCGGCGGATAGGAAGTTGGCGGGGCAGTTTCCCATGGTGCGGGCGGCGGATAGACTGCCTGAGGATAATTTGAGGTGTATTGAGGTTGAGTTGTACCCGGCCATCCCGCTCTAAGCATCAGGCGTTCGATATCGAAGCCTTCGAGCCGAACCCGCTGATCGATATAAAAGAGCACTAAGGCCACCGAATAAATCGGCATCGCGAAGACCCTTACCAGGAAGCCGACACCTAAATTGACGATTTGCATAAGAATGAAAACTGGCCCAACCGGATTCAGGGGAAAGCCTGATTTCCCCTTGACGACGAAAATCAGAATATCGATGGGAACCGTCAGAGCAGTGGAGACCGCCATCGTCAGGAACCATACGAGCAGCAACATCAGGAAGATGCGTCCCCGAGTCCCCGCGGTCAGGAAATTGCTGCGTTTCAGCGAGTCCCAGGCTGTCGCTCCCTCTGCAACGCTGACCGGATAGGCCAGCGACAGCCGAAGCCAGATCAGGATGCATGCAACTACCAGGACCAGAGCCATCAGCACCAGGCCGACAACCAGAAAGGGACCCATTGTGCGGGTTCCCCCTGTTCCCGCAGCGAAAACGGCCAGTATCGCACCGACGAAGATCACGAAACCGAAGATGAAGTAAGGCACCACCCCCGCAAAGAGCACCTGTAGAAACACAATCCCGACATGTCGCCAAAAATGGTTGAATGCGTAGCCGTAAGCCGACCGGATGCTCGTCTGCTCTCCACGCTCCAGGCTTGTCGCGGCAAAGCTCAAGGCAGCGAGTGCCATGGAAAACGCGCCCACCAAGAGCGGAATACCGATGATGAAGAACGCCCCAAAAATGGCCATCATTAGCAATACTTCCTGGCCTGCAAGTTGTGGCACAGGCGGGGCGCCGTGGGTCTGTGCAGCCTGCGCAAGATTCATAACACGAGAAGTGAAGAAAAGACTGACAGAGCCCGAAACCAGGATCAGCACTCCGGCTGCCGGAGCCGCAATCCCTGTGAACAGCAGGAAGTTACTCCTGTAGAGCTGCACGGTCCGATCCAGAATCTCCCCAAGGGTCAGGGGTCGCGTATTAGCGTCCATAACAGCTCCTGTTGCGCTCCGGACGCGCGTTCTTCGCGTTGCGGTCTCGTAGATAAAGCGGGACGGCGGCTTCGGGGTGCTTCCGACATTGTAGGGGCAATCTGTTTACACTCACTTGCCTAATTTCAGTTTCACTTCTCTTTCGCTATTGGGCGAGATTACCGACTTATTTGTCATAAAAAATCTTCTAAATGAGACTTTTGGCTTCGTGACTTGCCCTTGCGATGGGCCTTGGAATCTCCAGCGTTTGGGTTACACTCAAGGAAACTGAAGTGAACCTGCTTGAGGCAAACCGGTTGGCTCGAATTTGCGCCTACTCGACCGACGAATCCGAGTGGAGCAGTTTTGTGCGGGTAATTTCGCCCATTGTGGTCGTTGCTGCGCGGCGGATCGGTGCAAGCTGGGGTGACCCTTCGCCAAGTACTGTCAGCGAGATCGCGCAAGAAGTATTTCTTAAACTCTGCGACGGTGATCGGCGAATCCTACGGGAATTCGAGGACCGAGGCAACGATTCCTTCCTGAAACTGTTAAGGATGATTACAGCGTCCGTAGGCACGGATCACTTTCGCAGACTCAAAGCCGAAAAACGAGGAGGCCGGGGCCTCACCACGTCGCTGGACGACCTTGGGCCTGCTCGCGAAGTTGCCGACCAGAATGCCCTCTCGGCTTTGGAATGGCCGACTTTGATGGGGCAGCTAGACAAGCTACTGCGGCAATTTCCTGATACCGTTACTGCTCGCGACCGCAACTTATTCTGGCTTTATTACCGACAAGGATTCACGGCAGACGCTATTTCGCGAATTCCCGATGTAGGACTAGGTGCCAAAGGAGTAGAAAGCGCGCTGTTGCGAATGGCGCGCTTGCTACGTGAATGTGTCTCCGGAGGGGGCCCCCGATCAGAATCACAAAAACCTCCGCACACCGACTCGCCGGTTCGGGGACAGAAAGGGTTTCGTCCGGTAGTTGCGATAGATAATCTTAAGCGACGATGATGAACGAGCAAGAAGACAGTTCGCCAGAGCTAGATGAAGAAACAGCTCACAAGTTACTTCATTTCCTGAGGAATGCCCCAAACAGCCGATCGTTAAGTGACGTCGGCTGCGATGCTCCTCAAATAGCCCGGAGCCTTGGTGACGCGTGTCCAAACGAAGAAACTTACATGAAGCTGGCCCTGGGATCTATACAGGGTGAGACTGCCGATGCTCCGTTAACCCATGCCGCGACGTGTGACCGCTGCGGCCAGACTCTCCTGCTTCATCTCCAAGCGATAGACGGCACCCCGAGCCCAGAGGAGTTAGCGGCCATCGCGGAAATGCCGGCGATGCAAGCGCATTGGCAGGACGAACTGGTGCAGAAGCTGGCGTCTACCAGACACAGGCAACGTCCTTTTGGGATGCGAACCTCGATCGGGTGGATTACCGGTTTCGGGGCGATTGCAGCACTGGTCTTCTCTGCGGTTGCGCTGTTCATATGGCAACGTTCGCTGCGCGCACCCGCCCACCAATTGGCGGCTGCTTACTCCGACGACCGGACCTTGGAACTGCGTATCCCCGGTGCCGGTTGGACCAAATATTCTCCGCCGGATCACAGACGAGGTGGAATCACGGATGAGGAGCCGCCTGCGCTCCTCGATGCACGAGCGCGTCTGGCCAGGGATCTGGAGAAATCTCCTCAGAATCCGCGCCTGCTTGAGCTGCAGGCCCGAGCGAATGTCCTCAATCAGAAATATGACACTGCCGTGGACGTGCTGGATCGTCTGATTGCCTCCGGTCCGGTGACCCCCGAGTTACTGACAGATGCCGCTTCAGCCTACTTCGAACGCGGCCTGACAACAGGGAGCGAATTAGATCGTTCGACCGCGCTCGATTATGTGCGCCGCGCCGATGAGATGGCTCCTACCGACCCGGTGATTCTTTTCAATGAAGGCATTGTGATGGAGGATCGCGGTCAGGTGATGAATGCGGTGGAGGTTTGGAACCGCTATCTGACCGTGGAACACGATGCAAAATGGGCTGCGGAAGGTAAGCGACGGCTTGAGGCCTTGGAGCAAACCCTGAATCGCCTCAAAAGCCACCAAAGCCGAATAGATCATATGCTGGCCACGCCGGCATCGATGGATGCGCTGGCAGCAAACACGCCAAAATTGGCTGCGCTGGATGAAGAACTGGCGACCTACGAGCTGGATAAGCTATTGCTGGCCGCCTATCCAATGGCCGGCGACTCTGCGGCGAATCCACAGGCAAGCAGACCGGCGGCGCGGGCCTCGCCTTGCGACGACCGGTGTCAGGCCGCACGTAGATTATTGAAAGCACTGGGACATTCTTTAAAAATACAGCATCAGGACCCCTGGCTTAGCAACCTCATTCGCCCTTCTCTCAATTCCCTTTCCACTACCGAACAAGCCGCGTATTCGCAAGCACTGAACACCTTCGCCCATGCCCTGAGCAAAAACCTCCTCTTCCATTCGGTCGAAGGAGAAGGGTCTGCTGCGCAAGCTGCACTTCTCTTCCATAAAATCCGCCGCGGTGCAAACGGAGAGGATCGAGCACTGCAACAGGCGGCCAGCGTGGGAGAATTGCGCAGTTCTCTCGAGCAAATGCTTTCCATGCAGTTCGAGACGGATTTCGTGCGTTGTCGTTCATTTGCACGCAGCCACGACGCTCTCTGGCAAGAAGATCCGCAGTATCCCTGGATTCATGTTGTCAAAATGGTTACGGATGTAGTCTGCGACAGCACACCCGAACTGCGCCTGAAATCCCAGGAGCTTGCCGATTCCGCACTCATGCTTGCCGAATCTAGTCACTATCCCTTCTTGATATCGCGTATTCATATGCGAATGGCGGATAAGGCTTTTGATGCAGGGGATATGGACCTCGCTGAACGCATTGCATTGAATGAACTGAAGATACTCGAATCAAGAGATACTCCGGGTTTCAGGCTCCTTGGCACGCTTGATTTCTTTGCATATGTAGCGGGAGAATCTCTCTATCCCAGGGCTACAGAGCTTTTCCACGAAGAGTTGCTTGACTGGCAAGAAGCCAACGGTGAGCACATGCTGGGAGCAGTGGGAAGACTGGATATCGCCAGACTTCTCATGCGAACAGGCCGAATGGCTGGCGCGGAGCAGCAAATACATCTTGGCTACGAAGAGATCCAACAGTATGGCACGCAAAACGCGAAAACTAACCCGATGTCAGACGTCGAGACTCAACTGGCGTCGTTCTTGCTCGAGCGTCATGATTTGACGGATGCTCAGACCTACCTCCAAAGAGCGGCTGCACATAGGGGGGATACCTCTGAACCCTGGGGACTCCGGCTATTTGCAGAAACGAGCGGACAGTTGAGGCTCGAGCAGGAAGACTATGCGCAGGCAGCGAAATATCTCGAAGGCGAGATTCACCGCAATGAAGATCGGAACAAAGTTGACGAAAGCTCCGTAGCGCAGGCCGAGTTTGCTGAACAGGATCACGATCTCTACGCAGAGCTGGTTGCGACCTGGCTGGCGCAGGGCCGTCCAGCCGAGGATGTGCTTACCCTGTGGGAGCGATTCCGGATGCGTTCCCGAGCGCTGCCGGTCATCCCATGTCCCGGCGAACTTCTGCGTTGCGGCTCCTCTCAGCTTGTGGCCGCGCTGCATCGGCTGGACGGCAACGTATTGGTGGGGCAGATCATTCTCCTCGATCGTGTCCTGACCTATCGGGCCGACAGGAACGGCGTAACGTGGAAGGAAGAGTATCTCCAACGGCAGGACGTGCTGGCGTCGGAACAGAGGTTTGAGCGCGCTGTGAGTTCCCCTGGCGCGTCCATGCAGACAGTCAAGGTTCTGGGAACGCAATTGCGCAATAGTCTCTTGCCGGAGACACTCCTGCCACCTGATTCTGACTCGGTACTGCTGGTCGAATCAGACCCGCTGTTCCATAATCTTGCCTGGCCAGCACTACCAACATCTGGCGGGCCGCTCGGCCTCGTTGCTCCGATGGCACAAGTGCGCTCGATACTCGCCATAAAAGAAGCTGGTCCGAGCAGATCCATGTTTGACGAAGCCGCAGCTTTCAATGACGAGGGAAAACGGGCTTTGATAATCGGAGCTTCCACCCCGGCAATCGAGGAAGTTCCTCTTCCCGAAGCAATCGAAGAAGCGCAATCAGTCGAGCTTCTTCTCAATGCACCTGTACCCCTGCTCGGAGCACGAGCAACCAACTCTAATATTGCCGCTCATATCGATTCCGCTACTATTCTCCACTTCGCAGGACATGCGCTGCAAAGAACGGACGGAACGGAGCTGTTATTGGCACAATCTTCAACACGGGATCAATCGCCCTGGATCGATGGTAAGTTTTTCCGGGAGCATCCTCCGCGAGTTTGCCGGCTGGCGGTGCTCTCAACCTGCTCCTCTGGAAACGTGGTCGCGGCCTGGAGTCACCCTTCCCAGGACCTCGTGGAAACTCTTGCCTCCTCCGGGGTAAACGATGTCGTTGCCACTCGGTGGGAGGTCGATTCCCAGGCCTCTGTTTCTTTCATGAATGCCTTTTATACGAGCATGGACAGAGGAAACAGCGCACCACTTGCACTCCTATCGGCGAGAAGAGTACTATCGGCCAACCCCCACTTTCAGAACCCCTACTACTGGGCCGCTTACTCTGTGACCAGCGCACAAATCCTGAATCCACATGGAGAATTCAATGTCCACCAACCGGCCCAGAAAGAGAGCGAAGAAGAACATTCTCAATAAGTTCGGCGCGAGCTTTTCAATCGATTTTATTTTCTCCGGACCGCTTCTCTTCGTGCCAGAAGTCCAGGATGGGAACATCGTCAGCGTAGAAGTGTACTCTCCTAGCAATGGGCATCCGGTTGGGGCCGTTTTCCTGCCGAAGATATTCTTCTCGGACCAGGAACTGGATGATCCTGAGGGCGATAAGTGGCCGGATCCCCGAAGTTTTTCTCTCCTGGACCCTCACAGCTATCTGCTTCGGCTGACTCAAAAGCTAAAGACCTCTTCTTTTTCCCCATCCTCGATCCCGGATACCAATCACAAAGTTAAAGGTGGCAGGAAAATGAGCGGCCACTGGGAAATTGCATTCAAGCTAACGGGGCAGCTTTCGCGATGGTCCACTCATCGCATCTCGCCGATCGTGAGAGGCATGTATTACGGCTCCGACAGCCCGACTGGCGCTACCGTAGCAAGTGTGCAGCGGCTTTCGTATGTGTACGTGACCGAAGGAGATTTCCGCGGTCTCGGCCCGGAACAGACGGCCTATCTGGAAGCCAACTTGAAACACGGAGGAACGCTGATCGTGGAGGGGGAAACTCACTACCAATCCACGCTTCTACACGAACGTCAGGCCATCGATGCTCTTGCAAAACTGGCAGGCCTCAATCTACACCTTACGTTGACAGCACCCGTTGCGGGTCGGTCCAGACTGCAGGGTAAGATTATCCCTTGCCATAATTCAGTGATTGCTGTCTGAGAGAGTTCGAGGAGAAGCCCACAGCGGCGTCACGCTTCCGACTTCCTGCACTATCGTTTTTCCGGCTTCCACTGCAGCAGAAAACTCGTCACCGAGCCTGGGTCCAAACGGCGCATCGCTTCGAACTCGCCGGTGCGTTGGCTATAAAGCAGCTTTCCCCGGCTATCGAGAACAGCAAGCGCGGGGACACCCTTTTCTAGCGGGATCTGGTAGCGCTGGGCCAATTCTTTGTTCCGGTCGAACTGTCCAATGTTGATGTGCACCAGCACAAAGTTGGCGTTGATCAGCGCCAGGTTTGCCGGATCGTGAAAGTAGAGGTCCAGCACTTTGCAGTCGCCGCACCAGTTTCCGCCGAAGTCGAGAATGACACGCTTGTGGGTTGCAGAGGCTAGCCTGAGAGCGTGCGCCAGATCAGCGCCTGCCGAAGAGGGATCGGGATAAGTGACCTGGTCCGATGCCCTTGATGGCAGCCCATTCATCAAAATGGCTGCGAGCACAACGACGTGTGCGAAATGCCGCGAAGAAAAAGGTTTAAGCATCGCGAATCCTCCAAGACTATCTCCCAGTTTCAACCGGAACAGCAGTCAGATGCAATCTGAGGGGGAAAGATTGAGAAACTTCGGCCAGAGGGGCTAAGCTTGTTTCGTGTTAAACGATTCCAACAAAGCTCGAAAACGGCTGGAAGAGGCCAACTTCTCCGATTTGAACGCGATGATGGAGGCCTACGCAGCCAGTGCCGTCTCCATCGCCAGGGAGCAGTTCCGCCAACGCCTGGATTACACTTCCGAATCAATGGTTGCCTTTGAAGCAGTGCTTTCCGAACTGGCTGAAAAAAGCGAGCTCGACTACGAATACGAGGTCAAGCTCTGGGGCGGTTATCTGGGCGAGGTGCTGCGGCGCAGGTACAACGGCGCCTGGGAGATGACGCAATATCCGGGCGGAGTCGCAGCTGTCCCTGCTATCGAGATTCGTGGATCGCGCCTCTTTCCCCTCCTAAAGGTCTATCGCCGGCTCACCATGGGCGACGCAGAAAGCATCGCTGCGTTTTTCCATATGGTCACGGAGCGGCTCGGCCAGCCGGCCCGGGTCAACTGATTTCACAAATTTCTGTTGATCCTGCAATCCCGGTTCAATTCCGGAATGTAAACAGGTAGATCGCACTGCGGATACGTGGTTTATCGGCGATGGAACATTGGCATTCACCGATTTCTCCTGGCCCGGCTCGCTATCGGGACCACGCCTCACGGAAGCGGTAGGGCGATCTTGCAAACGCGACGCAACGGACTGTGCGACAATACTTTGTGTAAAGCCGATCCGGCAGCGATGTCCGATTGGCGGTGGAGTGATCTCCGCGGAGGAAGTTGTCATGGGTGATCTATTTCAGCCGACCCACCTGCTGGTGCTTGGGGTCATCGTGTTTCTACTTTTCGGCGCAAAGCGCCTGCCCGAACTGGGAAAAGGCCTCGGCGAGGGCCTAAAGGGGTTCAAAGACGGCATAAAAACTGGTGGTTCTGATGCTGCAGCAACGGCACCGGCACCTCAGGTTCAGCAGCAGAGCGCAGCCGCCCAACCACCTTCGACTACCCCGGTGGAACAGAAGTAGTCCGGTTCTTCCAGCATCCGGACCTGGACAAGCCGAACCGGACATTTGCTGGAGTTGGGGTCCTTGCCGGTCCTAAAGGCAACTCTGGTTGTTCATATCAAGTGAAAGGCCCGTCCGCTGGGACGGGCCTTTCGCTTTAGACGGCTTCCGCCGACGCCTCAGTGTACGTCCTGCGCGCTGGGATAGTATCCAGGCTTGGCCGTAACTTCGATTTCTTTGCTCGGCCGGTCAACCCGAATTTCAATCCTGCGATATTTGTCGTCGATCGCCGGTTCATCTGAGTAATAGACGAGCGTGTACTGCGCGCGAGCCTGCTCAGCCAGATGCTGGTAGCTCTTCTCGATTCCGTTGGCATTCCTCTCCAGATCCAGGCTGCCACCTGTTGCTTGGGTGTATTTCGGCAGCACGTCATCCACCATCTGGAATGGAATATGGAAGCGGCTCAGATAACCCTCGCCCCAGCGAGCCGAATCTCCTACCACTGTGCCGTAGACAGCAATCTTGTTTGTTTGCAGATAGCGGATAACTTCCTTCGTGGTGGCCTTAGACCCGTAATCTTTGCCATCCGAGATGACGTAAATGACACGGCGGCGACCGACCGGACGAGTTGAGAGCGACTGAGCAGCCTCGAGAATTGCATCATTCAGGGGATGAACTTCCTTGGGAAGGTTCATTTCGAAGCTTCCGCCCGTCGCGCCACCTTGTTGCAATACAGGTGTTACACACGAACCATTAGCAGTAATAGAACAGTTTGCCAGAGGGCCGCCTGTGATCGGAACCAAAGCGTCCCGGCCAGTAGCCTTCGTTATAGCCAGAACCGCTTCGAGCCGATGGCTCTGGCCGCCGGTGAAGCCCGTTGCCTGATTCGTGATCTTGTTGTAGGTGAAAACCGCCGCTTCATCGTACGGAGTCAATGCCGCCTGGATCGCGCCGAGCGACTGATTGACTTTTGCCATCACGTCCGAGGTCAGGCTCTGATCGATAACAAAAGCGATAGAGAGCGGAAACGGATCGACGGTGAAAAAGGCGATGCGCTGGGGCTTGTTGTTCTCGTAGACGCGGAAGTCACGATAAGTGAGGCCAGCAACCCAGGTTCCTTTGGGGTCCGTCACCGTCACCGGGACTTCTACGGCGTTTGTGTAGCTCCGGATGATCGTTGTTGCCTCATCCGCTCCCTTGCCGCTTTCCGGAAGCACTGGGGGCGTCTTCTGCACGTCAGGAACTACCGGCGGTGGTGCCGGGGTGAAGTCTGGATTAGCGCCGGAGGAGGCCGGAGTAGGCGATCCGCCCGAGGTTGTAGAACCGGAGGGCGAGCCGATTCCGGGTGTGATCTGGTCCTTCTGGTCTGCCAGAGGAGCGGGATTTTGCGGAGCAGGAGCGTCCGGCACGGCAGACTGCGACTGGCTCGGGGTCTGGGATGTCGATTGGGCGCCTGCCCGAAGCGGCATCTGGCCAAGCCAGGCGGCCACAACCAAGGCGCCAATAAAATGGATGGAGCAACGGTTCACGAAACTTCCTTCTTCAAAAAACACTAACCTGTTAGATTCCAACGGGGACAGAAGCGTTTTCCCCGAAAACGATGAACGGGCGCGGTTCCATCCTGCATGGCTCAGAGTATCAGACGCTAGACACAGGCACTGGTCTCAATCCGAAATGAGTATGCTCCCTCCGGAGGGGTTTCGTCGTCTACCATACAAGCGAGGAAAATGCTGCGGCCTCTTCAGTTCGTTCTCATTGCCGGTGTATTCGCGTGCTCCGCGGCGGGCTTGCAGGCGCAGCTTGCGCCCTCGCCGGACGCTTCGCCGGTCAGCAACGCCCCTCCGCCTAAACTCGACGAAGATGCGCCGGCCCTCACTTTGAAGGTCAACGTCAACCTCGTAAATCTCTACTTCAGTGTGAAAGACAAGAACGGAATGCTCATTCCCCATCTGGGCATGAACAATTGCGGGGTCGAGGAGGACAAAGCCCCCCAAACGCTGAAGAACTTTCAGGCAGTAAAGGATCAACCTCTGACGCTGGGCATTCTGCTCGATACCTCGGGGAGCCAGCAGCGGGTGCTCCCTCTTGAGCAGCAGTTCGGCGGCCAGTTTTTGCATCGCGTGCTACAGAGTAAGGACGAGGCCTTCCTGGTAAGCTTCGACGTCGATGTGGATTTGCTGCAGGACTTTACCAACAGCGCCCATGAACTCGAAAAAGCCATGGACTCGGCGGAGATCAACACCGCCGCCGGTAACGGAGCAGGCGGAGTTCCGGGTATCGGGCAGGGACCGGTTCCCGTTCACGGCACCCCAAAAGGAACATTGCTGTATGACGCCGTTTATCAGGTTTCCAATCAAAAGCTCAGCAGAGAAACCGGACGGAAAGCCATCATTATCCTGACCGATGGACAGGATGAAGGCAGTGAACACAAGCTCGCCGACGCTGTCGAGGCGGCTCAAAAAGCGAATGTCATTATCTACGGCATTCTCATCGCGGATCGCTTTCAGTATGGAAACTTCGGCTTTGGCTACTCCGGAGACTTTGCCTTGAAGAAAATGGCGGATGAAACAGGCGGCCGCATGATTGACGTAGGCAACAACGGCAACAAGCTCGAAGCGGCCTTTGCGCAGATCGAGGACGAGCTGCGCACTCAGTACGTCGCGTCTTACACGCCGACCAACGCCAAGATTGACGGCAAGTTTCGTCACATCGGCGTGGACTGCAAAAGCGATCAGGGTGACAAGCTAAAGGTTCAGGTTCGCCAGGGGTACTACGCGCTGGCGTCTGATCAGTAGGCAACGGCCGATCGGAACGATCCCCCACCGTGTCTCCTATTTGAACCTTTTTGAGGTACATCATGTCTCATCTCAAGACAGTAACTTAGTATCGATGACCGGCGGTCGAGAGACCGTAATCTGGCGCACGCAACATCCCCGAAATACTATCGGCTCATTGGAGACAGAACTTTAGCAATTGTGGCGGGAATTTTTCTGACCATTCCCGTGATCGCTCTGCGCTCCTGACAAGAGGCCGAAATGACCCCTGAACTTTTCCCGCATGTATACGAAATAAGCCCGCGTTTTCGGTGTTCGCTGGAGGAACGGATAGCGCGCCTCGAGCGCGATGCCGTCGCCGACGAGCAGGCAATCACCTTACTGAAGGATGCCGATCACATCCGCCGACATCGCCGCCTGGTAGCCATTCAGCAACGCGAAGCCGCGCGCATGCGAACATTTCTCGACCGGTCCATAGATCGACTGCCAAGGCCTCTGATCGCGCTGTAGGTCGAGATTCGGATGACACGCAAGATGGTTGCATGCGAAGCCGGCGTTACTCTACCTCGCCGAGGCACACCTTGGATCACAATAAAAAGCGGAGACTTGAATAACGGTCTCCGCTGCTCTCCTTTTCCTTGTCGGAACGAACTGTCCATAGCACTCGCCCAGGCACGCTACCAGGGAAGTTCGCTCCCTAAGTGGATGAAACGGCCGCTCGGTCCGTCGACGTCCAGCAGAGCCAATGCAACGCTGGTCTTTGCTCCATCGGGAATCTCCATCGGCGCAGCGTCGGTACCCATATCCGTTTTCACCCAGCCGGGATGAGCCGAATTCACCTTGATCGGCGTGTCTCTCAACTCCCATGCAAGATGTACGGTGTATGCGTTCAGAGCCGATTTCGAAGCGTCATAGGCGAAGGACTTGAAGTGATAAATCGGGCTCGATGGGTCAGCGTGCAGAGCAAGCGAGCCAAGAACACTGGAAAGATTGACGATGCGGCCGGCAGAGCTTTTCTTCAGCAGAGGCAACAGCTCACGGGTCAATGCGACAACAGCAAAGAGGTTCGTGGAGAAGATACGTTCCAGTTCGGAATCCTCAACCTGGCTTACAACTGGAACAAACCCCTCCTTGGCACCCACGCCTGCATTGTTAATCAGGACATCGAGCCGTCCAAACTTCTCTTCGAGATACTTTGCGACTGCAGCGCGATCGGATGCGTTTGTGACTTCAAGTTGAACTGGATAGGCTTCAACGCCAAGAGACTTGAGCTTCGCCGCGGTCTCTTCCGCGGATTTTAACGTGCGAGCTCCAACCACAACAGCGACACCCTGCTCACCCAACTGCTTTGCCGTCTCAAGCCCGATACCACGATTGGCGCCCGTGATTAGGGCGACCTTCTTTTCTGCCATGCTGGCCCTCCTGGAGGGAATAGATGAACCGGGATAGTGCACATGATTCAATCAATCTTCGAGAGCTAGATGAATGTGCGGGAATTTAACAGGTAGCTGGAGGATTGGAGCACCGGGCGGGAATTGAACCCGCGAATACTGGTTTTGCAGACCAGCGCGTTAGCCACTTCGCCACCGGTGCTCATCTTGTCAGTCTCGCAAAGTCTGCGAGCTGTTCAATTCTCTATAAAGCGCTTATGCCACTAAAACATCGAAACCCACCGCGCTCAGAAGCGGGTGGGTTAAAGGAGGCATATGCGCTTATCGCTCTCTGCCTCTAGAACCAGCCCGCCATGCGCATTCGCTGGCAGCCGCAACAGCTGCAGAAACAGAGCGAATTGGCAATGCGAGCGTTCATTGATTCCGATTCCAAATCCACAGAAATCTTCACCGCGGATATCCGTAGACTAGAGAGATCGCAGTGGAGGTGTCAAGTAGTGGGCGGCGGATTTCCAGAAGAGAAGAACAGCCTGCAGTATTTTGTGCTGGATGTATTTACGGCCGAAAAGCTCAAAGGAAACCCTTTGGCTGTCGTGTTGGACTCTTTCGGCCTATCGACGGAAATGATGCAGGCCATCGCGTGTGAAATGAATCTCTCGGAAACAACCTTCATTCAGCGGCGCGATGCGGCAACGGAACAGCATGAAGGCGTGCGTGTCCGCATTTTCACAACTGAGGAGGAACTGCCGTTTGCCGGGCACCCTACTCTCGGCACTGCAAGCCTGCTCCGGGCAATCGCCCCGGAGTGCGTGGAGGACAACACAATCCGGCTCGCGCTCAACGTAGGGGCTGTGCCTGTGCGCTTCTTCAGCGCAGAACCGGAAAGCCTCTGGCCTGCTCGCGGCGAGATGACGCAGCGAGATCCGGAATTTCACGAAACTCTCGATCCAGAAGAGGTCGCCGCACTCACGGGACTTTCGGTTTCAGACTTCGACTCTGAGCGCCCCATTCAAGTCGTCTCAACCGGCACAGCATTCGCGATCGTCCCGCTTCGTTCTGCTGCTTCTCTTGCCCAACTCAGAGTGCGTCAAGACGAGGCCACCGCTTACCTGCGGGCGCGAGGAGCGCGTTGGTTCTATGTGCTCGGCCCCGAAGACCAGAGCGCGTCCGTAGCAACGCCAGCCGCTATGCCTGCATGGCGAGCACGCATGCAGTTCAACGGAGGCGAAGATCCCGCAACGGGCTCTGCCGCTGGATGCGCGATCAGCTACCTGGTCCGTCATGGTGCCGTGGATTCAGGACAAACAATTCATCTGAGACAAGGTGTAGAAATCGGACGTCCAAGCGACCTGTATCTGAGCGCAAGACTCATCGAAAATCCGGATGAAGAAGCAAAAAATATCTCAGTGAACGATGTGCGTGTAGGAGGCAGCACAATTCCAGTTGCATCCGGGCGGCTTTTCCTGCCGTGATGCACATGCTTTCAACAGGTATTCACATTGGCAAGACATTGCGAATAGAGGACCTAGAGAATTTGCACGGGTTTTCCAACGTTACCCACATGCCATTTTCTCCGATTCTTCGCTGTTGCGCGAACACGCCGACACCCTTAGTCTCGGAAAGCGTTGCAGACATCCAGCAGTTAGTGAAAGAGAAGAAATGATCGCATGAAACCTGTATAGGACGCCGCACGAAGGACGTCCATGCACCGTCATTTCATTCGATGCCCCTTCTAAGAACGCTGTGAACGGTGCGCTGCCCTTGGTTTTTCTCACAATTTGAATTTTGACGAGAAGGAGAGAAGCCTTCCCGCAGAGTTGGCTGATTTGCAATCAGCGCACGCACTGAACGACCGTCAGGCAGCAGTTCTCCCGCGCGAGAAAGCTGCTTGCGGCACACAAACGGCGACAATTCTGCACTCGGGAAGACATGTCTCAAATTCGAATCACCGCAGCGCTGGGCTGGTTCGCACTCCAGACACAAGCAGGGCGGCGAAGCGCGCTTGACGCGGACAGGATATCCCTGTCTCAAATTTGGCGCGATCAACTGCCCTTCCTGCTGATCGAGACTGGCGCCGCTGCGGTCGGCATTCACTCGATGCCTGACGACGGCCACACCAGGAGTCGGCACGGCATATAGACCACATTCCCCCCAAAGGAGCACTGTCCACCCCCATGCGCCCCAAGAAGACCATCCTTTGTGTAGACGACAACGAGCAGACACTCTCTGTACGCAAATTCATGCTGGAAACACGCGGTTACCGGGTACTCACCGCGATCAACGGACCCGAAGCGATTGGTGTCTTCTCCTCCCGGCCAGTCGATCTCGTGCTCACCGATCTCGGTCTGCCTCAGATGGACGGCAATGTGCTCATCGGACATCTGAAGGAGATTTCTCCTGAAATTCCGATGATCCTTACCAGCGACACGGTCAAGGCCGGCGAACGCCCCCATCGCGCCGATGCGTTCCTCTCCAAAGGCTGCTGCTCGCCTGCTGAACTGGTAGAGCGCATTCGCGTCATGAGCGCGCGTAAGCGTGGTCCACGGAAGGCTACAGCGCCGGCACCGCGGCTTCTGGAAGTAAACGGCACCTTCGCCACGAAGGCTTCGTAACGCGGAATCCGCCGGTTGCGTTTAGACTTGATGAGCCGGAAAGCGACTTTTCCGGCTCTAATAAGTTGAGGTAAGACCGGGTGCATTTCGACACCATCTACAACCAGGTATTGCTCATATTGCAGGCATCGATCCTGGTGCTTGCCGCGCTGTTCCCGATTGTCAATCCGATCGGCAGCGCCGCTGTGTATCTGGCGATGGTGCAGAATGTCGACGCAGGCACACAGCTCAAACTGGCCAAGCGCATCACGATGTATAGCTTTGCGCTGCTGATCGCCTCGATGCTGTTTGGCGGCAAGATACTTTCATTTTTCGGTATCGCACTTTACTCAGTTCAGATTGGCGGAGGATTGATCGTTGCGGCCAACGGGTGGCTCCTGTTAAACAAGGACGCGTCGAAAGATCGCGCCGCTACGCCGAATCCAGAGGCGGTGCTGGCGCAGGCCTTCTATCCCTACACGCTGCCTATCACGGTCGGACCTGGCTCCATCTCTGTGGCGGTTGCGTTGGGCGCGCACCTCCCATCGGAGTTCCATGTGCGCTCATTCATTTCGCCCGGCATTCTCATCTCCTCGTTACTGGGAACAGTCGTGACATGCGCGATTGTTTACATCTGCTATCGCTGGGCCAAGCCCGCCACGGACCTGCTAGGTAAATCCGGAACGACAGTCCTGATGCGGCTCTCTTCATTCATCTCCTTCTGCATCGGCATCCAGATTCTCACCAGCGGAATTCACGCTTACGTAGACACACTTCGATAATTGCAAATCGCATAAAAACAGACTCCCAGTACACTTTACTGTGCCGGCTTGTGGCCCATAAATTTGTCGGCCCATTCGATGAAGTACTTCATGTTGGGAGCATCGGTGTGGCCACCGTCATGCTGACGCCACGCCAGCTCATGATCGAGCAGCCCATGATTTACCGGCGGCATCTTTGCCGTCCCGTAGTCTCCTTCCACATCGATTCCTTTGGCGCCAAGCAGCGAGAAAACCCGCCCTGCATCCACCGTCGCCATAAAGCTGCCTTCGTGATCGAGCCAGCGCGCGTCGCCCTTGTCAGGAACGCCGTAGCTAATGAACGTAAGCCGCGGTGCGCACAACGCAATCAGTTCGTTCGAATCGACAGGAATATCGCCGGGATTCATGCTGCCGAGCTTCGCCTTCGAGGCTCCATACTTCATGAAGTTGCCAGCCATCCAGTAGTACTCGCCATCGGTGAGGTTCTCCACTGCCTCGCCCCAGTTGCGGCGCAGCAGCGTGGCTCCGCCCTTGCCAGACGAACCCACGAGCACCATCGCGAAGCGTTGATCGAAAGCCATGGTAACCAAGGCAGCCTTGCCATACCGCGAGACACCTTCGATACCAACGTGCTTTGCGTCCACGGCTGAATCGGTTTCCAGATAATCCAACGCACGGCCAGCACCCCATCCCCACGCACGCAGTGCTCCCCAATCCTCCGGTTTGCGCGGCTGGCCATGATTCACCAGACCGATGATGCCTCGCGTGATGCCCGCACCGTCGTCCGCCTGCACGCTCGCAGGATCGAGAAGCACAAATCCCCAGCCAGCAGCGATCAGCTGCCATGTGTTTGGAAGGCCACCATCGGCATTGAGCTGCGGAAACTGAAATGGGGTGGCCTTCATCGGCTCCCACGCCGGATGTTCCTCGAAAACTTGCTGAAGTGAAGGATCCTGCTGAACCATCACCGCCTTCAGCGCCTTATTTAGGTGTTCAAACTCTTCCTGTGAAGGCTCGTTGGGATCTGGAAATCCAGCCCGGCCAAACATGATCAGCACCGGAACCGGCCCCTTGGCATTGGCTGGCGTAACAAGCGTCATGTGAATCTTGACGCTGATCGCGGGATAGGCAGAGTTATCTACTGTCCCAAGCAAATCTTTAGCGATAACCGGACTAAAACCAAGCCGCTCGTGATCGACTGCCGTTACGGTCCATGTCACCTTGGGAACATCTTTCGGAACGCGGCCATAAACGTATTTGTCAAACATCTCAACCAACTCAGGACGGCGCTGATCCCACCACGTCTTCGCCGTCGTTACCTTCTGGCCGTCGTTCATTGTGAGCGGATCGGGCAAATTCGGATATGGGTTGGCTATTGATTCGTCATAGTTGGCATGATTGGGAGCCTTTTCATCGCCGCTGGGACCTGGACGCAGAGCTTCGATACCCAACTGGTCCATCATGTTCTGATGGTCCTGTTCCGACGTGAAGGTAACGGGCGGAGGCACCGATGTGCTTTGCGCACCGGCAAAGGGAGCGAATGCCGCAACACAACTGATGCAAAGTGTGCAAATCTGAATCGGAAATCGAGTAAGCACGCGCAACCTCCAGAGTGATATGCTTGGTGCGTTTTTCAGGCGATTTATTTCGGGGTACATACTAAACCGTGCAGATGAGAGTTGGACAGCTTTTTCTCGCCCCCTTGTTTCTTGCGACTGCCCTGGCTCCCCGCGCACTTGCGGCGAAGCCACAATCATCCACCTGGATAGCAACATGGGGTGCTTCGCAACAGATTCCCGAGCTGCAAAATGCTTTGCCGGAAGACGACCTGCACGATGCGACGGTGCGCCAGATTATCCATATCTCCGTGGGCGGTTCGGCGCTTCGCGTGCATGTGTCAAACGCCTTCGGGACCGAAGCTCTTCTATTTACAGCAGTACATATCGCTGGGGCGCTCTCGCCAGCCTCATCGGCCATCGACCCCGCTACCGATAAAGCTCTCACCTTCGCGGGAAATGCCAATGTGCTGATTCCGCCGGGAGCCGAATTTATTTCGGACCCGGTGGAAATGCGGGTCGACCCGCTGGCCGATCTCGCCATCACTTTCCATCTAGATGCACCGCCGTCACGGGAAACCAGCCATCCCGGATCGCGTGCCACTA
Organism: uncultured Acidobacteriota bacterium; assembly: GCA_963720285.1. Lineage (GTDB taxonomy): Bacteria > Acidobacteriota > Terriglobia > Terriglobales > Acidobacteriaceae > Acidicapsa. The sequence continues at coordinate 148,776 of CAVREZ010000001.1, forward strand.
CCTACTACGTGCACGGTGATGCAGTTTCATCACCAGATCTGAAGGACGCAAAGCATATCGACCACTGGTATCAGCTCTCCGAAGTCGACGTGCAAACTTCAGCCGGCTCGGCTTCCGTCGTAGCCCTGGGCGACTCCATTACAGATGGCCACGCAACGACCACCAATGGTAATGACCGCTGGACAGATGTACTTGCTACCCGTCTTCAAGCCTCGGCACAGACTCGAAACATTGGCGTAGTCAACAAAGGCACTGGCGGCAACCACCTGCTGACCGATGGGCTCGGGCCCAATGTCCTGGCGCGCTTTGATCGCGACGTGCTGGCGCCGGCTGGAGTTCGCTGGCTTATCGTTTTCGAGGGCTTGAATGATCTGGGCGGTTTGGCTCGTGACGGTGAGGTGTCAAAGCCCCAACATGATGCCCTGGTGGATCGTGTGTTGGCGGCCTATCAACAGATGATTGACCGCGCGCATGCCCACGGAATTCGCGTCATTGGTGCGACCGTCACTCCGTATGTCGGCTCAACTTACTATCATCCCAACCCCACAAGCGAGGCCGACCGGCAAGCGGTAAATACCTGGATCCGCACTCCGGGACATTTCGACGCGGTAGTTGATTTCGATGCAGTAGTCCGCGATCCAAAATCACCCGACCACCTGCTGCCAGCTTTCGATTGCGGAGATCATCTGCATCCTTCGCCGGCTGGATACAAAGCCATGGGAGAAGCGGTGCCTCTCAGCCTGTTCAAACAATGACGACTGACCGGTAGATTCGAGCGTCCTTTGTTTCCCTTCAGTCTTCCGCGGTCCTCATGATCACTTCGTGGCAACCGGCATGAGGTATGTCTCAAACTGCTGCAGAATGCGGTTGAAGAGAAACGGCCGCACCTCTGTGCCCGCAATGCTGTGTGTCTTGCGCGGAAATATCTGCAGATCATATGGCTTTTTGTTCAAAATGAGCTGTTGCACGTATTGCACCATATTCTGCATGTGCACGTTGTCATCACCCGTACCTTGCACCAGAAGCAGATGACCGTGCAGGTTCTTTGCCGAGTTCACAACTGAAAAATCTTTGTACCCATCGGGAAAGTCCGCTGGCTCGCTCATGTAGCGCTCGGTATAAATCGAGTCGTAGTTATGCCAATCAGTCACCGCCGCGACTGAAACACCCGCGCGGAAACGGTCCGAGTGCGACATCGCGTATAGAGTGAACGTTCCACCCCAGCTCCAGCCCCACCACCCCTGGCGATTCGGATCCAGTTGCGGATACTTGGCGAGCGCGGCGTCGGCCACCGTCAACTGATCCTGCAATTGAATCGGACCAAAATTGTGATACGCAAATTGCGCAAAGTCTCGGCCACGTCGTCCCGTGCCGCGATTGTCCGCGTGCAGTACGGCGAAGCCATGCTGCGTCAATAACTGATCGAAGAGAAATCCGTCCCCGCCAAAATGGTTCGACACGGTCATCGGCCCGGGACCGCCATAGGGGTTCAAAATGAGCGGGACACTGTGAGGCTCGGTCTTCCCCTCCGGCAGCAGAATCGTCGCGTAGAGCGTGGTGCCATCCGACGTCTTTACCTCAAGCTGTTGCGGCGCTCGCAGGTGATATGTCTCATATGCCCGTGTCGACCAGAAGATATTGCATGCTCCTCCAATGCCGCAGAGGCTAACCGATTCAGGCATGGTCCAATTGCTGAAGCGGTCGACGAAGAAATTACCGCGCGGCGGAAAGCTGCCTTCGTGCGTCCCGGAAGTGGTCGTGACTGCTGTCTTCTCACCGTCAAAGGTCACCATCCATATCTGCTGGTCGAGCGGTGCGCCTTCATTCGAGGCGTACAGAACGGTCTTGCTGGCGTGATCGACTCGCAGCACCTCATCTACGTCGAAGTCGCCTTTGGTAAGCTGATGCACGAGCTTGGCTTCACCATCAAGAGGATTACTCGCGTTATAGCTGTACGAATAAAGGTGCTGGTGCCCATCCTGCCAACTCGACAAGATGATCGTGCCACCGGCAATGGAAAGGTCGTACTTCTCGTCAAAAAATTTTTCATCCTGCTGCGCAAGCACCCGTTTCGCGTTGCCATTGGAAGTGTCAGCAAAGTAGAGATTTCTGTGCTTGTGATCGCGCGTCAGCGTCTCGATCCATAGATATTTCTTGTCCAGCCACCCGAAGCGCGGAATGTAATCATCGCCTGGCTTGAATTCGTTTGCCGGCAGCTTGATCCAGACAACCTTACCTCCCGTCGGCCCCACAACGCCTACGCGTACTACGGGATTCGGGTCCCCGGGTTGCGGATAACGCTGCATGTCAACCGTCGCATGCTCCGGAATCCAGTCGGTCAGCGGATATTGAGTCACACTGCTTTCATCCATCTGCAGAAAGGCGAGATGAGCCGCGTCAGGCGCCCAGAAGTAATTGCTGCGCACATCAAGCTCTTCTTCGTAGACCCAATCCACTTTTCCATTCAAAACCGCGGGGTTCGCCGTGGCCACAACCGGATTGGTAGGTGAACCAGGCTCATGCAGACGGATAACCGAAAGCCCATGCTCGGTGCCGTTGTCGTTGACGAAGGAAACGTATCGGCCGTCAGGAGAGAATTTCGGATCGTCTCCTGAACCCGAGCCGCTTGAACCGATATTGAGTCCAGTGCCTGTCTTCAGGTCATAGAGCCAGAAGCTGCCGTTCGCATCAAACAGCAGATGCGCCGAATCCGGCGCCCACAAATAACTCGCCATGCCGTAACGCTGGCGGTGATCCCTGTCCTTCTCACTGCCAGTCGTAGTGGAAAGCGATGCAAGCTTGGCGCGGCTCACCATGACATGAGACTTTGCGGTGCCCGGATCGAGATCGATCAGCTCTCCACCATCGAGATACGTCAGGTGTTCGCCGTTAGGAGACCACGTCAGCCCCTGCGGCGGTCTGCCGCCGATCGGGCCATGAGCATAGATATCCTCGACTGTCAACGTCTTTTCAGACGATGTCTGCTGAGCATGGCCTGGCTGCGTATGAGCTATACCGAGGGCAAAAATACCAACGAGCATGGCCCCGGAGAGTCCCGGACGGACGGTCTTGGAGATCAATGCGTTTGTCCCTTCCTCAAGGTGAAACAGAGCGCACGAAACCGCTATCAGAATTGATTTCCGGTGCGGAGTGTACGAGGGAAGTGTAACGCAACGACTCGATGAACCGGCTGGAGCTAGTGCCCGCCACCACCCCGGCCGCCTTTGACCTTAGTCATGAAAAAGGTGATCGGAATCATCAGCCCCATGGCGATCGCAAAGCACTTGATCACATCGAGGTAGGCCAGCATCGAGGCATGCTGAATGAGCTGGCGCAATACGTTGCCTTGCGCCAGGCTGCTGCCCTGCGCAAGCGAATAGGCCACGCCGGCTTTGTCATGCAGATAACGCGCCACCGCGGAGATCTGGTTTTGCATCGGAAGCAAGCCGGAAGTCAGGTGATCGCCAAGCCGGTTCTGATGGAACTGCTGCCGACGCGCCAGCACGGTTACCAGAAATGCGGTCCCTACGCTGCCGCCGATATTTCTCGCCAGGTTCGTCAGGCCGCTGACGTCGTTGTTCTTGCCGGGAGGCACGCCGGCGAACGAAATTGTGCTGATCGGGACAAACAAAAATGCCAGGCCCGCAGCCTGAAGAACCCGGAGCATTGCGACATAGCCATAGCTCGCGTCGAGGGTCAGATTGAGCATATTGAATAGCGCAAGTGAACACGAAGTGAATCCAAAAGCCACGAGGTATCGCGCATCTACCTTGCCCACCAGGAAGCCCACAAGAGGCATGAGCAAAATGATGCCAAAACCTCCGGGACTGATGACCATACCTGCCCGCTCGGCTGTATACCCCAGAAGCGACTGGACGAATTGCGGAATAAGGACCGTCGAGCCGAAGAGGCAGAAACCGAGCACAAACATCAACAGAAATGAAATCGCAAAATTGCGATTCCGGAACAGCGTGAGATCGAGGATCGGTTTGTGGCCCACGCGAATCTGCCGCAACTCCCACACGATCAGGGTAACCATCGCCACAACGCACAGCGCGATGAAGATTGTGATCGTTCGGGAACCAAACCAATCGTCCTCCTGCCCCTTATCGAGAACGAATTCGAGAGAGCCAAAACCAATCGCCAGAAGACCAAACCCGAGGAAATCGAGATTGAGACCCTTCTTCTGAATCTCTTTTACTTCCCGGACAATATGTGGAGGATCCTCCACGATACGGCTGGTCAGGAACAACGAAAGAATGGCGACCGGCACATTGATGAAGAAGATCCAGCGCCAGTTGAAGTTATCGGTAATCCAGCCGCCGAGGGTAGGCCCGATGGCCGGGGCACAAACTACGGCGATCCCATAGATAGCAAAAGCCTTGCCGCGGTCTTTTGGCTCAAAGGTATCGGCCAGAATGGCCTGCTCGCTGGGTGCGAGCCCTCCGCCGCCGGCGCCTTGCAGAACACGGAAAAAGATCAACAACGGCAGCGACGGAGCAAGACCGCAAAGCGCGCTGCTCAGGCCAAACAACATCACGCAGATCATGTAAAAGCGCTTACGGCCTATGAACGTAGTGAGATAAGCCGATGCGGGCAGGATCACCGCATTGGCCACCAGGTAGCTGGTCAGCACCCACGTAGCCTCGTCAACCGACGCGCCAAGGCCGCCGCCGATATGCGGCAACGCTACGTTCGCGATCGAAGTGTCGAGCACCTCCATAAAGGTCGCCAGCGTCACCGTCAGGGCAATCGCCCATCGGTTTGCGCGCGGTTTCCAGACGGCAGTATGCGTCTCACCCTCTGGGTTTGCAGGATGCGGCGCGTCGATTTTTGAAATCGTCTGGGAGGCGGCACTCATGCGAGACAGAATATAGAAGCTGGTCGTAGCTCAGAAGATGCAGTAAATCTCGCAGCTCTACGAGCTGAGGTCAAAAGGCACCCGCGATAGGTATCTGAGACTTGCCGCCGCCAATGCTATAGTGGCCAAACTGAGTTTGATCCCATGTCGGCGGTTGGTAATGACCCAGCCATCTACGCCCAAATCTTCTACGACGACGCTATCGGCGCTTTGGATGACCTTATCTATCCTCGCCGTTATTGCCGTTCCTGCCGGACTGACGCTCCATCGGGTTCGAGTAGCTCCCGCCGTTGACGCAACGATAGCCAATCCATCGCCTTATGGATACACCGTAAGCCTTCTTCTATTTGTCCTCCCCATCGCCGCAATCGCGCTCTGGTTCCTGCCCCATGAGGGAGTGAAGGTCTCAAAGACAGCCTTTACCTGGACAATCGGGCTGCTGTTTCCAATCGGCGCTGGATTAGACTTCTTCTTCGCGCGCCGATTCTTCACTTACTCAAATCCCGCTGCAACCCTGGGCTGGACAGCTCCAGCCCTTGGCGGTGGGGTTCCGGTCGAGGAATACCTCTTCTACTTCACCGGATTTGTCGTCATTCTGCTCATCTATATTTGGCTCGATGAGTACTGGCTGGCTGCTTATTCCGTTCCTGTTAATTCAGCCACGCGAACGGATTTCGCCAGACTGCTGCAATTCCATCCGTGGTCGTTGATCCTGGCCATCGTGCTGGCGTCGGCAGCTATCGCGTACCGGCTCGCTTTCGTCAAAGTGCCCGGCTTTCCAGGCTACTTCCTTTTTCTCGTCATCGGAGCGCTAGGGCCATCTGCGGCCCTGCTGCCTGCCGCTATGCCTGTGATCAACTGGCGTGCCTTCAGCATCACATCGCTCATGCTTCTCTTAATCAGCCTGCTGTGGGAGGTAACGCTAGGCGTGCCGTATCGCTGGTGGGGTTTTCAGGACGCTCAGATGATCGGTATCCACATCACAGCTTGGAGCTACCTGCCCATCGAAGAGATCTTCGTCTGGATCTCCGTCACCTTCGCCACCGTCATCGTGTACGAAATCGTGCGGCGATGGAAATCGTCAGGAAAACGTGCCCGCCATGCATTCTTTGGCTCCTCTTCTGCGCAATGACTAGATGAGAGCCCTGCGCGATGATTTGCGAAGCGGCTTTACACCGGGGACGATATGAGCGTGGCAGTCGAATTCCGCAACGTCAGTTATGCCACGGCGCAAGGGCGCATGCTCCTGCACGATATCTCCCTCTCCATTGAAACAGGCACCATTGTTGCCATTCTGGGGCGAAGCGGTTCGGGCAAAACAACGCTCATGCGCACAGTCAATCGCATGCTTGAACCGACAAACGGTGAAGTTCAAGTACAACAAAAGAACGTTCAGACAGTGGACGTCATCGCCCTCCGTCGAGGAATCGGCTACGTCATTCAGGAAACCGGCCTCTTCCCGCACTGCACGGTAGAGCGCAATGCAGGGATGGTTCTGGAGATTTCCGGCCGTCCGAAAGAAGAACAGATTCGCCGCAGCCGTGAACTCCTCAGCGCCGTCGGTCTCGATCCAAATCAGTTCGCATCGCGTTATCCGCATCAGCTATCGGGTGGTCAGCGGCAGCGCGTAGGGCTGGCCCGCGCACTGGCTGCCGAACCCGCAATTCTGCTCATGGATGAGCCGTTCGGAGCTCTCGATCCATTAACCCGCGCAGAGATGCAGGACATGCTCCTGCAACTGCTTCGCAAAGACGCAGCCGATCGGCACATGACTGTGTTGCTGGTGACACATGACCTCGATGAAGCCCTTTATCTGGCAGATCGAATCGTTCTTATGGAATCGGGAAAGCTGGTGGCAAACCTGACGCCGCCTGAATTTCTGCACTCGCAACAATCAGAGGTCGCAGCGTACGTGCGAGCCTTTCACCGCGGCGAGCGCAATAGCAAGACGGACGATCTCACTGCTCGCGCAATCAGCGAGGATCGGCAATGAGCCAGTTTCTTTCTCAATACGGCGGACAAATCGCCGAGCTGACCTTCGAACACTTGTGGCTTACCGTCGCGGCGATGCTGTTGGCTGCTGCGATTGCCATCCCTGTGGGAATCTGGCTGACGAGAGCAGACCGATTGGCGCATCCCGTCATCACACTCGCAAACATTCTCCAGACAATTCCCTCACTCGCCATGTTTGGATTTTTGCTGCCATTGCCTTGGCTTGGCGACCGCGCGGCTCGCATCGCGATTGTCGCCCTCACGGCCTACGCCCTTCTTCCGATCCTTCGCAACACCTATGCAGGAATTCGCAGCATCGATCCCGCTGTCCTTGAGGTCGCCCGCGCACTTGGCCTGACGGGAATGCAGCGGCTCTTCAAAGTAGAGCTGCCTTTGGCCGCGTCCTTCATTCTTGCGGGTCTTCGCACCGCCACCGTAACCTGCGTCGGCATCGCAACGATTGCAGCCGCAGTCGGCGCCGGTGGCCTTGGAGAACTGATCTTTCGCGGCGTCGCCTCGGTTGACAATCGTCTCGTGCTTGCAGGAGCAATTCCTGCCGCATTGCTTGCCCTCGCTGCGGATGGAATTTTGGGACTGCTCGAGCGTTGGCTTCGGGCTCCTGCGTTATGAAGAGTCTTGCGCCCATCGCGCTGGTGCTTGTAGTCCTCATGACATCCTGCGCTCCACCACGGCTCGATCATCCAGTAATCGGTGCAAAGAACTTCACGGAGCAGGTTGTTCTGGGAGAACTGCTGGCACAGGAGATTGAAGCAAAGTCAGGATTGAAAGTGGAGCGCCGCTTCTACCTCGCCGGAAGTTACATCTGCCAGCAGGCGCTCGTGTCGGGACGCATCGACGCCTATGTGGAATACACCGGCACCGCGCTCACAGCAATTCTCAAGCAGCCCTTGAACCGCGATTCAGCGCAGGTCTATGACACGGTTAAGAAGCTCTACGATTCGCGCTACCAGGTTGAGGCTGGCCCTCCTCTGGGATTTGAAAACACATTTGCGATGGTCATCCGCGGAGACGATGCTCGACGCCTTCAACTGAAAACCTTGAGCCAGGCTGCTGCTTTTACCCCACAGTGGAGGCTCGGTGTAGGCTACGAATTCGAACAACGCCCTGATGGACTGTCCGGCCTGTCTGCGGCTTATGGGCTAAAGTTCGCAGCTCCGCCGCGCACCATGGATCTGGGGCTTCTTTATCGCGCGCTGCGGGAGCACCAGGTGGACATGATTGCCGCCAACTCCACCGATGGCCCGATCAAAGCGTTTCACCTCGCCATTCTTGAAGATGACCGGCACTACTTCCCTCCCTACCAAGCCGTTCCCTTGATCCGGGAGGAGGCACTTAGACGATGGCCGCAAATCGGTGTAGCTCTTCAAGCATTGGCGGGCAAAATCACTGCTGAAGATATGCAAACCATGAATGAAGCAGTCGATGGCAAGCACCGTGATCCAGCAGATGTGGTGCGACAGTTTCGGGCAAGCCACGGTCTCTGAGGCTCAGCTTAACCCCAGTTCATGCGGCAGCACGCCATAGGCGTCAAGCACGTCCCGCAGAGTCACGACGCCTTGGAGCATATGCACATTGGCGCGCCCGACGACCGGCAGCAGTTCAAGTTGATACGTTCCCATGCGTGCAAGCGCCAGGTCTATGCTCTGATCGGAATGCACATGCGGAAATTGGAGCGGATCGCTCAGTTCGCTCAATTTCATCTCGGGGTTCTTCGCGAGAGCCTTCTCTACCTGCGAACGGTTCAGGACACCGACGATTCCGCGCTGATCCGACACCATGAATGTTTTCGTATTCAACGTCGCTAGCTGATCAAGCGCGTCCCGTGCGGAAATCGAAGCAGACAATGTTTGCGGTGCGGTACGAAGGAGGTGCACAATATGCCGCTCTTCTTTCTCCCGCTTGTCTGCCAATGTGGGTAGATGGATTCCGTCTTGATCCGCAAGCGCCTCGTAGATTGGCTCTTTCTGGAGCCGCGACGCAATGAATAGACTTATGAGATTGGCGATCATCAACGGCACGATGATGGCGTAGTCTTGTGTCATTTCAAAAATCATGAGCACCGAAGTCATCGGCGTTCGGACGACGCCGGCAAACACCGCGCCCATTCCGACCAGCGCATAAGCTCCGGCCAACGCCGTATAGTTCGGAAGCCAATAATGCGCCAATGTCCCGACGGCACCGCCTAACATGGCCCCAATGAACAGGGAGGGAGCGAAGATGCCTCCCGCGTTTCCCGTCCCATAACTGACGGTCACCGCAAAAAGCTTCAGCACAATCAGCACCACCATCAATTCAAGCGCCATGCGCCCGTTCAGACAGTCATCGACAAATGAGTATCCAACCCCCATCACCTGAGGGACAAACCAGCCCATCGCTCCAACCAGCAGCCCACCTGCCACCGGCTGAAACCATACGGTTTTCTGCGGCAGGCGTAGGAATCGCTTTCGGATGCCAAGCAGCAATCGTGCGAAAGCTGCGGAAACCAGGCCTCCGAGTACACCAAGGACTGCGTAAATGAGCAGCTCTACGGGGTGAAGCAGTTGATATTGCGGCACGGTGAAGAGCGGATGGTTGCCAAGCAGCAATCGCAGCACCATCCAGGAAGCGGCAGAGGCTATCACAATCGCCCCGAGAACCGGCGCATTCATATCGCCGATGATCTCTTCCATTGCAAACACTACTGCGGCCAACGGAGTATTGAAGGCCGCTGCAATTGCAGCGGCAGCTCCAACGGGCAGCAGCTGCTTTACCCGTTCCGGCCGTAGCCCCAGATGACGCCCCAGCAGTGAAGCAATGCCGGCCGCCACCTGCACCGAGGGCCCTTCGCGTCCGAGAGGAATTCCGCTGGCTAGCGTAGCCGAGGTACAGAAGAATTTGCCTAGAACTGTTCTAAGCGTGATGATGCCGTTGTTGGCATAAAGAGCTGCCTTGGTTTGCGGTACCCCACTACCGCGCGCATTCGGAAAAAATCGCCACAGCAGGTAACCGATGCTTAGTGATCCCGCCACCGGGAAAAACAGACGCCGCCATGGCGCGCTGGCTGGTGGATATAACCTCTGCACCGCGCGCTCCGTGAGCAGAATGAATGCTACGACCGTCGCGCCTGTCAGAACGCCGATGACCAGTGAGAGGATAAGAAAGACCTGATCCTCTCTGTCTCGCAGGCGTTCTGCAAATAAAGCAAGCGGATTTCTCAGCCAACTTCTGCTCGTCGCCGGTTCGCTTGTCGCCATGAAAGCCCAGAAAGACCCTGAAATCGCTTGCCCCGAGAATACAGCAACGCGCACGTATTTAATCACTGGGATGCAAAGGAATCGATGATGGCAACAATAATTGGCTGTCTATCCCGTCCTCGTCATTACGATGAGCCCTCATGAAGCGAGTAAGAGGCTGTGCTTCGGATCTTTGGCTGCTGGGCGAGGACACGTTTGTTACACTTTTCTCCACCTATGAAGAAGCTCGCAGAAGAAACTCAATTCCTCGTTCGCTTACAGGCTGTCGAATTGGAACGTGTGCGATTGGCAGCGGCACTCAAGGCGCTTCCCAGTGATGTGACGCGTGCGGAAAGCCTATTGACTGGCGCACGTAAATGCATCAGTGAGATCAATGCTGCTATCAAAAGCGAGGAGCTTTCGCGCGCGAGCTTTGAGCTTGAAATAGCCGGGCACAAGACCAAAGCAGCGCGTTTTCGCGAACAACTCGACACAGCCAGAAACGCCGCACAGGCAACCGCGCTCGAGCACGAAATCGGGTTTGCTGAAAAGGAAATCAGCCGGCTTGAAGATGAAGAGCTGGCGAGTATGGAGACATCCGAAAATCTGGAACGGAAGCGAACTGAAGCAGTCACATTGGAAGCAAAGCTGACCGAGACTCTCGGCCTCATCCGCGCTCGTGTCATAGAGCAACAGCTTGAATTTCGCGAACAGCTGGAAGCATTCGCTTTGGAACGGGAAGCTCTGCGCGCAAAAATTCCGGCCGAATTGCTCGCTCAGTTTGATCGGATAGTCTCTGCAAAGGGTACAGGAATAGCCCGTGCCCAGGCACAGCAATGCTCAGGGTGCCGTATGGGCATCCGGCCGCAGGTCTGGAATCAGCTTCGCGATGGCGCCGTGTTGAATTGCGAGTCCTGCCACCGCATTCTCTACTACGATCCGGCCATGGAAACTGCCGCGCCCGCCAAGTCACCTCAGAGCGTAAAGCCCGACGTTACTCCCGGTGAGCTGGGGGGCAGCAGCGTTCTCCGCAGGGCAGGAGTCTAGCATCTTGAAACGCATTTGTGTCGATATGGATGAGGTGATGGCGGACACGCTCAGCGAGCACCTGCGCCGCTATAACGCTTTCTACGACGAAGAAATCGCTGCCCAGGATCTATCCGGAAAGGTGCTTTGGGATATCGTTTCGACGGATCGCCAGGAGACTCTCCGGCAGATTCTTCACGCTGAAGATTTCTTCGAAGACCTGCCGGTCATGCCCGACGCGCAGCCGGTTCTCCGCGAGCTATCGCAAAAATTTGAGATCTTTGTCGCCACCCAAGCCATGTCCGTGCCGACATCTTTCGGCCCGAAGTATCGTTGGCTCCTGCGCCACTTCTCGTTTCTTCCACCCACCCATTTCGTCTTCTGCGGAGATAAAGGCATCCTGAAAGCAGACTTTCTGATCGACGACATGCCCCGTAATCTGACGCGATTTTCGGGCACAGGCGTTCTTTATTCGGCACCCCATAATCTGGGCGCTCAGGGATTCGACCGGGTCAGCAACTGGCGTGAAGTGCTGGACTACTTTAGTCAGCACTAACGAAGATCACAATCTCAGCACACCAGAAAACCCTTAGGGCCGCCCCGGCGCGGAACCGGGCTTGGGCTGCACCGCCTGCGCTAGGCCATTCTGCAAAGTACCGTCTTGTCCATTGCCGGCCCGAACGGGCGTCCCCGGCAAATTGCGCCCCGGAATCGCCGTGCCAAGCGGACGTAGCTGCATTGCAGGCTGCGGAACTGGTGGTTGATGCATCGTCACAATCAACGCGCCCGCCGGAGACTTGCCTGCGCAAAAATAAGAATGCGGTGTGCTCGCGTCGAAATACACCGTGTCCGAGGCTTCGAGCATGGTTGCCTGATCGCCATGCCGGATCTCCAATTCACCATAAAGAATGTAGAGAAATTCGTAGCCCGGATGCACATGGGGCCGTATTTCCTGGCCCTTTTTGTGCGGTACAAACTCGGCAAAATATGGATCCATGAGCCGGTCCGGCACCATGTATCCAAGACTTTCAAAAAAGTAGGACGGATCGTCGACCCCCGTCTGAGGAAGACGCACACGGTCTCGCTTGCGATGAATCCTAAACAGAGATTGAGGCTCCGGCTCAAAAAAGTAAGAGAGATCCTTCGAAAACACCATGGCTACCCGGGCCAGATTTCGTAACGTAGGGACTACCCTCCCCGTCTCAAGCTGAGAGAGAAAGCTTGCAGACAGGCCAGTGTGACGGCCCAACTCGACCAGTCCCATCGATTTCTTGAGTCGAAGCCGCTTGATTCGCTCGCCGATATGTTTTTCGGCGATGAACTGTTCCGCGGTTTCGGAGTCGACTTGAGAAGCCATGACGGATTCGGTACGGATTGCGGGTTCGCTCATATGACGTACGTTTCCTGACAAGAATGGATGCTGACAAATCCGAAATTGTTGCTTGCATCAAAAGTTTTTTCAGCGATACGGAAGACACTTTACCAGATTCCGCATCTTCAAATGGAGGCGGTATCGTCAGAAAGCGGCTTATGAATGGCTTAGATGCAAACAATCCGGTGGTTCGGCAAAGTGAACCATTGCGTGCACAAGGATGCATTCTGCTCAGTGGGGGTTCCGGCATGCTGGGCTCTTCCATTGCCAGGACCCTTCAGTCAGACGGGACAAGCCTTCTGCGTCTTGTCCGAAACGGACCAGCCGGAGCAGATACTGTTCGGTGGTCGCCGTCGGAATCTCACGTCAGCGCGCCGGAACGCCTCGAAGGAATCACGGCGGCCATTCATCTTTCCGGTGCAAACGTGGCAGACCGCCGTTGGACCAGCGCTTACAGGCGTGAGATATGGGAGAGCCGCGTACACACCACGCGTGTTCTCGCCGAAACACTGGCTCGGTTGCAACAGCCGCCTCAGGTCCTGATGGCAGCCTCGGCCGTCGGCTTTTACGGAGATCGGGGAGATGAGATCCTCGACGAAAACTCCACTCCTGGCAGTGGTTTCCTTCCGGAACTATGCACGGCGTGGGAAGCCGCGGCAAAGCCTGCCATTGACGCCGGCATTCGGGTAGTACACCTGCGGACGGGAGTCGTTCTAGCACGGGAGGCAGGAGCGCTGAAAAAGATGCTTCGGGTTTTTCAGATTGGCCTCGGCGGCAAACTCGGAAGCGGCCGCCAGTGGATGAGTTGGATCGCCGAGTCGGACCTTGTAGCGGCGGTCAGGTTTCTGCTCACAGCGGAAGCCATCAGCGGACCTGTCAATATCGTCGCGCCCAATCCCGTCTCTAACGCTGAATTTACGCGCGACTTAGCCCGCGCGCTGCACCGGCCTGCATTCCTGCCCGCTCCAGCCTTCGGCCTGCGAATGATCTTCGGGCAAATGGCCGATGAAGCGTTGTTGGCCAGTACCCGTGCGTTTCCCGCGAAGCTGCACCAGGCCGGCTTCTCTTATCGCTTTCCTGAACTCCATCAAGCCCTTGCTCACACGCTGCGGTAGCCGAGCCGTCCGTTAGACTGGGACGGATGCCCAGTGTGTGGAGACGAGCCGGGGAAGCCGGCAACCGCGTGGCCGCGCTAGCGTTGGTCTGCCTGGCCTATGCAGGCTCTTTGCTGTGTGGCTGCGGAACTCCTGGCGCACCCCAGCCTCCTTCTTTGAAATTGCCTGAACCGGTCACCGATCTATCGGCGGTGCGAGCCGGTAACGCAGTCACCCTGCACTGGACCACCCCGCGCAGAACCACCGACCGTCTTCTCATCCGCGGGGCAGTAACAGTGTCCGTCTGCCGCCGGGAATCCGCCTCGCAGAGTTGTGTCACCGTCGGCCATGCTTCGAGTTTGCCGCGAGCCGAAGGTGAATTCCGCGATACGTTGCCGGCTTCTCTGACTCGGGGACCAGCGCGAGAGCTCCTCTACTCCGTTGAGCTACTCGGACCCAAAGACCGGTCCGCCGCTCCATCGAATACTGCTATCGTCCTTGCCGGTCAGGCGCCGGAACCGGTGTCCGGGCTGTCGGCCAAGGTCAGAGCCGATGGCGTAGCTTTTCACTGGGACCACGCTGATGAAACTACTCGGCAAGCCAGCGTACGTCTCCATCGCAAACTGCTCACCATTCCCAAGGAAAAGCCAAAGAGCGGCCTCGCTGAGGCGGGACCAGAGCCGGTGCTGCGCGATCTGCTCGCTCCGCCTCCCGGACTCGGGCAACAGCCGGGCGCGCTCGACACATCCGCCCGCTTTGGCCAGAGTTACGAATACACCGCGCAGCGAGTCTTGCAAGTCACACTCGATGGAGTGGACGGTGTTCAGAAATTTGAGCTTGCTGGCCCCGTTTCTCCGCCGATCCGGGTAGATGTGGTCGACAATTTTCCACCTGCGATCCCGCAGGAGCTCGCTGCGGTTTTTGTAGGTGAGCAGCACTCCATAGATCTCTCCTGGCAGCCCGATACCGAGTCCGACCTGGCCGGCTACATCGTCTACCGATCCGTCGACGGTGGAGAATGGATTCGTATCTCAGGACCGGCTCCGGTCGACGGACCCGCGTATCGCGATCCTACGGTTGAGAAGGGCCGCAGCTATCGCTACGCCGTAAGCGCCATCGACCAGACCGGCCATGAGAGCAAACGATCCACACCGGTTAGCGAATCCACCCCAACCGACTGACGAACGCCAGAAATTATGCTTCAAAACAAACCGTAGAAGAGCCGGAGTTGAGATGAAATATTGCCGATTCGTTACAGATGGCGACCCGAAATTCGGTGTAGTAGAACAAAAAAACGGCGAAAGCTGGATCGCAGAACTGCGTGAGTCGCCGTGGCAAACGGACAATTTGAAGACGCTGCCGTTGCCGCCAGTGCGTTTGAGCGAAGTCTCGCTGCTGGCCCCGGTTGCCCCGTCGAAGATCGTCTGTGTTGGCCGCAACTATCGCGATCATGCCAAGGAACTAGGCAATGAGGTTCCGACAGAGCCGTTGCTCTTTTTCAAGCCCCCTTCATCGCTACTCGCGCCCGGCGCACCTATCCTGCTTCCAGCGATCTCTCAACGCATCGACTTCGAAGGTGAACTGGCCATCGTTATTGGCAAACGAGCCCGCAAACTCAAACGCGCCGAGGACATACGTCCCTATATTCGTGGACTCACGCTGGCCAACGACGTGACCGCCCGCGACCTTCAAAAGAAAGAGGGCCAATGGACTCGCGGCAAAGGATTCGATACCTTCTGTCCGGTCGGCCCATTCATCGAGACCGACCTGGATCCGCTGGCTCCCCTCACCATCACTACACATGTAAACGGAGAGATACGTCAGCAGGGAAGCACCAGCGACTTCATCTTTTCTCTTCCCGAACTTTTCGAATACATCACCGCCGCCATGACCCTGGAACCCGGCGATTTGCTCCTGACCGGAACTCCCGCCGGCGTAGGACCCCTCACTGCCGGCGATGTTGTCGGCGTGAGCCTTCAGGAAATTGGGCAACTCTCAAATCCAGTGCAATCCGATGCTGATTAAAGCTCAGGAAATTACCCATTCGAGCAGCCACCGATTCGGAACATGGAAAACCGATTCTCCAAATCACGGGAGTTTATGCCACCGGAATCTGTCTCTGGGCATCCAAACGGAGGTACACTTTGAGGCGAGGGCTTCCCGCTCCGACGCCCCAACACCTTAATTCGCTTTCCCTGACCGGCCATAAAAGAGCCAATTCCATCCGCTGGAGGACTTTGTGTCGAAGAATTTACTAGAGCAACTACGCGAAATGACCGTGGTCGTCGCCGACACGGGCGACATGGAGGCGATGGAAGAGTTTCGCCCTCAAGATGCAACCACCAACCCCTCGCTCATCACGGCTGCGGCTCAGATGCCGCAATACCAGCCCATCGTGGATAGCGTTCTGCAGGATGCCCGCAAAGAGCTGGGTGACAGCGCTGATGAGAAAACCGTGGCGAAGCTCGCCTTCAAGCGGCTGGCTGTCGCCTTTGGCGAAAAGATCTTAAATATCGTCCCGGGCAGAGTTTCCACCGAAGTGGACGCTCGTCTCTCGTACGACACGCAAGGCAGCATCGCCATGGCCCACGAAATCATTGGCCAGTACGAAAAAGCCGGCATCAGCCGTGAGCGTATCCTCATTAAACTCGCTTCAACCTGGGAAGGGATCCGCGCGGCAGAAGTGCTTGAGAAGGAAGGCATCCACTGCAATATGACGCTGCTCTTTGGCGTACACCAGGCCGTTGCAGCAGCGGAAGCGCACGTAACACTTATCTCCCCATTCGTCGGCCGTATTCTCGACTGGTACAAAAAAGACACCGGCAAGGATTATCAGGGCGCGGACGACCCTGGCGTCATGTCGGTCACGACGATCTACAACTACTACAAAAAATTCGGCTACAAGACCGTCGTCATGGGTGCCAGCTTCCGTAACACCGGCGAAATTAAAGAACTGGCAGGTTGCGACCTGCTGACAATCTCGCCGCACCTGCTCAGCGAACTCTCCTCCACCGAGGGCGAACTGCCACGCAAGCTCGATCCGGAAAAAGCGAAGACAATGGACATCCAGAAAATTGTCGTCGATCACGAAACCTTCAACAAGATGCATGCCGAGGATCGCATGGCGCACGACAAGCTGAAAGAGGGCATCGACGGCTTCTCTCAGGCGCTCGAAAAGCTTGAAGACCTGTTAGCCAAGCGTCTCGTCGAGTTGGAAGGCGTAGCAGCCAGCTAAGCGTTACCCAGCAGCGGTCATAAACGAAAGGCAGCCCGCAGAGGTTGCCTTTCGTGTTTTCCCCATCCCGCAGGATCCATTCCCGACGGTTCCGGAAATTCGCGGCAGCACAAAGCCACAGTCTGCTATAGTCTCGCGAAATGCCGGAAGACGCTATATCCGTGGACTGAATTCAGGAGCTTCCCAATGTTCGCGTTAAAAGGGACATTTTGGCTCGTAGGCCTCGCCGTCTCACTGCCCGTAACAGCGCAAACAACCGCACCGAGCGAGTATTCCATTCATGAAGCTATTGCCCCAGCCGCGGGCGGCAGTTCAAGAATGATTTATCGAAGCGGTACGAAAGCGTTAATCGATGTTGCCGGCACCTCGCGAAGCGATAGCCAACCTGGCAATCACACGCGAATTCTCTATGACCTTCAGGCGCACACCTCCTACTCATGGTCCTTCAATGCTTCCTCGGACCAGGCTTCGCAATGTTCTTCGGGCACCTTCTCCGGCGATTGGGGCGATCCGTTTGCCATGACATCAGACCTCTCAAAAGCAATTGTTAGGGGAGACTTCAAGCAGGTAGCTACCGAACCGGTTGGCGGGGTGACTACAAAGGTCTACGACGGGACAACCGGTGGCAGACATGTGAAGGCGTGGCTCGACGCCCAAACGGGCTTGGTTATGCGCGCACAGATCGGTCTGCCGAATGGCCGATTGCAAACACTCACTGAGATTCTCAACGCCTCGTTTGCTCCGCCGCCAGCTTCTATCTTTGTGCTGCCTGCAGCCTGCGCAGAAGCAAAGGCGAACCCCCAATGAACTGATTGCGCAATCAGCCGATGCGCTCGACGATCAGCGCCTCGACGCGGTCCCAGACCGCCGGATCGTTCTCAATCTCAATGTGCCGGTGCATGAATAGCTGCGCATACCAGGGAAATCCCGTGCACAATACTCTTCGATCCCGATAGCTGAAATGAAAATTTCCTAGAATTGCTGTCCTCTCCGGATTCGCCGCAACAATGCGGTTTCGCCCACGCAGCAGCCCATCGCTCTGATAGAAGTTCACAGCACTGTGAACGTTTGGCGGAATACTGCGATCGTTTTGTCCCGGCTTCGCAACGCTGTCCACCTGAATTGTGAGCAGCACAGGAATCTCAAGTTGATTTAAACGGCGCGCCAGTGCGATTGCCTCTGAAGCACCCCAGCTATGTCCATACAAAATGATGCGGGCACATCGTCTTTCGGTCGGGCTGAGGTTGCCATCCCGATCGCGATCCAAGATCCTGAGAATCGTTTGAAGCGCACGCTCGCCATCGCGATTGGCGAAGATGAATGAATCCAGCAGCGGCGCATGTTGCTCTTGCAATGATCGGCTCAGTTGAACTTCGCGATGCACCGTGTCGTTTGCCCGGACCCTGCCGCCAACAAATCCGACGACGATGAGCTTGTTCTGTGCCTCCACCGTTTTATCGGTAAGAGAGCATGTCACAGCATGGCCGGGTGCTACAAATTCATTCGGGCCGCCTTTGTCGGATTCGGCAGCCAACGCTTTTTTCAACGCTTGACCCTTAGCAGCCATTTGCACCAGCCCTTGAGCGCCGAGCGAAGCTGACGCAGACATCAACAAAACGAATGCCAGCGCAGACGCCAGAGATGTTGCCGTAGCGCTTCGCACATCCCGCAAGCGGCGAGTAACCCATTCGGACAGTCTCGGAGGTGTGGTTTGCGCTCGCACTTGATGAATCTTTAGTGTCAACAATTTCGCATTTCGTGTGATCGCGAAAGAGAGTCTTTCCGATAATATCTGGTGTTAATGCAAGGTAAATCTGCTGCGGCGGGTTTCAGCACGCTCTTTGGAACGCGGCGCAGCACTCACTCCGTAGGTTAATACGGATGGCTCTTACGCGGGTGATCCAGCCGGCGCAAGGCCATGGGAGGTGTGTATGCAAGCTCAAACTCATCCGCTTGAACCCTTCTTCCAGCAGATGGTTCGTAACAGCTACACCGGCAAGCTCGGCATGAACGACACCGTCATTACCGAGTATGTCGCTCGATTGCTTTGCGAATTCAGCGAATCAGACAAGCTCTACAGAGTCCGCGACGAGCATGGTCATCCCATCGTTTCCCTGGAAGAGATGATCCAAGCCTCCGATCCCATACACGGAACGGCGCCTTCCTTCGACGCCGAACGCGCCGTACGCAAGTATATCGGTGACTATGCGCTCTTCGTCTCCGGCATGTATCCGGAGTCTATGGACCCTTGGCGTCGCCGCCACGGTCAACAAAACTTCGAAGATCTGGTTCGAGTCGGCAAGGAAAGCTATTACATCGTCAGCCAGTTTGATCTCGAAGAATATGCCGACGAAGCGCCGTTGTTCCGGCGCCTCTCCGGATGGTTCGATCGCTGCGTGTACGGCCTGCGGCTGGTTCGCGATGAGCTCACGCAGGTCAAGCCGGCATGCCTGCCCTCACGCGTAAACTGAAATAGCAGCGCGGCACAATCACCGGCGATAAAACATATCGATGATTGTGCCGTGCTTGCACTGCGTGCGCTTCGTTTATTCCGACCAGACAGCGAGTTGATTGCCGGTGCCGTCACTGAAATGAAAACGCCTTCCACCAGGGAATGAGAAAACAGGCACAGTGATCGCTCCTCCAGCATCCCGAATCGCCTCTTCTGTTGCGCTGAGATCGCTCGCATACAGCACCACCAGGGGACCATCCGAATGACTCGCGCCCTCAATTAAACCGGCACGAAAGCCTCCATCGATGCCAGCATCCGGTGCACTGAAGCTGGCGTAATCCGGTCCCCAATCCTGAAAGCTCCAACCAAAAGCCTTCGCGTAAAACTCTTTGCTGCGAGCCACGCTGGTTGTCGTGAACTCGATGTAGTTGATCTTTCGATCATGAGCGGCATTACTCGAAGTTGTGCTCATACCCTGCTCTCCTTGAATCGCAAATTGTTGAAGGTCTGAGGAAGATGCCCGGCGCGGGTAGTGACGGAGCGCAGGCACACCTTCCCGGTGTGCTCTCGATGCGCCTCCGTCCGCACGCTCTCAAGAGCAGGAGAGTGCAGGTAGAGTCCGCCGATTGACGCCAGTCGCGGACTTCCGAGGAACACCTTCACTGTAGCCCGAAACCCGCCGTCGCACAAGATCCTGCTCCAGCCACCGCCCGTTCCCTCTGCGTCGTCCAATCAATAGCTGTGGCTATCTATAGACCTGTACGAATTGTGAACCCGCCGGTGATGGAGCGCCCAGGCATGCTCACTCCCTGAATTTCCTGATAACCGGTGTTGCTCAGATTCTCGAATCGCAGATAGGGGGTGAGCCACTTCATGCGATCTGCATTTCCCGGCCTCGTCAAAGCCATGCCCCATACCGGATACGCATCCTGCTGATATCGCTGCGCCACCTGCACCGTTGTTCGCATCACGATCAGCTTACCCAGCGCTGCGTTCCATTCAAACCGGGCATTCTGCACCGGATAGTTAAAGACATATTCAGACTCAAGCCCATGCAAAGCGCTCTGTGTGCCATGAAGCCCTGTCCACGCAAGACGAATGGTCTGATTTCTCGTCACCGTCCATGTGGCGGTTGTCTCAATGCCGGTAAAGCTAAGCCCGCTCAGATTGACCGCCTGCCACAGGTCCTGTTCGGCAGCGCGCACATAGTCGATCGAATCATGCTGACGTGAATAGAAACCCGTAGCCGAGAACGCCAGCTTTGTTCCGGGGTTCCAATCCGCACCCAGGTCGCCGCTCCATGCCGACTCGGGCTTCAATCCAGCGTTGCCGATAGTCGTTGGGTCGGAATAGTAAAGATCCGTATAGGTAGGAATACGATACCCGTATCCCGCGCTCGCGCGCAGCTTGATCGTTGGCATCACCAGATAACTGCCGGCAAGATGCGGCGCAAATACAGTCGTCAGGCCGCCGGAAAAGCCCTCTTCGCGCGCGCCTGTTGTGAGATTCCATTTCCTTTTCGCCGGGTGCAGATCGAGATCGATGTATCCCGCAGCACGATTGCGCGCGTGCTGACCGAGATTGTTGCTGTGAATACTGTCGCCATCCGCCTCAATACCCATCAGCAATGTAGAAGAAACTCCGATCATTTCACTGCGCCTCAATGAGGCCTGCCACGAGCCATCGATATGGTTGTTTTCATACAGTGTGGGATCGGTTCGCACCAGAACAAATTCATCGCTGTGCCGCCGATAGCCAAACGCCGCCTGTGTACGCTCGCCAATCTCCTGCCGCACAGAAGCAAACCAGCCCTTCGTTCGTTCCCATGACGGATACGCGCCATAGAAATTGTCGGCTCCAAACGCGCGATCGCTTCCCGCGAAAAGTAGATCGGTAAGCCCGAGCCGCGAGCTGAGCCAGCCTTCGTTCGAAGCGTCTTCATTGCGATAGTCACGATCGGCCGTAAAGCCCGTCGACAAATTGTGGCTCGCGGTCAGGCGGCCACTCCACCAGCGGCGCGCAGCCTCGGCCAGCAGCGACTGTTCATTCAAACCAAAACTGCCGAATCCGGAACTGACCTGAATCCTGCCGGAACCCGTGTCGAAACTAGGCGCGGCAGTAAGAAAATCGACCACCCCGGCCAGCGCATCCACGCCATGCAATGTTGAGCCAGCCCCATGCAATACCTCGATGGAATGCATCGCTTCCAGCGGCATTGGCAGATCGAGGTTGTGATGTGAAGTCTGGCTGTCGTTGACACGGAATCCGTTCAACAAGACCAGCGTCTGCTCAAAACTTCCACCGCGCAGCGTTACGTCCGCCTGCGCGCCGCCCGCACCACGCTGCTCCAGGAAGATCGATGCGTCGCTTCGCAAGACGTCAATCGGATCGGGAACCATCCCGGTAAGATTCTCAAGCGGCAAGACTTCAACAACACGCGGCGATTCTGCCAGCGGCACCGGAGTCGCCGAACCCAGAACCACCATCGTCTGCTCGGTGCGCATGGTGGTCGGCTCAGGTTTGTCATTGGCCTGCGATTGCTGTTGTGCATTCGACCGCCATCCGCACATAGCGAGAAAAAGAGGGAGCACAATCCTGCTGCGTTTTTTTAGATTGATCGTCATTCCTTTGTCATGTTGCGGGTGACGCAAAGAAATCGCAACGAAGATTTGATATTGTTCTGTATAGTTGAGTAACTAAACTATCTTGTATTGAACTACTTCACTCTGAACAGATGTAACGCTGCCTGCTAGAGAGATAACGCTCATGCGAATCGATACTTTTCTCGAACAAAGCCCGATCTTCGCAGTGAACCGCGCGGCGCGCCGCTTCGGCTCACTCACCGGAGCGCTGCTCGCACACGACGGCCTCAGCTTTCTCGAAGGTTTGATTCTCGCTGCATTGTTCTTCGAGGCGCCGCAATGGATCAAACCATCTCTCCTGGCGGAGACGCTTGGCACCACGCGCGGCAACATAAGCCACTGCGTGTCGTCGCTCGAGAGCAAAGGACTGATTCAGAGATCCATTGACCCCATCGACGCACGAGCATATCTGCTGAGCCTAAGGCCCGCCGGCAAACGATGCGCCATGCGCGTCATCGGCGCCTTTGACCGGATGCAGGCCCAGTGCGAACAACTAGGCGGCAAGACCGGCCTCAGCGACATGCTCAAAACTCTGCACAAGCTTGAAACACTGTGCGAGCGATGAAGCAGTAGAGGCCTACAGAATGTATCGGCTCAGGTCCTGATCCTTCACGATGCTGGAGACCATATGGCGTACATACTCCGGCGTAATGAGAAAGACCTTCTCCGGTATGGATTGTGTCTCCCGCTCCAGGAACGGCAATGGCGTCGTCGACTCGTCACGAACAGCCTTTGAGATCGATTCCGCCTCATCGGCATCCTTGGCCACCCTGGCCAGATCGGGCGCAAGGAAGCTGATCTCCTCAAGCACCCGCTCCATGATGGTGTGCAGTCGCCGCGCGCCGATATTTTCCGTCGTCTCATTCACGCGAAAAGCAAACTCGGCCATCTCACGCAGCGACTCCGGCGTAAATTCCAGCCGGACACCTTCAGTCTCAAGCAGCGCGGTGCATTGCTTAGTCAGCGAAGCCTTTGGCTCGGTAAGGATACGCAGGAAATCGTCGACCGTTAGTGACTGTAATTCAACGCGAATCGGGAATCGGCCCTGTAGCTCAGGAATAAGATCGCTCGGCTTCGAAACATGGAACGCGCCCGCGGCGATGAATAAAATGTAGTCCGTGCGGACCATGCCATAGCGCGTGTTAACCGTGGTGCCTTCGACGATCGGAAGAATGTCCCGCTGCACGCCTTCGCGCGAAACGTCAGGCCCATGACCGCCTTCGCGCCCGGCAATTTTGTCGATCTCATCCAGAAATACAATGCCGCTCGTTTCCACGCGTTCAACCGCCGCGCGGGTTACCTGATCCATGTCGATCAGACGGCTCTCTTCTTCCTGAACCAGATATTCAAACGCCTCATTGACCTTCATCTTCCGCTTCTTTGCGGCGCTGCCGAAGATATTCGGCAGCAGATCCTTGAGGCTCATATCCATGTCTTCGATGTTCTGGCTCGAGATGATGCCCAGTTGCGGCGCGCTGCGCTCGCGGACGTCCAGTTCGACAGTACGATCGTCCAGCTTGCCCTCGCGGAATTGCGTACGCAGCTTCTCGCGGGTTCGCTGGTAGCTGTCCGTTCCCGGCAGCGTCAGTTGCCCCTCTTGCGCGGGCTGGTGCGCCTCAGGCGGAGGCGGCAGCAGCAGATCGAGCAGGCGCTCCTCCGCATTCATCTCTGCCTTGTCTTCGACCTCTTCCAGCCGTTCCTCGCGCACCATGTCGATTGCGATCTCGACAAGATCACGAATCATCGACTCCACATCGCGGCCGACATAACCGACCTCTGTGAATTTCGAAGCCTCCACCTTGAGAAAAGGAGAATCCGTCAGCTTGGCCAGACGCCGCGCAATCTCGGTCTTGCCTACGCCAGTAGGTCCGATCATGATGATGTTTTTGGGCATGATGTCATCGGCCAGATCGGGCGGCAGCTTCTGACGGCGCATGCGATTCCGCAGCGCAATCGCGACGGCACGCTTGGCGGCTTTCTGACCTACGACATGTTTATCGAGCTCGGCAACAATCTCGCGCGGGGTCAATTCCTCAAGCGCGACATCTCGATCTTCGGCAGTTGCGGGTAGATAGATGGCCATGCGATCCAACCTTAGCAGACGTTGCTCTACAAGCTACGCCGGCTGATCCTTCTTCGTTTCCGCTTTGCCCGTCGCTGACAATTCCTCGATGGTGATGCGGTCATTGGTGTAGATACAGATATCGCCGGCTATCTTCATAGCCTTCTCGGCAATATCGCGCGCACTCATTTCTGTATTCTCAATCAGAGCGCGCGCGGCCGCCGTGGCATAGCTGCCGCCAGAGCCGATCGCTGCTATCGCTTCATCCGGATCGATCACATCGCCCGAGCCCGAGATCAGAAAAGTCTGGCCTGTATCGGCTACAATCAGCAGCGCCTCCAGGTTGCGCAGCATCTTGTCCGTGCGCCAGTCGCGTGCCAGCTCCACGGCGGCGCGATTCAGATTTCCCGCGTACTGCTCCAGCTTGGTCTCGAAGCGCGTAAAGAGCGTGAACGCGTCAGCAGTCGAACCGGCAAAGCCCGCGAGAATCTTCTCCTGATAGAGCCTGCGAATTTTCTTAGCTGAATGCTTCAGCACATGATCGCCCAGCGTCACCTGCCCGTCGGCAGCCATCACCACATGGCCGTTCCGGCGGACGCAGATAACCGTTGTCGACCGAATGCGGCCACGGCGCTCAGGCTGTTTCACGGCATCTTCCTGATCCGCTCGCCCAACTGACTGATTTATGTCTTCTCGATTTGTCACGGAATGAATTGGAGGTGCGCTTTCGCGGTGGATGGATGAAGCCAAAAGACGTTCCTTCTAGCGTCGCCCGGCCGTTCGCACGGCTCGATCAGCGACAAGCACGTAATGCTTAGTATAGCGCACTCAGATTCTGTAGCCGATCCCTCATTTCTCACCGCGGACTTGGGCTTTCAACCGAAAACCGAACTTCTTGTTCCGGGGCACCCTTCTATGAACTGCCCTTTCCTCAAAAGCTGCGATATTCTCGGGATGGGTGATCTCCGGGGGGACGATCGCTGTCGATTTCCGTCCACCGGTTTTCGCCGGCTATCTTATGTTGCACGTTTCCATTCGCGAGCTGCAGATTGCCGGAACCGTGACCGGAGCGCTTCTGGTCACGGGAGCGACGTACTGGTGGCTACACCGCAAGCGCCCTACCGCCGATGAGCTGGAGATGGAGCGCCGCCAGAAGCTCGTCGCCTTCGGTCGCATCGTGGACGGCATGCTGCTCGACGATTTTCGAATTACCGCTGATGACGGCACGACACGCGAGATGCTGCTCTACCAATACGAGATCTCCGGCGTCAGCTACGAGTGCTCGCAAGACATCACCGCTTTGGTTTCAGCACTGGATCTGCACTCCATCAAAATTGGCATGCCCTGCTCGGTGCGTTACCAGCCCGGCAGCCCCGAGAACAGTCTGATCGTTGCCGAACGATGGAGCGGTCTGCGCGAGGATGCCTATGTGCCCTGGCCGGCTCCCATCATCCCCATCGAAGACGCGCGACGGCGAATCGCCGGCTGATGACAATGGAAATGAAACCAAAAGCGCGAATGGACTGCGCGACTTACTTCGCGCCGTGTTCTTCAAAGAGCTGAAGCGTGCGGCATCGCGCCAGCTCGGCATCGGCCGCGTCGTGTCCAGGGCCGTTGTCGTTGTTAAATCCGTGACCCGAATTTTCATAGATGTACACCGGTACCTGCGGATACGCGGACTGGATGGCTGCCTTGGTATCATCTGCCGGAATATGTACGTCTTTGCGCCCGAAATGACAGATCACGGGGCACTTAGGCGCAGGGTGGAGCGACTTTGCGATCATGCCGCCGTAGTAACAAGATACGGCAGCCAACCCCTCAACCTGGCCGGCAGACAGCCAGCCCATGCTACCGCCGTAGCAGTATCCAACCAGGAACACGGGGCCGCGCTGTGCAAGGAATCCTACGCAGGCGGCAATGTCACCCAGAGCGTCTTTCTGCTTCGCGGACGAGAAGACCTTCCGAGCGCGAGCAAACCCTTCCGGTCCGTGTTCAACAACAAAGCCACGTTCCTGGCGGTCAAACATCGATGGCGCGATCGCTTCAAAACCGCGGTGCGACCAGCGCTCAGCATCCGCAACGACATATCGGTCAACTCCAAATATCTCCTGGACAACGATAACCCCACCCCTGCGTGCTCCAACAGGAGCGACATGCCATGCACCAAACCCGAATCCGTCTTCTGCCGCGCTCTTGATTTGAACCATCTCTCCCACGTCAAACTCCCGGGACTAAACCTGCTCGTTGTGCCTTTTCCAGAATAGGCCGTCAGGCATATCCGACGAAGCATCCGCCCGGCAGGACTCCTATCCATACCGTACAGCCCGCAAGTCTTTGCCCTCACATCCCACATCGAAATACACTTATCTCATGCACATGCATGCCACGCCGGCCGGTAGTGGCCCGGGCGCGCGTAACACAAGCCGGGTGCTTTGGTTCTCCATGCTGGCGACGCTGGCTTATGTAGGCGTCACGCTGATGGCTGGTCTGCGCGCGCACTCCCTGGCCCTCGTCTCCGAGGCCGGACACAACATGTCCGACTTCCTGGCGCTGGCTCTTTCCTTCGTCGCTGTCTACTTCCAGTCCCGACCGCCGACACAGAAGAAAACCTTCGGCTACCAGCGCGCGGGGGTCCTCGCTGCATTCCTCAATGCGGCGACGCTCATCGTCATCTCGATCTGGATCGGAATTGAGGCCGTCCATCGCCTTGGAACTCCCGTCCCAGTGCAGCCACGGCTCATGATGTGGGTTGCCGCTGCGGGCGTACTCATGAACGGCGTCGTGGCGGCACTGCTATGGGGGGTCGCACGGGACGTAAACCTGCGCAGTGCCTTCCTGCACATGGCCGGCGACACGCTTTCTACTACCGCCGTCATTGCAGGCGGCGCAGGCATCCTCTGGACAGGCCAGTACTGGATCGATCCGGTGCTCTCGCTCGCCATCGCGGCACTCATTCTGTGGAGCTCATTCGACATCGTCCGCGAGACCTTGAATATCCTTCTGGAAGGCCTGCCCCGCGGCATGGCGCTCGACAGCATCCGTGCGCGGATGGAGGATGTGAATGGCGTAATCAATGTGCATGACCTGCATGTCTGGAGCCTTGGATCGCAGTCCCATGCACTGGCGTGCCACATCACGATCAACGATATTCCGCCGTCCGAGTCCAACTGCATTCTGCTCAAGATCAATGCCATCGCCCGCGATCAGTTCCACATCCACCACACAACCATTCAGTTTGAGCATGCGAACTGCCCGGAAACCCACGGATGTGTCGTTCCGATCGACGAAATGGCTGCCGAGCCCGCTCACTCGCATCCTCACCATCACGGACACGATCACAGCCATGCCGGCCACTCGCACTAGAGCAGAACTTCAGCCGTTCTCTCCCAGGGGAAGAGCGGGCTCCCGATAGATTGCTCCACGTGGAGCAATTTCTCGACGCGCAAGAATTGCTCTACGTAGAGCAATTACCTGCGAAGCCAGGTGAAGAGTATGCAAATGCTCTTCGTGGAGCATTTGCAGGGCGTGGCTCCTGGCGGAACCATGCCTCGTGTTTTTGGTCGAAGCCCTTTCCTATGTGCGGTTTCCGTTTGCGCAGAATTATGGCGTTTTGTGCGTGCACATACAAACACGCCAGCTACTTTGGTAGATGGCAGTGCCCCCAAGCGCGGAGTGAAGCGGAACTGCCAGCCACCTGTGTATATGGCAACCTCGGTTCTAAAACACATCAACTTGCGCCTTGTCTCAAACTCCTGCCGACGAGCGTATTCCTTCGCTGATCCGGCAGTACAGCATGCTACTCTGACGTCCAGTTCTGGGAGGACGAATTCACTTGTCACCAAAATTCCCTATTATTCCGGCCCTGGTGCTGGCTGCCTGCTCTGCCCCGCCTGCTGCACTTCTAATTGCCGAACCTCACCCAGCAGCAGTTTTCGCGATTCAGACCGCGCCCGCTTCGGCCATGGACCAGATTGCCGGGGAATACACCTACTCCGAAGAGCCGGACACCCCTCTAAGTTTTTATCCGAAAGACGGCAAATTGTTCGTCGAGAGCGAACGCCGCGTGCCCACGCCACTCGCGATGGATTCCGCCTCCGAATTCCATATACCGGAGACGAAGATTACCTATCGCTTCACTTCGGGAGCTGAGGGCAAATCTCTCGTCATTACTCAAGGCGATGGTTCGACTGTCACACTACGCCGCACCGGCGACGCAGTCCGTCATATCTTTCATCACTACGAGCGGAAAGAGGCCATGATCCCCATGCGGGACGGGGTCAAGCTGCATGTGGTCATTCTCACGCCTGTCGATATTCCGGGGCTGTTGCCGATCCTTATGCAGCGCACGCCTTATGGCGTCGACGGCACATCCGAAACCAGCTTTTTCGGTGGCCGCCCGGAGCTGGCGCGCGATGGCTACATCTATGTAGGAGCCGATATCCGCGGACGCTATAAATCCGAAGGCCAGTTCGTCATGTGCCGCCCGCTTGCCGATCATCGCGATCCAAAAGCGATCGATGAAAGCACCGATACCTATGACACCATCGAGTGGCTGCTTAAGCATGTGCCCAACAACAATGGCCGCGTTGGCGTACTGGGCACCAGTTATCCCGGCTTTCTGGCCATGATGGCAGGCATTGACCCCCACCCCGCGGTCAAGGCTATCTCACCGCAAGCGCCGATGATCGATACATGGATGGGAGACGATTTCTTCCATAACGGCGCCTTCCGCCAGACCTATGGCTACGACTACGCGATGGGACTTGAGTCCAGCAAAGAAAGCACCGATGTTGACTACGGTAAAGATGCCGAAGGCAAGCCCCGTGACGGCTTTGACTACTTTCTGGAGCGCGGATCGTTCGCGGAGGACGTAAAGCGCTCAGGAGTCAAGAAGGAGTTGCCTACCTGGGAAGCATTCCTCCATCACCCTACCTACGACAGCTTCTGGTATTCGCGCGGGGTAGAGCATCACCTCGATCGGGTCACGGTTCCGACGCTCAGTGTAGGCGGCTACTACGATCAAGAAGATATGTGGGGTCCGCAGGAGGAATACGCAAGTCTCGAACCGCACGACACCAATCACGAGAACTTCCTCGTTCTTGGACCTTGGCGCCACGGCTTCTGGTCCTCGTCATCCCGCCACCTTGGCGCGTTGCAATACGGAGAGCCAATCGGTAAGGAGTTTCGCGCGCAGATCGAGGCGAAATTCTTCGGGCACTATCTGAAAGACGAGCCGGGATTCGATCTGCAGGATACGGCGAGCTTTCAGACCGGCTCCAACACCTGGCATCGCTACGCGCATTTTCCCCCGGCCGCATCGAAACCAACCGGTTTCTCGCTCTGCGGTGACAGCTCCATCAGCGAGGGATCACCATGCGGTGCAACGGGGAAGATCAGCTACGTTTCCGATCCGGCAAACCCGGTTCCCTATCGCCATCGGCCCATTCAGCCAACCTACGGCGAGGGCTCCGAATGGTTTAACTGGATGCTGGAAGATCAGCGCTTCGTGACCGGACGGAAAGACGTCGCTCTCTGGAAGCTGCCGGTTCTGGATCACGACCTCACGATTACGGGCGAAGTGATCGCCGATATTTACGCCGCAACTACCGGCAGCGACGGCGATTTTGTCGCGAAGCTGATTGACCAGTATCCCGACGACGACCCCGACCCAACTATGCGCGGCTATCAGCTCATGACCAACATGGAGATTTTCCGCGGCCGCTATCGCACCAGCTTCGAGCATCCGGAGGCTTTGAAACCGGGTGCAGTCAACGAGTTCAAGTGGAGCCTGCATGATGTCGACCACGTTTTCAAGAAAGGCCACACCATTCTGGTCGAAATCCAGAGCACATGGTTCCCGCTCTACGACCGCAACCCGCAGACCTTTGTTCCCAGCATCATGACGGCCCAGCCGGACGATTACAAGGCAGAAACCATCTCCATTGACGCGGATCCGGCACACGCGTCGAAGGTGATTCTTCCAGTGATGCCTTAGTTGCATCCGTAAAGGAGCCGCATTGCAACCGATTCGCGTTAAAATGAATCAGGAAGATATGCGGCTCCACCAGCCCATCCCGGCGCTTCTCTAGCGGCCCCGCCGCACATACCTTTTCTGCGCCCACTCCCTCCGAACATCCAATTTTCTGAAATGAACGCTGCGACTTCTGTCGCGCATCCGGCCGGAAGGTAAAACGGCCTTGAGAGTGACTCAATGTTTGACCGTCTGCAACAGATTGAAGACCGCTATAACGAGCTCGGCGAGCAGCTTGCCCAGCCGGACATTCAGAACGACCGCGAGGCCTATCAAAAGGCCGCCAAGGCTCATCGGGACATCGATGCGACGGTAGAAAAATACCGCGAATACAAGCGGGTGAAACGGGGCATTGAAGAGGCGAAGCTGATGCTCGGCGAAAGCGATGCCGAGATCGTTGCGATGGCGCAGGAAGAGCTGAGTGCGCTTGAGCCTCGCTTGGAAGAGATCGACAGTGAACTCAAGGTCATGCTGTTGCCGAAAGACCCGAATGACGAGAAGAACGTCATCCTCGAAATCCGCGCCGGCACTGGTGGAGACGAGGCATCCCTTTTCGCAGCGGAAGTCTTTAAGATGTATCTGCGTTTTGCCGAGCAGCACCGCTGGAAGGTTGAAATCCTGTCCGAATCCGAGTCTTCCGTCGGCGGTATGAAGGAAGTCATCGCCCTCATTGAAGGTGAGCGGGTCTACTCACAAATGAAGTATGAGAGCGGTGTTCATCGCGTCCAGCGTGTTCCGGCGACTGAAACTCAAGGGCGCGTCCACACCTCAGCTATCACTGTCGCTGTATTGCCCGAAGCCGAGGATGTCGATATCAAGATTGAAGCTAAAGATCTTCGCATCGACACTTTCTGCTCCTCCGGACCTGGCGGCCAGTCGGTCAATACCACCTATTCTGCCGTACGCATCACGCACATCCCCACCAACACGGTCGTAAGCTGTCAGGATGAAAAATCGCAGATCAAGAACCGCGAAAAGGGTATGCGAGTATTGCGATCGCGCCTCTACGAAGTGGAAATGCAGAAGCAGCATGAAGCTCTGGCAAAAGAGCGCAAACAGCAGGTTGGCAGCGGCGATCGCAGCGAGAAGGTTCGCACCTATAACTTCCCGCAGAACCGCCTGACTGACCACCGCATCGGCCTCACATTGCATCAGCTCGACCTGATCATGCAGGGCCGTCTGCAGCCCATCGTCGACGCGCTCATCGCCGATGACCAGGCAGAAAAACTCAAGGCCGAAGGCGGCAGAGCTGCTTAACCATGACTCTGCGCGAACTGCTTGCCGGGGCAGAAACTCAACTCCGCTCCGGCCCTCATTCCGAGCGGGCTCGGCTCGATGCGGAGACGCTTCTGCTGCATTCGATTCGATCTGATAATGAGGTTCGCAACCGCGCATGGCTGCTTGTCCACGCCGACGACTCGATCGATTCCAATATTCAATCAGCCTTTGAGATACTCGTCGCCCGTCGCGTTGCGGGCGAACCGATCCAATACATTCTTGGCGAAACCGAATTCTTCAGGCTTCCCTTCACTGTGACGCCTGATGTTCTGATTCCACGCCCCGAGACGGAGCATCTGGTCGAAGAAGTCATCCGGCTCACGCAGAATTTTTCGCAGGGCGTACCTCTTGCAATTGCCGATATCGGCACAGGCTCAGGGGCTATTGCTGTAGCGATAGCTCACGCTCTACCGCAAGCCCGCATCGCGGCAATCGACATATCGTGGAGTGCCCTGGCCATTGCGAAGCGAAACGCTGAACTCAATGGTGTTGTGGATCGGATTGAATTTCTTCAAGGTGATTTGCTGAGTCCGATTGCAGGCCGCAGGTTCTCGATCATTGCCTCGAATCCTCCCTATGTTCCGCTGGCAGATTGGGATACGCTCTCAACGGAAGTGCGCGACTATGAGCCACATTCGGCGCTCTTTGCCGGCAGCGACGGCTTGGATATCTATCAGCGGCTGATTCCCACAGCGCGTGACCTGCTTGTACCGGAAGGATGGCTAGTTATGGAGATAGGATATAAACAGCTATCAGCAGTCCATAAATTGCTGTCGGCGAGTGGTTATAGCGATGCTCATTTCCTTGAGGACTATCGGGGATTTCCCAGGATTGTCACAGGACGACTAGAGGCTGTCTCATAAATGTCTGAGGAGCATGTGTAGGCATGCGAGGTGGACGAAGCCGAGGAAGTTTTCGACGTGATATTCCCATCGAGTGACGAGGCGACGGAAGGTATGCATCCAGGCGAAGAGTCGTTCGACCTTCCATCGTCTTCGATAGCGGCGCAGTTTACGTCCGTCCTGCGTGATCTGTTTTCTTCCTCGCCGGTTGGGTGCGATCATCTCGATGCCGTACTCAGTGGCAAGCTTCCGATCGAGCGGGTCCGAGTCGTAGGCCTTGTCTCCGATGAGCTTTTCGGGGAGTTCGTCAAGGAAGCTTCCGGCCAGAACGTCTTCCACAAGCTGGCACTCGGCAGGCGAAGCGCTTTCGACAGATACGGCGAGAGGAAGACTGTTGCCAGCGGCGATAGCGATGATCTTGGTGCCCTTGCCGCGGCGGGTGGGCCCGACGGCAAAGCCCCCTTTTTGGCGCTCGCGAAAGTGGCATCGACGAACGCTTCATCTAAGTTCAGTTTGCCTTGCGCATGCAGATGCGCAGCCAGCAGCTTCAAGGCCTGCTCCAGTTTGCCGCTGCGGATCCAGTTCTGGAACCGGCGATGGCAGGTCTGGAACGGTGGATATTTCTCGGGCAGCTCACGCCACTGTGCTCCAGTCCCAAGGACCCACAACAAACCATTGAGAACCGCACGCGTATCCTGCCACGGCCGTCCGCGATTGTCCCCGCGAACCACTGGCCGCAACACCGGCTCCACCATTGCCCATTGTTCGTCGTTCAGTTCCCAGCGTCCCGCCATCAGCGCGTTCGGAGTTGCTCAGAGCATCTCCAGAATGCCACCTATTAACGCTTCAGATGTTTATGAGACTGGTTCTAGGGCAACGGACAGTCAAACCTCAGTGAAATTTGAATTCCGCATTGTCATAACTACTCACATGGAGATGGTTGGCGGGCACAGTTCGATACCTCGATTTTTTCGTAACTTCAGCTATGGAGAGAAGCTTGCATAAACGCACCACGAACGGAGGACTACATCCAGCATGTCCATACTGTGGCGGAGCCAGTTCCCATTGGGTTTCATCCAGCGATAGAAACAGGCGGACCACAAAGGAGATCTTCGATTATTTTTGCTGCGATCATTGCGGTCTATTGTTCATGCACAATGCGCCGGCGGACATGGCTCCTTTTTATGCGGGAGGCTATGATGAAATCCCTGCGACGCTTGATGAACTCAGAGCGATTTCTGTCCTTGAGCCGTATCGCAGCGAGTTGATCCTTAAATACAAGAAAAGTGGAAGATATCTGGAGCTTGGTCCCTGGCGTGGAGTGATGTGCTGCCAGATGAAGGATGCGGGCTTTGAGGTAACTGCGATTGAAATGAATCACGAGTGCGTCGAATATCTACATAATGTCGTGGGCATAACCGCCATACAATCCACCAACCCGGCTGAAACCATGATGGGGCTGGAGCCAGGATTCGATGTGATTGCAGCCTGGCATTCACTCGAGCATCTTCCCCATCCGTGGGTGGTAATTCAGCAAGCTGCGCGATTGCTCAATCCGGGCGGCATATTGCTATTGGCGATGCCTAACCCGGAGAGTTATGAATTTTCGGCCCTGAAGGGCGCGTGGATGCATCTGGATGCCCCACGGCATCTTTACTTCTTTTCTCTCAGATGCCTTGCAGCCATATGCGATAAATACATGCTCAGGCCTTTAGAGATGACCACCGCGGACAAGTTCAGTAATATTCAACACTGGCATGCCTGGCGCAATTTTGCGCGTTCATGGGTTCCAATCCGATATGTACGTGGCGTGCTTGGTTTGGTGTTTACCCCGATACTCTGCAAGCTGGCTTCAAAGAAGCAATCCAGGGAAGGACTAGGCTCCGCATACACAGCGGCCTTCGTCAAAGAAGACTGACGCTTTTTCTAAATTGTTTCACCTTCCCATGCCGTTGGAAAATCCAGGGCAATTTAACAGATGGTTTGCTGCATTCTTG
This sequence comes from uncultured Acidobacteriota bacterium, assembly GCA_963720285.1. Taxonomy (GTDB): domain Bacteria; phylum Acidobacteriota; class Terriglobia; order Terriglobales; family Acidobacteriaceae; genus Acidicapsa. The sequence goes on from CAVREZ010000001.1 coordinate 182,893, forward strand.
TGGTTATCGCCGGTGCTTTTTACGACGAATTTATAGCGGGCTTTCCGCATGGTGATGGCATGGAACATTGAAATTCGGTTGTGGCTCTTCCTTATGAATGAACAGGCTCGACGGCAGGCAGGGTAACACGGAACTCAGTCTGGCCAAGGCGCATCTCCAGATCTACAGCACCGTCATTGTGGCGCACCAGGCGGCGCACAATGTCCAGTCCCAGACCTGTGCCCTGCCCCATGGGCTTGGTGGTGAAGAATGGGTCGAAGATGCGATCGCGAATCTCGGCGGGAACCCCAGGTCCGTTGTCGAGCACTCGCACCACAACATTCTGCTTCTCCTGCTCTGCCACCACTTGCACTCTGCCTCCGGGCGATACCGCGTCGAGTGCGTTGTCGATCAGGTTTCCCCACACCTGATTTAACTCGCCGACAAAGCCGCGCACACGTGGCAACGCCTCTTCCAGACGGAGCGCAATCTCTATTGATTTAGATGCTGCCTTGGCATGCAATATGGCAATCGTGTTTTTTGAGGTGCGGTCCAAGCTCTACCAGTTCGGCTGTGTTCGCCTGGTCCATGTGCGTAAAGCCCTTCACCGCCGCTATCAGGCTGGATATGCGCGCCGACGCATTTTGAATCATCGATGTCATGTTACGCGTTGCGCAGCCGGCAGCCGCGCAACGCACCGCTGCGCTGAGCGCATCGCCAATTATGACAGCAGCCAATTCGTCCAACACCGCGATGGGTACATCTGTATCAGCAAGCATCTCGCATAGGTAACACCGAGATTGTGCGCGTTCAGCCAATCGGTCATCGCTTCTTCGCGATTCATCTGGTCGATCGGGCTGCGCTCTGCTGCATCTTCTCTGTTTGCCAAACAAGCCTCACGTAGCCGGTCCAGCGCGGCTATCTGCGCATGGCTCAGGACAATAGCGGCGAGGCTTCGCGCAGCTTGTTCAGATTCGGCGATACGGATTTGAAGCAGGGCGGCACATCGTTCGATGGCCGCGGCGGGATTGTTCAATTCGTGCGCCAAACCTGCGGAGAGTTTGCCGAGCGAGATCATTTTCTCGTCATGCAGCTCGCTGAGGTAAACAGACGCGCGCGGTCGAGCATGATGCGCACGAGAATCGTGGTGGCTTCATAACACTCATGCATCATCCGCTGCATGTCTTCACGAGCGATGGCCAACACTTCCGTGGGCTCAAGCACTGTTGAGTTACCCGGCGCTACTGTCAACCGCGAGTAGGGGAGCATACCGCCGACTTCGCCCCCGCGCCATTCGATCACCTTCGTGGGGCCAGAGCCGCGATCTATAAACAGGCCGATACGTCCGGAGAGAACGATATTGAGGCTGCGCACCTCCATGCCTTTGACGCTGATGTGGTCACCGGCCTCCAAATGACGCAACGTTCCATGTACGGCCAGCCACTCCAGTTCGGCGCGTGGTGCGGCGCCCAGCGTTTTATGGTCCGCTAAACGATCGACAATCTCTGCGGTTGTCACTGGCTGTATCTTTCCCTCAGGTATGAGGATCGCTAATCAACATACCAGACAGAGCGGCCTTTTTCCGCGAAACGATTGGACTTGGGTATCACGGCGCATTCGGCCATTAAAACAGAAAGAACAGGAGAGTCTGATTCTCCTGCCCTGTAACGCGAGCTGATGAGGTTTACGCCATCGCCTCGCGGCCCATCGGCTCAAAGCGCAAGCTGGTTCGACTTGCGATCCACATCGATGCGCACATGCGAGCCAGTGCAGATCTCGCCATTGAGAATCTTGATCGCCAGCGGATCCTGCACCATGCGCTGCAGTGCCCGCTTCAGCGGCCGCGCGCCGTAGGCCGCATCCGAGCCCGATGCGAGGATCAGCTGGCTGCGCCGGCTCGTGTCAGTTCCAGCGAAATCTGCGCGGTCTTCCAGCAGCTTGCGCAACCTCGTTCAGCCGCAGTTCAGAATCTGCCTCCATCTGCGCACTGACCCAGCGGCCGGAAGATCACCATGTCGTCCACGCGGTTCAGGAACTCCGGCCGGAAGTGCTCGCGCAGCACCCGCATCACGCTCTCGCGCGCCATGTCGAAGTCATGCTCGGTCTTCAGCGCGTCCGTCGCATGGAGCAGGTCCGCGCCAAGGTTCGAAGTCATGATCAGCACCGTGTTCTTGAAGTCCACCGTGCGGCCCTTCGAGTCGGTCAGGCGCCCGTCATCCATCACCTGCAGCAGCACGTTGAAAACATCGGGATGCGCCTTCTCGATCTCGTCGAAGAGGATCACCGAGTACGGCCGGCGCCGCACAGCCTCGGTCAGCTGACCGCCTTCGTCGTAGCCCACGTATCCCGGAGGCGCACCGATCAGCCGAGCCACGGCATGTTTTTCCATGTACTCGCTCATGTCGATGCGCACCATCGACTGCTCGTCGTCAAAGAGGAACTCCGCCAGCGCACGCGCCGTCTCCGTCTTTCCCACGCCCGTCGGCCCGAGAAAGATGAAGCAGCCAATTGGCCGCTTCGGATCGCTCAGTCCCGCGCGCGAACGCCGGATCGCATTCGCCACAACCGTCAGCGCCGCATCCTGGCCGACCACACGCTCGCGCAGCCGGTCTTCCATCTGGACGAGCTTCTTCACTTCGCCCTCGAGCATCTTCGAAACCGGAATGCCGGTCCACTTGCTCACGATCTTGGCGATGTCTTCTTCGTCGACTTCTTCTTTCAGCAGCCGCGTCGTGACCGCGATTGACCGTCCTGCAGGCTCAGTTTTTTCAGTTCTGCGTCCAGCCGTCGGCAGTTCGCCATACTGGATCTGCGCCGCGCGATCGAGCTGGCCTTTGCGGGTCTGCTCTTCAGCCTCGAAACGCAAAGCCTCCATCTTCTTCTTCAGTTCGCTGATGCGGGTGATCGCGCCGCGCTCCTGCTGCCAGCGGGCGCGCAGGCTGTTGATCTGCTCTTTCAGAGTCGACAGTTCGCGCTCGATCTCTTCGCAAGTCGGGCCTTGCTGTTCGAATCGGTCTCGCGCTTTAGACGCAGCCCGCTCGATTTCGAGCGATGTCGCCTCGCGCTCCAGTTGGTCGACCTCAGTCGGAACCGAGCCGATCTGGATCGCCAGCGAAGCCGCCGCCTCATCGACTAGATCGATCGCCTTGTCGGGCAGGAAACGATCTGAGATGTAACGATGCGATAGCGTTGCCGCAGAGACGATTGCCGAGTCCTTGATGCGGACGTTGTGATGCGCTTCATAGCGCTCACGCAGTCCGCGCAGAATCGCGATCGTATCTTCGACGTTCGGCTCGCCAACATAAGACGATCTGGAAGCGCCGCTCCAGCGCAGCATCCTTCTCGATGTACTTGCGGTATTCATTCAGCGTGGTCGCGCCAATTGCTCGCAGTTCACCGCGCGCCAATGCCGGCTTCAGCATATTGCTCGCGTCGATCGCACCTTCCGCCGCTCCGGCACCCACCAGCGTATGCAGTTCATCAATGAAAAGAACGATCTGCCCGTTGGACTCCTCGATCTCGCGCAGAACAGCCTTGAGCCGGTCTTCAAATTCGCCACGGAACTTCGCGCCGGCAAGCATCGACCCCAGATCGAGCGAGATGACGCGCTTGTCGCGCAGCAGATCGGGTACATCGCCAGAAACAATGCGCCGCGCCAGCCCCTCAACAATGGCTGTCTTGCCTACGCCGGGCTCGCCGATCAGCACCGGATTGTTTTTCGTCCGGCGGCTCAGCACCTGAATAACGCGGCGAATCTCCTCATCGCGTCCGATCACGGGATCGAGCTTGCCTCGCCTCGCCAGCTCGGTCAGATCCTTGGCGTATTTTTCAAGTGCCTGGAATTTGCCTTCCGGGATTCTGATCCGTTACTCGTTGAGAACCGCGCACCGCAGTGAGCGCCTTGAGAATGGCATCATGGGTAGCGCCCTCGGCCAGGAGAGCATCCACCGCCGGGTCACCTTTCTGCTGGGCGATCCCAAGCAGCAAATGCTCAGTTGAGATGTACTCGTCCTTGAAGTTCCCGGCTTCGCGGAACGCCTGCTCCACGGCCTTGGTAAGCGTTTGCCGATAACCCCGGCTGACCCTGCGCACCCGATACCCGGGGTAGCGTTCTTCGAACTGATGCAGCTCCGTCTCCAGCCGCTCCGTGGCCACGCCGATCTTTTCCAGCACCGGCAATATCACGCCCTCGCGATCCGCAACGAGAGTCAACAACAGATGTACCGGCTGCACCTCAGGGTTACCGAGCTCTGCCGCCTGCCCGACGGCCTGCTGCATCGCTTCCTGCGATTTAACGGTCAGTTTGTCCCAACGGATTGCCATACTGGTTTGCTCACCTTCTTCTCGATATCTATACCGTGGATTTGCTTTTTGTCATGGCATCACTGCAAGGCTGCGCTTGGCGAAACACCGCGTCGAAGAAGCCGGCATCCGATAACCACACGACTTCGTCAGTCCACGCACGGCGTTCACCCCTGCCGTGCGCAGGCGGACGAGCAAATCACGTGCGCGGATCAACGTGAGTGCTTCCTGTTGCTGTACTGTTCGGTGCGCGATGGGCCGGAGGATCTCCGGATCTACCCGTGCATAACGTGCCAGCTTTTCGGCATCAACCTGGTCGCTCTTGCGATCGCTGTGAGAGATCGCCCGCAACTCACGAACGTTGGCCACGATGACCTCGTGTCCTAGCTCCCGCAGTTGCTCGCTGATCCAGATCGAATGCGCTCCGGCTTCCATGGCAATCCGCACCGGAGGTAGATCGGTGAACCATTTTTCGACTCCCTTCGGTGTGGTTCTGAACCGGCCTCGATCGACTACTTCGCCGTCTTCGTTGAGCGTGCAGTAGTGGCTCCAGACATCGCCAAGGTCGATACCAATCGTCATCTCAACCCTGGGCGGTCTACTCGGTACTTCTGCGATGAGGTGCTGCGCCGTCTTTTTCATGGGAAACAGTCTCTCCGATCCGAAGAACCTGCTCATCCCATTTATCAGGTAAGTTTCGGTTCGCTTTTTCCAGCGCTACACCACATGGAGGAAAGGGGCTGGGCAGAAGCCGAGTGGCGCTCGTCCGACAACAACCGCCGCGCGAAATATTACCGGTTAACTTCCGCGGGGCGCGCTCAGCTCAAGCAAGAAGAGCGGCAATGGAACCAGGTGGTGCAGATCATGGCGGCCGCCGTTCAGTCTTCGTGAATCCAGATGGGTCGCATCATGCCCAAGCGAATTCTAAGTTTATTTCGGAATCTCTTTCGCAAGCGCGCGATTGAGCAGGCGCTGGATGATGAACTCCGTTCAACGCTGGAAGCGCTGATCGAGGAGAAGATGCAGGAAGGGCTTTCGCAATCGGAAGCCCGACGAGAAGCCCTTATCGAAATTGGTGGTATCGAGCAGGTGAAGAGTGGGGTTCGCGGAGCACGCGCTGGGCACTTTGCAGAGGTCGTTGCCAGCGACATCGGCTATGGCCTGCGCCGGTTGCGGCGCAATCGGAGCTTCACCGCCGCCGCCACACTCACGCTGGCACTTGGCATCGGGGGGACGACAGCTATTTTCAGCGTGGTTAACGGCATCCTCATCCAACCTTTGCCCTATTCGCACCCAGAAAGACTTGTAGAAGTAGGGCTCGACCTTCCTGGCATCAACCAGTTCAACTGGCCTTTATCCCCACCGGAATACTTTACCTTTCGCGAGCAGAGCCGCACTTTTGAGGACATCGGTCTCTACTATACGGGTTTCGGTGCCGCGCTCTACTCGGCCAACGTCACCGGCGCCGGATGGCCCGAACACGTGCCAGCTCTCGGCGTGAGCGACGGGGTTCTCCCAATTCTGGAAGTCACACCTATGTTGGGGCGCTCCTTCACGCGGGCGGACGATGCGCCGGGCAGTTCTGACGTAATGATGATCACCCATGGCTACTGGCACAGCAAGTTCGGCGGCGACCGTTCAGTGATCGGGAAAACGATCGACGTGGATGGTAAGCCGAGCACGATCATCGGCGTGTTGCCGCAACGCTTTCACTTCCTGGACATGACCAATCTGGACATACTGCTGCCTCTGAGGCCTAAAACACAGCGAGGCTATAACTACTTTGCGATTGCTCGGCTCAAGCCGGGGGTGACACTGGCCGAAGCCAATGCAGACGTGGCTCGCATGTTACGAATGCAAGTTGAGCGTTTTCCCGAGGCGGCCCAGTTCTTCAAGGAAACGCAGATAAGGCCGAATCTGCAGCCGCTGAAGCAATACATCGTAGGCGACATCGGCAACGTCCTGTGGGTTTTGATGGGCGGAATAGGCCTGGTGCTGCTGATCGCTTGCGCAAACGTGGCCAGCCTTGTTTTGGTCAGAGTTGATGGGCGGCAACAGGAGTTGGCTATTCGAGCGGCTTTGGGCGGCAGCCCCGGACGTATCGCCGGCGGTTTGTTGCTTGAAAGCCTCTTGCTGGCGGTGATCGGTGGCGCGCTCGGTTTGCTGTTTGCTTATGGTGGCTTGCGAGCCCTGATCGCTTTAGCGCCGGGCGATTTGCCACGGCTTCATGACATCGGCATCGATGGGCTCGTCTTGCTCTTCACCCTGGGCGTAACGATTGTGGCAGCTCTCCTGTTCGGAACGATGCCGGCTCTCAGGTATGCCGGTGTTCGCGTGGGGACTGGATTGCGCGATACGGGCCGCTCTGTCAGCGCCAGCCGGGAGCGGCATCGGGCGCGTAACGCGTTTGTGATCGTCCAGGTAGGCCTGGCTCTGGTCTTGCTCGTGAGCTCGGGCCTCATGATCCGCACCTTTCTGGCCTTGACACACGTTCAGCCCGGATTCACGACGCCAGCCGAAGTCGAAACGTTCCATGTCCATTTTCCTCCGGAAATGATGAAGACTCCCGAGCGGCTGGTCCGTATGGATCACGCAATTCTCGACAATATCGGAGCGATTCCTGGCGTCTCTTCTGCCGATTTCAGTGGGGCCGTGCCGATGGATGCCGCCGCCGAGAGCGATCCCGTGCTCGTCAAGGACCACATGCTTGAGGGTCGGCCCCCGCCGGCACTCAGGTGCTATTGGGTTTCGCCAGGCTTTTTCAGCACCATGGGCATTCCCATCGTTGCCGGCCGAGATTTAACCTGGAACGACATATTGAGCAAGCGCCCCGTGGCGATCGTGTCGGAGAATCTCGCGCGTGAGTATTGGCAAAATCCGTCGGATGCACTTGGGAAACAAATTGGCGGAAGCCCCAAGGACTGGCGGCAGATTGTGGGCGTCGTGGGGAACGTCCACGATGACGGGACCAGCCAGGAAGCTCCGGTGACGGTTTACTGGCCGATAACGGACGCCGATGTTTTTCTGGGCGGCCCGGCCTTCGCAATTCGCAGCCCACGCGCGGGGACGCAGAGCTTGATGAACGAGGTCCGGCGAGCAGTATGGTCCGTAGACCCGGATCTTCCGCTGTACGAGGTTCACACGCTGGACTATTACTACTCCAAGTCTATGGCGCGCACTTCGTTCACATTGGTGATGCTGGCATTGGCGGGCGGTATGGCGCTGTTACTCGGCATCGTGGGCCTGTATGGCGTGATCGCCTACTCGGTTTCCCAACGCACGCACGAGATCGGCATCCGCATGGCCCTGGGAGCGCAGAAGCGCGACGTACTTAAACTTGTCGTGAACGGAGGCATGGGCTTGACGGTGATCGGTGTGGGCGTCGGAGTTGCAGGCGCCTTAGCTCTGACCCGTTTCTTGTCCAGCTTGCTCTACGGCGTCAAGCCCACCGACCCGCTGACGTTCGTCGTGGTCTCTTTGGTCCTGACCGGAGTCGCGCTGCTCGCCTGCTACATTCCGGCACGGCGCGCGACGAAGGCGGACCCCATTGTGGCCTTGAGATATGAGTAGGGGTTCGCAAGACGTCACGATGAGATGAGTCACGTCTACGACTGCGAAGGCGATTGGGGCGGGCTCCTCGAGGCTTTCGCTTGTGCAGCCGCGGTGTAATAGCAGATTCGATGGCCATCTCGGCACTCGCAACTAGAATTTGGATCGGCGAG
>CAVREZ010000002.1:0-251831 GCA_963720285.1 uncultured Acidobacteriota bacterium
GTTGCTTTTCGAGGTCGACGAGCCAGGGGGTTTCGATCTTGCAGGTGCGCACCAGGTGGCCCAGAAATTGAGCTGGACGGCTTTGCCCTTGTAACTGGCGAGGGAGACTTTTTACCCTGAAGATTAGTCAAGGTGAAGCTGGGGGCGGCTTTACCGACCATGGGAGATGCCAAGTGCCCGATGCCGGCTGAATCCGGCCACAAGTATGGCTTGATTCTGCTGGGCCTGGATCTGTAATGCCGCGTGCACGCGGTTCCGGTGGTTGGCCCAGCCAGCGAGGCTGAGCAGTACCAGGACAAAGACGACTGCGGCGATAACGATGACGTTACGTTTCAAACGAGTGAGTACCCCGCTTTCATTGTAAGACGCCCTGCATTGGATGATTCTGCGCGGCTGCGGTTACGAGTTCATGACCGGAGAAACTGCTACCATCGGAAGCGCATGGAAGATAAGGGAAAAGCGCTGGATTGTGTGACTCCGGCGGAGCTGGTGCGGACGGAAGCGGCGGCGCTGGAGGCGCTGGCGGTGCGGCTGGACGGCGCTATGGCGGGCGATTTCCGCCAGGCTGTGGAGCTGGTGGTGCGCTGCGGCGAGGGACGTGGGCGCGTGGTCGTCACCGGCATGGGCAAAAGCGGGATCATCGCGCAGAAGATTGCGGCGACGCTTAGCTCTACGGGATCGCCGGCATTATTTCTGCATCCGGCCGAGGCGGTACATGGCGATCTGGGTGTGTTGATGCCCGGGGATGTGGTGATTGCGCTTTCGGCGAGCGGGGAGACGGAAGAGATTCTGCGGCTGCTGGCGACGCTGAAGCGCAAGGGCGACGCGCTGATTTCGTTCTGTTGCGAGCTGGGATCAACGCTGGCGGCGGCGAGCGATGTGGTGCTGGATTGCTCGGTGGAGCGCGAGGCTTGCGGGATGAATCTGGCGCCGACGGCTTCGACGACGGCGATGCTGGCGCTGGGGGATGCGCTGGCGGTGGCGGTTTCGCTGCGCAAGGGATTTCAAGGCGGAGGATTTTGCGGAGCTGCATCCGGGCGGGAAGCTGGGGAAGAAGCTTAAGCTGGTGCGGGAGCTGATGCATGCGGGTGAGGCGGTGCCGGTGGTGGCTGCGGCAACGACGATGACGGATGTGATCTATGAGATGAGCCGGAAGAAGCTGGGTCTGACTACGGTGCAGGGCTCGGGGGCGATGCCGGAAGCTGCTGGGGGTGATTTCGGATGGCGATCTGCGGCGGCTGCTGGAGCGCGAGGGCGGCGCGGCGCTGGCGATGACGGCGGGCGAGGCGATGAAGCGGAGGCCGCGAACGATTGCGCGGGTGAACTGGCGGCGCGAGCGCTGGCGGTGCTGGAGGAGAAGAAGATTACTTCGCTGGTGGTGGTGGATGATGCGCGGGCGCGTCGAGGGTGTGCTGCATCTGCATGATCTTTGGGGGATGGAGTTGATTTAGGGCAGCGGGTAAGCGGCGCTGCGCGCCTGTTCGCGGAGTTAGCCGCGCTTTGCCGTGTTAGCGGAACTAGTGCAGGGATTTTCCAGTTTTCATCGTGCATATGGATGTGACTTTTTCGATCCGTTGACAAGCTCATACGCTGGTCCTAGGCTTGATTTATGCAGATTGAACTGACTCCGGAGCAAAATTCTTTTATAGTCCACGGGATTCGCGAAGGGCGCTTCCGCAATGAGGCAGAGGCTGTTCGCGAAGCTCTCTCCTTGTGGGTAAAGCGCGAAAGAGCCAGATTTGAGCTGCTGGCGGATATTGAAGAAGCGGACGACTCCCCGCGCAGCGAGGACATCGTTCTCGACACAGATGAAGACATACATGAATTCATTGCGGGTGTAGCTCAACGCGGCCGTACAAAACTGGCAAGTAGAGAATCGGCCAAACAGTAGATGCGAATTTTAATCACGCGTAAAGCCACAGCGGACATTGATGAAATCTGGCTCCACATCGCAGATGACCGAGGTATTGAAGCGGCCAGCGGGTGTGCGAATCAATCTCCAAAAGTTTATCGACTCTCAAGCTGAATCCTTATGCGGGAAGAAGCCGTGAAGAGGATTTAAGTCCTGGCCTTCGAAGTCTTTCATCCGGCAAATACCTCATCTTCTATCGCATAGAGACAAACACGATACGTGTCCTGCGCGTCTTGCACGGCAGCAGGAACCTTCCACGAATTTTCCCTGGAAATTAGAATTGGCCAAGACGCACGCGGACTACGGATGGTTCTTTGGCGTGGAACTGCAGGCCGCGGTCGGTTTCGTCGCCGTTCCATAGGCGCAGTTTGTGCCATGTGCCGTTTTCGTAGTAGCCCTGTTCGGCGCTGAGAATCTGCATGCGCTGACCGGCTAGTTTGCCGGGTAGATGGAAGCTAACACTGCAGTCTATGCCGGTGACGACGAATTCATCGGGGCCTAGCTGGGCGATGAGAGCTGTGCCGTGTGCATCCTGGTTGCCCGGCGGGCGGCGACCGTCGTTTTGCGGGAAGCCGTAGTTGATGGAGGCTTGCCACTGGCCGAAGTCGATTTCCTGCTCTGCCTGACCGTGCTCTTCTACTGAGGTTTTGAGATGGCCGTCAAAGTTCCACTGGGCGATTTCGCGGCTCATGGGATCGAGAAGAGTGAAGTTGGCGGCGTGAGCTTTCGGAGCTTCGTCGCCGGTGATGTTCCAGCCAGTTTGATCGACTCCGAATGGGGAGAAACCAATACCACCGTGGCCTAGAGCTAGAAAAAGATACTTAGCGTAGTTGTCGCTGCGACCGATCTCGGGAATCCATAGCGCATTGTCGGGGCGGCTATAGGTGTTGATGAGGTCGGTTACGAAGCCGGGGTCGTCGGAGTAGATGTCGGGGCCGATGAGATCGAGCGATGGTGCAAGCGCCTTCCAGTAGCCGACGTACTTCTGCACCGGACCGCCGCTGGGATAGCCGACGCCGGGCTGATCGAGGCGACGCTCGGGGAGCTCGGCGGGTGGGTAGTCGACCCAGACATTGGCGTAGAGCGGGATATTGAATTCGGCTTTGCCGGCGGCGGCGATTTCATTGACGTACCTGGCCTGGTAGTACATCTGGAAGATTTCGTCGGCTTCACCGGTGAAGACCTGTGCCCATGTGCCGGGCTGCTTGTGGGTGATGGCGAGGAGATCGGCGGGGACCTGTTTGGCGAATTCGGCGTTGGCTTCGGGGCTGTAGTCGCGGATGGCGCCTATGCCGCCTGATTCGTTTTCGACCTGAACGGTGATGACGGTGTGGGCTTCGGAATCGATCTGCTTGAGGTGGCGCATGAGGGAGACGAAGGCGGCTTTGTCGGCTTCGAGATTGTTGCGCGAGTTGGCGGAGAGGACGTCGGTGGGCACGCCGTCGTTGCGGATCATGCGCGGGTAGCGCTTGGTATCGGTCTTGACCCACTCGGGGGCGTAGTGCATTTGACCGTTCTTCCATGTGCCGAACCAGAGGATGGCGAGACGAAGATGATGCTCGCGAGCGCCGTTGACGAGGGCGTCGACGTTGGTGAAGTCGAAGTGGCCCTGCGTGGGCTCGAACTGCTCCCAATAGACGGGGGCTTCGAGCGTGTTGGCGTGGAGGCTGGCCATGGACTCAAAGACCTGCGGCAGTTCGCTGGGCCACGCACTGGAGTTGTGAATTTGTCCGCCGAGCATGAGGAAGGGCTTGCCGTCGACGAGGAAGGCGTAGCGGCCGTCTTTCTGGATGAGCTTTGGCGGTTCTTCGGCGCGTACGGAGATGGTTGCGACGCAGGCGAAGAGTAACGACGCGGCAAGGATGCGGCGGAGGTGCGAGATGCTGATAGGCATGATTTTGTACTCCGGAGAAATGTAACCGTATACATCGGATTGCGCAACTGGTTTGCGGAATTTGGACGGGCTTAGCGCTCTCCGGCTCACCACTTCATGACAACCTTGGGTTGACGACTACGATAGACTGAGGCGGAATCAGGATCGCCGCATGAGACTCCTGGTGGAAGGAGACCGCGCTCTTATGTCGACTACTTCCGCACCCCTACTGCCCTCGCAACATGTGCCGCCGGAGCATGGCGGGGCCGTAGCATCGCTAGCACCCTCTACCCTGCCAGCGAAAAGCCGGTCGCAGATTTTTGTGGCTTGGACGAGCTTTGCGTTTGCGCTGCTGCAGAGCCTTTGCACTTTTTTTGCCGCGGCGAATGGGCTGCGATTTGCGATTGGGCTGGGCGCGTTGGCGCTGACGAGCTGGCAGGTGACATTCATCCGCGAGTTTCATTCTTCGTGGTTTCGCAGGCCGATGAATGGGATTGCGCTGGCTGGGGCGCTGCTGAATCTGGTGGTGCTGTGGCAGATCCGGCGGTTGCGGGCGCGGCCTGCGGCGCAATGGCGTACTACCGCGCCGAGCGCGAAGAAATTACGCGGCGAGCGGGTGCAGTTTGCATTGTCTGTTGTGACGCTGGTGCTGGTGGGGATTGAGGAATATTTGCACTTTACGCAGCATGGGCATCTGTAACTTGAAAGAATCCAGAACGATTCCAGCGTCGCCTGGCTCGGGGCCATCGAGGCCCCTCGAACAGGCTCCATTCCTACCAATCTGATGCCAAGGCTAAAGCCCTGGCCTACCTTGTTTTTTCTTGCTTCTCAATTCAGCGCGCGCTGTGGGACGACCTGCAATCGTGCTCGATCGCGGCACGCCGGAAGTGAGTGTGCCGTTCGGCAATTTAGAATAGGGCTTTTGAGGATCGGGGAATTCTGGAACGTATGCGTCGCTGGTCGAAACTGTTCATTCCTACATTGCGTGAGGCCCCGGCGGATGCCGAAGTGGCCAGTCACAAATTTCTGCTGCGGGCCGGATATGTTCGGCAACTGGGTGCGGGAATTTACAGCTATCTTTTCCTGGGGCAACGGGCGCTGAACAAGGTGATCGCCATTGTGCGCGAGGAGATGGATACGATCGGGCAGGAGTTCTTTCTGCCGGCGCTCTTGCCTCGCGAAATATGGGAAGAGAGCGGACGCTGGACGGTGATGGGCGACAACATGTTTCGCCTGAAGGACCGCAAGGGCGCCGACCTGTGCCTGGGCATGACGCATGAGGAGATCATGACGTCGATTGCGCGCAACGAACTGCGCAGCTACAAGCAGTTGCCGCAGATCTGGTACCAGATTCAGACGAAGTTTCGCGATGAGCCGAGGCCGAAGTCGGGGCTGCTGCGCGTGCGGCAGTTCACGATGAAGGACAGCTATTCGTTCGATCTGGATGCGTCGGGGCTGGACAGGAGTTTTGATCAGCACGACGCGGTGTACCGACGCATCTTTACGCGTTGCGGGCTGAAATTTGTGGCCGTGGACGCGGACTCGGGCGCGATGGGTGGGACGAAGTCGCAGGAGTTCATGGTGTACACCGATGCGGGCGAGGATCTGATCGTGAGCTGCCCGGTGTGCGGCTACGCGGCGAATATCGAGAAGGCTACTTCGCTGCTTGGTCCTGTGGAAGAAATGGAGCCGACGGGCGATGGGACGCCGGAGCTGGTGTACACGCCGGGATGCGCGGCGATTACGGACGTTGCGGCGTTCTTTAAGATTTCGCCGGCGAGCGATATCAAGTGCGTGGCCTATATGGCGTTGAAGCGCGGCTCTGCGAAAGGTAAACCGGATACATGGCATGGGCTGGCGGTATTTTTGCGCGGCGACCACCAGGTGAACGAGACCAAGCTGCTGTCTACGGTTGGCGCGGCGGAGTTGCGGCCGATGGCGGGTGAGGAGCTGGAGAAGTTTATCCATGGACCTGCTGGATATCTTGGGCCGGTGGGATTGGTGCATGTGGCTTCGCCTCTATCGGCGAGCGAGCCGGATGGGCTCACGGTGGTAATCGACACGGGTCTTGAAGGCCGCAAGAACATGGTATGCGGCGCGAACAAGATGGATTATCACCTGCGCAATGTGTGCCCCGGGCGCGATTTCTCGTGGACGCTCAGTGCGAATATTCGCAGCGTGAACGAGGGCGAAGCATGCCCCACCGCGGGCTGCCAAGGCAAGCTTGTTGTCGGCAAGGCAGTTGAGGTTGGGCACATCTTCAAGCTGGGGTACAAGTACACCGAATCGATGGGTGCGACGGTGCTGGACCCGAACGGCAAGGAAGTGAAGCCGATCATGGGCAGTTACGGCATCGGCATCGAGCGCATTTTGACAGCGGCGATTGAGCAGTCGAATGATACGAACGGGTTTTGGCTGCCGGCGAGTATTGCTCCTTTCACCGTGGTGGTTACGGTGACCAATGTGACCGATGCGCTGCTGCGTGAGACGGGCGAAAAGCTGGCTGCGGAACTTGAGGCTGCGGGGCTGGATGTCCTTTTGGATGACCGCGATGAGCGTGCGGGTGTGAAGTTCAAGGATGCGGATCTGGTGGGTATTCCCTATCGCGTAAACGTCGGGAAGAAGGTTGCCGAGGGTAAGGTGGAGTTGGTGACCCGCGCGAAGGCGTTGAGCGAAGAAGTACCCCTGGAGGAACTGACCGGGCTTTTGAAGCGTCTTACTGTGGAGTAATCGGTCACCCGTCATGGCCGAAGTGTGCGGCTGAGACGAGACACCTGAATTTTCGGCAGTGTTGTGAAGTAAGGTTCGGGCCGCGGAGGCAGTTGTATGGCATTGAAGGTCAAGATTGAAAGACCGGCTACGCGGCACGGATGGAAACCACTGGTGATTCGAACGACGCTGGCTGTGATTGCCGCATGCGCGGTCGTATTTCTCTCTATCTTTAGCTTCTATTACTTCCGCTACGGAAATATCGTCGACGAACGGCTGAAGCACCCGGTCTTTGCCACAACGGCCAAGATTTATGCGGCTCCGCGTGAGGTGCGCGTTGGACAGAAGCTGAGTGAATCGGAGATTGTCAACGAGCTTCGGCAGGCTGGGTATACCTCCACAAGCGATCCGAAGCCTTCGCCGCTGGGCACGTTTGCCGAGGACTCGAATGATGTAACGGTGCATCCGGGACCGCAGAGCTATCACGCGCCGGACAGCGCGACGATCCGTTTCGGCAGCGGGCAGGTTTCCGCACTGGTGGATGACAAAGGGCAGGATCTGGCCAGCTATGAGCTGGAGCCACTGCTGATCACCGGCTTGAGCGAAGACACGAACCGCACGAAGCGGCGGCTGCTGACCTTTGACGAGATTCCAACAAACCTGGTAAATGCCGTGCTCGCGATTGAGGACCGGCGATTCTTCGATCATGGCGGCGTGAATTACTTCAGCATTATGAGCTGGGGTTATCACGACCTGATTGGTGACCGAAAGCACAAGGGTGGGGCTTCTACGCTGACGATGCAGTTGGCGAAGCTGCTGTTTCTCTCCGACAACGGAACGATCAAGTACAAGCTTATCCAGATCATGGTCGCGTTCCATCTGGAACATCACTTTGACAAGAAGCAGATCTTTGAGATGTATGCCAACCAGATCAACCTGGGGCAACAGGGCAGCTTTGCCATCGATGGATTTGGCGAGGCGTCGCAGGCGTATTTTGGCAAGGACGTGAAGCAGCTGGATCTTGCGCAGTGCGCGATGCTGGCGGGGATTATTCAGAGGCCGAATTACTTCAATCCTTACCGGCACCCGGAGCGCACGATGGAGCGGCGCAACCTGGTGCTGGACTCGATGGTGGAGACGGGCGCGGTCACGAAGGACCAGGCGGAAGAGGCGAAGGCCGAGTCGCTGAAGGTTTCGCAACAGAGCGTGGATGCGAGCGATGCTCCGTACTTTGTGGACCTGGTGCATGAACGGCTAAACCAAAAGCTGGGCGATCGCGATTTCAATCGCGAAGGACTGCATATCTACACTTCGCTCGATCCTGATCTGCAACGTGCGGCGACGTGGGCTGTGGACAACACGATGCATGTGGTGGACGAGCAGGTAGATAAGCTGTATGCGCGGCACCATAAGAAGGAAAATGTGGAAGGCGGAGGACCGACCTATCCGCAGGTTGCGCTGGTGGCGCTGAATCCGCATACGGGGCAGGTGCTGGCACTGGTGGGTGGACGCAGCTATGGCATGAGCCAGTTGAACCATACCGTTGCCAACCGTCCTACGGGGTCGATCTTCAAACCGTTTGTGTATGCGTCGGCGTTCAACACTGCGATTGATGGAACAATGCTGCCGGGACATGATGAGCTGTTTTCGCCGATCACGATTTTGAACGACGAGCAGACGACGTATGACGTTGGCACACAGGAGTACACGCCGCACAACGATGGCGACAAGTACTACGGCGATGTAACGGCGCGGTTTGCGCTGCAGATGTCGCTGAACAATGCGACGATCGGGCTGGCATCGCTGGTGGGCTTTGACAAGGTGGCGACGCTGGCGCGAGATGCCGGAGTGAAAAGCGTGCGGGCAACGCCTGCGATGGCGATTGGCGCGTACAGCGCGACGCCGCTGGAAATGGCGGGAGCATACACCATCTTTGCGAATGGCGGGCTGCATCTCGATCCCTGGATGGTGGCGAGCGTGCGATCGCCTTCGGGAGATGTGATCGAAGACTATTCGCCTACGTCCAAGCAACTGCTTGATCCGAGAGTGGCGTATCTGACGACCAGCCTGATGCAAAACGTGATTGCGGCGGGAACGGGTAATGAAGTGCGGCGGCGGGGATTCATGGCTCCGGCGGCGGGCAAGACAGGCACGAGCCACGATGCGTGGTTTGCGGGGTATACGAGCAATCTGCTGTGCGTGGTGTGGGTGGGCAACGACGACTACACCGACATCAAGATCGAGGGCGCGCATGCGGCGGCGCCGATCTGGGCCGAGTTCATGAAGAAGGCGATTCAGTTGCCGCAGTACTCGGACACGCATGATTTCAACGCGCCGTCGGGTGTGCAGATGGTTCAGATTGACAAGGCATCGAATCTGCCGACGGATGGCTCCTGTTCAGGCGAGACTTATACTGCTGCGTTTCTCGACGGAACAGTGCCGACGGAGACCTGCTCACATCCGAATCCACCGGATAAGCGGAATTTTCTGCAAAAAATCTTTGGTATAGGCGATAAGAAGCCGGGAACTTGACGTGAAATGCGGCAGCCTTGTGTAAGAATCCAGCGGAGAGGAAAAGGATGATTACACTGAAGGACGCAAAACGCATTATTGAAGCAGCCGAGGCAAAGGCAGCCGAGATTGGTCAACCGATGAACATTGCTGTCGCCGACGCGGGCGGCAATCTGATTGCTCATGCGCGCATGGATGGCGCGTGGATTGGAAGCATCGATATCTCGATCAAGAAGGCCTACACTTCGCGGGCCTTTGACATTGCTACGCAGGACCTGGCCACGCATTCGCAGTCGGGCGGGCAGTTCTTTGGAATTCATGCTTCGAATGATGGCAAGATCATGATCTTTGCCGGGGGTATTCCACTGAAGCAGGATGGCAAAGTGGTAGGGGCGATCGGTGTGAGCGGCGGATCGGGCGATCAGGATCATGCTGTGGCTGAGGCTGGGGCTGCGGCGCTGTAGGTTTTATGTAGACAATAGCCAAAAACGAAGAGTACGTTCCTGACGGGCCAAAAAATAAATACTCCAAAGTTCTATCGGAGGATTGGCGTGCCTATCGTCACGGCATCATCGTTTGCAGACCCTAAAGACCTCCTCGCTTATCAGAAAGCCATCGCTGAAGGAAAAACCGAGAAACAGGCGCTGGCTATTGGCGACAACGGTATCGGAGTGTGGGGAGATCGGACAGCACGGGATGATATGGCTATGTGCGCTCTCCCACCGGAAGACTGGCAGTCAAAATGGGGAAGCGGTCACGCAGCAAGAGGAAAGAAGGTCTCCGTCACCTATCGCGGCAAAACTGTTCTGGGTGAACTTAGAGATACCATGCCACACAAAGCTCATATTGAGAATGGTGCTGGCATCGATTTGAATCCCGGATTTGCCAAGGCATTTGGTCTGGCCCCTCCGTTCTTGATTCAAAACGTGAAATGGGAATGGGCTCCGTAACCCCTCAAGAGCTAATTTGTCATCATTGAACTACGAGGGCGACACTCGCACTTAGATTTGACGTTGACAAGTCGGGCACCAATACGTGCTGCGCGCGTTGGGCTGTTGTAGAGCGCGCTGGATGGGGGTGCCGCAGCGGCGGCAGGGTTCGCCTTTGCGTCCGTAGACCCATAGGCTTTCGCCGGGGGCAGCGTTGTGAGTGGTGCGTCGCTGTTTGCCGCTGAAGGTGACGACGAGGTCGCCGGAGTCTTCGAGGATGTTGGCTGCGAGCAGCTTCTGCGCGGTTGCTACGAGCTTTTTGATCTGGGTGTCGGTGAGGGTTTCGACTTTCATGAATGGGCTCAGGCCGACGAGAAAACATATCTCGGATTTGAATACGTTGCCGACTCCGGCGAGCACATCCTGGCGAACGAGGGCGTTGCCGAGCTCTTCTCTGCCGTGTTTTTTGAGATGTTCGGCTGCGGCTTTGGCGTCGAAGTCTTCGCTTAGAACATCGCGCTCGGTTTTGGGGATCTTCTTGTCTCGGGCGAGGGTTTGTGGCGTGTGCAGGCGGGCGACGGGGATACGGAAGCCTATGGCGACGAAGTCTGCGGTTTCAATGAGGATGCGCATGTTGGCGCGCGAATCTTGCCATGGCTCGCCGGGACGGTAGATGTGCCAGCTTCCGCTCATGAGCATGTGGGTGGCGAGTATGCGTTCTCCTGAGTCTGATTGCGGATCGGCTTTCGGGCTAGCGAAGTGGATCAGGAGATATTTGCCGCGAGCTTCGATCTTAGTGATGATCTGGCCGGAGAAGGGGTGCTCGTCGTTGGCGCTGGTTAGTTGGGCGTATTCGCTGTGGAAACGGATGACGGGCTTGCCGACTAGGGCGCGGCTGAGGGTGCGGGCGGTGCGGAAGATTGTGTCGCCTTCGGGCATGTCGATCCAATGGACAGTGATCAGTACAGCAGATTGACTGCCGGGGAAACAGCCAGAAAGAGACAAACATTGCACGAGTAAAGGTGATTGAATCTTATTTGCTAGCAGCGGTTTGTTCCGCACAAAATGAAAGACCCCTCAGGTAGTCATGCTGAGGGGTCTTTCGGTACTGAGCGACAAACATCGCCTGATAAACTGTGTCGATCTTAGCACAGATCGACACAGTTTCCAGCTATTGATCGAGGGTACTGCGGGGGGCAAGGGAGTTGAACCCTAATGGCTGACTAGACCACTCGATCGTTTATCAGACGATGCCCAGTACCCACTGGTAATACCCTCCAAACCTCGCCTGATTCGCTTACCATAGATGATCTTCAACGGTCTAAAAGCATTAAATTCAATTATTTATAGGTCGCTAAACCTGGAAGATGCATTTCCATTTGCCGCGTGAAGCCGATTTGCGTTTGGTCAATCCGGCCGGGTTAGGGCCGGGCGGTTCTTGGCGGCCTCCTGTGGAGACGGGCGCGGTGATGCGCTGCCCGTCTGCGTGGAGTAGCCAACGCGTGGGGGTTGGCTGGTGGGGCGGCGGAGGTTCATGCCGAGTGGGCTTTTGTGGAAGCTGGCGTCTGCGAGGGCGCGGGCGAAGGGGTGTTGGGAGACGGGCAGGCCGTTGATGGTGCTGATGAGGTAGCCGCTGTGGTGACTGCCGGCCTGATCGCGTTGGAGCCGATCCAGGCCTTCCTGGGCGAGGAAATGAGCGAGACCATCGGCGATGCGAGAGCGGTCGGGCTCTTCAGCGGGGAGGAAGACGAGCAGGTTGGGATTACCGCGGCGAAGCCAGGCGACGAGGCGGCCTTCGCAGAGGACGACCTGAGCGTAGGCGGCACGGGTGAGGATGCGCGGGGCGGTTTCGGTGTCTTCAGTTTCTGACGGAAGATCGGGCCATTTGAGGGTTGAGCCGTAGGGGTTGGCGGGGTCGGTGGCGGCGAGGAGTAGAAACTCCTGTTTTTCTTCCTCTGTGGGGAAGGTGCTGGTTGGGTTGCGCAGGGAGCGGAGGAGGTCGACGGCGGCGGGAAGGGCGAATTGGGTGGCTCCGAGGCCGGCGACGAAGTAGCCTCGGCGGATGCGGCCGGACTCTTCGAGGGCTTTGAGGACGGGATAGAGAACAGAGAAGCCGCCGGGGATGTTTTCGGCTGCGGCGCATTCGCGGAGGAGAACGCCGTAGCGGTGGAGGAGCTGGAGGGTTAGGGCGTGGGTGGATTCGGTGGTGGAGGGAGAGCTCGCCTCAGGGGCTAGAGCCCCTCCTGAGACGATTGCCGTGGCGCCGGGGCTAAAGCCCCGGCCTACCAGGTCTGCCTGCTTGGTAATACCTAGATCTTTGGCACTCCCCACGGCTCGTTGTAATCCCGGCAAAAGTGACCAGCGGCCTTGGGCGGTGGCGGGGACGGTGCGGCGGCTGCGGAAGCTGGCGCGCTGGGCCTGGCTGCTGTGATCTCTGCGTTGGGTGCGGCCGGAGTCGGGGCGGAAGACGTAGGCGCGGAGTGGGTGGAAGCAGTCGTTGGTAACTAGGCCGCGCCAGACGAGGCTCCAGAGGGCGTCGAGGGATTCGCCAGGGTAACCTCCGCCGATGGATTCGTGAAGCTGGGTGAAGAAACTGGCGCCGCTGATTGGCGCAGGGTGGCGAGAAGCTGCACTTCCCTTTCCGTCATGGGGGTGTGGATTGGGGCGGGGGATAGCGAGGAGCGGGAGCTTGTCGGCGAGGTAGAGGGCGATGCGGCCGTCGTGCTCGCCGAGCGGCTCGACGCCGGCCCAGGCGACTTCTCCGGCAGCGATGAGGGTGTCGAGATCGCCGGGCTGGTAGTTGGCGATGCGGGCGGGGAGGATGCGGATTCGAGGAGCGAGGCGGGGAGTGGCGCGCCCTGAAGGTGTTCGATGACGTCGAGAAGAGCGTCCATGCCGCGGCGTGGGGTGAGCAGGCCCTGCCAGTGGGTGAGGAAGCGGGCGAGGGTCTGTTGCTCGACCGGTTCGACTTCTTTGCGAAGCCGGGCCAAGGATTTGCGGCGGATGATGCGGAGGATCTCTGCGTCGCACCATTCGCGATGGAGGCCGCCGGGGCGGAAGCCGCCTTCGACGATGCGGTCTTCAGCGGCGAGCTGGTTGAGGGTCTGCTCGACCTGAGCAGGGTCCAGCGCGAAACGGCGGGCTACCTCTTCGAGCGTGAATGGGCCGTGGGTACGGGCGTAGCGGCGGATTAGTTCGAGGATCGGGCTGGGCGACGGGTTCGAGGAGCGCTACCGGGATGCCAGGAGGTAATGGGATGCCTAGGCCGTCACGGTAGCGGGCGGCGTCTTCGATGGCGATGATACGCTTTTCGCCGGAGATGCGGATTTCGAGGAGGCGGCGGGTTCGGATCAGACGGTCGATGAATTCGAGGACATCGGGGCCGGTGACGCGGAGGGCGAGCTCTTCGCGGCTGAGGTCGCCGAGGCGAAGGAGCATATCGTGCAGGGTGTCGGCGGAGCGTGCACGATAGGGGTCGACGAGGCACTGCTGCTGCTCTTCGACCTCGGCCATGGCGTCGCCGTCGAGGAGTTCACGGAGGTCGGCGTCGCCGAGAAGCTCGCGGAGCTGGTCCTGGTCAATGGTGAGGGCCTGGGCACGGCGTTCGGCTAACGGCGCGTCGCCGTCGTAGAGGAAGTTGGCGACGTAGCTGAAGAGAACGGATGAGGCGAAGGGCGATGGTGTTCTTGTATCGACGACGTGGATGCGAAGCTGGCGCTGTTCAATCCCGCGTAAAGTTTCGATGAGCGCGGGCATGTCGAAGACGTCACGGAGGCACTCGCGATAGGCCTCAAGCAGGATAGGAAAGCCGGGGTAGCGGGAGGCGACGCTGAGCAGATCGTAGGCGCGCTTGCGCTGCTGCCAGAGGGGAGCGCGGCCATCGGCGCGGCGACGCGGGAGCAGCAGCGCGCGGCCGGCGGCTTCGCGGAAGCGGCCTGCGAAGAGAGCGGTAGCGCCGAGCTGGCGGAGGACGAGATTCATGGCTTCGGCGGACTCGACCATGAACCAGTCGGTGCTGGGGGGCTCGTCGGAGTCGGGGAAGCGGAGGACGAAGCCGTCGTCGCCCCAGATCATTTCGACATCCGGGCCTCCGGCGGCGCGGAGGCGTCCGGCAACGGCCATGGCCCAGGGAATGTGGATGCGGCGGCCGAAGGGCGTGAGGACGCAGACGCGCCAGTCGCCTAGCTCGTCGCGGACGCGTTCGATGACGATGTTGCGGTCGTCGGAGACGATGCCGGTGGCTTCGGCCTGGTCGGCGAGGAAGCGCATGAGGTTCTCGGCTGCGCCGGGGTCGAGGTCGTGGTCGCGGACGAGGCGGGTGAGCGCGGCGGGCAGCGGCATGGCTTGCAGCTCGCGGACCATGGCTCCGATGCGGCGGCCAAATTCGAGTGGGCGGCCTGCGCCGTCGCCTTTCCAGAAAGGCATTTTGCCGGGCTCGCCGGGGGCGGGCGAGACGAGGACGCGGTCGTGGGTGATTTCGTCGATGCGCCAGGTGGTGGCGCCGAGGATGAAGGTTTCGCCAGGGCGGGACTCGAAGACCATCTCTTCGTCGAGCTCGCCGACGCGGTGGGCTTTGCCTTCGCTGCCAGAAAGGAAAACGCCGTAGAGGCCGCGGTCGGGGATGGTGCCAGCGTTGAGGATGGCGAGGCGGATCGCTCCCTGACGGGCGGAGACGACGTTGCGGATGCGATCCCAGGTGAGGCGTGGGCGGAGCTCGGCGAATTCGTCGGAGGGGTAGCGGCCGCTGAGGAGGTCAAGGACGCCTTCGAAGGCGGAGCGGGTGAGTGCGCCGAAGGGAGCCGCGCTGCGGACGATGCGGAAGAGTTCATCGACTGGGAATTCGGGGTGTTTTCGAGAGGAATCGTGGATTCCGATGTTTCCGAATCCCGACGTCTCAAAAGCGAGACGTGGGGCACCCGCATTTTTGGAGGCCGCACGCTTCTTCGCCTTTACCGGCGGAGCCAGATTTGGCGGGTGGGCGACGATGGCGACGATTTGCTGGGCGAGAACGTCGATGGGATTGCGTGGGTAGCGGGTGGACTCGATGTGCAACTCATGCATGGCGCGGGTGACGGCAGCGCAGGCGATGAGGTCGGAACGGTATTTGGGGAAGAGGATGCCTTCGCTGACGGCTCCGACGGAATGGCCGGCGCGGCCGATGCGCTGCATGCCGGCGGCGACCGATGGCGGTGACTCGATCTGGATGACGAGATCGACGGCTCCCATGTCGATGCCGAGCTCAAGCGTGGAGGTGGCGCAGAGACCTTTGAGTTTGCCGGCTTTGAGCTGCTCTTCAATGACGAGGCGCTGTTCGGCGGCGAGCGAACCGTGGTGAGCGCGGACGAGTTCTTCGCCGGCGAGCTCGTTGAGGGCTCCGGCGAGGCGTTCGGCGGTCTGGCGGGCGTTGACGAAGAGGATGGTGGAGTTGCGCTGCTGGATGATCTCCAGGAGGCGTGGGTGGATCGCATTCCAGATGGAGACACGCTTGGGAGCCTGCGATGCAGGGCCGGAGGGGATGGCTTCGATGTCGCCCAGGCGGGCCATGTCTTCGACGGGGACTTCGATGCGCAGCTTGAGCTGCTTGGGGGCGCTGGCGTTGACGATGGTGACGGGGCGGTAGTGGAGGTTGGTGGTTTCGACTATGTCGGCGGACCAGGATTCGGTGGCTTCCGGGGAGAGAGAGTTAATGGTGGTTTCTTCAGACCCCTCACCGGGGGCTGCAAAACTCGCCTCAGGGGCTGAAGCCCCTTCTGCATTTGCAGGAGTAATACCGGGGCTGAAGCCCCGGGCTACCGGAGCGCTGTTTGAATCTGCCTGTCCAGTATGGTCTGGTTTGGTTTTTGACGGTGGTTCTGCGGAGACCTGGACACCACCGAGGAAGCGGGCTACTTCTTCGAGGGGCCGTTGTGTTGCGGAGAGGCCGATTCGCTGAATACGACGTTTGGTGAGAGCTTCGAGGCGCTCGAGGGTGAGAGCCAGGTGCGCGCCACGTTTAGTGGGAACGAGGGCGTGAATCTCGTCGATGATGACGGTGTCGACGGTGCGAAGGGACTCTGAAGATTGCGAGGTGAGCAGCAAATAGAGCGATTCGGGAGTAGTGATCAGGATTTCGGCGGGAGCTTTGCGGAAGCGGGCGCGCTCTTTCTGGCTGGTGTCTCCAGTACGGATCGAGATTTCAGGGTCGTGAACGGAGACGCCCATGCGGCGTGCCATGTTGGCGATTCCTGTGAGCGGGGAGCGAAGGTTGCGTTCCACGTCGACCGCGAGGGCTTTAAGCGGAGAGACATAAACGATGCGGCAGCCCTTCGTTTCAGGTGGCGCCTGCAGCATGAGACGGTCGAGGCACCAGAGAAAGGCGGTGAGGGTTTTGCCGGTCCCGGTGGGGGCGAGGATCAGGGTGCTTTCGCCGCGAGCGATAACCGGCCAGCCCAAATGCTGGGGGCTGGTGGGCTCTTCGAAGACCTCACGAAACCATGCCGCGGTGACGGGGTGAAAGGCTGCGAAGGGATCCGATAGAGAGGGAGCGGACGCGGACGAAGGTTGCGCCGATGTTATCTTCGAATTGGGCTTCCGCGCGGCCATCCCGTCATTTCAGGATAGTCCGCAGCGAGCCCTGGTGGTGGAATATTTTTCGCCTAATTTTCGCCACACTGGAGCAGCCTCAATCTCTCAGCCTGGACGGCGCGGGCGATAGCAGCAGGTGCCTCCGGAGAGTGTGGCATTCCAGAGTGCGGGGTCAGCAGGCTGTTCGCTGGAGCCCAGGAAAAGCACACCATGCGGAGCGAGCAGGCGGCGAATCTTGACGAGGAGCTTGCGGCGGGTTTCCTGCGAGAAATAGAGCATGACGTTGCGCAGAAAGATGATATCGAAGGATTCCGAGAAGGGTAACGCCGGCCCACACAGGTTCGCTTCGCGGAAGTTGCAGAGGCAGCGGACTTCGGGTTTGATGGTCCAGTCTTCGCCCTGATGATCGAAGAAACGAACGATGTTGCGGGCGGGCAGGCCTCGGTTCATCTCAATGCGGTGATAGGTTCCGGCTGCGGCTCGCTGCACTACTTCGCTGGAGACGTCGGTGCCTTCGATCGTGATATTCCACGTGCTGAGCGTGGGAAAGTGCTCAAGCAGCAGCATAGCCATGGAATAGGCTTCCTGGCCGGTGGAGCAGGCCGCGCTCCAGAGACGAAGAGAGCGAGTGTGACGGCGTGACTCGATCAAAGGCGGAAGCAGTTCTGTGCGCAACAGCTCGAAAGGGCGGTTGTCACGGAAGAAGCTGGTTTCGTTGATGGTCATGGCCTCGGCAATAGCGCGTTCGAGCGAAGGGTTGCGACGCATCTGCAAGGATGCGACAAGGTCGGCGAGGCTCGCGGTTCCCTGACTGCGAAGGAGCCTGGAGAGGCGGGTTTCGAAAAGGTAGTCACGCGACGGATCGAGGACATTTTGCGTTTGTTCGTAAACGATCTGACGCAGCGTGCTCAGATCGAGATTGGAAGCAGGCACAGGTGAAGTAGCTGATGGTGTGGCGCCGGAGGGAAAAGGTCTTGTAAAGACGGAAGAACTCACGGATTCACACAACCGATTCTCGAAGCTCGATGGCCTCGCGTTGGATGCGACCGGTAAGCCGCAGGATTTCCGTCGGAATGGAGTTGAGTGGAAGAACGCGGTTGGCGAGCCCGGCCTGTGCTACGGCTCCCGGCATTCCCCAGACGGCGCTGGTGGGCTGATCCTGCGCAAAGACCACGCCGCCTTGCTGACGAATGAGGCGGCTGCCGTTCAGGCCGTCATAGCCCATACCGGTGAGCACGAGCGCGAGAATGCGCGGGCCGTAGACAGCGACTGCAGAGCGAAAGAGGACATCGACCGCGGGGCGGCAGTGGTTGACAGGTTCTTCGCTGGTGAGGCGAATGACGGCCGGTGGAATGTCGGCGGCCGATGCGGCGGCTGCGGTGACTGCGATCTCCAGGTGGCGGCCGCCGGGCGCGATATAAACGTGGCCGGAGCGGATGGGTTCGCCGGCAATGGCTTCGCGGACATGAAGAGGACAGCGGCTATTGAGCCGCTCGGCGAGCAGCTTCGTGAAGAGCTCCGGCATGTGCTGCACGATGAGGATGGGCAATGGGAAGTCCGCGGGAAACTCCGGCAGAATCAGATCGAGAGCCGCCGGACCTCCGGTAGAGACGCCGATAAGAATCACGGCGGGTGGCAGGCTGCTTGTCTGAGATGGTTGATTCAGGACCGCCGACGGAGATGGCGAATGGCCGCGCGCCTGGAGGCGGGGATGGAAAGATGGAGCTTTGCGCGGAACGAAATTCCGATGCAGATGTAGCGGCGGAAGTGAGCGCGAGGATCCTGGGGATGAGGTCGTGAGCGAGAGCGCGAACTGCGGCTTCACGCGACGATTGGCCGGAGGGCTTGGCAACGTAGTCGGCGGCACCGCAGGCCAGCGCTTCAATCGTGATTTTTGCGCCGCGATGCGTGAGGGTGCTGCACATGATGACGGGGATATGGCTGTTGCGCGCGCGCATCTGGCGCAATGTGCCAAGGCCATCCATGACAGGCATTTCGACGTCGAGAAGGATGAGGTCGGGATGGAGCAATTCGGCGGCACGAAGGCCGGAGGCTCCGTCGGATGCGGTGCCAGCTACTTCAAGACGGGGGGCGGAACTGAGGACAGAGCGCAGAAGTGAGCGCATGACTGCGGAATCGTCCACGATGAGAATGCGGGCGGGCGGGAGACGTCGGACAAATCAGGCCTCCGCAAGACCGAGCATGACGAGCTTTTCAGCGAGAGCTTCGCCATCGAAGGGCTTCATCAGATACTCATCTGCTCCAGCGTCGAGTGAACGGGTGATGAAGTCGTCTTCGGCCTCGGTGGTGACCATCATGACTTTGACATCGAAGTATCCCTCGGCACGCATGTTCTTGAGCATAGCGAGGCCATCCATAACCGGCATGTTCCAATCGACGAGCGCCAGATCAAAGGGCCCGCGCTCATGAAGCTGAGTAAGGCCGGAGCTGCCGTCGGCGGCTTCTTCGCACTCGATACCCCTGATTTCAAGAAGCCCGCGAAGATAGTCGCGGACGAAACGT
Source organism: uncultured Acidobacteriota bacterium (assembly GCA_963720285.1). Lineage (GTDB taxonomy): Bacteria > Acidobacteriota > Terriglobia > Terriglobales > Acidobacteriaceae > Acidicapsa. The sequence goes on from CAVREZ010000002.1 coordinate 19,022, forward strand.
GAGTCATCGACAATCAGTGCGCGCATCGTTCACCTCCGCACTTTGCGGTAGTTTCCAGCAATTCAGTCAAGCCGCGGTTGCTCCGAGGCGCATGGGGTCAAGCCGCTCGGGATCAAGCATCACGAGAAGTCCCTGCGGCAATTTGCATGCTCCAGCGAAGAGTTCGCGGCGGCGAGGGTCGAGAATCGATGGGTTTGGCTCGCGATCCGCCGATGAAATAGTCAGCACTTCTCCGACCGCGTCAACGAGCAGGCCGAAGCATCCTCCATCGTTTTCAAGGATCATGATGTCCTGGCGATCTTCAACGGCGGGCAGGCCGAGCAACTGGCGCAGGCTGACGGTGGTAAGCACATCGCCTCGATAGTGAAGGAGTCCACCCACGAAATCCGGCGCTAACGGCACGGCATGAGGATGGGTGTGGCCAACGATCTCAAGGATGTGCGTGATGGGCACACCATAGAGTGTTGAGCCGATACGCACCGAGCAGATTTCCATCATGCTGGCGGAGGCTCCGTCTTTACTGAGTGCAGCAGACTTCTTATCGGTCATGTGAGGGACTCCTCATAACTTCCGCCCGCACGCTGCCATGTAGTGACGGCTGCGTGCGCTGCGAGTGGCAATGGTTCTATAGCACCCAGATCGACAATTCCCGTGACGTGATTGTTGAGCAGCGTAACGCCGCTGGCGGCGCGGCGGGAACCTGCCTCCACGAGATCGCTGCCCGCGGCGACATCGAGGACATTGCCCACGGCAATGCCGACGTGGCGGTTGCCTTCGCGGCAGACGACGATGGTGAGCGGCAGTTCGGGATTGGCTGCCGCAGTAGCGAGAACTCCGGCGGCATCTTCGATGGGCAGAAGCTGGCCTTCGAAGTTGAGTACCGGACGGTAGCCAATGTACTCGATGCGCGAGAACGGAATGCGTTCGATGCGGAGGACTTCGTCAAGCGGTACGGCGGCGCGCCGCTGGGCTGCTTCGACGAGAAGGAACCTGGATTTCATGGCGTCTTCTTCTTCATGGCGCGCCACTGTCTCTTCCTGGGCAGTGCTCAGCGATACGCCGGCGCGGATGGCAATGGCTCCGGGATCGAGAATGAGAGCCAGATCGCCGTTGCCGAGGACGGTTGCTCCGGAGTAGATGCCGATCGACTTAAGAACTGCGCTGAGCGGCTTCACAACAATTTCCTCGGGATCAGCGAGACCATCGACGACCAGGCCGAACATGCGGCCATCGGCGTCGAGAACGGCGATAAAACAGTCCCGTTGGGGTAATGAGGGTGTACCGATCGCAGGAGCAACGCTGTCGGCGCTGCTGTGGGACGTTTTGCGCACGGACAACATTCGATCCAAAAAAATAAGTGGCAGGAGCTGGCCGCGCAGACGATAGAGCGGCGCGCCTTCCATCCAGTCGATGGAAGTAGAAACCCGTTCGGTCGGAATGTGAACAAGCTCGGAAAGCACGCCCTGCGGAAGCGCGAAGCTCTGGCCAAGGCAGCGGACAATGAGAGCCGGAATGATGGCGAGCGTGAGTGGAATGCGCAGGCGGAGTGTAGTTCCCTTGCCTGGGCGCGAATCGATCTCTACCTTGCCGCCGATCTTTTCGACGTTGGTGCGGACTACGTCCATGCCGACGCCGCGCCCACTTACGCTGGTGATGGCAGCGGCAGTCGAGAAACCGGGAAGGAAGATGAGCTGGAGCAGCTCGCGCTCGCTGAGATGAGCGGCACGCTCGGTTGTGATCAGGCTGCGCTCGATTGCCTTGTCGCGGACCTTCTCGACGGAGATGCCGCCGCCGTCATCGGAGACTTCGATAATGACGTGGCCATTCTCCTGATAGGCGCGCAGCTTGAGGGTGCCTTCCGGGTCTTTGCCGAGGGCGATGCGCTTGTCTGGCGGTTCTATACCGTGATCGAGCGAATTGCGCACGGCATGTGTCAGAGGATCTTTGATGGCTTCCAGAAGACTCTTGTCGAGCTCGGTTTCCTGGCCCTCGAGAACCAGCTTAACCCTGCGATTGAGAAGTTGCGTGAGGTCACGGACGATGCGCGGAAACTTGGAGAAGACGTTGGATACGGGCTGCATGCGCGCCTTCATCACCGACTCGCGCAGGTCGGCGGTGACCATGTCGAGGCGACGGGAAAGCATGGTGAAGGTGGGATCGGCGGATGTAGCCTGAAGAATCTGATTGCGCGTGAGAACGAGTTCGCCGACGAGATTCATCATGCGGTTGAGAAGCGTGATATCGACGCGCAGCGTGCTTTCGGAAGCAGCGTTCTGCCTTGGGCGAGAAATCTCGGCCGGCTCTGGCTTGAACGCTTCACTTGAAACGACTGCGGAGGATGGCGATGAGAGAAGAGGAGCCGTGTCTGGTTCGGGGAGCGCAGGCGGCGATGCTTTAGCGCTCTGATGCGTGAGCGTGGTGCTGGCCTCAATGACCGGAGCAGAACGGCCTGCGCCGGACGTGGAAGGCACGGTATCGCTGGGGTGCTGCAACTGATGCATGAGGGCGATGAGCTCGGGATCGTTGACTTCATCGTCCGATTCGCCTTCAAGACCGCTGGCCTCAATGATGCCGAGAATGGAGCGCAAGGCGTCGAGAAGCTGCAGGAGTCCAGTGATGACAGACTGAGAGGCAGAGAGCTTGCCGTCGCGCAGGGCGCCGAGCAGGTTTTCGCCCGCATGCGCGAGCTTTTCAAGCCGCTTGAAACCGAGAAAGCCGGTGGTGCCCTTGATGGTATGAACGGAACGAAAGATCTCGCCGAGAAGGTTTGTGTCGCCGGGGCGCTCCTCGAGGTCGGTGAGGCAGCGCTCCATGCGGTCCAGGCCTTCCTGGCTTTCGATCAGAAATTCACGTGTCAGATCATCCATAGGTCATCCGATGGTCCACTCCGCGCAAAGGTGCTCCGGGGAGAGGGAGACCGCACGGAGTGGAGCACATGGGCCTTATCGGAGGGTGGAGTGCAAACTTGAGTCAGCCGGCGGAGAGACGACGATAATGGCGCCTGATGCGGAAACAAGATAGCGTCGCGAGGACCAGTGCGTTGCGTTGCCGATTTTGCAGGCGAGGGTGCGCCGGTTTAGGCTGAAGCTCCGTTGACTGTATCGCGGAAATTCACGGCTGACATATCTCAGAAGAACGGCACTAAGCGCAATGGATGAAGAACAGAGCAGATTGATTTTGACGCAACTTGCCGAGGCTGCGCGCAAAGCAGCGGAGCATTCCTATTCGCCTTACTCGGGGTTCCGGGTGGGCGCGGCGTTGTTGTTATCGAATGGCGAGACCGTTGCGGGGACGAACGTCGAGAACGTGAGTTATGGGTTGACGATCTGTGCTGAACGCTCCGCAGTCTTTCAGGCAGTCGCCCGGTTTGGGCCAGAGATTCGCGTGATGGCGGCGGCAATCGTGAATCTGAATGGATCGGCGAGCCCGCCCTGCGGAGCTTGCAGGCAGGTACTGGCGGAGTTCATGGATGTCGACGCGCCGCTGAGCTTTCCCGCGGACGCCGCCGGTATGGTGGTGACTTTCGCGGCGACGTTGCGGGAGATTTTGCCGTACGGGACGGATCTGCGATTGAAGTAATTGCGCGAGAGAGTTGTTCAGCGTGAGGAGAGACGTGTGCCGATGAGTTCCCCCATTCACATGATTGACCTGATTCTCAAGAAACGGGATCGTGGAGCGCTTTCGGAGAATGAGATACGGTATCTCGTTCGCGGGGCGGCAGGTGAGACGATTCCCGGGGAGCAGCTTGCAGCGTGGCTGATGGCGGCGTGGCTGAATGGGCTGGAGTTGGAGGAGATTCGCGCGCTGACGGTGACGATGCGGGACTCAGGGGTAAAGTTCGATCCGAAGCCACTGGGCAAGGCAGCGGTGGATAAGCACTCGACTGGCGGCGTGGGAGACAAGACGAGCTTTCTGGTGGCTCCCATTGCGGCGGCGTGTGGAGTAGTGGTGCCGATGATCAGCGGGCGGGCTCTCGGACATACGGGAGGAACGCTGGATAAGCTGGAGGCTATTCCGGGCTATCGCACAGCGCTTTCTCTGGAGGAGTTCGAGACTGTGCTGCGAAGGTGCGGGGCGAGCATCGTGAGCCAGACTCCGGCACTGGTGCCTGCGGATCGCGTGCTGTATGCGCTGCGCGACCGGACGGGAACGGTGGAGAATGCGGGGCTGATCTGTGCGTCGATTTTAAGCAAGAAGCTGGCTGCGGGACTGAACTCGCTGGTGCTGGATGTGAAGACCGGCTCAGGCGCTTTTCTGCGCAAGCGTGAAGATGCAGAGTTTTTGGCGGCGCTGATGGTGGCAACTGCCGAGGCCGCGGGGACGTGGACTGTGGCGCTGATGACGGATATGGGACAGCCGCTTGGATATGCGGCGGGCAACTGGATCGAGCTGATGGAGTCGGTCGACCTGCTGCGCGGGAAGAAGCCAGCCGAAAGCGAGGATTTGCGCGAACTTTCGCTCATTCTCGCTGGATGGATGGTGTATCTGGGCGGGCAGGCTGAGTCGTCCGAGGCTGGCTACACACGGGCGGAAGCGGCGATGATGGATGGCTTGGCGCTGAAGATCTTCCTGGCGATGGTGGAAGCGCAGGGCGGGGATGCCTCGGTGTTCGACGCGCCGGAGAAGTTTCACAGACCCGGAGCGACGCGGCTGGTGGAGGCGTGGGCTTCGGGATACATTGCGTCGATGGACACGACGGCTCTGGGATGGGCGGTGCAGCGAACGGGCGCGGGGCGCGAGAAAGCCGGTGAGCCGGTCGATCCGCATGCCGGGATCGTGTTTCACGCGCGGCGAGGGACGTTGGTGGAAAAGGGCATGCCGGTGGCGACGCTGTACGCGACCGATGAGGCACATCTGGATGAGCCGGAGCGACTGCTCAAAGAGGCGATTGATTTCTGCGATACGCCGCCTGAAAACGTGCCGCTGGTTAGCCGGGTGTTTACGCGGGAAGAGGCGATTGCATTGCTGAGCCGAAGGCAAGGCTAAGCCTGGGCCGGCCTGTCTGACGCGATCGATGCGGCCTGACTTCTGGTTGCTTTCACCACTTCCGGAGCTTCAGCCCAGGCGGAATAGAGCGCCGAGGCGACTGCCCCCAGAGTACAGAGCGCCAAAGTCCTGAGAAGCAAGGGCCGGGCGATAAGGACTTCGTACCCGAACCTGCACGAGAGGGACCACCCAAGCACGATCGCGGCAAATCCACATATGCGTCGCCATTGCCGCCGTCCACCGCTCCATGCGAGGCAACCGAGAGCCAATCCGGGCACGAGATCAATGAGATAGTGCTCTCCAGTGGCCAGAGTAGCCATCATTGTTCCCAGGAGAAAAGCCAGGGCAACCGCTCTCGATTTGCGTCCTGGGGCGAATAGGAGAAGCACCAATGCCGAGGCTGTGTGAAGGGATGGAAATGCATTGGGAAGAAAGTTCAAGTGAACCAGCTCAAGTGGCGCCGAAGACACTTTCAGCCATGTGGGGCCGAACGCGTAGACCGGTCCACAAGCCGGCACGATGGAATACAAGATCGGGGCCAGCACCAACTCGACGGCGTAGGCCATGGACAACTCCATATTGGTCTTGAGCCGCCGGGTGATGAACAGCCAGCAAGCCATCAATGGCACCATGGCTTCGTAAATCAGGTCCAGGGGCGTTCTCGACCAGCCTTGCAGATGTCTGGCAATCGAGATTCCCGTCACTCCAAGGGCTTGATCGAGATGAAACAGAATCGAATCGTATTTCCAAAGAATCAGACTGCTCTCTTTTTTAAGCCCCATCGATGCCAATGTTCCGTAGAACAGGTTGAAAATAAGCGCCAGTACCAGGACTGCCCGCGACTTGTCCTTTTCATTGCGCAGCATCCAGATAATCGCCGCGAGGACGGCCAACAAGTCGAGAACGGGAATCAAAGCGCTGTGCATCGAGATCTTCTTTTCAACTTCCTTTGCTGATCGGCGGGAATCTTCACCGTGAAGCAGTTGCGTGGCTGAAGGTTACGCCTGCTGGCTGCGATTTGCCGGATCCATTGGCGTCATTATAGGTCGGCGACAGATTCCGGGAGCCGAACGATGGTTGTACCCCTTGACACAGCATTGGGTACGTCGCGCAGGGCCAAGGACAGCGAGTGGTCAGAGGATCGTCCGCGATGCTGTAAGGTAGTTAACAATCGATTGATTGTCAGGTGCCGAGGAGCTGGCCTTTGGGCAGATTCACAGGAGTGCTGGGAATAATTGCGGTGTTGGTGGCCGCATGGCTGGGCTCGACCAACCGCAAAGCTATTCGCTGGCGTACGGTGTATTGGGGATTGGGACTGCAGTTTGCCTTTGCGTTTCTGGTGCTGCGCTTCAGCTTTGGCCAGCAGGCAATGGCCTGGGCAGGCAGCGTGGTGGAAAACATGCTGGCGGCAACCTTTGCCGGCACGAAGATTCTCTTCGGCGAGTTGGGCATGCCAAATGCTGGAGCGTTCGGCGATCTGCTCGCGGCCAATGGGCACCCAAATGCCGGATCGATCTTTGCCTTTCAGGTGCTGCCGACGATCATCTTTATCTCCGCGTTTTTTGCGGTGATGTATCACATCGGGTTGATGCAGATCATCATTCGCGGACTGGCCTGGGTGATGCTGAAGACGATGCGCATCTCGGGCGCGGAGAGCATGAATGTCGCGGCCTCGATCTTCATGGGGCAGACCGAGGCTCCGCTCACGATTCGGCCGTTTCTGTCGGAAGCGACGCGCAGCGAGTTGATGACGATCATGACCAGCGGCATGGCGCATGTCTCCGGCGGCATCATGGCGATGTATATCTCGCAAGGGATTGAAGCACGGCATCTGCTGAGCGCGGTGATCATGACCTCTCCTGGCACGATTCTGCTGGCGAAAATGCTGGTGCCGGAGACGGAGGTTCCCGCGACCGAAGGCAGGGTGGTCATTCCCAAGGACGAGCAGCACGCCGAGGAGAACCTGGTCGGTGCGATTGCGCGCGGAACGCTCGACGGCGGAAAGCTGGCGTTTAATGTAGCGATCATGCTCGTCAGCTTCCTGGCGCTGGTGGCTCTGCTGGACAGCTTTCTGGGGTGGATTCATGCCGGCGCATGGATGGTTTCCGGGCAGCCTCGGGCAGATTCTGGGATTTGTCTTTGCGCCGATTGCCTGGCTGATTGGAGTGCCCTGGCATGATGCATCGGCGATCGGCAATCTGCTGGGCACGCGCATGGCGCTGAATGAGGTAATTGCCTATATCAATCTCGGACAACTGAAGGGGTCGCTCGATCCGCGGTCTTTTACAATTGCGACCTTTGCGCTGTGCGGGTTTGCGAATCTGGGTTCGGTGGGCATGCAGATTGGCGGCATTGGCGCGCTGGTGCCGAACCGGCGGAACGATCTGGCCCGGCTGGGCATCCGCGCGATGCTGGCCGGGACGATGGCGAATTTGATTTCGGCTTCGATCGCAGGGATGTTTCTGGGATAGCCCCGGTCGCGGCCAGTACAGTATTTGCTATGACGACTGACAGTCAGATCTCCTCCGTCTCTTACTTCGATCAGGTGGTCATGGCTGCCGATTATTTGCGTTCGCGCCTTCGTGACCTGGAGCCGCGCATCGGTATTGTGCTTGGCTCCGGCCTGGGAGCCGTTGCAGACGCAATCGAAACAACGGCGGTGATTCGCTACTCCGAGATTCCAGGTTTTCCGCAGTCGACGGTGGAGGGGCATTCCGGACGTCTGGTGGCGGGGCTGCTGAATGGCGTGCCGGTGATCGTAATGCAGGGGCGCGTGCACTTCTATGAGGGGTACACGCCGCAGCAGGTGACGTTTCCGATGCGGGTGCTGGGGTGGTTGGGGATCAGGACCGCGATCCTGACCAATGCCGCCGGGGGCATTCGCCAGGAGTATTCGATTGGCGATCTGGTGCTGCTGGCGGATCACATCAACTATCTCGGCTTCAATCCGCTGATCGGGCCGAACGAACCACGGTTTGGCGACGGAGCGAAGACTGGACTGCGGTTTTTCGATATGACGCAGGCTTATTCGGTAGAACTGCGGACGCTGGCGCAGGAGGCGGCACAGGTGGATGGACCGGCGCTGCATGAGGGCGTGTATCTGGCAACGACTGGGCCGAGCTTCGAGACGCCTGCGGAGATCCGTGCTTTTCGGGTGCTTGGTGCGGATCTGGTGGGGATGTCGACGGTGCCGGAGACGATTGTGGCGCGGCATATGGGAATCGAAGTGCTGGGAATTTCGTGCGTGACGAATCTGGCGGCGGGCATCGGCGCGACTCAGCTAAGCCACGAAGAGGTGTTTGAGGCCGGCAGCAGGGTGCAGCACCGGCTGGCCACATTGCTGAAGCGGCTTGCCCCCGCGCTTGCGGCGCGCGAAGTCGACAAGGAGCCGCACGAGTGAGTCAGGAGAGCGCACTCCGGCTTCCCTTCCCTCCGGTGATGGTTGGAATATCGGGAGCTTCGGGCTCGGGAAAGACGACGCTGGCCGCGGAGCTGGCCCGGACAATGGGCGGACTGCTCTTCTCGCTCGATACTTACTATCGCGACCTGAGCCATCTGCCAATGGAAAAGCGGGCACGTGTGAACTTTGACGATCCGGCGATGATTGAACTGCCGCTGCTGGCAAGAGACATCGAAGCTCTGTCGCAGGGTAAGTCAATTGTCCGTCCCGGATACAGCTTTGCTGAGTACAGACGTGTGCTGGAGCAGGACGAGATTATTGATCCAGGGCCGCTGGTGGTGGTTGAGGGGTTGTTTGCGCTGTACTTCGCGGAACTGAGGCCCTTTTATCAACTTAGCGTCTACGTCGATACGGCGGACGACCTTTGTTTTCAACGCCGGTTGAAGCGCGACGTGGAAGAGCGCGGACGCGAGCCGGCAGCGGTGCGCCGGCAGTATGAAGCGACGGTGCGGCCATGCGGGCTGGCGTTTGTCCGTCCGCTGGCCGACGTGGCCGATCTGTCGATCGATGGAGCGGACCACTTGGATTTTAAAATCGAGCAGATACGGAGCGCGATGAAGAGGCGGGGGTTGCTGAGCCGGATCGGCGCGCCGATTTAGATAACAACTCAATGCAGTTTCATTCATCGCGACCGGAGCGCACGCCCCACTTAATCGGGACCACTTTGAAAACTCTCTCGCGAAGTTGTAGAGCGGGTGTGATTACCTTGGTGCGTTCACCGTATCTTTAAGAGCTATTCTCAGCAACCCCATGGGTCCGCCGATACTCTTAATTGGCATGCGGCAGCAAAGCACAATGCGCGAAGAGCTCTGGAGCCGGTCCACGGACTGGCTTCGCAGCCGATGGCCGTCTGTTCGATCCAGCATAGTGGAATGGTTGAACTGTGGCATCTCTCCGCGGCAGCTCGCATTTACGCTTGCGCTCGGGTTCGCCCTCGGCTGCCTGCCGATGTTAGGCATCTCTACCGCGATCTGCGCGGTGCTGGCGGTGGCATTGCGCTTGAATATGCCGGCTATCCAGGCGGCCAACTGGGTGGCGATGCCGTTCCAGGTCGTACTGATGATTCCGTTTCTGCGCATGGGCCAATGGATTACCCCGGGGGAGCGAGCCGGTGCGACCCCGGAATTTATGCTCGCGCAGATGCAGTCGGGCCCGTTGCACGCCGTGGGGCAAATGGGGGGAGCGATTGGACACGCGATGCTGGCCTGGAGCATTGCAGCGGGTCCGGCGCTGGTGCTGTTAACCGTCCTGCTGACTCCGTTGATGCATCGCGTATCGCGGCTGCAGACGGCCGAAGCGGACGAATAAAGCCGGGCGAGCAAAATTCAAATAGATCGAGTGAAAAGGCCGCGTTGGGAGACCCGACCCTTTTACTCTTTGGGCCAGATTGGTTCAGCCCGCGTGGTGATATTCGGGGACCGGATCGGCGCTGCGAATCCACGCGGTGTAAATGAGGTCGCGGAGTTCGCTCGCTCCCGCGGCGAGGCGCTCGGCGGTAAAGGCGCGGGATTCCGCTGTTCCGGTGTCGTTAAAAGCTCCGGCCTTATCGAAGGCATAGACAGCTTCGGTTTGCGCCGCGGTGTGGCGCAGGTAGTCGACGTAACTGTCGAATATGTCGCCTCCAACCACCCTGGGAGAGGTCATCTGTTTCTGGACCTGATCGGCTTTGATGGCCGCGCTGACGAACTGAGACTCGAAGCGGCTGTGAATGCCGTGAGCGGTCGAGTAGCCCTTTGGATTGTCTTTGAGAGCCCAGCCGTCATAGTTGATGGTGGTGTGTAGAGGCTGCGAGCCGTCACCGACGTAATGTCCGAGCCATCCTGCGTAGAAGATAGCTAACTGTTCGACGGCCGCGAGGTCATCTGGATTGCTGGATTTGTCGGCAGAGAGACGACGGTATTCGCGCAGGTCCGCTTTCAGACGCTGCCAGACTTCCACCGTTTCCCATGGCTGCAGGCCCACCTTTTCGGGGCGCAGGCCGTGCGCGAACAGTTCGGCCTCGAAGTCCAGGCGATTATGGGGTAACGGGCCAAGAGCGTCTGCCGGCTCAAAATCGAGGAAGTGCTCGGGAGCCTGGGCAGTGCTCAATTCAGGCTCTCCGCGTGAACGCCATCGGTCAGGCTCGGGACCAATGTACTCGATTTCATGAATGGCGGATTGGCTGTGGAGAAATTCGGGGACATCCGACGGAAGATTTGCGGCGGCGAGCCGATTAATCATCCTGTGGCCGTCGTTGCCCCAGGCAAAGGATGGATTGGGAATGAGGCTGAGGAGGAGAGTGATCGCGGCGGTGCGATGAAGAAAATGAGCACGCATTGGCGCAAGTATAACGGTCCGCGAGTACAGTAGGGGAACCTGGAAAAAGCCGCTTGGAGAGAATCCAAACCCGGGGCTGCAGCGTAACGCTTATTGACAGAGAACAGACACTTTAGTCACGCTGACAAAAAAGCATTGCTTGCTCCAGTTACCAACGTATACTAGAGTAACACTAAAGTTGTAGACACCTGAGAACGCCTTTGTGGGGCGTTCAATGTCAACGCCGGGACAACCAAGGATTTCGAGAGTTTCTGTGAAGACCCCTAATTCGAAGGCGGTTTTGATCCTCGCATCTTGTCTGGCTGCGTATGCGCTGGCGGGTCTGGCTGCGCGCTCCTATTGGGGGCCGGATGTGAATCGGCTGATCATTACTGCTCTGATCGCGATCGCTGTGCCGCTGGCTGCGGTGATTCTCTGGAGCGGCATTCGCGGAGACGGGTCGAAGCAAAGGGGCGACCACGGAGAACTCGCAGAGCAATTGCTTCAAGCCATAAGTCCCATGGTGCTGGCCACCTCCCTCGATGGGACATTTACCTATCTCAATCCGTCAGCCGAGCGGATTCTGGGGATGCGCGGCGCCGAACTTATCGGACAGTCAAAGATGCTGGAGTTATTCGCGCCGGGCGAGATGGACCGCATCAGCCAATGGCTGCGCAAGCTTAACGCAAATGTGGTGACACCGGATGTACAGGTAGCTGCGACCGACCCGATGCACGACTGCGTGAACTATGTGCTGAATTTTCCGCCGAGCCAGTTGCGAGGTATCGATTTGCAACTGAAGCGCGGGGACGGCAGCACATTCCCCGCGATGCTGTACCTGTCGGCCATCCGCAGCGCGGACGGCAAACCGAATGGCTTGTTGGCCGTTGCTCTGGACCAGACCTTGAGCGCACGCCAGGAACGCGCCCTGCGCGAGTCGCGTGAGCGATATCGCGACCTGTTTGAGAATGCCAACGAGATGATTGCGACGCTGAATCCGGCGGGGCAGTTTGTGTATGTGAATCCGGTGTGGAAGTCGTGTTTCGGCCTGGCGGATGGGGACTTCAACAAGCTTGAGTCGCTGGAGATGGTCTTCAGTCCGGACTGCCGGTCTGAGGTAGGGCGGCTTTTCAAGCTGGCGCTGGAAGGGGAGACGGTCGAGCGGGAGCCGGTGCGGACGCACACGATTGATGGCCGGGTACTCGACCTGGAGTTGAGCCTGAGCCGCCGGCAGAAGACGGATAATCCGCTGGCGATCCGCTGCATGCTGCGCGATATTACGCCGCAGAAACAGAGAGAGCGGCGGCTGGCGCTGCAGCTGGTTGTGAGCCAGATCATCGGGCAGAGCGCCTCGCCGGAACTCGCGTCGATGCGCATTCTCGAGTCGGTCTGCCTGTCGCAGGGATGGGATGCGGCGATTCTGTGGACGCTGAATGATGAGGAAGAGCGGCTGAAGTTCTACTCGGCGTGGGGCGCTCCTGGAAAACGGGGCGAGGCGTTGATTCAGGAGAGCATGGGGCAGTCGATCGTGAGCGGGCCCGACTTGCCCGGACGTGTCTGGCAGCAGGGGCGGGCGGTGTGGATTGAGGAGCTGGCGTCGGCACTCGGCTCGACGCCAAGATCGCCGCGGATTGCAGGCCGCTCTGCGCCATGGACTGGTCACGGGCTGGGCGGTTCCGGTACGCGTCGGCAATCGTGCGATGGCGGTGCTGGAGTTCTACAGTCATCAGAGCCTACGCGAAGACCGCGAGACGATGGCGACGCTGGAGACGGTCTGCTCGTCGCTGGGGCAGATGCTGGCTCGTTCGCGCGAGCAGGGCAGCGTAGAAGAGCTGCACCGCACCCAGCAGATTCTGCTGGATACCATCGAAGACGGCATCTGTGGCGCCGATCGCAATGGCGTCGCGAGCCTGGTAAATCCGGCGGCAGGACGGCTGCTGGGTGCATCGCCCGACGAACTGATCGGTATCTCGGTCCACGAACTGCTGCACGGAGCCGAGCCTGGCGGCAGCGAGTGCGAAGACGATTGTGTCCTGTTACGCGCACTGGCACGCGCACAGTTCTGCCTCCGGCGGAAACGACGGTATACAAGCGTGATGGACGGTCTTTCCCTGCTGAGTTTTCCCTGACTCCTATCCTTGAGCAGGGACGGGTTTCCGGCTCGGTGCTGAGCTTCCGCGACATCAGCCAGAGGTTTGCGCTGGACCGCATGAAGGATGAGTTTGTCTCGACGGTCAGCCATGAGCTGCGCACGCCGCTCACGTCGATTCGCGGAGCGCTCGGGCTGCTCTCGGCCGGTCTGCTTGGCAATATCGAGCGACAAGGCCGCCAACCTGCTGCGCATCGCGCTCACGAACTCGGACCGGCTGGTGCGGCTGATCAACGACATTCTCGATCTGGAGCGCATTCAAAGCGGGCGCGAGCCGCTCTCGTTCCGCCCGGTTGCAGCTGGCTGAGATCGTTCGCCAGGCGATCGACGGCATGCAGCCGGTGGCCGATGCGGCGGGTGTACAGCTGATTCACGACGCGAACGATGTGCAGATTATGGCCGATCCGGATCGATTGCTGCAGGTAATCACGAACCTGCTGTCGAATGCGGTGAAGTTTTCGCCGGACAAATCGACGGTTTCCGTGACGATGCGCGAGGGTTCGAACGGTGTAACGCTTTCGGTGATCGACCAGGGACGCGGAATTCCAGCAGACAAGCTGGATACGATCTTCGATCGGTTCCAGCAGGTGGATGCTTCGGATTCGCGGCAGAAGGGTGGCAGTGGCCTGGGCCTGGCGATCTGCCGCACGATCGTGCAGCAGCATAGTGGGAAGATCTGGGCGGAACGGAATTCGCTGTGTGGCTCAACCTTCCGTGTCGTGCTGCCCTACCATCCACAAATGGCTTTCAACGCCGTATGCTACGCCGGTGACCGAGTTTGACCGCGGGCAGCGTACTTGCTGGCCGATTCCAATGCCGCAACGCGAGCGATGGTGGCGAACCAACTGCGGCGCCAAGGATATTCCGTCGTCGAGGCGTCAAGCGTCGATGAAACGCTGGCCGCGATCGAAGGCCCCAGCCGAGCCTGCCGAAGCGGACAACAAGCACGCTGCCGTTGAGGCTATTCTTGTGGATATTTCGCTGGATGGCCTCAATGGATGGGAGATTCTGCCGCGGCTGCGCATGGAGTCGGAAGCTGCCGGGGTGCCGATCGTGCTGCTGAGCGTGGATCATCCAAATCCGTCGCTGCCGATTCCGACTGGCGCCGACGGGTGGGTGGCGCAGTCCCTCGACGATGAGGCGCTGTTAAACGAGCTGGCTCGCGTGCTGTCGAGCCCGGGCGAAAAAGCGCGCATTCTGGTGGTGGAAGACGATATCGATCTGGCCGGCGTGATTGGCGCGGTCTTTGCGCAGGATGGCATTGACGTGAAGCTGGCGCACACGCGGCAGGCAGCGCTCGATGCCTGCGTAAGCTTCAAGCCGCAACTGCTGGTGCTGGATCTATCGCTGCCGGATGGCGATGGGTTCAACGTGGTGGACTGGCTGCGCCAGCACGAGGACCTGGCCCATCTGCCACTTGTTGTTTATTCGGCACGGGAGATTCCTCCGACCGAGCGGTCTCAGTTGCAGCTTGGCCCGACGCACTTTTTGACCAAGGCAAGGTGCAGCCACAACAACTGGAGTCCCTGGTGTTGACGATGCTGCGCCGGTCGCGTCAGATGGAAGAATCACTCTGTCTGGTACCAATCGGAAACCCGACGTCCGGATCAGCCACGGATGAAACTGCGACTAATTGACAGACTTCAAAGACTTAGAAACATCAGGAGTTCGCATTGTCTCACCGAATTTTGATTATTGATGACGAAGACGATATTCGACAGGTAGCTGCACTGAGCCTGGAAACCGTCGCTGGCTGGGACGTGATCGTAGCCAACTCGGGCGCGCAGGGAATACAGCGAGCTCAGGAACATCAGCCAGACGCGATTCTGCTGGATGTGATGATGCCGGGGATGGACGGGCCTACGACTTTTCGCGAGCTGCGCAAGAATCCGGCGACGGCGAAGATTCCAGTGCTGCTGCTGACTGCGAAGGTGCAGGGGCCGGATCAGCGGCGCTTCGCGGATCTTGGCGTGGAAGCTGTGCTGCTGAAGCCGTTTGACCCTCTGACGCTCTCGACGCAGATGGAGCAGATTCTGGGCTGGTAGAAGCAGCCCTTTTTCACGATGACAAGCGAACCTAAAAACGCTCCGCCCTCGATGGCGGACGCCATGACGCGGCTTTGGGCGAAGTTTCTGCCGGAGATCGAGCGACGCGCGGCTTCGCTTGAAGCGGCTGCGCAGGCGCTGTGCGATGGTTCATTGAGCGCTGAATTACAGACCGCTGCTCATGCCGATGCGCACAAGCTGGCTGGTTCGCTGGGCACATTCGGGTTGCAACAAGGCACTGAGCTGGCGCGGCAGGCTGAGCTGATGCTGGCCGATTCCGTAACGGCCAGTGAGTCTGCAAGGCTCGAATCGATTGTGCGCGACTTGCGCGTGTTGATCGCGAGCCGCGGTTAACGGTTAGAGCATTTTCGCTTCTAGTCTCTACAATCGAGAGCTGAGAAGTGCGGCTTTTCTTGAGAAAAAGCCGCGGCGGCAACCATAGCACTGTAGGTATCGGAAGCGAAAATGCTATAGCGGTTTTACAGAGACCGCCCTTTTGACTCAAGTGCAGCGTTGTCGCAGCACGGGCTTCCGGGTCATTCGCGGCAACGGTTCTAGACTGAAGACATGCAGGATTTTGGTCGTGTTCTCATCGGACTGGGCGTGCTGCTGCTGATCGCAGGCGGCCTGGTGCTGCTTGCCGGACGAGTTGGGCTACCGTTAGGCAGGCTACCTGGCGACATCGCAGTTCGCGGCAAGAACTACACGTTTTATGCGCCGATCGCTACCTGTGTGATGATTTCTATTCTGCTCTCGCTGGTGATGTGGCTTGTGAATCACTTCCGGCGTTAGGTTCCGGCTGTATTGCTCTCCACAGGCAAAGGAGCTCGCGGAAGATACACTGCTGATTGGTGAACTGCCTGAAGTGATGCCAAAATCTCCATCTACGCCGCAATTGAACTTCCTCTTCGAAACTGCTGCTACGCCTGGAGCTGAGCCTGCGGCGGCCGTGCCGCGACGGCGCGAGCGGCGGACGTGGCTGGTGCACGAGCTGGTGACGGAGGCTCGCGAACTGGTGGAGATGGAACTGGGCGATGTGTGGGTGGAGGGAGAAATCTCAAACTGCAGGCCTGCGTCTTCGGGACATCTCTACTTCACGCTCAAGGACGCAGACGCTCAGTTGCCCGTAGTGCTGTTCCGGCGGCAGGCTGTGCTGCTGCGCTTTCGGCCTGAGGATGGCTTGCAGGTGCGCGTGCGTGGCAAGGTAAGCGTGTACGAGCAACGCGGACAGTTGCAGCTTGTGGCCGAGACGTTGGAGCCGGTGGGTGCTGGAAGCCTGCAGGTGGCCTTCGAGCAGCTTCGCGACAAGTTGAAAGCTGAAGGGCTGTTTGATGCTGAGCGCAAGCGGCCGCTGCCTGCGTTTCCACGCTGCGTAGCTGTCATCACTTCGCCGACTGGAGCGGTGATTCGCGATTTTCTAAATGTCGTAAGCCGGCGGCATGCCGCGCTGAGTGTAACGGTAGTGCCGGTCGCAGTGCAGGGCGAGAACGCTCCAGCAGAAATAGAGATGGCTTTGAAGATGGCCAACGAGCCAGGCGTGGCGGATGTGATTGTAGTGGCGCGGGGCGGTGGATCGCTCGAAGATCTCGCTGCGTTCAACAGCGAACGCGTGGCGCGGGCGATTGCGGCCTCGCGACTGCCTGTGGTTTCAGCGGTGGGGCATGAGACGGACTTTACGATTGCCGACTTCGTAGCGGACTTGCGCGCTCCTACGCCCTCGGCTGCCGCGGAGCTGATTACCGAAACACAACACAAGGTAGAGGAACTGATTGCGGTACTCGGCAACCGCCTGGTGCGGGCGGCGCGGTTTCAACTGTTGCAGGTGCAACAGCGGATGTCGCAGGCTTCGATCGCGTATGCGCAACAGCGGGTGGTGACGCGCCTGCATCGGCTGCAACAGCGGCTCGATGATCTTGGCTTCCGTATGGAAACAGCAATGGACGCGTCGCTACGGGAGCAGCGGCAGGCTGTTGTGAAATTGTCCGACGGACTCATGCAGCACGATCCGCGGCAGGAGCTTGGCGCAGCGCGGGAACGGCTGACACAGAGCCGGTCGCGACTGGAGTATGTGCTGGATCGAAGACTTTCGGCCGCGCGATTCCGATGGCAGCCGGTGGATGCAAGACTTGCACGGGCCGCGGGAGTAACGTTGACCGCGCGGCGCGCGGAGTGGGGACACGTACGTGGCGGGTTGCAGGCGCTGTCTCCTCTGGCCGTGCTGCAACGGGGGTATGCACTAGTGCAGGACGAGGCAGGAATTCTGGTACGCTCCGCTGCGCAGTTGAAAGGCGGCCAGACCGTGGAAACACGTCTTGGAGCCGGCTCATTTCAGAGTGCGGTTACGGCGATTATGCCGGGCAAAGACAACACTATTCGCAAAAGAAAAGGTAAAGACTCGCAGGCATGAGACAGCTTTTTGGGACGGACGGAATTCGTGGAGTGGCGGGAACCGCGCCGCTGGATGCGCAGACGATATACGCAGTGGGGCTGGCGCTGGCCCATCAGCTGCGGCCAGAGGCGATTGTGCCCAGCGTGATTCTGGGGCGGGATACGCGGGAGTCGAGCCCGTGGATTACAAACATGCTGGCCGCAGGGCTTCGTGCAGGCGGAGCTGAAGTAGCGAGCGCGGGCATTGTGCCTACGCCAGCCATTGCCTACCTCGCCAAGGCGAAAGGTTTCAGTGCTGGCGTGGTGATTTCTGCCTCGCACAATCCGTGGGAAGACAACGGCATTAAGGTCTTTGGCGGCGATGGAAAGAAGCTTCCAGACAAAACAGAGCTCGACATTGAGAACGTGATCTTTCAACACGCGATGGGGGCGAGTGCGCCTGAGCTTGCTTCATTGCAGCCTGTGGAAGATGACCGCAGCCTGGCTGCAGAGTACGTAAACTTTCTGCTGGCTGCTGTGCCTGAGCTGAAGATCTATGGTCCGAAGATTGTGGTTGACTGCGCGAATGGCGCGGCGGCGGCGATTGCTCCGCGTGTTATTGCTGAGCTGCATCGGCGTGGTGGCGGCGATGTGACGCTACTGAATGTTGGTCCAACTGGACGTAACATCAACGAGGATTGTGGAGCTCTGCATCCGAAGGCTGTTGCAGCGGCTACGGCAGAGCGCGGAGCGCAGATCGGGAATTACATTTGATGGCGATGCGGATCGGTGCTTGTTTTCCGGGGCGTCAAATAATGTGATCAATGGGGACGGTATTCTGCTGATGGCGGCCCGCGATCTACTGGCACGCGGGCTGTTAACCGGCAATGTCGTGGTGGCTACCACTATGTCGAACATGGGGCTGGAAGCGGCGCTGAAGCGATCTGGAATTACGATGCTGCGGTCTTCGGTAGGTGATCGCTATGTACTGGAACTGATGGAGCGCAAGAACGCGGCATTAGGTGGAGAGCAATCCGGGCACATTCTCTTTCCGCATCTGGCGACCACGGGCGATGGACTGTTGACGGCACTCGTAGTGCTGGATCTGGTAGCAAGAACGGGAAAGACAATCGAGGAGTTAACTTGCGATCTGAAGGTCTTTCCTCAGGTGATTGTGAATGTAAAGGTGCGCGAGAAGAAGCCGCTCGAAGAGATTCCCTCAGTGGTCGAACGCATTCGTACTGCGGAGGCTGAGTTGGATGGATCGGGGCGCGTGGTCATTCGATATTCGGGGACTGAGGCGCTGGCGCGGGTGATGATTGAGGCTGAGGATGAGGGGCGGATGCGGTTTCATGCTGATGCGATTGCAGAGGCGATACGGGGTGAGCTAGGTGCGTAGCCGACATTAATCGCACGCAAAACAGTGCTACACTGAAAGCGGTGCGCAATGAAGACAAACATTACCCTCAAAATTGACTCTGCGCTTCTGCGAGAAGCTCGGATTATGGCGGCGGAAGAAGACTCCTCCATCAGCGCACTACTCGCAGGGCGACTGCAGCGAGAGGTTGAAGAACGAAGAGGCTATCGACAGGCCCGTGAGCGAGCGCAGGCCCGACTTAGCCAAGGGTATGACCTTGGCTGGACTCCGCCAAAATCGCGCGACGAGCTTTATGAGCGGTAAATACTTCCTCGATACCAACATTCTCGTTTATGCACATGACCGCACCGCCGGCGCGAAACATCTTCGTGCACTCAATCTGGTCAACCTTCTATGGGATTCGGGAGAGGGCATTCTCAGCACCCAAGTGCTGCAGGAGTTCAGTTACAACCTGCGAAGGAAAGCGGCAAGGCCACTTCCGGCCGAAGAAGTAAAAGCATTGATCCGCGACTATTCTGCTTGGCAGATTGTGACGAACACAGCAGCCTCCATTCTGCGTGCACTCGATATTGAAGAACGGTTCAAGATATCGTTCTGGGACGCGTTAATCGTTCAGGCTGCGGAGGCCGGCGGAGCGTCGGTGCTCTACTCTGAGGACTTGTCCGGCGAACAGAGTTATGGGACGATTCGCGTGGTGAATCCTTTGGCAAGTGATGTAAGTTAAACCCGGCTGACGCTTTTACTCCATATCCCGCCAGTTGTGACCAAACGACAAATCGGCTTCGATCGGGACCTTGAGAGGGACTACATTTTCCATCGAATCTTTGACGATTGGGACGATTGCGTCTTCTTCGTCTGCGGGGACTTCGAAGAGTAGTTCGTCGTGGACCTGCAGGACCATCCTTGTGCGCAGTTTCTGTTCTGCGAGCTTGCGGTCGATGGCGATCATGGCGAGCTTGATCATGTCTGCCGCAGTGCCCTGTAGCGGTGTGTTGATCGCGGTGCGCTCAGCGAATCCACGCTGGT
Organism: uncultured Acidobacteriota bacterium; assembly: GCA_963720285.1. GTDB lineage: Bacteria > Acidobacteriota > Terriglobia > Terriglobales > Acidobacteriaceae > Acidicapsa. The sequence goes on from CAVREZ010000002.1 coordinate 38,728, forward strand.
TGGCGTTGCGGCTTTCGATATCAGGGATGGGGCGCATACGTCCGAACATCGTGCGAACATACCCTTGCTTCCGAGTTTCTTCGATGGTGCGATCGATGAAAGACTTTACTCCGGCATAGCGGGCGAAGTAGCGCTCAATGTAAAGCTTCGCCTCGCCTTGTGGGATGCCGAGTTGTGCGGCAAGGCCGAAGGCGGAGATACCATAGACAATGCCAAAGTTGACGGCCTTGGCGCGGGCGCGGGTGTGCTTGTCCATCTTGTCGGGCGGGATGCCGAATACTTCGCTGGCGGTGAGCGTGTGGATGTCCCGGCCGGTCTGGTAGGCATCGGTCAGGAGCGGGTCTTCGCTGAAGTGCGCCATGAGACGCAGCTCGATCTGCGAATAGTCTGCTGAGAGCATGCGGAAGCCCGGTGCTGCGACGAAAGCGGCGCGAATCTCGCGGCCCAGTTCGGTGCGGATCGGGATGTTTTGCAGATTGGGATTAACCGATGAAAGCCGGCCTGTCGCTGTCGACGCCGCATTGAATGTTGTATGCACTCGTGAGTCTGCGTCAACCAGCAGAGGCAGCGCATCGACGTAGTTGGATTTGAGTTTGGCCAGGTGGCGAAACTCGATGACGAGCTGCGCGATCTCATGCTCTTCGGCAAGATTTTCGAGCACATCCTGAGCGGTCGAGATCTTCTTGCCTTTCCCATAGATGAGCGGCTTGGGAAGTCCCATGTGAGTGAAGAGAACTTCACCAAGCTGCTTGGGTGAATTGATGTTGAAGCGGCGATCGGCGAGTGAAAAGATGCGTTCGCTGACGCGCTGAATCTCCGAGCCGAAGCGCTGTGACAGCTCGTCGAGCGCGCCAAGATGAATGCGAACCCCGGCAGACTCCATGCGGAAGAGAACTGGAACGAGCGGAAGATCGATAGTCGAGTACACATCGGTGAGCTTGTGCTCTTCAACCTCTTTGCGCAGTGTAGGCGCAAGGGTTTGGACAGCGTGCGCAGCGCCGGGTAACGATGCAGGAACAGGTTGGCCGGAGCGCGCTGCAACGTCGATGAGCGATTGCGTGGCGTGTGTGGGATTGAGCGCGTACGACAGCAGCATCGTGTCCGTAATGAGGCCGCGCAATGTGACGCCGAGAGAGGTGAGCCGATGCTCAGAGGATTTCCAGTCGTGGACGAGCTTAGGGATTTGCTCGTCTTCAAGCAGGGTGCGGAGCGGCGGAGTCAGTTGCAGGCGCAATGCCAGCTCAGGCTCGTCGCCAGCTTTGACTGAGACTCCAAGATATTCAGGTACTTCCTCTTTAACAGCCTTTGACTCTTCGGCGGCTTCGAAGGCGTCGAGAAGCGTAGGCATGGGTGGCAATGATTCTTCGTCGGCTACTTCGGCGCTGGTTTCGGACGAGTCGGAAGATTCAGACCTGGCGAGCCTGGCATCTTTGTCGAGGGCAAAAGCGAAACCATGTTTCGATGCGGAGGCGAAGAAAGCAACAATCTGTTCTTCAGTCGGATCTTCGATCAACTCCGCCGTTGGCTTTTTTGCACCTGGAGCGAGTTCACGCAGCATCGATGTAAATTCAAGCTCGGTGAAGAGCTCACGCGCGGCTTCAAGATCAGGTTCCGTCGTCTGCATAGCCGCAAGATCAAGATCCATGGGAACGTTGCAATCGATGGTGACCAGCTCTTTCGAGAGCAGAACGGTTTCGCGGTTCTGCTGGAGCGATTCGCGGTAGGTCTTGCGCTTGACCTCATCGGCACGGTCGAGCACAGCTTCCACGCTGCCGAACTGCTGGATGAGCTCGACAGAGCCCTTGTCACCGATGCCTGGCGCGCCGGGAACATTGTCGATCGCATCGCCACGGAGTGCCATCACATCAATCACCTGTTGCGGAGGTACGCCGAGGATTTCGATGACCTTGGCCGGATCGATGATGAGGTTGTCTTTTTGCGGGTTGAGGACGCGGACGTGCTCGTTGACGAGCTGCATCATGTCCTTGTCGCCGGAGACGATGAAGACTTCGTGGCCTTGCTCTGCTGACTGGCGCGCGAGAGTCCCGATTACGTCGTCAGCCTCAAAACCTGCGGCCTCGAGAATCGGGATGTGCAGCACTTCGAGCGAACGGCGGATGTAGGGGAGCTGGCGCGCCAGATCTTCCGGCATGGCTTCACGCTGGGCTTTGTAGCCTTCGTAGCTGATTTCGACAAAGGCCTTTTCTTTGCTTGACCAGCGGCGAAGTGTTCCGATCTCCTGCGCCTTGGCATCGCGGAAGACGGCTCCACTCACGTCGAAGACTGCGGCGAGATAGTGCGGTGCGAAGTCTGCGCGCAGCTTAGTGATCATGTTCACAAAGACGTACGTTGCCGCGGTGGGCAGGCCAGAGCGCGTGGACATGGGGCGGCTGCGCTGCATGGCGTGGTAGGCCCTGAAGATAAAGGACATGGTGTCGAGAAGGAAAACGGGCTGCTTTGAGGCGATCTCTGTTTCGGCGGTCATCGAATGCGAGTCTAGCAGCGAGGCGTGGAAGGGTGCCAGACGGGATTGAACGATTACCTCGCTTACCGGATAAACATGCAGTCGCCGTAGCTGAAGAAGCGGTATCGTTCGCGGACGGCGTGAGCATAGGCAGCGAGGACGTGTTCGCGGCCGCCGAAGGCGCTGACCAGCATAAGGAGGCTCGACTGCGGCAGATGGAAGTTGGTGAGCATGGCGCCGACGGCGCGGAAGCGGAAGCCCGGTGAGATGAAGATTTCGGTTTCGCCACTGTGTGGCGTGAACTGGCCATTTCCGGCGGTTTCGGCTAAAAGGGCGCAGTGCTCAAGGGTGCGGACTGCGGTGGTACCGACTGCGACAATACGACGAGCCTCGGCGCGCGCGCGGTTTAGGGCGTCGGCGGTTGCATCAGGCAGCGAATAGCGCTCGCGGTGCAAATGAATCTGGTCGACACGCTCGACACGCAGCGGCGCGAAGGTGCCAAGGCCAACGTGGAGAGTGAGTTTGGCTACCTCGACTCCGCGAGCGGCGATGGCGTCGAGAATCGGCGGGGTAAAGTGAAGGCCTGCGGTAGGAGCGGCCACGGAGCCTCGCTGCCGGGCGAAGACGGTCTGATAGCGCTCGCGATCATCCATCGCGTCGCTGCGCTTGATGTAGGGGGGCAGCGGCATGTGTCCGATTTGGTCGAGCGCTGCGTAGAAGTCCGGGACGGGCGCGAAGCGGATCGTGCGCTCGCCGAATTCCCCGGACGCGATCACTTCGGCTTCGAGAACAGTTTCTTCCGCGGCGTTCGGGAAGACGAGGTGATCGCCGAGGCGAACTTTCTTTCCGGGGCGCACGAGGGCAGTCCAGTTCCCTTCTGCAGTGGGAGCTGTGAGCAGGACTTCGATGAGGCCGGTTGCGCTCTGCTTACCGCGACTCGTGGCGCGACGGGCGTACAGTCGCGCAGGGATGACTCGGCTGTCATTCAGAATGAGCAGGTCGCCTGGGTTGAGCAATGAGGGAAAATCGCTGAAAGAGCGGTCGGCAAACGGTGGTTCGGTGGCCGGTTGTGAACTACTCTCCTCGCGATTCAGGGCGAGCATGCGGCTGGCGCCGCGCTCCGCCGGGGGCTGCTGGGCGATCAGTTCTTCGGGCAGGTGGAAGTCGTAATCAGCTATATGGGAACCATCGCCGCAGGGTGTGGAGTGGATCATTCGAGTTTCCCGCCATCGAAATGGATGATGGCGCGGGTGCGAGCGCGTTCCAGGATGACATCGAGCTCATCACGGAGAGCTGGGAGTTCATCGTTGGTTGCCTCTTCGGAAACGATTGTCCACTGTCCCCAGCTAACGGCGATGCGACTGAATGGCTTGGGAACGAAGAAGCGGTCCCATGAGCGCATGATCCAGGCTTTCTGAGGTTGAAGATGGAACGCTCCGATGGGTGCGCCGGTAAGCTGCGCCAGTTTCACCGGGCCCATCTTGGTACGGTAGATTGGGCCGCGGGGACCATCCGCCGTAAAAATGGCGGGCGTGCCTTCATCGAGCACGCGATTCAGTCCCATGATCCCTTGCTGGCCTCCGCGTGTACTGGAGCCGCGGACAGCGTGGTAGCCGAAGAGTTCAAGAATGCGGGTGATGAGTTCACCGTCAAAGCTCTGGCTGATGAGGATGGTAGCTCCTGTACGGCGGAAGTAGTAGATGCATGGCAGCACGCACTGGTGCCAGAAGCAGTAGATCTCGCGGCCAGGGGTAAAGCCGTGAAAGGCCGGCATAACACCTTCTTCGGCGATAACCTCAAAGCGCCAGGTGCGGCCAATGACCATGAGCAGCGCCCAGACGATGCGCGGAACAATGGCCAGGGTCAAGCGCTGGGCAAGGGTGAATCGTGCCGCTGAATCGGTGCCTGTGCGCTTTGTGGTCACTCTTTCTTATTTTAGGGGCTGGCCAGGACGAGCGCCCCGGCCAGCAGGCTAGCTGTAGCGGAGCCAGCGGAGGATTTCCGGAAGGGTGGCACGCTTGCCGTACATGAGAACTCCAATGCGATAGAGGCGAGCGGAGAGCCAGAGAACCCCCCAAATGCTGAGAATCATGAGGGCGATAGAGACGGCGAACTGCCAGAGGGGCGGGATCTGCGAACCCATGCGGAGAAACATGACGATGGGAGCGCAGGGAGGAAAGAGCGAAAAAGCGACCGACCAGAAGGAGTTTGAGTCGTTGATGATGAGCAGGATGATGGAGAAGCTGAGCCAGATGGGCACGGCAGCCAGCGGCGTGTACATCTGCAACTCCTGCTCGGTCTCGCAAGTGGCCGCAATGCCGGAGAACAGAGAGCTGTAAAGGAAATAGCCGAGCACGAAGTAGACCGGGAACAAAACGGCTTCGATCCACGAGAAGTGGATTTCGAAGTCTCCTTTGAGATAGGCGGCGGCAAAGCTGGAGCCGAGGATCAATGCACCGGCGACTACCCAGATGAGTATCTGCGTGAGACCCACAGCTCCGACGCCGACGAGCTTGCCGGCAAGCATCTCTCCGGGTTTGACGATAGAGAGCATGACCTCGAAGATGCGCGAGGTTTTTTCCTGGATGATAGAGCGGGCAACATTGAGGCCATACATCACGGTAGTCATGGAAAGCAGGATAGCCATGACGTAACCCTTGTAGAACGAAGCAATGGCGTTGGTCTTGACGACCGAACCATCATGACGGACCTGATATGTATCGATGTCGATGCCTTTATCGAGTTTGGCCGCTTCGTCATGCGTGACTCCAGCGCCGAGAAGATGCTGATCGACAATGGCATGATCGACGTCGTCGTTCAGGCGGCCACTGGCGCTGAAGTCGGCGGCGGAAGCCGAAGTATATGTCACCGTCGGCATGCCCGAGGTCGGAACCATGACGAAGAGGAAGCCATCGATAGTCCTGGACTGAACCTGCTTGATGAGCGCGCCGCGATCACTCTCCGTCGCTGGAGCGAGGACTTCGATATTAGCGTGAGACTGATTATTAGCATCGGATCTCTTCTTGTTCGAAGACGACTTCCGGGTCAACATCTGGGCGCGAATAGCATTCGCAAGGGTCGCGTCATTGGAAGCAACAACGATGTGCTTGTGCGAGTTCAAGCCCATCGTGGACATGTACCCAATAAAGATAAAGAGCGCGAATACAGCAGGAACCAGAATCGTGGTAAGACGGAAGGAACGTCCGCGAATCTGTTCAAGATATTCGCGCTTGGCGACGAGTAAAACGTTATGCATCGACGCTGCCTCCGACGGTCTGAATGAATATCTCTTCGAGGGATGGCTCGACGAGCTCGAAGCGGTAGATGGTGGCTACCGATGAAGCTTGCTGGAGCAATTTCTGAGCGTTGCCGTTGTGTTTGAGCTTGATCTCAACATGACCGGAAAAACTCTGAGATTCGGCAATTTCGTCGCTATCGAGAAAACTGGAGGAGCCTTCGAACTCAATGATCACGCGGTTGCGCTCGTAACGGCTCTTGATCTCGCGCACGCGGCCCGCAAGCACCGCTTCGCCTTTGTTGATGAGGCAGATCGCATCGCAAAGCTTTTCGACCTGATCCATGCGGTGCGTGGAGAAAACAATCGCCTTGCCCTGTTGCTTGAGCTCGATCAGGGTGCGCTCCAGAAGCGTGGTATTTACCGGATCGAGACCCGAGAACGGCTCGTCCATGATGATGAGGCCCGGATCATGTAACAGGCAGGAGATGAACTGAATCTTCTGCTGCATACCCTTGGACAGCTCTTCTGTCTTCTTAGCGAGAGCATCGGCGATGTCGAGACGTTCGGCCCAGTCGACCGCGCGTTTGCGTGAGTCGGCGGCCGTGATGCCATGAAGTTCGCCGAAAAAAATGAGCTGATCGAGGACTTTCATCTTTTTGTAAAGTCCGCGCTCCTCAGGTAGATAGGCAACCCGCTCAAGACTCTTGCGATCAAAGGGCCGATTGAAAAGCCGGATAGTGCCGGAGTCGGGGATGGTAATGCCCATGATCATGCGGATAGAGCTGGTCTTCCCTGCCCCGTTCGGTCCGAGAAGACCGAACATCTGTCCGGCATCGATGGATAAGCTGAGGTTGTTGACGGCAATTTTGCTCTCGTAGGCTTTGGTGACTCCCGCGAGTTCTACGACTGGCATGTTTGCTCCCGCCGCTCGATCTTTGATCGGGTGGCGCTATCTCAATACGCAATCAGCGGTAAGTGTAACAAACGGGCCACTGGCTCGCTCACGCGAAAAACGATACGCACATGCGGCGAAAAGGGTTCCGGAAGGAAGACTGGAAGTGAGGTTGCAGACACCGGGTCAGGATGCGTCGCGAACGAGGACGGCCGATCTCGCGTCCGTGTAGACGACCTTCCAATGATGAGTCATCGTGAGCACGCGAACCATGTGCGAGCTCGAGTTCAGCAGGCAAAACTGTATGTGATATTTATCGAGTAACGCCTCGGGATCGACGTTCAGGTTGAACCAATTCGCGTACTGGCTCAGAACTCCGGCCCATTCGTAGATTTCGGCTCGCCCATCGATGAAAACCGGATGTTCGGGCATGGTCCAGATCAGATAGCCGCCGTCGGTGTAGTCATTCAACATCGGTCCGGACAAGTGATGCGATTGGATGTATTTGACTGCATCGACGGGGCTGTCCTTTCCGACCTGCGACGCCAGGTTCGCGGGCCTCGAAAAGCCTATCGCAATCACCGCGGCGGCCAAGGCCATCACGACAGCATTCGGAAGAGGCCTGTCGGTTGACGGATCATAGTTGTCCCACAAGCCGGCCAACATCCTCGCGAGAATGGGCGCCGCGAGAATACCGAAGACGAAGAGCATGCGGTCATGGCTGCCGGCGAGCCATACCCCCAGGGCGAGAAGAATCATTTCCTCCAGCCTGATCTCCGCCTTGCGCAGGCCGATAAGCAGGAAAATCGATGCCAGGACGAGCAGGAGCATGACCCCACGCTCGCTGGTCAGTTCAAGAGGACGCCACTCCTGCACGCTGGAGAGGTTAATTGGCTCCCGCAGCATGATGTCTATGGGGAAAAAAACCTGCCGGAAGCCTGCGGGATTGAGGAACAGAGCCGCGACAGACACGACGATCGCGGCGATAAATTGCTTGCGGAGAGGGGCGGACCAGCGCGCGGCGCTGATCGAACCGATATGGAATTCGAAGAACGAAGCCACCAGGTAGATCGTTGCCAGCAAAATGCCCAGAAAGAACGAGCCATGGCAGTTAACCCAAACGGCGAAGAGCGGAGGCAGGAGCCAGAACCATCGCGAACTGCGGGAGCGGCCGAGATGAATCACCAACAGTTCACCGATGAGCAAAAGATAGCCCAGAAGCTGAGGGCGTACCGTCAATCCAACCGTGGAGAAGACAAAGAGAACCAGCGTTCCGAGAAACGCTACCTTCCAATTGCCCGAGTAAAGGCTGCACAGGAGATATCCGGCGATGAAGACGGTGGATGTAAGTACGCAGAGCCATAGCATGAGCCCGGAATAGCCGAGAGCTCGATAAGCGAGGTATATGGTGAATTGCGCAAGCCACTCGTGGGGGATGGACGCCTGATGATTGGCGGTAAAGGAGAAGAGGTCAGTCGTGGGTATGGTGTGAGAGTTGAAGATGACCTGCCCCATGCGCAGGTGCCACCACATGTCCGGATCGTCAAAACGGCTGCGGACCGTCAGCACCGCGAGCACGCAAAAGAGCGCCGACACCATGACGGGAAAAGTGAAGATGCGCTTCAAGATACCAGGGGAGGGTCCGGCAGCCGTAGCTGCCGGAATGCTGGCGAAACTCACGCCGTACCGATCTGCTGGTCTTCATCTTCGAGGATCGGCTCCGAATCGGCGAGGCGGATCAGGCGGTGCAGATAAGCGCGAGAGATACACAGGCTGCGCGCGGCGAGCGTCTTATTGCCATGGTTTTCGCGGATTGCATTCTCGGCAAGCTTGATCTTGTAGTCACGCAGTTGCCGTTCGAACGAGCCCGCCGGGTGAAAGTCGCCAATGTCGACGACGTTGCTTTCTTCGCGGATGTTCACAGGAAGATCTTCGAGGCTGATCGATTCGCCACGGCAAACGATAATCGCACGCTGGACGATATTCTCAAGCTCGCGAACGTTGCCCGGCCAGGTGTAATTTTGCAGCGCGGCGATCGCTTCAGGGTAAAAGCCGCGTACAGGCTTTTCGTACGTCTTCGTGTAGTGGTCGAGGAAGTGGGTCGCGATCTGCGGAATATCCTCGGCGCGATCCTGCAGCGGCGGGGCGTCGATGCGCATGACATTAATGCGATAGTAGAGATCCTGCCGGAACTTGCCCTGGGCAACCATCTCTCCGAGGTTCTGGTGGGTTGCGAAAACCAACCGTGCGCGCAGTGGAATCAGGCGGCTGCTGCCGAGGCGGGTGAACTCGCGCTGTTGCAAAACGCGCAAGAGCTTGACCTGGGTGTATAGGCTGAGCTCGCCGATTTCATCGAGAAAGAGGGTTCCGTCGCCGGCCTGTTCGAAAAAGCCCTCGCGTGTACCCACGGAACCGGTAAAGGCACCCTTTTCATGTCCGAAAAGTTCGGCCTCAATGAGTGTTTCCGGAATGGCGCCGCAGGAGACCGCAACGAACGGCTTATTGGCGCGGGATCCAAGGTTGTGGATGGCCCTGGCTATCAACTCTTTACCAGTGCCACTTTCGCCGGTGACGAGTACGGAGGCATTGAGATCGGCCACGCAATTGACGAGCTCATAGACCTTTTGCATCTGCAAACTCGAGCCGATCATGCCATCGCAATGGGCTTTTTCGTCGAATCGCTGCTGGACCGTCTGAAGCTGCCGTTTAAGGGAAGAATTCTCATGAGCCCGGCGCAGCATCGTCTTCAGGTCGCGAATCGACGGCGGACGACGGCAGTAGCCGAAGGCGCCGTTCCGAACCAGATCGGCAGCAGTGAGACGCAAACCGTCATCCACCATCGTCACAACAGGAATTGATTGCTCGATGAGGCGGCGGGTGGCCTCAATCCGAGAGCTGGGCGATCTCATACCGGAATTGAGGTCAGCCAGCACCACGTCGCAATCGCCGGCTTCGATCCGCTCATTCATCACCGATTCTTCTGCCGCGAAAACGATCTGAAATTCTCTGCCGAGAGCGGAAGCCAGTATAGGCTGCAGAGTACGATCTTCCGAAAACAACCCGATCCGAATCATTCGGTTTGGACTCCATCCGCCAATCTCCGCTCGCAGCAAGCAAAAACCCGCAGCTGCCAGGGTTCGTCCGCCAACAACCTCAGCGGAAACGATACATGGAGAGGCACTACCTTTATCGGCCTGTGCAAGCGTTCTTTGAATGGCACTTTTGAGTCATAGGGAACACGGAAGCGCGATCACAGTCAAGACCAAAGTAGTAATCTGCATGTATTACGTTAGAGATTATTACCGAAGATCGACGACTGCATCCACAAACATCGTACCATCAGTACCTTACGCGTAACTGCTTCATCAAGCTCCCACCGCCGCCTCTTCAGGTAACCAATCGCCAGAAGGCGCGCATTGTGCTTCGCGGCCTTGGTGCGAGGCGGCAGCCTGGGTGTCCGACGACGGGTATTTCCTTTGGATCAAACGAGTGTATATGCGGCGCATCACCGCGGAACGAAGTATGTAAACAGCAGTGCACACCGTCGGCCCTAAAACGATCTACAACACTGGTAATACGGTACTTATTGGCAATTTTCCGTTTGGCCGGAGAATTGCAGCGTTAGACGCAAACAAGGATTCCGAGGGATATGGGAATGCATGCTTTAGCCTGGTGGCCGACAGTAGTAGTCCTCGCGGTGGCCACATTTACGGACCTACGCAGCAGGCGCATTCCCAATTGGCTGGTATTTCCGTTTCTCCTGTTGGGGTTTGTTGTACCGGCGGTGGCGCATGGCCCGTATGCGCTGGTAGACAGCCTGGAAGGGTTTGCTCTGGGACTTCTGGTGTACGGAGCCCTGGCGGTCTTCGCCCGCATGGGGATGGGAGATGTGAAACTGGTTGCGGCGATCGGCGCCTGGGTGGGTCCGCGGCAGCTCATGCTGGCGATCGTGTTTACTGCCATGGTGGGTGGTGTGATGGCTCTGGGCGTAGTCGCTTTGCGCAAATATCAGAGCTGGCAAGAGGGGAAAAAGCAAATGGCGGAATTGGATGGAGGGGCTCCAAGCCAGACCGCGGCACGTGACCCGTTCCGTCAGGCCATTCCGTATGCCCCAGCGATTGCGCTTGGAACATTGCTTTCTTTTTTCTCCCGCTGATTCGGGAGTGCAGTACGGCCGGTGAAGATGGCCGGTGAATGGGTAGCAGGCAGCAAGCCAGCGACGTCTGGTTTAGCAGGAGTTTCAATTTAGTGATGGCGATGCCGACACAAGATCCCGATGCTCTCGGAACGAATGTATTAACGATCGCGCTGATCGGCCCGGACCAACAGCGCCGGAGCGGAATTGCGATTACCCTGGCGGGGTTGCAGGCCGGGCTTACTCGTGAATTCACCACTTACCCTGATTTGGACGAAGTACCCCGCATCCTCGAGGACGGCTACGACGTTATCCTGGTTGACCTGGACAGCAATCCCGAGTACGCGTTGGATCTCATCGAGGCAATCTGCGGCAACGGGCCGCCTACCGTGATGGTTTACTCGGGGCACGCCGATCCCGAGTTGCTGGTTCGCTGCATGCGTGCAGGGGCGCGTGAGTTTCTCACGCTGCCTTTTGCCCCCAACGCAATCGCGGAAGCGATGGTGCGTGCTTCGGTGCGCAAGCCGGTCAGCAAGACGGTTAAGAAAAGCATCGGCCGATTGTTTGTTTTTCTCGGCGCCAAGGGGGGGTCAGGTGTCACCACTCTGGCTTGCAACTTTGCGGTCTCGCTGGCTACGGAAACAGGACAGAACACTCTGCTGATCGATCTGCACCTGCCCCTGGGGGATGCAGCTCTTGATCTGGGAATCACGGCACAATACTCGACTGTGAATGCCCTGCAGAATGCCGCTCGCCTGGATTCGAATTTTCTTTCCAGGCTGCTGACGAAGCATGACTCGGGACTTTCCGTGCTCGCCGCGCCGGGCAAATTCGCCCAGGCCCAGACGACAAATGACGATGTCGACAAACTACTCGGCGTCGCGCGACAGGACTTCGACTTTGTGGTGGTGGACGCCGGCACCCGGCTGGAACTCGCTGATTCTTCTCTGTTCGATCAGGCCTCGACGATTTACCTGGTCACCCAGGTGAGCATTCCGGAGCTGAGGAACTCGAATCGGCTTGTCTCCGAGTTCTTCACCAAGACTTCGGCGAAGCTGGAAATTGTATTGAACCGGTACATGGCGCGCTCGCTCGGCGTGGACGAGGAACACATCAACAAGGCGCTAACGCGACCCGCGAGTTGGCAGGTACCGAATGACTACGCCACGGCAAGGCGCACCCAGAACACAGCCACGCCTCTCTCTCTCGAAGACTCGCCGATTGCACGGGTGATTAAGCAGATGGCAAGAACTGCGGCGGGACTACCACCGGTGGTCGAAAAGAAAAAGAAGTTCGGTCTCTTTTGATGAAGATTCGAACCTTAGGACGGAAATAACGTGGAACAGCTAAATTTAGACACCTTCAAAGCGGATGTGCACCGGACCCTGATCTCCCGGCTGGATCTGGAGAAGTTGTCTCGCGTCAACTCGGCACAGGCCCGCCAGGCGGTAGCCAATCTCGTAAATGAGATCATTGCCGAGCAGAAGGTACCGCTGAGCTATGAAGAGCAGGAGAAGATTCAATCCGACCTGCTCGACGAAGTCTTCGGACTGGGTCCTCTGGAGCCGTTGCTCAAGGATTCGAAGATATCCGACATCCTAATCAATGATAAAGACCATGTGTTCGTGGAAAAGGGCGGACGCTTGCAGCGAGTGGATACGAGCTTCCGCGACGACCGTCATCTATTGCAAATTATCGATCGGATTGTTTCCCGTGTTGGTCGCCGCGTCGATGAATCGTCACCGATGGTGGATGCACGCCTTCCGGATGGCTCGCGTGTGAACGCGATTATTCCACCTCTCGCCCTGGATGGCCCTTCCATATCCATACGCCGTTTCGGCACGGGACCCATTGCGGCGAATCAATTGGTGGCGCTTAAGAGCATTTCAGCCGAGATGATGGAAGTGCTGGCGGCTGCGGTGCGAGCGCGAATCACGGTTCTCATTTCAGGTGGAACAGGCGCAGGTAAGACGACTTTCCTCAACATTCTGTCGCAGTACATTCCGCAGAGTGAACGCATCATCACCATCGAAGACGCTGCTGAATTGCAAATGGCGCAGGAGAACATTGTGCGCCTCGAAACCCGTCCGCCAAACGTGGAAGGTCAAGGCGCAATACGTCAACGGCAGCTATTGATCAACAGTCTCCGTATGCGCCCTGACCGCATCATCCTTGGCGAGGTACGCGGCGAAGAAGCGTTCGACATGCTGCAGGCGATGAACACTGGTCACGAAGGTTCGATGGCGACGATTCACGCGAACACGACGCGCGACGCCCTGAGCCGTCTGGAATCAATGGTGGCGATGAGCAATTTGAATCTGCCCGAGAAAACCGTGCGGCAGCAGATATCCAGCGCGGTGACGATTGTCGTGCAGGTTTCACGATTGAGCGATGGAACGCGCAAAGTCATGAGCGTTTCTGAAATCGTCGGCATGGAAGAGAACGTGATCAGCATGCAAGATATCTTCACGTTTCACAAAAAAGGCATCGGGCCGGACGGCAAGGTGATCGGAGCGTTTCAACCGACGCATATTCGTCCGAAGTTTTTAGAGCGTCTTCGCGTATCTGGTATATTCCTGCCCCCCAGCCTATTCGAGAACGTGCTCGAAGTGAACTAGTCGACAGAGGAAGTTGAGATGAGTCTAATCTTCGCAGTTGTGTTTATCGGCGCATTCGCCGTTGTTGCCTTGATTCTGATCGCAACCGGAACGGGTTCGTCGCAACAGACCAAGAAGGTACTGGCTCGGTTGGATTCCGCGCTTGCCACAAGTTGGACTCACACCGGGGATGAGGCCGTGGATCTGCGCAAGCAAGAATTGTTAAGCGGAGTTCCATGGATTAATCGCTGGCTGAGCAAGATGGAGTTGGCGCCCAGACTCCGGTTGATGCTGTATCAAGCGAACGTGAAGTGGACGACCGGAGGACTGATTCTGATGTGTCTGTCCGCATTCCTGGTTTCGTCCTACTTGATCAACTTGAAATTTGACAATGCAGGGTTTGCTTTCGCCATTGGAATCGTGCTGGGTTCATCGCCATTCATGTTTGTGCTCTTCAAGCGCAGCCGCCGGTTCAAGAAGTTCGAGATAGAACTGCCGGAGTCGCTGGATCTCATGGTTGGCGCATTGCGGGTTGGTCACAGCCTGAACTCTGCACTCAGCCTGATCTCCAAAGAGTGCCCGGAGCCTATCAGCACCGAATTTCGGATCTGCTACGACGAACAAAATTACGGGCTGGAATTACGGACTGCAATGGATAATCTGACTACTCGGGTGCCTTTGCAGGATATGAAAATCGTTGCAACGGCCATCCTCATTCAGAAGGAAAGCGGCGGTAATCTCGCCGAGGTTCTGGAAAAGACATCGCATGTCATTCGTGAACGCTTCCGCCTCAAGCGGCAGATCATGACCCATACGGCCCAGGGCCGGCTGACGGGCCTCATTCTGACTTTACTGCCTGTAGTTCTGGGCATTTTGCTCTACACGATTAATCCCAAATCGATGAGTTTGCTGTGGACACGCGAAATTGGCGTTAAATTGCTTTGGGCCTCCGCGATTATGACCTGCATTGGCGGCATGATCATCCACAAGATCGTGAACATCGATGTGTAAGGAAACTCCATGGCAATAGCAATCATTTCGTTCCTGATCGTATTTCTGCTTTTTGCCAGCGCCGGTGTGCTGCTCTTTTATCGCGAGCAGATGTCAAAGCGTCTCTCGGCAGTGATTGCTCCTGAGGGCAAGCAGAAAAATCTGTTCGGAACGCTGCAACAATCCGGATTTTCACTCGCAGGCGTCATCGAGCACCTGGAAAAGGTGATACCGAAGAGCCAGGCTGAAGTAGGCGTACTGCAGCAGCGCCTCATCCGCGCCGGCTATCGTGAAGACTCCGCGGTAGCCTTCATCCGCGGTACGAAAGTCGTCTCCATGGTGCTGCTTGTCGCCCTGGTGTTCTTCAGCGGTTTAGCCACGGGAAACCCGTTTATTTTCTACGTCTGTGCGCTCGGCGTAGGCTTCCTGGCGCCGGATATGATTCTGGGACGCCTTATCAAGCGCAGGCAAAACAAGATTCGTCGTGGATTACCCGATGCACTCGACCTGCTGGTGATCTGCCTGGAAGCGGGCCTTAGTCTCGATCAGGCATTGAAGCGTACCTCCGAAGACCTGGCGAAAGCACAACCCGCACTTTGTGACGAATTGAAGATTGTAGTTCTAGAGCAAAGAGCCGGGCGACCAAGAACAGACTGCTGGCGGCACATGGCCGAACGTACCGACGTCGACTACGTACGCAATCTGGTTTCTGTGTTGGTGCAATCAGAGCAGTTCGGCACAAGTGTGGCGAAGACGCTGCGTGTGCACTCGGAAAATTTGCGAACAAAACGTACTCAGAAAGTGGAAGAGATGGCGGCAAAGACTACGGTCAAACTTGTATTTCCGCTGGTCTTGTT
Source organism: uncultured Acidobacteriota bacterium (assembly GCA_963720285.1). Taxonomy (GTDB): domain Bacteria; phylum Acidobacteriota; class Terriglobia; order Terriglobales; family Acidobacteriaceae; genus Acidicapsa. The sequence goes on from CAVREZ010000002.1 coordinate 53,901, forward strand.
TATCTTTCCTTCCCTCTTTCTGGTCGTCCTGGGTCCAGCCGTAATTACGATGCTGGATTCGTTCCAGAATATTTTCTCTAAATAACAAGAAGGGAGAAACGACATGAACAGCACCGTGATGATCCAGGTTGTAGCTGGCGTTCTTGCTGTGATCGTGCTGATCGTTCTGATTCAGCGCCGTCGCACGCGGGTTCGGTAACGAGGTCTCGATACAGAAAGAGCAGGTTCAAGGAATCTACTCTTCGGTCTGCCGGTCCATGGAGGAAATGGCGATTGGCAAGCGCTGTTCCTTCTTGGATCATGTGCAGAGTTTTGGACCAAATTCCGATCTGGCAACCGGCTTACGGACTGGCCTCCCCCACAACCGACTAACAGCAGACGAGTCCGGCTAGATACAAACTCATCGGCTTGTAGCAACCCTGTCGCCAGCTGCCGAAATTCGAGGATCGTTTTCGGCATCTGGCGGCAGAATAAATGAAGGGCGCAATGCAAAAGCGGAGATATTGCGTGTACAACCAGACGAGAGAATCCTTCCTGAGCCTTGGTGTTACGGTGGCAGACACCACGACGGCACGGCTCAGAGGATTGATAGGCAAGCTCTCTCTAGGGTTGGATGAGGGATTATGGATGGTCCCTTCACGTGGCATACATACCATGGGTGTTCTTTTTCCGATCGACCTGATCTATCTCGACGACCGTCTAAGGGTACTTCACGTAGTCGAGTCGTTTCCTACATTTCGCGTATCGCCATTAATCCCCCATGCCACAAGTGTGCTGGAGCTTCCCACGCACACCATTTATTCCTCGCAGACTCAGACGGGCGACCAATTGCTGATTTGTGTTGGTGAGGAAATAGAGAGTCATCTAAAAGCGCCTTCCCAAGAGCTCGACTTCTCGTCGAAATAAGGACCCCGGAGGCAGGTTGTATATGCTGGCATGGAAAAGTTTGCTGAATCGCATTTCTTCCAAGGATCGGCGTCATGCCGAGCGTATGTTCGCGCCTCAGCTGGTGGCGTATTACTGGACTGGAGCGGCCCCCCAGGAACACAGCATCCGCGATATCAGCCCGGCGGGACTGTATCTACTGACGGAAGATCGTTGGTACCCTGGAACACTGCTGATGATGACGCTGCAAATGAAAGACACGAGAGAAAGCGAAACGAAGAAGTCGCTTTCCGTGCAGGCAAAGGTGGTCCGATGTGGAGAGGATGGCGCGGGAGTCGAGTTTCTGCTTCCAGATATCGGCGATCCCCGCCGTGGACAAAGCCTGCTGGTGGATGGAGCAGATAGAAAATCATTCGCTAAATTCATCAAGGAATTGACTTCGGATATTGGCAGTGTGACGGTGAATTATGTAATGGGGTCATAAAGTATGGGTGGCGCCAATGCAGAACGCGTCGCCCTTGATACTTGGATTCCGGTAGAGGGACTACGCCTGATTGCTCCGACAGAGCGAACATATGACGCCCCGATAAGGTGGCTATCGTGACCATGAAAGCGCGATTTGTAATCCGGAAAGTACAGCAGTTATCTTTTGCCGAACTAAGGTACTCTTACTTAAATGCCAACTAATGTGGTATTGACGTGCGTCTATTTTAGGTGCGAGGATGATGCAAAATAAGGTGATTCCCATGGTCGGACGTGGTGTGAAAAAGGCGCGGAGCATCATGCGCGATGGCGAACGCGGGGCCGCGCTAGTGGAAATGGCTTTGACGGTGCCGATCTTCATGATCCTCGTGTTAGGCATGACCGGTTTTGGAATCGTTTTTAACCAGTATCTGCAATTGACCGAGGCAGTCAATATGGGCGGCGAGCAGCTCGCGCTGGCTCGCGGAAACGATTCGGACCCATGCGCCACGGTAGCCACTGCCGTGCAACAGGTTGCGTCCTTGTTGCAAAGTTCCAACATGACCTTCTCCTTCACGTTGAATGGAACATCGTACCCGTTTACCAAGGGAGCATCTCCCAGCTGCACCGGTGGGTCTACTACTCTGACAAACGCCGGCCCAGGCGCACCCGTTACCTTGCAAGTAACTTACTCCTGCAGCGGAACGACCGCGTTTACTTTGGGCCTGGTCAAATTCAATCCTCTCCCAGCATCGAGTTGCAATCTCATATCTTCGATCACGGAGCTGTCTCAATGACACAACGAAACACACCACATCAACGGTTGACGGGCAGGGCGTCGGGCGTTCCGCGCCGCGAACAGGGCCAGGTATTTGTCTGGGCAATCCTCTCGCTGCAACTCCTGCTCTTCGGCGTGGCAGGGTTCGTAATCGACACAGGACGCGTGTACCTGAGTTATCAGGAACTTCTTATGTCTACCAACGCCTCGGCACTTGCCGGCGGATCGGGCCTGCCGGTCCAATCGACAGCGGTCTCCAACGCGAATACTTACAGCGGGGTGAGCGGGGAGAAGAATAGCGCTTTATCCGGGGTCACGATGGTATCGGGATACCCGAAAGTGAAGTGCATCGCATACGCGACTTTGCCTATCCCGTGTGCCACGGCGAGCGGCACGTACAACGTAATCCAGGTAGCACAGCAGGTAACGGTACCGATGACGCTGGCCAAGTATTTTGGCGCTAAAAGTGTCACGCTTACCGCGTTGGCCACTGCCTCGGCAAGCGGGTCGGCTTCTACCCCATACAACATCGCGCTGATCATTGATTCGACTTCCTCGATGGGACAATCGGGTTCGGATTCCTGCACCGATCCCTACACAAGCACGAAATACACCACCAGCGAGGGATGTGCACTGGTGGGCGCAAGGGTCCTATTGCATAATACGGCGCCTTGCGCTGGAGATCTGTCAACCTGCCCCACCGGGGATACCAATGCGGTCGATATGATCAGCCTGCTGACCTTTCCCAACGGTGAAGCCAGCACAATGCAGAACGACTACACCGGCAAGTGCACCGGTCCCACCGTCAACACAACGGCCGGTTACTCTTATCCCGATCTGAGCAGTTCTACTGCCTTTCCGGGCTTGTCCAATACCTCGTCGTCCACCGTAACCTATGGTTCCAACACCAACAGTTCGGGAACGGCGGTTGCGGGAACGTATGGTCCCTCCACCTCGACCACGACCCCGAGCTACCAGGTAACCGGCTTTCTGTCGGATTTCCGGACCAGCGATTCTTCCTCTACTCTCAACACCAGCTCCAACCTTGTGGAGGCCGTGGGAGGATCAAGCGGTTGCCAGGGATTGCAGACGCCAGGCGGTCTCGGCACTTTCTACGCGGGCGCCTTGGTCGCAGCCCAGGAACTGATAATGTATCAGCAAACACAGCGCCCAGGCTCGCAAAACGCCATCGTCCTGCTCAGCGACGGCGCGGCTAACGCTACACTGATGGCGGCGGGAACTCTCGAATATGTAGCGACCAAGGGCACCAAGACCCAGCTAGGAACGGTTGCGGCAACTTCGGGCTCAACCTACCCATCGACGAAGCAGCAGTGCCAACAGGCGATCAATGTTGCAAAATCGATTACCAATTCCGGAACCACGATCTATGCGGTCGCGTACGGATCTGAGACTACTTCGAGCAGCTGCAGCACAGACACCGGCGGGCTCACGCCATGCTCGGCAATGTCGCAGATTGCTTCGAGCGCACAAACGTTCTTCACCGACGCTCCCAACGGCAAGAGTAGCGGCTGCACTTCCAGCGAAAACCCGGAAACCGCGCTGGCCCAGATTTTCGGAGCTATCGCAGGCGACTTGACGAAAGCACGATTGGTTCCCAATAGCATCTTCAATGCCGCTACGGCTTGACGACGCAATTTGCGGACAAGCCGTGGATAGGCCCGGGAGCAATGCTTCCGGGCTTTTCCTTTTCGGGATATTGGCCTTGGAACGGATAGATCCCTGTAACCCACCTTCGAGATATGCGGCTTCAACAGAGATCTCTGTCGCAGCATTGTGGCCAAGCGAGGCTTGTGAGATTGCTTCCAGACGCTAGAAGCTGTCTCACATATGCTTTTGAAGCTTCGTCGAACGACCTGAGACCCGCCTTGATTGCGAGTCTCATCCGAGGAGTTTCGATCGGTCTTGGGTTTATGAGACAGCTTCTATTGCGACTGGTCTGGAATGACGATGAGCACTTCCACCGCTGTGGCGGCGCTGTTCAGACGCGCCGGTCTGAATTGCCATTCATTCAACATATTCAGCAACATGCCGGCCTGGGTCATTTGCGGGGGAAAGACGACCTGAAGTTTTTCGAAGCGGCCCTCTTGATTGACGAAGCCGTGAAGGATAATTGCGTCGGAGTCGTCATCCGCCGGGTCGATGTTGGGGCGGACAATCTCGAACGGCCATGGAGCTTCCAAACGCCCTCCCGCCGGGGTCGATGCTTCGATGAGGCTCGGCAGCGAATACTGCATGATCCAGCTCTTTGGCTGCCCGACGCGGAGATACACTGTCGATGCCATCCTGCCGCTCCACATCGAGGCCGTTTCAGGATATTGATCCGCGACCGAAGATCCAATCACGACAACACCAAATTGCCCATCATGCGGCAGGCTGATATGCACAGAGCCGCCCGGCGGTCCAGAAGAGCTTCCAGAACCCGCAGCCTCGGATGGAAAGATCCCAGGAGCAGCCTGCGTTGCACTCCCGGGTGGTCCTTGCACTCCGGTCTTCGTTGCAAGCGTTCCGACTCCCGGTTCTGTGGACCGGGCCGACGTTGTGCCAGCGCCGGCATTGGCTGAAGATACAGCACCGGTTCCCGTACCGGCGTGACCCAGTCCACCAGTCGTGCCATCCTGGGCGCGTGAATCTGCGCCACGCTTTTGTCCGGTCGCTTTACCATTACCACCCACGCCAGCCGAGTTGGCATTCAAGAGCGATGGATCGTGCAAGACACCAGGAACGGTCATGCCGGGATTGGTTTTCGGCGAGCCCTGGTTCGCGAGGGGAATCGCAACAGCTCCCTCTCGCACTCTTACATCTGACAGCGAGAGGATCTTTGCCGGAGTGGGCGGCTTCAGTTGGGGAGATAACGACGTCGTTTCTGGAACTTTTTTTGCCTGCTCTGGCCCATGCACCACGATGGGAGACGTGGTTCCTGCAGGCATCGTGAGCGTGCTGGTGGACAGCGAAGACGGAGCCACCTTGAATTCCGCCAGATTCTCTTCTTTGATTGGCGTATCAAGGGAGGGGTGCACTTCGGATATTGAAGGCGTTTGCGGTAGAGGAGGCATGGGCCGTTTGACTACCACCTTCTCAGGACCCCACAGAACCAGGAGTGGAATCGGCGCTTTCTCTGGTAACACGACATTTTTAGGCGCTTCGGGCTGGATGAGAAGATGTGGCGCGGGCATCAACCGGGGAACCGGCAGTTGAAGAGCCGCTGAAGCCGATGTTCCCGCACCAGCAGAGGCCTTTCCTTCCGCGGCGCTGGCACCGGACGTAGCGGGGGCAAACTTCGAATAGGATATGCTGCCGGGACTCCGGGCCGGGAGAGGCTGTGGGCTATGAAGCTCAAGGAGGCGCACGGCGTATCGATCGTCGTTCGGAAAGCGCTCGATGATGCGATGTGACTCGAATGCGTGGATACCCAGCAGACTGAGCGCCACTGCATGGAGGACGCCGGAAACCAGATAGGGCGAAACAAAGGAGTTGGATGGGACCGGGTCGGCAAAGAGCGTCGTCATAGGCGCGAATCTCATCTCTTGTTGCTATCTCCTCTGCCCCGCCACGGTTTGCCGAGCCATCATGGTCCGTCGATCAAGACCTTACCTTCCAGGCCGATAAACACCCATCCAAAAGTTGCAATTCGCAGGCCAATTTGAGAATCCCCCTAAATCGTTGAGAAACCGCGATCTACACGACCGGCGTGTCTACCCGTCTACACAACGGGGAGCAGTGGTATACACGTGTTCACACCCGGCGGCGAACCGCGGCCCTAAATGCGTGATTTAGCGCGGAGTTATTGGTTTTCTACTTTGGCAAGGCAATTGCGATAGAAGTACCAGAAACAGCAGCCACAGGACCTCTGATGAACCGTAGACTCCTAACAATTCTCTTCAGCGCCTTTGTAATCGCCGCGATATGCGCCTTTCTGGTCTGGCGCCTGGTGGGCAATCGATTGCAGGCAGCGACAAAGCAGTCTGCAACGACGGCCGTCGTTGCGGCAGCGAACGATATCAAGCTCGGCCAACTGTTGACTGCCTCTGATGTGACAATGGTCGATATCGGTGGGTCGCTGCCGAAAGGCGCGCTCCTTAAACCGGAGCAGGCGATAGGCCGTGGGGCCATGGCCAACATGTATCAGGGTGAACCCATCCTGGACCAGCGGTTGGCGCCGGTCGGATCAGGCGGGGGCCTTGCGGCCACAATTCCTGCAGGAATGCGCGCCTGTGCCGTCAAGGTAGACGAAGTGGTAGGTGTCGCAGGGTTCGTCACGCCAGGAATGCGGGTAGATGTTCTGATCTCCGGCGACCCTCCAGGCCACGACAACAACAGCGCGACAGGCCAGAAGGTCAAAACTCTTCTGCAGGACATCCAGGTGTTGTCTGCCGGAACGGACATCCAGAAGGACAATGAGGGTAAGGCGAAACCGGTGCAGGTTGTGAATCTTCTGGTAAGCCCGGAACAGGCGGAGCTTTTGAGCCTTGCCAGTTCGCAAACTCATATCCAGCTGGTACTGCGCAATCCAACGGATACGCAGACGGCTCAGACTACGGGAACCTATGTCAGCAACCTCTTCGCCGATTCAAAATCGGCTCCGGTGAAGAGCCGGCCAGTCGTTGTCGTCAAGAAAAAGGCACCCGCATACACAATTGAAGTAATCAACGGAACACAAAAAAGCAGTCAGAAATTCGCCACTCCCGAGGGACAACAGTGAAGACAGGAATCAGAATTACCCTCGTATCTTTAGGCACAGTTGCTTTTTCGCTTCTGCAAGGAAGCGTGATGCTGGCGCAGCAGAACCCTGCGGGGTCGACTGCAACCATGGCCACTCAAGACTCCCAGAACGAACTGACGGTTACGGTCGGAAAAACGGTGCTGGTCGATACCTCGCATCCTATTCAACGCGTCGCGGTAGGACTGGGTGATTTTGCGGAGGCTTCAGCGGTAGACCCCACCGAAATCATGATCAACGGAAAGGCTCCGGGAGAGACCAGCCTGATCATTTGGGAGGAAGGTGGGGAGCGGCAATTTTTTAACGTTTCGGTCCGCTCCAACGCAGCCATCGACAACACTCGGCTGGAAAGCCTGCGACGTGAACTGAAGATCGAGTTGCCCGGACAGAACATCAAGGTTTCAGTTGATAACGAAACGGTATTTCTCCGTGGAACCGTGAAGGACCTGGCCAGTTCAGAACGTGCTGTGCAGATTGCTTCTTCCGTCGGGAAGGTCGTTAACCTTCTATATGCAGACGTACCTAATTCGGACCCGCAGATCATGCTCAAGGTGCGCTTTGCCAGCGTAGACAGAACTCTCGAGAAACAACTGGGCATCAATTTTTTCAGCACTGGTTTCGGGAACGTAGTGGGAGCTGCAACCACGGGGCAGTTCAGCCCGCCGGGTCTTACTCTACCGACGACAGGAAGTGCGGCCACCGCTACCATCGCCAACCAACTCAATATGTTTGCATTCCTGCCGGGCCTCAACCTGGGCGCAACGCTTCAGGCATTGGAAAACAAGGGTGTCGTACAGGTGTTAGCGGAACCGAATGTCATCACCACGAACGGAAAGCAGGCCAGCTTCCTTGCAGGTGGTGAATACCCGTATCCCCTCGTTCAGGGAACTTCTGCAGGCGGTGCCGGTGCGGTCACGATCGAGTTCAAGGAATACGGAGTCCGGCTGAATTTCCTGCCGGTCATCACCCCACGAGGGACCATCCGGCTACAGGTGGCTCCGGAAGTCAGCTCGCTCGACTTTTCAAACGCCATCCAGATCTCAGGATTCAACGTTCCTGCTATCAGCACCCGCAAAATGACCACTGAGGTCGAGCTGAGTGACGGCCAGAGCTTCGCGATCAGCGGACTGTTGGACAATCGGGAGACGGATACTTTTGAGAAAGTTCCCTTCATCGGCGATATTCCGATTCTCGGAAAGCTCTTTCAGTCGATGCAAAAGACTCGTACTAACACGGAACTGCTGGTCATCGTGACCCCCGAACTTGTGGCTCCAATCCAGGCAGGTGTAGAGGCGCCGAAACTGCACTATCCGAACAGCTTCCTGCCCCCGAACAGCAATATTCCGATGAATAATCCGGATGCCAAAACCGCGGCCAATACGATGGCTCCGGCACCCAAGAGCATGCCGGTCGAACAACTGAAGGATTCAATGCGGCCGGAGCCACCGCTGGTCGTCGATCAGAGCGGCGTTACCTTCGGAAGGGGCACGACTGGAGCAGGTGCGACACAGACTCCACAATCTCCCGCACCGGTTACTACTACCGCTCCTCAATGAGCATGCGCGAATCTGGGCGGACTTCATTGATCCAATCAGCCAGGAAGCATAATCCTATGTTGGACGCCCACAAAATCAAGGAAGCGCGACCTGCAACTGCTGTGGATGAAGATGAGTCTGTCCAATTTATAAATAGGACGCGCGGGACAATTCTCGCCGAACACGTCGAAGTCGCAGGCACCAGCGCGAAACGCTCGCGAGGTTTGCTTGGCCGGGACGGGTTGGCGAAAGGCGAGGGCCTCTGGATTGTCCCGTGCGAATCCGTACACACTTTTGGCATGCGATTCGCCATCGATCTTGTCTACCTGGATCGAAAACACAGGATCAGGAAGATTCGGCATAATGTAGGTCCGTGGCGAATCTCTGTTTGCCTTCTCGCGCATTCCGTAATTGAACTTCCCGTCGGAACGGCCAGTCAGAGTGGCTCCTGCGCGGGAGATCACTTGGAACTCATCTACCATTGCTCTCCTAAAGGTATGTTAGATAAGTCAAAACCAGACGATCCGATTCGAAACACCGAAGCCAGGATTGACCAAAGAGAATGAGGTTATTCGTCCAACGCGTATATTTTTAACGGTCGCAGAGGTCGTATCCGCCGGCGGCATCGCGAGCTCTGCTTCGCACAAAGCCGTGGGGTGTCAGCCACGCATAGGTTCATGTTGAGGTGGGCCGTCTCGATCGTCCGCCCGGGAGCTATCGCGATTTTTGCTTGGTCACTGTAAGCGCAAGAGGAACCTTGAACAATAGAATGCTGTCGAGCGCGAGAAACTGAATGTTCCGTAAACGATTGACGCAGGTTTTGCGCGCCATCGCTGCCCTGTTGATTTTGGCCGCGGGAGTTGCCGTCGTCACAGCAGCCAATAGCCGCGCCACGTCGAACGACTATATCGAATACTGGAGCGCGGCAAAGCTTTTCCTGAGCGGCCTGAATCCCTATTCCAGCGTGAATATCCTGGCACTCGAAAAGGCGCACGGGTTCTTGTTGGACTCTCCGCTCATCATGTTGAATCCGCCATGGAGCCTGCCTCTGATCGCAGGGTTAGGCTTCTTCAGCGAACGCGTGGGCCTCGTCTTATGGATTCTGATTACGGCTGGATGCCTGGTAGCCTCAATCTTCATTCTTCAGGTTCCCCCAAGGTACCGCACCATAGCATTCATCTTTGCCCCTGTGACCGGATCTTTCATAATGATGCAAAGCTCTCCGTTCCTGCTCCTGGGATGGGTGATCTTTCTTCGCTATCATCGGACCCGGCCTTTTCTTGCGGGCGCGGCGCTGACGCTGATGGCGATAAAACCTCACCTGTTTCTGATCGTTTGGATTGTTCTTCTGTTAGAGAGCATTCTCAAGAAGAACGTGCTTGCGCTCGCGGGTTTCGCTTCATCACTCGCCGCAAGTTCGGCTCTAGTCACGTTGCGAGTTCCAACAGTGTGGCGGGACTATTGGGCACTTATACGCGGATCGTCCCTCGCTCACAACTACTTTCCCACGCTGCCGACGCTCCTGCGGTTTCTTATCAATGTACAGTGGGCATGGCTTGCTCTTTTGCCCTCGGCGGTTGCAGCCGTATGGGCGGTTGCCTATTACTGGCGCAACAGGTCGGACTGGAACTGGTTGCGTCATGGATTGCTGGTCATGTTCCTGGCCATAATCACCTCTCCGTATGGATGGTTTTCTGATCAGGTTGTGCTACTGCCTGCGCTTAACGAAGCCATCAATTCGAAGCCCAGGCGATACTCCATGGAGATCCTGATAGCTCTCAACAGCCTGGCACTGGTGTTGATGTGCATGAAATCAACGGCCTGCATGTGGCTGCCGCTAGGTTGGCTGCTATGGTATGCATACGCGATGAACGGCAACAGGATGCACGATGAGCCACATGACAGCCTGGGAGAGAGTCAAGAAATCATCGTCGCCCAGTAATCGTTGTCAATCCGGTTCGCGACAGCCAGCAGATGCCTGAAGGGAAGTACCTAAAGTTTTGAGAGCGCCGGTTCCGACAACATAATCCGCTGCCTGGGCCGGGTTAAGCGAAACGAAGCGTCGCCTACCCGGCCCGCTATCCATACCTCGAATGAGTCACTTAAGTCACCCAAACCGGCAATCTGTCGGCCGCACCCTACAACTTTCTTTGTTACTACACTTTCCGGTCATGTATACCGTCCGCGCCTGAAATCCGAGCAGGGTGTATACACTGGTTCACAGTTTGATTTTTAATTTTCCGTAACGTGTTGATATTAATAAACTTACGATCCATTAAAGTTTGGCACGGAGCTTGCTATTTAAGAGGCAACCCCAGTCTGGAACTGGGATTCAATCTAGGGGAGAACACTCATGAACAAACTGTTGCTTAAGCTACATTTCACCGTCAAGAACCTTGTTGAGAGGGAAGAAGGCCAGGATCTGGTCGAGTACGCACTGCTCATCGCCCTCATCGCCTTCGCGTGCGTTGCAGGTATGGGCAAGCTGGCCGATGACATCAACGCTGCATTCAGCCAGATCGGAACCACGGTCAGCAGCAACATCACCTAGTCGCTGCGAAATCCAACGAACCTGAGCAGTTGTTTTGAACCCACCACGCCTCGCATGGTTTCCGGCAGGAGAGCTACAGGAGGAGAACCAACCTCCAATCGCTCTCCTGGCTGTGAAACGACGTTCATTCCGAACTGGCATGAGACCCTCCAGGTCTTCAGAAGACGGACGTTACATAGGCCTTCTTCCGGCCGGACAAGACAGGCATGCGCGTTCTGGCCTCCGATATTTTTCACACCAGACTGCACGATCCAGACCTATAGAATCCTGTAATAAATCCAGCGCGATCATTTACTTGAGACGCCAGAGCTGACGCTTCCACTATGTGAGCGGCTATGTCGGACAGTCCTTGGATGCTGAAATGAAAGGTATCTGAAATCCGCATGGTTACCGCTCCTCCGGCAGATACCTCTATAACGCTCCCTCTCCTCGAACTCTATCTCACAACGATCGGATTCGGTGTCTGTTTCGCCTTTCCACGAGCCGGATCAAGTTTCTTTGGAAGCATTGAGCGCCAGCTCAATAAGCTTGCCGACAACAGGCGTCTTTCCGTCGTGGTTACGGGCGTCGCGGCACCCTTGCTACGGCTGGCGATCCTTCCCTTCCGTCCTATCCCGCACCCTTTCTGCAATGACGACTTCAGTTTTCTTCTCTCTGCGGATACATTTCTGCATGGGCGGCTCGCGAATCCCACTCCCGCGATGTGGGTCCATTTCGAAAGCCTGCACATCGATATGCTGCCGACCTACGGGTCGATGTATTTCCCTGGCGAAGGACTGATGCTTGCAGCCGGCAAATTGCTCTTCGGTAATCCCTGGTTTGGCGTCCTGATCACCGGCGCGTGCATGTGCGCGGCAATCTGCTGGATGCTGCAGGCATGGCTTCCGCCACGATGGGCCTTTCTTGGCGGCATGATCTCTATCCTGCATCTGGCGCTCTACGGCTATTGGGTCAATTCCTATCACTCAGCGGGCACCATCGCAGCACTGGGAGGAGCGCTGATACTCGGCGCACTGCCGCGGATCCGGAAGACGGCGCAAATGCGCTATGGCTTGCTGATGGCCATCGGAATCGCCCTGCAGATTCTCACGCGGCCCTATGAGGGCTTTCTACTCTGCCTTCCGGTAGCGATCTCGCTGGGGCAATGGACTCTACGCGGAAAAAACCGTCCGCGACCGATTGTATTAGCCCGCCGCGTCGCCGTACCCCTGGCAATCATCATTGCAACTCTAGGTTGGCTGGGATATTACGATAAGGTCGCGTTCGGCAAGCCGACAACGCTCCCATACACGATCAACCGTCAAACGTATGCGGTGGCGCCTTACTTCATATGGCAGCAGCCGAGGCCAACTCCGGCTTATCGAAGTGCGGAAATCAAGCGTTTTTACATTGACTGCGAACTTGCCGCATATAAAAACATCCACTCCAAAACCAAATTTATAGAGGAATCCGCAATAAAGGTCGCCATATCGATCTTCTTTTTCGCGGGATTTGCGCTCTTGCCCCCGCTCCTCATGATTCGGCGCGTCTTCCTGGATCGGCGCATCCGCTTTCTGGTGTGGGGCGTACTTTTGCTGGCCTGCGGAATGTCGATCCAGATATTTCTGATCGCCCATTACCTTGCTGCCTTTACAGCCTCCTTCTACGCGATCGGGCTACAGGCTATGCGACATCTCAGAGTATGGAGGCCGGGAAAAAAACCGGTAGGACTGGCGTTGATCCGAATGAGCATCTCCGTCTGCGTGTTGATGTCTGTCGTTCGGCTCTTCGCAACACCACTTGGAATGGCGCCCAAGGAGTGGCCAGTAACCGGCTGGAACTTTACCTGGTACGGCCCCGCAGATTTTGGCACGGAAAGGGCTTCGGTTGAAACTCGATTGGAGTCCCAACCGGGTCGACAATTGGTGATCGTTTACCACGGCTTTCGCCGCAGCCCGGTCGACGAATGGGTTTACAACGGCGCGGATATCGATGGCCAAAAAGTGATATGGGCACGCGATATGGACCTGGCCCATAATACGGAATTGATCAGCTACTATAAGAACCGGCGGGTGTGGTTGGTGAACGCAGATCATTATCCTGCCACGCTTGAGCCGTATTCGGCGCAGGCACAACTTGATCTCTCGAGCAAAGACGACGGCCCCATGCCCTATCAGGGAATGGACCAGAACACGGAGGCAAAACCATGATCAACGGGAAGCGCGTAGCGGTAGTGATGCCTGCATACAATGCCGCGAAAACACTGGAAATGACGTTGGCGGAGTTGCCCGATATCGTCGATATCAAGATTCTTGTCGATGATTCAAGCAAGGATGAAACGGCTGATCTCTCCCGCAAGCTTGGAGTGCAGACATACGTGCACGACGCCAACTACGGATACGGCCGTAACCAGCAGACCTGCTATCGCGAAGCTCTCGCTTCCGGAGCTGACATCGTGGTCATGGTGCATCCCGACTATCAATACACTCCTTTGCTCGTTACCGCGATGGCCAGCATGGTTGCCAGCGGTGTCTATGACATGGTCCTTGCTTCCCGCATTCTTGGCCGGGGCGCACTCAAGGGCGGCATGCCGCTCTACAAGTATGTATTCAATCGCATGCTGACTGCCTTCCAGAATCTTCTATTGGGAGTCAAGCTGTCGGAATATCACACCGGCTATCGTGCTTTCTCGCGGCAACTGTTGCAGACTCTGCCGTTGCTCGAGAACTCTGACGATTTCGTCTTCGACAACCAGATGATTGCGCAGGCCGTGATGTTCAAGTTCAACATCGGCGAAATCTCCTGCCCGACCAAATACTTCCCTGAGGCATCGTCGATCAACTTTCGCCGCAGCGTTAAGTATGGACTTGGCGTGCTCGGAACCACCGTCAGCTTCGTCGCGCACCGGCTTGGTTGGATTCACCAGCCACGCTTTGAACCTTCGGGCCGAAAAGTCACTGAAACGTACTATTTTGAGAGTGTCCAAAACTCGTAGGAAAAGCGGGCAGGAACCTCCAGCTGGAAGACGCATAGGATAGGAAGGTTTTCATCTCTGCTCTCTGCGCCTTTGCTGTCGCTCTCATTGCACGCGATCCGGTTGGAACGGTATGACTCATGATCAACGGCTCTCCAGACCCCAAGCCGGAACTAAGAGTTCTTTCCGTTGTCATACCAGCCAGGGATGAGGAGGGGTGCATCGCATCTACTGTCGAACATCTGCATCTTGAGTTACGTTTGCACGACATCGCTCACGAAATCATCGTAGTAGACGATGGCAGTACCGATCGCACAGCCCAAATTGTCACAGAGATCGGCCAGCGCATCCCGGAAGCTCGCCTGCTCCGCAACGGGCCTCCTCATGGATTTGGTCACGCAGTCGCGAATGGACTTATCAACATCAACGGTGATGCCGCGGTCGTGATGATGGCCGATGAGTCGGACGACTGCCGCGATGTGGTTCGCTATTGGGAAAAACTCGGTGAGGGCTGGGATGCTGTCTTTGGGTCACGTTTCATGAAGGGCGGCGGGGTCATCGACTACCCCTCGATCAAGCTTTTCCTTAACCGCCTGGCAAACCTCTTCATCCGGATGCTGTTTGGCATCAGACTCAACGACACGACCAATGCTTTCAAGGCCTACCGCCGAACTGTTATCGAAGGTTGTAAACCTCTGCTGTCAGCGCACTTCAATCTCACGGTCGAAATGCCCTTGAAAACCATCATTCGTGGCTACTCCTGGACAGTTATCCCGATCACCTGGCGTAACCGGCGTTCCGGAGTGGCCAAGCTGAAGATCCAAGAGATGGGAAGCCGCTATCTTTTTATCTGTCTCTACTTATGGCTCGAGAAGCATTTAAGCCGCGGCGACTATAGCAAGAGGGACATGTGAGCCAGATGCATTCGCCTGGAAAAGAGCGGGCTGGGAGCGATCAAGGCACAGCCGCGCGCTTCCGTGCATCATGGGACAAGCGTGTCGCCGCACCTCCTGTCATAACGCCAACCGCCACTACGCCAATGCTGAGCTTGATTGCAACTCTGCTGGCGATTGTGCTTCCAATCGTTATGTTCTATGGCATGTTATTTCGCGACATCATCAATTTTCCCCTTGGGGACGATTTCAACGCCATACTTGCCTTTGTGAATGGGTTGTCGCAATGTCACAGCCTAGGCGATAAGTTTCTGTATTTCATTACCGCTCAGCACAATGAGTACAAACTCTTCTTCGAGCATGCAGTGGTTTGGCTTCAATACGCCGTTTGGGGGCATATCAATTTTTCACCACTGTGTGCATTGGGTAACCTCTTGGTTTTACCCATTGCGGTATTACTCTGGAAAATGTTTCTACCCGCTTGCTCTGATAGGACAATGAAGTTTGCGCTATTCGTACCAGTTCCCTGGCTGCTTTTCCAACTGCAATATGGGGAAACCCTGGATTGGGCCATGGCTGGTCTGCAGAATTTGCCTGTTGTGCTCTTTGCTTTGGCGGCTCTCTATCTTCTTGCAAATGGATCGCGGCTAACTTTCCTCGCATCCATCGTCATGCTTGTGCTTGCAATCGCGTCATCAGGCAACGGACTTTTCTGATACCGGTCGGCATTACAGTATTGCTGCTCCGTAAGCAGTTCGTGCGTGCTGTTGCCTGGATGGGGGCGGCTCTGGTCTGCCAGCAATTTACTTTTCCACTACAATGTCATGTCCTCCGCGACGGCCCCCCATCGGTCTGTATTCGCAACCCTTGTTCATTTGAACCCCATATATGTCCTGGGTTTCATGGGCAGCGCGGCCAGCATTCCTTTTCGCTGCATGAGTATTGTGATTGGCCTTCTTCTTTGTATCTTCTTTGTATGGATGGCCCGTCGCGGATTTATTCGCAAAAATCCCGCTGTTTCTTACTGTGTATTCTTTATTCTGCTAACTGCGGTTGGCGTGGCGGGCATTCGTTCGGAGTTTGGCATCAGTAGAAAGCGGCTCGTCTCGATATACCATTTATTCAGTTTTGCTGATCATATTTGCGTGGTTTGCCATTGCCGAAGAATTTTTGCAACATTCCTGGGAAAGCGCTGCAAAATAGCAAAATCTATCTAAGTGCGGTGATAGTCGCGATTATTTTTTCACTTTTCAACGATGGTGTGGGTGGTTACTCAGTTGCAAGATAGACATGACTCGCTGGTAGTGGCGATGAAAGGTTACGACAACCCTGATGCGTCTGGTGCTGGGCGCGCGCCAGATATCGTCTTAAGAAATGGAGACACCTGAGCGGCGCGAATTCGCGATCCTCGCGCGTAAAATCCTTGGCGAATCGATAAAGCTAGGCGTCTACACGGTGCCTTCGCATAATTTGACGATTTCGAAACGAAAACCCTGATGTCTACTGCTTGCTAGAGATCCTTCCAAGAAACTAAATATCGTTTAGCGTTTCGAGCCGACCAGTATGCACCGCAATCAACATGAGAGATTTCTCGGAATGTCAAAAGGCAACTATTCCAGCCTTCCCTTCACGATAGACTCGATAGACCGACAGGAAAGGCCGGTACGGTAGCACATGCACGAGGTCGACGATAAGTTCAGGAATCGAGTCATTTTTTCGCTCCTGATCATCACGGGATTCACGCTCACGATTGCACTGCTCTGGATGGGGAGAGTCCTCTTCCTGCTTCTGTTTGCCTCGATCGTCGGCGCGACGATCCTGACGACCATCTCTGGCTGGCTGCATCGACGCCTGCGAATCGGGCATGGCGCAGCGATGGCCCTTTTTATCCTTGTCTCGTTCGGCGTGATTGCGCTCGTCATATGGATCCTCGGCCCGAATGTCGTGCAACAATTCGCCGACCTTGAAGAACAGTTGCCGATGGCGGCACATTCCTTGCTCCATCAGCTCCAATCCCACACATGGGGCCAGTGGCTGCTGCGGCAAACGCCCGGCGCTGAGCAGATCGCCAACGGGTTCAGTTTTGCCGTCACGCACATCGGCGGCATAGTCGTCAGCGGCGCGACAATTCTAGTTGGCCTCTTCATCGTCTTCAGCCTGAGCGTTTACCTCTCGGTCGAGCCGGAGATGTACTACAACGGTCTGCGGCGCGTTGTGCCAAAGGACTACCACGCCAAGCTCGACGCCTGCGCGTCCGCAGTGACCGAGGTGCTGCGCTGGTGGGTATTGACCAAGCTGCTGGCTATGACAATGGTCGGCGTTCTCACGGCCGTCGGATTGACCATCATCGGGCTTCCTCTGGCAGGAACTTTGGGCATCATTGCCGGAGCCATGACTTTCATTCCAAACCTGGGCCCATTCCTCGCCGTCATGCCGGCGGCTCTGCTGGCTCTGGCCATCAGCCCGATGACGGGCCTGCTCACGCTGCTGGTTTTCGCGATCGTCTTCACACTTGAAGGCTACGTCGTCACTCCGCTGCTTGAGCGCAACATCGTTCGCCTGCCCCCGGCACTCACGCTGACCATGCAGCTACTGCTCGCCACCATTGTGGGCCCAATAGGCGTCGCGCTTGCCGCCCCTTTTGCAGCGGCCATTCTGGGAGTATCCGCAGTCCTGCTGCCGGAAGCTCCCAAAGCTCCGATTCCCAAGCCCTCTGTACGCGCCTTGAAACGTCATGCCTCTTCGGAATAAAGCATTTCCCGTAATAGTGTGGCCCAGCTGGCACAGGTGAAGTGTGGCTTTTCCTGGAGAAAAGCCATGCGACCATTTGTCTTTTGGACTATACCTTTACGGGAAATGCTATAGCGCAGGCAAGTGTGCCCCGCATCAAGAACCTGAGCCCGTCGCACCGAACTCTCTGCATCATTACAGACCGTAGCCGGTCTACTTGTCGCGGGCGACGACGAAATCCAGCACCCATAGAAGAGCGCGTTTGAACTCCGAGTCTTCAAGATCGACGAGCGATTCGCGGGCTTGCTCGGCGTGGCGGTCGGCAGCGGCCATCGCATAGTCGACTGAACCGTTGCGATGCAGAATCCCCTGCACCTGTCCAGGACTCGTGCGCCCGAAGCCGCCGTCCTCGAGAACCTGAAGGATGCTTTCGCGGTCAGAAGCCGTGCCGTGCTCCAGAGCATGAATCACTGGCAGCGTTGTCTTCCCCTCCCGCAGATCGCTGGCAACAGGCTTGCCAAGAACCTCTTCCGTCGCGGTCAGATCCAGAACATCATCGACAATCTGGAATGCCAGGCCAACAGATCGGCCATAGCTAGCAAGCCCTTCTTCCTGCGCTGGTGTAGCCCGCGCCAGCGTAGATCCCAGCTGCATCGACACGGAAAACAGGCAGGCGGTCTTGCGATAGATGAGCTCGTAATACTCGGCTTCGCTTACCGGACGGCCAAGCGTCTGAATCTGGAGCAGTTCCCCCTCGACCATCTGTTGCGTCAAACCGATCAGCAAATCCAGCACCTTGAAATTTTGCTCTTCGAGAGCGATGCGAAAGGCCTGCATGTAGAGCCAGTCGCCGGCCAGAACACATTTCCCGTTGCCCCAGGTGGTATTCGCGCTGGGGCGTCCGCGGCGAGTGTCAGCGCCATCAATGATGTCATCATGCACAAGCGTCGCGGTATGCACCAACTCCACGACCGCACCGAGGCGAATCATCCCATGGCCTGAGTAACCAAGACAGCGAGCCGCGAGCAACAGAAGAGACGGCCGGATACGCTTGCCGCCACCGCCTCGCAGGTACTCCGCGATCTCAGTAATCGCGGTCACGTTGGAAACGGCGTCGCGCTCCAGCTCCCGCTCGATGGCCGTAAGATCGTCGCGCAGCAGATCGAAGACTTCCTGTGCCGTTGCTATCGCCAATGTACTCAAGGTCGAGAAGGTCGCTTTCCTTTGGCGTATCTGTGCCGTCCGGCTCGCCGATGGTAAAGATTACTGTTTCCAGTATCCACTTTTTTGGATGTTTCCGGTCCCGCCATGTGCTGCTAATTTGTGCGGTAATTGGTAAATTGCAAATCGATGCCCAGGTCCTTGCCTTTCAAAAGGGCAATCACAGATTGCAGGCTGTCGCGGTCCTTGCCGCTCACCCGCACAGTATCTCCCTGGATCGAGGCCTGCACCTTGAGCTTCGAATCTTTCACGATGCGAACGATGTCCTTGGCCTTTTCAACGGGGACGCCCTGCTGGAGCGTAATCTTCTGCCGGACGCTTTTACCCATTGCTTCTTCCAGCTTGCCATAGGTCAGGTTTTTGAGCGAGACTCCGCGCTTAACCAGTTTCTGCCCCAGAATCTCCTTCACGGCTTCGAGCTTGTACTCGTCGGCCGAAGCGAGCTGGATCTCCTTGTCGCCCTCGAGATGAATCTCGGATTTTGAATCCTTGAGATCGAAGCGAGTCTTGACCTCTTTGAGCGCCTGGTCGATCGCGTTCCGGACTTCCTGAATGTCTACCTTGCTGACAATATCGAATGAGTTGTCTTGAGCCATGACATTACCTGCCGATCGGATTGCTATTCAAGAGATGCCCCGGGACGAGGTGATTGCCCTTCCGAACCGACCGCTCTCAATCTTAAGTTTCACACGTCAGACGGCAGGCGAAACAGCCGCTGGAAGTTTTTCGTAGTGATCGATGCCAACTCTTCGAGAGAAACGCTCCGAAGTTCCGCGAGAAAACGTGCTGTTTCGGCAACATACGCAGGCTCATTGCGCTGCCCACGGTAGGGTACCGGAGCCAGGTACGGCGCATCGGTCTCGACCAGAACACGATCAAGCGGCACTTTCAGGGCCACGTCCCGCAGCGGTTGTGCCTTGGGATAGGTAAGGTGTCCGGCGAAACTGATCAGGAACCCCAGTTCCATGGCCTGTTCGGCATGCGTCCATTCACCGGAAAAGCAATGGAGAATACCTCCCAGCGGCTTTCCCTCCGGCCCGGTTACCCGCCAGTGCTGCGACAGCAATGCGAGCGTGTCCTCCCAGCATTGGTTGTCACCATCCTTTGGCCGGCAATGGATCAGGATTGGCCGGTGGCGAACCGCAGCGATTTCCATCTGTCGAATGAAGACACGTTTCTGCACGTCGTGCGGCGCGCCTTCATGGTAGTAGTCCAACCCGATCTCCCCGCAGGCGATCACCTCGGGCTCGACCAGCAATGCATCGAGCTTTGCCAATGCCCTGTCGTCCGCTTCCGTCGTGCTGTGCGGATAGATTCCGGCGCTGGCGTAGAGGCGTGGCAGCTTTGAATCAGCCGTGTTGTACTTCCGGCAGATGTCGAGAGCCTGATGCATCTCAGCCGGACCCTCGCCAATGCCAATGGCCAGGATGGCTCCTACTCCAGCTTCCGAGGCCCGCTGCAGGAGGGCGGGCAGTTCGCCGGTGTATCGGTAGCTGTCCAGATGAGCATGTGAATCGATGAGCAAACAAGCTCTCCTGAAACTCGATAGATACTTAATATTTCGTCTGCAATGGCATGATTTGCAATAACTTAACAGGTTTATAAATTACCGCAATCGAGCCCCGACCGGCACGTCCTCCAGGAATCCAGCAAGCACCGGCGCACCGTGGTCTCCAACAGAGGCCGCAACCACCATGCCGTTAGACTCCAGGCCGCGCATCTTGCGCGGCGCCAGATTGGCGACGATGACCACCTTGCGCCCGATAAGCTTCTCCGGCTCGTAGTACTGCGCGATGCCTGCAAGGATCTGGCGCTTCTCATATCCAAGATCAACTTCCAGTCGTAAAAGCTTGTCCGCTTTGGGGATACGCTCGGCAACAAGAACCTGCGCGACTCGCAGATCTACCTTGGCAAAGTCCTCAATTGAGATATGTGCAACTCCTTCCAGAGCGGTGGCCGAAGATTCCTGCGTAGCAGCGGCTGATGTAGCACGCGGTTCAGGCTCCGGGGCGGCGGGAACCGTTTCTGCGAGAATCGGAGCTACTTTCGTCTCGGACGGCGGAGCGGTCGCCTCGCTCACTACAGGTGAGGAGCTTTCCTGCGGTGCGTCGGCTCCAGAAGCAGGAGTAGAACTCTGATTTTCAAGATTCTGCATACGATCAACTGCGTCCTTTTCTGCGCGCGGAAAGAGTGGGGCTGGCTCGCCGAATTTGGTTCCGGCCTTTAAGCCTCCCCATGCGGGGAATTTTAGATCACCATGTTTTGCGGCTTCAACAATATCGCCTAACCCAAGCTGCTGCCATACTTTGGCTGTCGAATCCGGAAGTATTGGATAAGCGAGAGTTGTGATGATGCGGATCGCTTCGGTGGCTGTGGCCAGCACGCGCGCCTGCATCAGCGCTTGATCCTCCGCGGCTACCTCGGACAGCTTCTTCCACGGCGCGGAGGCAGTCAAATACCCGTCAACTGCAGCTACCAGCGCCCACAGTGTTTCGAGCGCACGGGAGAAATCCAGAGCGTCGAACTGGGCCTGAAACTCCGTAATCGTCAGCGCGGCGTCGTTTTGGATCGAAGTTTCAGATGTTCCTACTGTTCCAGCCTCGGGCAAAATGCCACCGAAATACTTGTGGACCATGTTCACGACACGGCTGACAAGATTGCCGTAGCCGTTGGCCAGGTCAGCGTTATAGCGCTGCACCAGTGATTCAAAGGTGAAGTTGCCGTCGTGTCCGAAGCTGATCTCGCGCAGCAGAAAGTAGCGCAACGCGTCGGCACCCAGCACTTCCAGCACCGTCTCCGCGCGCACGATATTTCCCACCGACTTCGACATCTTGGCCCTGTCGAAGAGCAGCCAACCGTTAGCGATCACCGACTTTGGCAGCGGAAGCCCAGCCGCAAGTAAAAACGCCGGCCAGTAGACGCAATGGAAACGGATGATCTCTTTACCGACCAGATGGATATCAGCCGGCCAGAACTTCTCTAGCTTCGCCTTGTCCGCCGGATCTTCCGAGCCATAGCCAACTGCGGTGGCGTAGTTCGCCAGCGCATCCATCCAGACATAGATGACGTGCTTCTCGTCGCCGGGAACGGGAATCCCCCAGGTAAAACTCGAACGGCTCACGGAAAGATCGCGCAAACCGCTGCGAACAAAGGCGATCACCTCATTGCGCCGCGTCTCGGGCTGGACGAATTCGGGATGCTCCTCGTAGAGGTCCAGGAGCTTGCGCTCGAAGGCCGAGAGCTTGAAAAAGTAGTTCTCTTCGCTGACCGTCTCGGTGATGCGCCCACAGTCCGGGCACGGCGCGCCCGGCGGCACATCGACGAACGCCTCGTCCGTAATGCAGTACTGCCCGGTGTAAGTGCCTTTGTAGATGTAGCCTTTGTCTTTGAGCGTCTGGAAGAGCTTCTGCACGCCACGCTTGTGACGGTCTTCCGTGGTTCGGATGAAGTCGTCGTAGGTGAGGCCCATGCGGTCCCACAGGCCGCGGAACTGAGCGGACACCTCAGTCGCGAATTCGGATGGGCTTTTGCCTGCTTTGGCCGCCGAGCGCTCAATTTTCTGCCCGTGCTCGTCCGTGCCGGTCAGGAACCAGGTGTCGATGCCCTGCGCACGCTTGCGGCGGGCGATGGCATCGCAGACGATCGTCGAGTAAGCGTGGCCCAGGTGCGGCCGCGCGTTTACGTAGTAGATCGGCGTGGTGATGTAGAAGCGGCCAGTCTGGCCTTCCGGCGTGCTGGCCGGCGAATTGGTTGCGTTCGACATAGATGGTGATAACGTGGCACAACAAGCTTGAAGAAGCTCTCAAACGATGTGCGCTCGTCCCATCTTAACTGATATTTGGCAAAGGGCTTAGGGCTTGCGAGACTTCACTCGTTCCGGTGTGCAGAGGCCGATGAATGGTAGAATCGCCAAGGAAATCAAGGATTTGGTGAGGGTTTCAGAGCGTGTATCTTGAATTGCAGCAGCGGCTTTCGGCGCGTGTCCGGGAGACGATTCTAAGCAAATATGGGATCGAATTGGCGTCGATCGCCATCGAGCAGCCGCCTGATGTGAAGCTGGGCGAATTTGCTACGCCGGTTGCCTTCGAGTTGGCCCGCAAGCTGCGCAAAGCGCCGAAGATCATCGCCGGGGAACTGGCCGAATCGCTGTCTTCCGATGGCAGCGATTCCGCTTTTGCCTCCTTTGAGGCAGCAGGCGCTGGATACCTGAATGTGAAGATAAATAGATCCACAGCTGCCGCACAGCTAGCTGTGGGAAACAGGGACCAAAACTCTGGCGCAGGACTTCATGTGTTGGTTGAACATACCAGCATTAACCCTAACAAAGCGGCTCATGTTGGCCATTTGCGCAACGCCATTCTTGGAGACACTTTTGTACGCATCCTGCGCGCCAACGGGCAGAAGGTGGATGTGCAAAACTACATCGACAATACCGGCGTTCAGGTGGCCGATGTGGTTGTTGGATTTCTACATCTTGAGGGCAAATCGCCGGCCAAAATCGGCTCCATCATTGCCGGTTGCGAGGCGAAGGGCGAGAAGTTCGACTACCTCTGCTGGGATGTGTATGCCCGGGTTTCGCAGTGGTACGACGCAAGCACCGAAGAAGAGAACAAGCAGCGCAAGGCGATTCGTTACGCCACGCTGCATGAGATTGAGCATGGCGGCAACGAGACTGCCGACGCGGCGGAACTGATTTCGACGGCGGTGCTGCGGCGGCATTTAGAGACCATGCTGCGGCTCGATATCGAGTACGACTTTCTGCCGCGCGAGAGCGAGATTCTGCACCTCCATTTCTGGGACCTGGCTTTTGAGCTGCTCAAGAAGTCCGGCGTGCTGTACTTCGAGACCGAGGGCAAGAACACGGGCTGCTGGGTGATGAGCCGTCCCGGTTCGGGCGCAGGCTCCGAGGCTGCCGCTGCTTCAGAGGACGGAGAAGAGAACAGTGTCGACGAGGACGCGAAGGTTATTGTCCGGTCGAATGGGACGGTCACTTACGTCGGCAAGGATATTGCTTACCATCTGTGGAAGTTTGGGCTGCTTGGACGCGACTTTGGGTACAAGCCGTTCTTCCAGTATCCGGATCATCTTTGCTGGATCTCGGCAGAGCAAGGTGAAGCGGAGCATCCGCACTTTGGCGGGGCGCAGGCGATCTACAACGTGATCGACTCGCGCCAATCCGATCCGCAGGCGAATGTGATTCATGCGCTGCGCGGCATGGGACACACGGCGGAAGCCGACCGCTATACGCACTTCAGCTACGAGATGGTGGCGCTTACGCCGCGCTGCGCGGTCGAGCTTGGCTACACGGTCGCAGAGGAGGATCTTGCGCGGCCGTATATCGAGGTGAGCGGACGCAAGGGCTTTGGCGTGAAGGCCGATGACCTGATCGACCAGCTTATTGCCGCTTCGCGGAAGGAAGTGGATGCACGGCAGACCGAGCGGAGCGACGCCGAGCGCGACTTGATCTCGAAACAGATTGCGATCGGCGCGCTGCGCTACTTCATGCTCAAGTTCACGCGGAACTCGGTGATCGCTTTTGATTTCAAGGATGCACTGAGTTTTGAGGGCGATACCGGGCCGTATGCGCAGTACGCTATCGTTCGGGCGCGGAATATCTTCCGCAAGGCGGGGACTA
Source organism: uncultured Acidobacteriota bacterium (assembly GCA_963720285.1). Taxonomy (GTDB): domain Bacteria; phylum Acidobacteriota; class Terriglobia; order Terriglobales; family Acidobacteriaceae; genus Acidicapsa. Next base: position 78,282 of record CAVREZ010000002.1, read on the forward strand.
CGGAGGCTACGGCGTTATCGGAGTTCGCGGCGCTGGATCAGGCGACCGTCGCTTCCCTGCTGGCAGATGCTGACGACATCTGGAGTATCTGGCTGCGAGCGGCGAAGCGGTCACTGACGCTAGATCAGTGCATTGCTGCTTCGGAACCGGCTTATGTGGCGCGGCAGGTCTTTCAACTGGCGCAGGAGTTTAACAACTTCTACCACAAGCACCGGATTCTGATTGAGGAAGATCCGGCGCGGAAGACGTTGCTGCTGGCGACGGCGGCTGTTGCGCTACGAGAAATGGTTACGCTGCTTTCGTGGCTTGGAATTGAGGCCCCCGAAGCGATGTAATTCACCTGTGTTACTGGACTCCTCCGCTGATTCTGCTTGGTTTAGGAGCAGACTCGGGGAGGGAGTAATTATTTTTCTGGACGATAACGGATTGGTAAACTGGTTATGATATTGTCAACAGGTTTCATCCCCCGAGTCGACATCTTCATTGCGTATTTAGCAGACCGCAATCTGCTATGGTGCTTCTCTCTATTGTGAACGAAAATCTGTTAATTCCACGCAAGCTAGCTGAACGCGAAACAATGACGGCTGCTCAACCCACTGTTCCCTCTCGTCTATCTGCTACGACATAAAGCCCATGGAATAATCCATGCATGACAGACACATCAAAGATCATCGAGCCAGGAAGCTGAGTACAGATTCCACAGCTCTGGCCTGGATTCTGGCGGATCTATCGCGTACTCACTGGGTTCTATGAATTACGCTGGTCCCTTGATGATCCAAAGGCCATTTCAAAACGAACGATTGTATTCTGCCATCGCCTGGTAAACAATTCCGGCAAACGGTCGTTCTCTCATCAGTCATGCGAACAAGTTCTTGCTGAGCCTATTTCCGATGCTCAGTTGGCCAATTTAGAGTCCAAATGTCTTTCAAACACCGCACTAATGAAGCCATTTGAGAAGTATTGTTCCGCGAATCGATCTATCGATTTAATCGCAAATCTAGCCTTTGGGGATCTGAGCCCAAATGAGGTCCAAGAATTCTCTCTTCTTTGTGAAAGACTTCTTAGCACTCGGATCGCAGAAGGGGTTACTTTCGATGACGCGTTGCATCTTGTGCGCGGAACTTGGCTACAGATGCATAAGAGTAAAAGTCCCCAAATGGCGACACTGCAGTTGACATGTCTGAATCACGAGCTAAGAGAAGGTGACTTCGTTTTCCGTAAATTCCGGACGCTCAGATTTTAGGCGACAACTCTGCTGACGAATCAAAGTCCGCTCAACTTTGAAGCGCAGACTCGGGAGCCTTCTGTTCCTTCTTCTCGCTGTCGTGTCTGACTGCGTGCATGACTTCGCGGATGGCGTGGGCGTAGGGCTCTGGCATGGGGCACTTCTGCATATCGGGGGTGCAGACGACGTGGACGGTTTCTCCCTCGGCCAGGAGGGTTGTGCCGCCGTCGGCTTCCTTGCGGCAGATGCGATAGCCAAACTTCAACACAGATCGGCGCAGGAGAGTCGGGTCAGCTTCGACCTGGATGAGGTCGTCGTAGCGGGCAGGGGCGCGATAGCGGCAGGTGGCTTCGACGACGGGCAGGATGCAGCTATGCTCGACCTCCATCGACTTGTAATCGAAGCCCATGGCGCGGAGGAACTCGACGCGGCCGATTTCGAACCAGACTAGGTAGTTGGCGTAGTAGACGACGTTCATCTGGTCGGTTTCGGCGTAGCGGACGCGGAATTCGGAGACTATGGGCATGGATTGATTTTAAGGGTCTGCGTGAAAAGACAGTGTGGAGTGTGAAGGGCCTGGTGGTCATGCCTGCTTCATCCGTGAGAAAAGCAGAACCCCTTCGGAGATGACAGACAGAAAAGCAAAGACAAAAGCAGATCCTTCGCTTTGCTCAGGATGACAATTGCCGATTCAGCACTGTGCTGCTGAATCAGCATAACGATGCCGCGCGATGCGCGATTTCCAGACTACGGCTTGCCCTGGGTGAAGAGGGGCAATTTCGAGATGTCGTTGAAGATGATGTAGACAGCGAAGACTACGATCATGACAAAGGCAACCTGATAGACCCGCTCCTTGACGCGCATATCGATGTCATGGCGCAGGATGCCTTCGATGATGAGGAAGAGGATCATGCCTCCATCGAGGATGGGGAATGGCAGCAGGTTGAGAATGCCGAGGTTGAGGCTGATGAAGGTCATGACCTTGATCTTGGCCTCCCAACCGGGAGTTTCGGCTGCTGCACTGGTCTGGCGGGCAATGCCGATAGGACCGGATAACGTGTTGACCGACATGCGGTGCGTGACGATGCGATGAAGCACCTGCAGGATCAAGGTCGAGTTCTGCCGGTTGAACTTGACCGATTCGGCCACGGCCTTGGGGAACGGGAGCTGAACAACGTGATAGGGCGGCGGCATACCGGTAAAGCCGATGCGCCAGGCCGAGGGTGAGTTGGTCGTGTCCCAGGTGGGCTGGATGGTGACGTTGGAGGTCTTGCCATCGTGGCCCAGAAGCACGGCTAATGGCGTTCCTTTGCGGTATTGCAGGTAAGAGATGACGGACTCGGTGCCGTGGAAGGTGTGTCCATCAATGGATAAAAACTGGTCACCAGCCTGGATACCGGCCTTTGCCGCCGGTGATCCGGGCGTGACGGTGCTGACAGTGATAGGACCGGGCTGAATGACCGGGATGAAGCCGATCTGGTCGGCGGGTGAAGTGCGTCGCTCTTGAGCGAACTGGGCAAGCGCAGCGTGGGATCGACCTGCTGGCCGTTGCGATCGACGGTCATAGGCATGGCATGTTCTGCGCCAAGCTTTGCAATGCCAGGGCCGACTGCTCATAAATCTGGTTCCAGCTCGAATTGCCGGATGGCAAAGCTGACGATGGTGTCGCCGCCCTGAAGGCCTGCATTTGCGGCCGGCGAGCCGGGGACGACCCAGTCCAGGGTGACGGGCTGATCTTCATAGACCGCCACTTCGTTGTGAAGCATGTAGAAGCCGGTCATGAGGCCAAGTGCCAGAACGAAATTGGCGCAGGGGCCTGCGAGGCCGATGATGATGCGCTGCCAGCGGGGGTGCGAGGTCAGTGCGCCGGGGTCAATCGCCTGCGTCGACGTTGCCGGAGCCGGCAAGCCGCTTAACGGTAGTTTTCCGCGGTCGGATCCGCGAGCTTTGCAGCGACATATTCTCGCCGGGCATGGACTCGCCGGTCATCTTGACGTAGCCGCCGAGCGGGGTGGCGGAGATGCAGTAGTCGGTTTCGCCGATCTTGATGCCGAAGAGGCGCGGCGGGAAGCCAATGGAGAACTGCTCGACGCGAACGCCGCAGAGCTTAGCCGCTACGAAGTGGCCGAACTCATGGACGAGTACCATGATGCCGAGGACGATGAGGACGGAGATGGTATCGACGAGAAACGTGTGCATAGATGCGCGTGCAAAACCTCAAAGCTTCTTTGGGCGGCCAAGGCAGAACTGACCTACACGCGAGTCGCAGCCGAGAGGACTGCTTCGCGAGCCCGTTCACGCGCCTGGGAATCGGCATCGAGTACACCCCGGCGATAGTCTCGGGATGGCTCTCGGGAGTCCGTTCCAGCACCTCTTCTATTGTACGCGGGATGCCGTTAAAGGGAATGCGGCGGGCGAGAAATGCTTCGACGGCGACTTCGTCGGCAGCGTTGAGCGCGATGGGGTGCTCGCCTCCCTTCTCCGCTGCTTCGTATGCGAGACGCAGACAGGGGAAACGGGCGAAGTCGGGCTGTTCGAAGTCGAGCTGGGAAAGCGCGGCGAGGTCGAAGGTGAGGGTCGAGGCCGGGACGCTCGGGATAGGCGAGCGCGTAGAGGATGGGCAGGCGCATGTCCGTGACGGAGATCTGCGCGAGGATGGAGCCATCGACGTATTCGACGAGCGAATGGACGGTCGACTGCGGATGCACGGTGACACGGACCTGCGACGCGGGAAGATCGAAGAGGCGGCAGGCTTCGATAACCTCGAGGCCTTTGTTGAGCATGGTGGCCGAGTCGATCGTGATGCGGCGGCCCATGACCCAGGTGGGGTGCTTGAGGGCCTGCGCGGGTGTGATGCTTGCGAAGTCGGCGAGCGGCAAACGCCGGAAAGGCCCTCCGGAAGCCGTGAGCCAGATCTGCTTGACTTCGGCCGCGGTACCGACGCGCATGCATTGGTGGATGGCGTTGTGTTCGGAGTCGATCGGCAGGAGCGGGACGTTGCCGGCACGGGCAGCGCGGGTGAGGATTTCTCCTGCGGCGACCATGCATTCCTTGTTGGCCAGGCCGATTGGCTTGCCAGCAAGGATGGCGGCGTGGGTAGCTTCAAGGCCAGCCACGCCAACAATGGCGGAGACAACAAAATCTACGTCAGGATGCGTGGCGCAGGCGACGCTGCCGGCCGCCCCCCAGAGAACTTCGGTGTCTTTGATCCCTGCGGCTCGCAGGCGGGCTGCCAGATCGGAAGCTAACTCTTCGGTAGCCAGCGAAACGAGGCGCGGACGCCAACGGAGGGTCTGCGCAAAGGCGGACTCGATGTTACGACCGGCAGCAATAGTGGCGACAGCGAAGCGGTCCGGGTAGGACTCGACGATAGAAAGGGTGCTCTGGCCGATGGAGCCGGTGGATCCGAGAATTGCTAGTCGTTTCAAGGGTCGATCCTGGTTGTACATTCCGAAAAGCAGATCCTTCGCTCTCCACCCCAAGAAGCAAAGACCGCTTCTCGGGGACCCCGGGGCGCTCAGGATGACAACCTCTATGGTATCCGGTTTGACGTGATGGGAACGCGCTCGCGACTGGCCGATCAGAAGTGCTGGATAACCTGGGCGTACCAGAAGATGGGGGCGGCAAGCAGGAGTGCGTCGATCCGGTCGAGCATGCCGCCATGACCGGGGAGCATGGTGCCGGAATCTTTAACTCCAGCCGAGCGCTTGAGAGCGGATTCGGCGAGATCGCCAACTTGCGCGGCTATATTCACCACAATAGCCATGAGGAGCCAGTAGACGATGGTTCCTGAAAAGACAAGGAAGTGGAAATCGCGGCGCGTGAACTGTACGGAGACCACCAGCAGCAGAACCGTGACGAGAAGGCTGCCGAGCACGGAACCGGCGGCGCCTTCCCAGGTTTTGTTTGGGCTGATGCCGGGTGCGAGTTTGCGGCGGCCCCAGGCGCGGCCGATGTAGAGAGCGGCGATGTCTCCGCACCAGACAGCGCAGAAGAGGAAGATGAGGGCAGACTTGCCTTCTTCTGAACTGCGCAGAAAGGGGATGGCGACCAGAGTGAGGCCGGTGTAGATGAGGCAGAAGATAGAACTGGTAGCGCTGGCGAGCACTTCGGCAATAGGGCAGGCGAAGGCGCAATAGACCAGAAGCGCGAGTGAAAGGACGCCGACGGTTGTCAGCAGCTGGTCAGGCCATTCAAAACTGACGAGAAAGAGCAGGCCGATGGCGACGACGACGGGGATGCGAGGCGGACGCGCGCCAGTGTGTTGGGCGATGCCCAGGAACTCCCAAGCGGCGAGGATGGCGACGGCTGCGGTAGCCAGGGTCACGAGCCAATCGGGTGCGAAGAAGACGAGAAGTATAACGAGGGGAATAAGTATGAGGGCTGTCAGAATTCTTTTCATGCCAAGGGTGAGGATACACCGCTGGACCGCGATTGCCCGCCGCCCTAACTGTTTGTAACACCTGGATCAGCGAACGCCCGAGGGAGCGACCTCTTCGTTTTCCTGCTCATTTGAGTGGGCTTCGCGCTCGGCTTCGCCGAGGCCGCCGTAGCGGCGCTCTCGGCGCTGGTAAGCGGCGATCGCTTCAAGCAGGTGAATGCCGCGAAAATCCGGCCAGAAGCGTTCCGTGACGAAGATTTCGGTGTAGGCGATCTGCCAGAGAAGGTAGTTGGAGATGCGCATCTCGCCCGAGGTTCGGATCAGCAGATCGGGGTCCGGCATGTGCGCGGTGTAGAGATGGCGATGCACATCCTCTTCCGTGATGCGATCATGGCCGATTCCCTTCTGTTTCATTTCCGCGGCGAGAGACCGAAAGGCATCTACGAGTTCTGAGCGAGCGCCATAATTGAGTGCCAGCGTCAGGGTGGTGCCCGTATTGTTGGCAGTCTCCTCAGCGGCCCATTGCATACGGTCCTGCACATCGGGCGGAAGCTCGTTTATGCGGCCGATGTAGGAGATGCGGACGTTATTGTCCATCATGCGCTGGACATTGCTCTCGAGATAGCTGCGCAGCAGACGCATGAGGAAGCTGACCTCGGCACGCGGCCTGCGAAGGTTGTTTTCGAGCGAAAACGCGTAAAGCGTAAGCCACGGAAGTCCTATGCGCGACGCTGTCTCGGTAACGAGCTGAACGCTTTTGGCTCCCTGTTGATGGCCCAGGAAGCGCTTCAGCGACCGAGCCCCGGCCCAGCGGCCATTGCCATCCATGATGATGGCGACGTGTTCCGGAAGGCGGGTAGGCGTCAGGGTGTCGTAAATCGCTCGTTCATCAAGCGAGAGTTCGTGAATCCGTGACGTGGCATTGAAATACAAGGAATTCGCCTCTTGCAAGCGCTTGCTTTCTGCGCACGATGCATACTTGGCGCGATAAAGCAGACAACTTCGACGCTAGCACATGCGCCTTGCCGTCGCAATTCAAGATCGGCGCATCGAGATACACGGGCTTGGCAGACTCAGGACGGAGCGGCGGCGTAACGACTCGACCAGGCATTACGCCGCCAGCTTTGGAGAGGATTCAGAGGTTACGAAAACCGGGCCTTACGCAGTACGCCGCTTGCCCAGAGCGCACTCGCGCGCGGCTTCCCGAGCGCGTTCACGGACCTGGTTGAGCAGCAGTGAGCGTTGCAGCGGTTCCAGACGGGGCAAGTATTGTGCGATCTCGGCCAAGAATGGATCGGCGAAAATCTGTGCCGTTTCTTCCTCGCGGCGACCGCGTCCGTCCCGAACCAGATGGCAGATATCGACTTCAAGCGCAGAGGCGAGACGTTCGAGGGAGCCAAGGGTGGGGATGGCCTTGCCGTTTTCGATTTTGGAGATGTAGGTGCGCGGCACCTGCATGCGCCCGGCCAACTGCCGCTGACTCAGGTGGCGAGCCTTGCGGATCTCTTTCACCTGAGAGGCTACGCGAAGCCCGGCTTCGCATTCGTCCACTTCGGAATCGGCCGCGGTAACCATCGCAATGGGAGCCGGGGCTTCTTCCACATCCAGCGGCTTATGGCAGCGCCGGCACATGGAGTTGCTGGTTCTGAACTGCACCAGTTGGCAGTGTTCGCAGCGCAGCACTTCGCGCGCAGACATAACTAAAGGCATCGTCACCACTGTCGTTGCCATAGATTGTTGCGGAGAGCCAGAGCAGGGCTTCCGTTGGACGGAACAGGCACTTCGCCAGTTGCCGGGCTTGGATGGGCTCAGAACCATGTATTGCGGATCAAAACCCCAAACACGGCAACAGAAAAGTGACTTTTCCGTCGCGTCAAGTGTTACTTTCAGGCCGCTGAACCATAATTGTCAAGTGAAAAACTCGGGTCATACCTGAAAAAGTGGCACAAAAACCGAAGAAACCCTGAAAAACGCGAACCACAGAAAGCAACATATCAATTTTAGAGCGACTTGCGGACGGGGAACATGACCGATAACGCGCAGAGGTAGAGCACGAATCGAAGATCCACCTCAAAAACGGCCTGAATGCCCTTCCTTTCGTTTTCCGGCTTTGGAGCCCGCATCCGGAGGCCACGAAAGATCAGCTACTCGCGCCGCAGGGTGACCGCCGGATCGAGCAGGCTGGCACGAAGACCTGGGACAGCTACGGCAGCGAGCGCCGGAATCGCGAGCAAAAGCACCGATGCTCCAAGGACCGGGATCGAGGCCGCACGCGTGTGGAAGAATTCGGCGCGCAAGAGAAAGCCGGCCCCGACAGCTCCGAAGAGACCCAGTGTGAGTCCTCCAAGAATCCAGCGCGATTCCTGCTGCAATAGCAGACCGACGATCCCGGGGCGTGACGAACCGAGAGCGAGGCGAATGCCAATCTCGCGCTCACGCAGAGAAACCTCATAAGCGATGAGTGCGTAGGCGCCGAGAATCGCCAGTCCCAGCGCGAGGCTGCCGAATGTCACAGCCACCCACATCGAGAAGCGGCGAAGGGCCACCTGATGAGCCATCAGTTCCGGCATGCTCTCAACGTAGCGAACGGAGAGACGGGAATCCTGGCGCAGAGCGCGACGCAGGGTTTCGTCCATCCGGGCCGGGTCGTCCTGCGTCCGAACCATGATGGTGATAGAGGTGTCCGGGCCGTCCGCCTCGGGCAGGTAGAGATTGGGAACAGGGGCGCGTTCCAGCGAATAGCTGTGAACGTCGCCAACTTCGCCCACAACATTCGCCCAGGCATGGAGTTCGCCTGAGTAAATGCGATGGCCGATTGGGTTCTGCCCGGGCCATTGTTGAGCGGCGAGTGCGCGGTTGACGATGGCGACGTGATTCCGGCCGTCATCCGCGATATTGAAGTCTCGCCCTTGCAGCAGCGCCTGACCGACGGTACGGAAATACCCTGGGGTGACCTGAAAGACATCGGGAGATTCAGGGTTCGGAAGTTTGCAGGTCTCGGGATGCAGGTCGGAGCAAAAGTCGTAGCGGTTGACTCTTCCGCCCAGAGGCTTATCGTTTGCGGCTGCTACTTCGATGATGCCGGGGAGAGCCCGCAGACGACTCAGAGCCTGTTGCAGGACGGCCAGAGTTTTCTCAGGTTTCATTGCAACGTTGGACATGGGGCCGCGCAGGTCCGTGCTGGCGATCAGCAAATGATCCGGTTCGAAGCCCAGCGGCTGGTGAAGCAAGATCAGGACGGAGGAGACCATCCAACCGGCGCTGGCAACCAAGACCAGCGCGATGGCGAGCTGCGCGGTAACCAACAGGCGTTCGACACTGCGCAGGCCAGCGGGCGCGGAGATGCCGCGCGCAGAGCAGTGCGTTAGATCGGCGAGCAGAGAAGGACGGAGGCTTCGCGCTGCCGGGAGCAGAGTCAGCAGCAATACGATGACGATGGCAACGAGAGCGGCGAAGGCCAGAGCGGGAAGGTTTAGCCGAGCCTGAGGAAGCCGGGGAAGATGGACCACCGTGACATGGCTCGCAGCGAGTGCCAACAACGCGGAAAACGCGACGCCGAGGATTGCTCCCGCAAAGGCCAGCGAGCAATTTTCGGTCAGCATCTGCCCCAGAAGGTGCCGCGGTGTAGCACCCAGGGTGGCACGCAGGGCAAATTCGGAACGACGACGGGTGTTGCGCGCGAGCAGAAGGTTGGTCAGGTTCGAGCATGAGACGAGCAAAAGCATGCCGCATGCCGCCATCGAGGCAAAGAGGGCAGTACGAGTTCCGGTTCCCGTCATGTAGTCGGCTAGAGGGATAAGAAACGGAGCAAAACCGGTCGGATAGGATGCCGGGTAATCGCGGGAGATGGCCCGCTGCGCTGTCGCGATCTGCGCCTCCGCTTCACGGATAGAGATGCCAGGCTGCAGGCGTCCGATGGCGTGGAAAGAGGATGAACCGCGACTCTGAGCGCCTTTCGCAGGATCGCAGCCAATGGGCGTCAGGATGGACGGCTCGTTCAACTCATCTGGTCCTTCCAGGGTGGAGCTGGCGGCGAGGACGCCGACAATAGTGTAAGGCTCATGGTCAAGGTGAAGCGTGCGACCGGCGAGCGTTTTGCCTCCACCCAAACGACGCCAATAAGCATCGCTAACGATGGCCTGTGCCAAGCAGTCGGACTCGTTTGCCGTCGGGACAAAGTCGTGGCCCAGGGCAAGATCGGCACCTAATGTCGCAAGGAAGTTTTGCGAGACGAGAATTGCGTCGGCATGACCGATGCCGGCTGACGACTCTATCCGCGGCGACCAGCCTGTAAACGCGGCAATGGACTGGAAAGCGGGGGTGCGTTGCCGCCAGTCCTGGATCGTTGGGAATGAGACCCAGGTGACTGGCTTGGCGGACAGGGCTACCAGCCGGTCCGGTTGCGGGAAAGGCAAGGGCTGCAGAACCACGGCGTACAAAACGCTGTACATAGCCGTAGTAACACCCATGCCGATTGCGAGGATGAGGATTGTTGTGGAGGCAAAGCCCGGCGAGCGCCGAAGCTGGCGAAAGGCGGATTTGCAAGCATCGAGCATTCGTAAGCTCCGTTACGTGCCTTGCGGGATGTACAGTATTTCCTGGCCGACTCCAGCCTACTCCTTGCATCGACCAGAGATATGACACCAGTAGAGACGCCGCTATCGCGCGCGGCGCTTGGAATTAACCTGTTTTCTGTACTATAGGAATAATTATGAGCACCAACTCTTACGACCGAGACACAGCCTGGGCGTTGTTGACCGAATGGACGCAGAGCGAAAGCCTCAGGAAGCATGCGCTGGGAGTGGAAACCTGCGTGGCGGCTTATGGTGAAGCTGAAGCCGACCGGTTGAATCTGGCTGCAGATGACCCAGCGCGTGGCGAACTGCTGAATCTCTATTCGACCACTGCCCTGCTGCATGATTTCGACTATGAGCGGCACCCGTCGCTTGAAGAACATCCGTTTGTCGGAGTGCGGGAATTGGAACGGCTGGGGTGGCCGGAGACGCTGCGGCGGGCGATCCTGGGACATGCTACCTATTCCGGCGTGCCGCGCGACACACATCTGGCGAAGGTATTGTTCGCCTGCGATGAGTTATCGGGTTTTCTGACGGCCTGTGCGCTGGTAAAGCCCACGAAAGCGATCGCCGATGTGGAGCCGGCGAATGTCCGCAAGAAGCTCAAGGACAAGGCGTTTGCGCGCGGAGTGAACCGGCAGGACGTAATCCAGGGCGCGGAAGAGCTTGGGGTGGACCTGGATGCGCACATCGCCTATTGCCTGAAGGCGATGCAAAAGCGCGCGCCGGAGCTTGGTCTGTAAGCGGGACGGCCGCCTTCCACTCCCGGACATGCTCACTTTTCTTTGGACACAACATACAATCAGGCAACGCATAATGAAGGTGAGCTATGATGGTCCGTTGCCGAGGAGGAGTTTGCCATGCGCCAGTTCCGCTTCATCGAGGTTGATTCCGATCAGGGCGTCCAGACCATTACGTTGAATCGCCCTGAGAAGCGCAATGCACTCAGTCCTGAGTTGATCGACGAGTTGACGCAGGTGCTCAACGACACGGCAGCGTGCGATTGCGAAGTAGTGATTCTCACCGGCGCGGGGTCGGCATTTTGCGCGGGACTGGACATGGAGCACCTTGAGACCATGCACGCACGCACACCTGAACAACATCGGCGCGACTCGGAAAACATGGCTCGGGTATTGCGGACTCTGTATGAGTTCCCCAAGCCGGTGATCGCAGCCGTGAATGGACCGGCGATTGCAGGCGGCATGGGCCTGGCGGTGCTATGCGATTTTACCTACGCGGTCCCGGAAGCGCGTTTCGGATTCACCGAGGTCCGGGTTGGATTCATTCCGGCAGTGGTGGCCTCGTTTCTAATTCGGCAGGTAGGAGAGAAGCATACCCGGGAGCTGCTGCTCAGCGGCCGCGTTCTGAAAGCCGACGAAGCCTGCCGGCTCGGTCTGGTGACACGTATCGTTCAGCATGAAGAGCTGATGGCCGAGGCGCACGCGCTGGCGAACAGCTTGTTGCAGAACAGTCCGCAGGCCATGCGCGCGGTGAAAGAGCTAATCGTGAGCCACGCCGCCGGGCAGATTGACGATGAGATCGAAGACGCAATCGCGGCCAATTCGCTACAGCGATCTACGGAAGACTTCCGCGAAGGCGTGCTGGCCTTCCTGGAGCATCGCCGCCCGAACTGGCCCAGCATGAATCCGGGCCCGAAAGAGCACATTCACTTGAAGGTCTAGCGTGCTTTCTCCAAGAGGAAGTTGCCGGCAAGCGCGGTAGCCACGCCTACAAACGAGTCGGCTGTGCCGTAGTAGAGAAACCACTGGCCGCGGAACAGTACCAGGCCTTCTCCGAAGGTGGTGCCGGCAGCATATTGGCCGCTTCGCTCGTAAGGCTCCATGGGAAACAGGCTGGGATCGTTGAGCCGCTTTCGCAGGTGCGTTGGGTGGTCAGGATCGAATAATGCCTGGCCGACCGCGTATGCTCCGGGACCGAGTTTGGCGTCGGGCTTATCATCCGGCTGTTCTGCATTTTTGCCGTTGTAGAGGACGAGAATTCCGTTCTTCGTCAGAATCGGAGGGGGGCCTACTTCCGGGAAGGCGCTATCGAAGAGGTTGGGACGGCGGCTGAGCACCACGATGGGCTTGCCGGGCGCTGCTTCCACTGGAGTCCAGTGAATGAGATCCGGAGACCAAGCGACGCGCACCTGGATCTCTCCCCAGTACATCCAGAATTTGCCGTGGATGCGCGCTGCGATCGGGCGGCCATTTTCGAGACGCGTCACGATGCCGCCGGATTTATAAGCGAGACCGGCGTAGGGGCCGGTATCGCCGAGCGCGGGGCCGTGTTTGGTCCAGTGGACAAGGTCCGGCGATGTGGCGATGCCAATGGTGTATGTCTTGCGGTTCCACTGGGTGTAGGTGAGGACGTAGCTTCCATCTGGCGCTTCAACGATGCGTGGATCTTCAACCCCACCGGGCCATTCGCGGGATTTCTGGCTGTCCTCCGCGGGAAAGAAAACGGGCTCGGGCAGGCGTGTGAAGTGAAGGCCATCGCTCGATTCCGCCAGGCCGAGGCGCGATGTGTGCATGCCGATCTGCATAGAGCCGGAATCGTCTTCGGCGCGGTAGAGTACGACGACCTTGCCGTTACGCACGACAGCCGCTGGATTGAATGTGTGCAGCGCCTCCCAGTGAACCTGACGATGCAGAATAGGGTCTTCGAAAACGCTGGCGACATTGGGGCGGATCACTGGTTCGTCGACCGGTCGCGTGAACGGACCGAGCGCCCAGCTCTGCTGTTTTGGAGTCGTCTGTGCCAAGGCGGCAACGGTCACAAAGGCAAGAACGGCAGGCGTACTGCGCAGAAGCTTTTGCAGGATTGAGTGAGGGCAGTTCACGGGGATGCTCCTGTTTGCGGCTTGGAGCTATTTTCCAGGAAAAGGATCTTTTGCGCGCAGCTCGGCGACGATGACGCGAGCGGCATCGCGGGCGGCATCGCTTCGGTCGGGCGGGAAACTGATTGCTCCTACACGGGCGTGGCCGCCGCCGCCGTAGCGTTCGCAGACCTGGGCGAGATTGACCATCTCCTCGGGCTTTGCCTTGGTCCATGGATTCGATCCCACAGCCACCTTGGTGCGAAAGCTCGACTTGGAAAGGCCGATGGAGTAGGTGGCCTGCGGATAGAGATAGTAGGGGATGAACTTGTTGAAGCCTTCCAGTTGATGGTCCGAGATGTCGAAGAAGATGGTGCCGTCGCGATACTCGGCACGCTCACGGATGAGGGCGATAGCGCGCTCGTGCTGCTCCAACAGGGGTGCCAGCAGCGGGCGCACAAACGGCTGCTCGAGAACATCGGCCAGCGGCAGTTCCGTGAGCAACGGAATAAGGCGCGGGATGAAGGCCGGGTCCTGCGTGGACTCGATGATGAGCGTCAGCTTCATGGCCGGCGCGGCCATTTCGACTGCGGCCACTGGGCTTTCGTACAGAGCACCATCGACGATGTTGGCCCAGTAGATCAGATCCTTGACTGGGACCGGCGCGGTATCGAAGCGGAAGCGTGTCTCCGCGATGTGCGCGAGATAGCTGGTACAGGAAGTGTAAGTGGGGTCGAAGAACTTGTGACCGGCGCAGACCGGGTCCCGCCGGCAGGCCAGAAAATGCTCGTGATCGGCGGGCGTTAGAAACGCCGAAAGATGATGATCAAACCACCACGTGATCCGGGGCGAAGCCGAGTATTTGAAATCGACGATGGCGTTTTCGTCACCGGTGAAATCGGCTTCATTAAACAAAGCACCCGCGCGATGAACGAGTCCCTGATATTCATAGGTGACGGGCTCACGGAGCGTCGGCGCGATGCACTCGCGATGAAAGCGGGTGAAGAGCGAGGCGGAGCAGGCTCCGTCAAAACATTTGTCGTGGTAAAAGACTCGAACCCGCAAGACTGACTGCTCCCGTAGCTGAATCGTCCGCCACTCTGCGCGACGGGGACAGGCACAATGGCCGAAGTGTCTAGCATCTAGGTTCTGCCTGGGTGTGTCAAGTGGAGCGGCACGGGCGGCAGCCACGCGAAACGGGCACCGTATGCTATAGGGCGAAAGGGATCATTATGCCGGAGGCAGGACTTCCTACCGAAAATGGGGCGACGGAGCCACCCCGCTCTTTTCAAAGACCCGAACGGCCGGAGCCGGCCGAGACGCGATTCCTGAAATGGATGGTGATCGGCCCGCGCGGATTGCGCGCGGGTTGGCTTGCTATCGGCTTCCTGATCGTCTATTTCATCGCGAGCGGCGTTTATACGTTGATCGGTGCGGCCGCTCTGAAAATTTCAGTCGACGCATTGAAGGACTTTGGGCCGGCATCTGCGGCTTTTCTCGAGATCGTCTCGTTTCTGGCTCTGCTCACCGCCATGGGGCTCGATGCGCTGGCCGCACGGCGCAATCTGCTGGACTATAACCTGCGGGCGCGTCACTGGGCTCTGCAATCTGGCGTTGGGGCGATCACGGGCATAGCGGCTCTCTCGCTGCTGTTGGCGGGGCTCTATCTGGGGGGATGGATCCGCTTCACCCCCGGCGACCTGCATGGAAGACAGGTGATTCCATTCGCATTGGCATGGGCTGGCGTCTTTGCCCTGACAGGATTGACCGAGGAAGGCACGACCCGCTGCTTTCTGCTCGGCACGTTAAGCCGTGGGGTCGATTTCTGGTGGTCGAGCGGCTGTGTGGCGTTGCTGTGCGTCGCCGCTGCTGTCAATACAAAGGGAAATGGAACGGCGGGCGTCTATGCCGCTGCACTGCTCGGTGTGCCGGGCTGCATGATTCTCCGTCGGCGCCGTTCCGAGATGGAGAGATTCTGGTGCGCGGCCTGGCTTACTTCCGTGCTCTTCGGCTATCTGCATACCATCAATGGCGGCGAGAGCGCGGTAGGGATTCTCGGTACGGCGCTGATCGGATTCGCGTTCTGCGTGAGCATCTGGGCGCTGGGTTCGGCATGGTGGGCCATTGGCTTCCATGCAGCCTGGGATTGGGCGCAGACCTTCCTCTTTGGCACGGCAGACAGCGGGCTGGTGCCGAAGGATCACTGGCTCAGTTCAGCGCCAGCCGGCTCTAAACTGTGGAGCGGCGGCAGCGCGGGTCCAGAGGGAAGCGTGTTGATACTGCCGCTGATTGCATTGGTGATTGCCGGCCTGGTTGCGGTAGCGGCCGCCCGCAGCAAGCGCGCTTCTCTTTCCTCATCCGGGCTTTCGTGAGCCGAGCGGGTCGGCTATCCTGAGCAGGCCATAGAAATTGCGGATGCGACGACAGGCTGAGTCCAGAGGGATTCGCCGGGAGAGACTCTTTGAGGCGAGCAGGACGATGGTTACGCCGATTGCTTTGGGTTGCAGGCGGGCTCGCAGCATTTGTCCTGTTGGTGGCGCTTGGCGGCGTATGGTGGCTGCATCATGCGATGTCCGCTTCCCTGCCGCAGGTGGATGGCCAGATGCATCTCGCCGGACTTTCCGCACCTGTTACGGTACGCCGCGACGGCCATGGTGTTCCTTACATTGAAGCGGCAACGCAGGACGATCTCTGGCTCGCCCAGGGATACATCACCGCGCAAGACCGGCTGTGGCAGATGGATATGCTGCGTCGCAACGCGGCCGGTGAATTATCGGAAGTCATTGGACCATCGACGATCGAGCACGACAAGATGCAGCGTGTGCTGCAATTTCGAAATGTCGCCTTACGTGTTTACAACAGCTTTCCAGAATCTGACCGCCGCCGATACGAGCAATACGCCAGAGGCGTGAATCTTTATATTGCACAGTGCAAAGGCAAGTGGCCATCCGAGTTCCGCTTTCTGCATTACCGGCCAGAGCCATGGCAGGGCTCGGATTCCGTTCTCATCGGGCTCAATATGGTAGAGAGTCTGGATGCGCACTGGCAGGCGAAGCTGGGCCGCGAGCTGGTCTCAAACAAACTGCATGACGCAAAGCTTGCGGCCGACCTCTATCCCACCGGCTCATGGCGGGATCAGCCACCGACAGCAGCGGTTGCCGATATGACGGAGCCGCATCCCGCGCCTCCTCCAGACGGCGCTGACGAAGCCCGGTGGCGGAGTCGAATAAACACCTCCGCGGGCGAAGACATCGCTGAACTGCGCCGTGCGATGGGCCTCCCCGCCTGCCCAGGGTGCATTCCCGGCTCGAATAACTGGGTGATTGCAGGCAAGCACACAGCGAGCGGCAAGCCGATGCTCTCGAACGATATGCATCTTGGCCTGACAGTACCGAACATCTGGTACATGGCCGGCCTCAAGGCGCAGGGTTTTCACGCCGAAGGCGTAACGCTGCCGGGCATGCCCTTCATCATTGCCGGGCACAACGAGCATGTGGCCTGGGGGTTCACCGCGCTCTACGCCGACGTGCAGGATTTGTATGTCGAGAAGCTGGATGGCAAGGGCAACTACCAAGGCCCGCGCGGTGACTGGATACCGCTGGCGCGTGTGCCTGAGACAATTCACGTCCGGTTTGGCAAGGATGTGAAGCTGGACGTTGCGCTGACCAATCACGGTCCTCTGCTTAACCCTGTTTTCAAGAAGGAGACGCGCCCGATCGCGTTGCACTGGACTCTGTACGATCCGGCGCTGGCTTCGATTCCGCTGTACGAGATCGACACTTCGGCGAACTGGCAGCAGTTTTCGAATGCTCTGGATGCGTGGTGCTGGCCAACGCAGAATGTGGTGTACGCCGACGATGCGGGGCACATTGGTTATCACGCCATGGGCAAGGTGCCGCTGCGCCCGGCCGGACTGGTTGGAACGCCGATCACAGACACGCAGCACGAGTGGGAAGGCTACATCCCCTTCGACGACCTTCCCTTCTCCTTTGATCCGCCTTCGGGGCTGCTGGCTACGGCCAATGCGCGCGTGACGCCGAACGATACGAAGTTTCCGCTGACCCTGGAGTGGCCCGACCCGTACCGCGCCGAGCGCATTTATCTCGACCTGCGCGGACGCGACAATCTCAAGCGCGAAGACATGATCGCGGTGCAGACCGATCTCTACAGCGAAGAGGATCAGGAACTGGCGCACCGTTTCGCGTACGCGATCGACCACACCACCGGGACCGATGCGCGCCTCAAACAGGCCGCCGATCTGCTGCGAAGCTGGGATGGGCGCATGACGATCGATTCAGCCGAGGCATCGATTGTCTTCCGCGCGCGGCAGGCATTCTGGCCCATGATCCTGCAGCCGAAGCTTGGCGCCGATGGCCAATCGTATGATTGGGCCGAGTCGAACTTCGCCGAAGAAGAGATCATCATGCACGGCTCGGCGGGTACCGGTCCAAGCCCATGGCTGCCGCCGAACTACAAGGATTGGGACGCGCTGCTGACCGACGCGGTACGCCGCGCGCTCGATCAGACAAAAGCGCCACAAGACCTGTCGAAGTGGAACTATGGCTCCTGGCATGTAATCGATCTGGAGCATCCGGTCTATCAGCTATTGCCGCTCATCAAGGGGTGGTCGGGCACAGGCGAGCAGCCGTTGAGCGGCGACACGGTCACGATCAAGCAGGTGGGTCGCGCCTTCGGGCCAAGCCAGCGTTTCACCATGGACTGGAGCGCGCCGGATCAGTCCACCGAAAATATCGTGCTCGGCGAGAGCGGCGATCCGCTGAGCCCGTGGTTCCGCGATCAGTGGGATGCCTGGTATGGCGGCACAACGTTTGCAATGCCCTTCACCGAGTCTGCCGTAGCTTCGCAAACGACTCACACTCTGCGGCTGGTGCCATAGGTGTCTGGATCTGGCATACCGGACAGAAGCGGCCCTCTAACGAAAGTGTGGCGTGGGATCGGGTCGGGTGACGGTGCATGGCTCATACCGATCGCGGCCCTCGTTGTTGCCTGCAGTGTCCGCGTTCTGCGTGGCGTCTCCTGCGGCCACGACTTTGAGTTCCACCTGGTTTCGTGGATGGAAACGAAGCGGGCGTGGAGCCAGGGCGTGCCGTATCCGCACTGGGCGCAGACGCCGAACTGGGATGCAGGTGAACCGCGCTTTGTCTTCTATCCGCCGCTGACATGGGTGTTCGGCGCGCTACTGGGTTACCTGCTGCCATGGGCTCTTGTCCCGACGGCGCTCGTCTTCCTGATGCTGGCGGCAACCGGATTCGCAGTACGCGCGATGCTGCGAAGGCTAGCTGGCTCATGGGTACCAGGAGGCAAAGCCACACTGGCAGGCTTGATCGCAGCGGTCACGCCGTATGGGTTGTTTACGGCCTACGAACGCACGGCGTTCAGCGAGCTCGCCGCGGCTGCGTGGATTCCGCTGGTGCTGCTGTTCGCCTGGCGAGTGCCCGAAGACTCGTCTTCGCCACGGCGCGCAATCGATGGCTCGGCTGTCTGGCTTGCGCTCGTCGTCGCGGCGACATGGTTCACCAATGCTCCATCAGGGGTGATGGCCTGTTATCTGCTCGCGTATGCCGCGCTAAGCGCCGCTCTGCTGCGGCGCGAATGGTGGCCGATCGTTCGCGCGGCGATTGCTTTACCCGTGGGGCTTGGCCTGGCCACCTGCTATCTCGTACCGGCAGCGGTGGAGCAGAAGTGGATCGACATCGGCCGCGCGGTGGATATCGGCATGCGCGTGCAGGATAGCTGGCTCTTTGCGCATCATGCCTCGCCGGATCTGAAATTGCATGATCAGGTGTTGCGTACCGCCTCAGTGCTGGTCGTGCTGACGGTTGTGCTCACGTGCGCGGGATTTTTGATCGCGTGGCTGCGCCGCAGGCTGCCCTCAGAGGCGCGGCCGGTGTGGCTTCCGCTGGCACTGCTGGCGCCAATCATTTTGCTGCTTCAGTTCTCGTTTTCCGCCCTGCTGTGGGAGTGGCTGCCGAAGCTCGCCTTCCTGCAATTTCCCTGGCGATGGCTGATGGTGCTCAATCTACCCTTTGCCGTCTTCCTGGCGATTGCAACGCCGTGGGGCAGTTTGCGCAGGCGACTGGGCTCGGCTGCTGGATGGGCCGTGGTGCTGGTGTTGTTTATCGCGCTGGGAACGTCGTTCTTCTATCAGTTCTGCGACGATGATGACAACGTGGGCAACCAGAACGCGCTTTTTCAGGCCAGTTCCGGCGTGGATGGAACTGACGAATACGCTGCGTTCGACAGCGATAACTCGCTGATCGCTTCGGGCCTGCCCGATGCCTGCCTCGTGACCGACGCGACCAAAAAACTCGGAGAGAGCGAAGAGGACGCAGATCCGGCCTGGTATCCGGAGCAGGGCTCATGTGACCAGTACTTTAAGGCGCAGCTCTGGCAGAATGAGCACAAGAGATTCAAAATCGACACCGACCATGCGGGATTTCTCGTACTGCGTCTGAGCCGGTATCCGGCGTGGCGGATCACGGTCAACGGCAGGCAGGCAGGTGATGCGCCGAAACGCGACGATGGGTTGATTGTCGTGCCGGTAGGCGAGGGCGACTCGACGGTCGACATACGGTGGCACGATCTACCCGATGATCTGTGGGGAGACGGGATCAGTGCCGCGGCTGCGATCGCCTTCGCCGGTTTGTGGTTCGTCGCACGGCGCCGGCGCTCGACGGTTAATTTATGATGGAAAGAATGGATACAGCGCTCAATCTGGATGTGAAGTCACTGCTCCGCGAGGGCGTCGAACTGACCGACGCGAATCTTGAAGCGCTGATTCCTGCGTCTGAGACCGTTCCTTCTTCGATTCATAAGGCGATGCGCCACTCGACCTTTGCCGGCGGCAAACGGCTGCGGCCTGTGCTGGCTTATCAGGCTGCGGCAGCGGTCGCCGGAGCGGTTCCACAAGGTATTGGAAAACTAGGCGCGGCAATTGAGATGCTGCACACCTATTCGCTGATTCACGACGATCTGCCAGCGCTCGACAATGACGATCTGCGGCGCGGCAAGCCAACGGCGCACGTGGTCTTTGGCGAGGCGATTGCCATTCTGGCCGGCGATGCGCTGCAGACGCGCGCATACGAGGTACTCGCGGCTCTGCAATGTCCTCCTGCCGCGACGGTCGAAATCATCCGCCTGATCGCTAACGCTACCGGCACGGTGGAAGGAATGATCGGCGGACAGGTGCTGGATCTTGAGGGCGAACACTCGAAGCCGACGCCGGAATCTGTCGATGCGATTCATCGCGCCAAGACCGGGGCGCTGATTCGCGTCAGCGTCGTGGCGGGTGGCATTTTTGCCGGGGCAACGCCGGGACAGGCCGCCATGCTCGACACCTTCGGACGCAAGGCCGGGCTGGCGTTTCAGATCATCGACGATGTGCTGGACATGACGCAGGACTCGGAGCAACTTGGCAAGACTGCGGGCAAGGACCTGAACCAGGACAAGGCGACGTGGCCGGCGGTGCATGGCATTGAGCAGAGCCTGCGTGATGCAGACCGGCTGATTGGCGAAGCATTCGTCGCGCTGGAGCCTTTTGGGGTCAATGCCGAGGGTTTGCGCTCCGTGGCGCGCTACCTTGTCGAGCGCAAGAGCTAGTTATCGCTATGACGCGGCAAACTTCCCGATGGCAGTTACCTGAGCTGACTGCAGATGATATTTACACGGCGCTTCGTGATTGCTTCGATCCTGAAGTGAAGCTGAATCTCGTCGACCTTGGGCTGATCTACGGTGTGGCGCTTGAGTCTGATCCGAATGCTACACCGGCTTTTCCGCGGCAGCAGGTGAGGGTCACGATGACGCTGACGACGCAGCAGTGCCCGGCGGGTGGGCTGATCTTCGAGCAGGTACACAACCGGCTGATGAGCATTCCGCAGGTGAGCAAGGCGGAAGTTGAGCTGGTCTGGGACCCGAAATGGACGCCGCATCGTATTAGTCCGGCAGGACGGGCGCAACTGGGCATTTGATAGCCTCGCTCATTCGCGGCCGTGGAAGTGAGCCCCTCATGGACGAAACCGCATTGATGGTTCGATTGCAGACCGACCCCGCCGGTCAACTGGAAGCGCAAGGCACGGCGGCTCCGGTGCTGGTGATTCACGTTGGCCGGCCCGTTGAAATAGGCTGCGAGCGTGCCCAGCAGGCTCACTTTGGCCGCAGCATCCACGGCGATATCGACATTATTCCTGCGGACACGCCGAGCCTGTGGGAGTTGCGGCAACAGGACACGGCGCTGATCATGCGGGTGGGTCAGGAGCTGATGCGCGTGGCTGCGCAAAGTCACGAGCTGCGGCAATCTGACGCCGTAGTGCGCAACCGCTTCCAAATCCGCGACCCGGTGATCGAGCATCTGGGTTGGGCGCTACGCGGAGAGATGGAGAGTGGTTTTCCCGGTGGTGAGCTCTTTCGCGAAGCTATGGGCAGAGCGATTGCCAGCCGGCTTTTGCTTTCGCATGGACAGATCCCGATCGCTAAGAGCACCGTGCGGCAGGAGCCGCTCGCCGGGGCTCGTCTGCGTCGCGTACTGGCTTTCATCGAAGACAATCTGGGTGGCGATCTGTCGCTCGACTCCATAGCGGCAGAGGCCGGGCTGAGTGCATCGCATTTTCAGCGTGCCTTTGGCCGCACTGTTGGGACGCCGGTGCATCAGTACGTTCTGCAACGGCGTGTGGAGCGGGCGAGAGGACTGCTGGCAGACAAGGCCCTGCCACTGAGTGACGTGGCTCTGCAGGCGGGATTTTCCCATCAGAGCCATCTCGCATATCACGTGCGCCGGGCGCTGGGAATCACGCCGCAGGAGCTGCGTAAAGCACTGGATTGATGTGAGTGGATTCTGCTCTGGAGAGCCGTTTTCTGATCGACCAAACTTGCGACAAACCTGGATCATGCCTGCATGTCTGGAAAATTTATTGCAATTATCGTGGGCGGCTCCGTTGCTGGAGCGCTTGATCTAACGGCTGCATTCATTACCTACGGCTGGCAGGTGCCACGCGGTATCGCCAGCGGGCTGATTGGAACTGCGGCGCAGAACGGAATGATCCCGTGGATTTTGGGAGTTGTACTGCATTTCGTGATCGCGTTCGGCGCAGCGGCTACCTTTTGCGCGGTGAGCTGGCGGCAGCCGTTTCTACGCGAACATTGGCTGTGGATCGGCCCATTCTATGGGATCGCCGTGTACCTGGTAATGAACCTGATCGTGGTGCCGCTTTCGGCTGCGCCCTTCCGAGGACGTGGCTTTACCCACCTAGCGCTGCTCCAAGGGGTTTTTGTCCACATGGTTATCATCGGGCTGCCGATCGCTTTTTGTGCGCGGCGATTCACGCGATAGATGGACCTGTAATAAGCCACCGCTGGAGTAAAGCCATCAACGGCGCAACATGTCTTGCAGGCGATGCCCCTGGGCACTCACTTCCTGTATGTAGCTCTCGACGCGGTCAACGACCTGCTGAGCGCATGTAAGATAGCCGGGCAGCCTGTCCCACCATTGCTTGACGGCTTCCTTCTCTTCGAGCAGCACGCAAGCCGTGCCTGCCGCGGCCACCGCAGCAGCGGCGCGGCGGCGCCCTGCGAGCAGCAAAATTCCGCTGGCGACAAGGGTGCCCGCGGCAAGAATATCGGTGATTTCCACAGAATTAGGCTCGGGAGTACGCGCTACAGCTCCGCCGGCGAGCTTCACTTCCGTATACGGCGTTGCCTGTGATGCGGAAGTCGATTGCGATATGGGGATTGCGGGCATGGTCTCTCCTTCAAAAGCTGCAATGAGTTGGATGCCAAGAGAGCGGCGAAGTCACCTGCCGCTCGGGAAAAACAGCTTCGGTGGATTCTTCAAAAACGCGCCGTACATTCTCTGATCTTGCGATCAATCCAGGTCAAATTCGCGCAGTGGTTTACCTTCAGGGGCATCTTTGGCCTTCTTGAGCGCTTCGGCAAATTTCTTTTCCATCAGGTCGGTCTTGTTCTTCTCTGCCTCGACGGACTGCCGGAAGATGGACTCCTTGCGCTCCTCCTGCTCACGCATGGCCTTGGTGGCGGCGGCCAGATCTTCAAAGGTGCGCTTACGCGGAGCAGAGGTGTGGCTGATAAGTGCGCCGGTCTCTGCATCAACGCGCAAGATAGCGGAACAATCGGGGCAGGCTACTTCAAAGACTCGGGATTGGGACGGTTTAGCCATGACTACATGGCATTGTAGGAGGAAATGCGGCTGGTTGTCGCGCTGGAGAGCACGTATGCGTGTTCCCAGCTGCAAATCCAGCGCTTGTCGGGGAATCTCTGCTAGTCGCATCCCAGATCGAGCAGGATATGTGCTTCAGGCACGACCTCATCTCTTTCGATCTGCAATTGATCGACAAAAATGTCCTGTACGATGCGCCAAACCTCTTCCTTGTCAGGAACTTTACCTTTCGAAACTCCTTGACGAAGTTGTGGATAGTTCTTCGCGAGTACATTTGTTCGATTGCCTTCCAGACGCGCGGACGAGATTGCCTATCCAGCATCTCAGCCAATCCTGAAGACGGCCGGACGGAGCATCGCTTAATTCCAAGCACATGAACCATCGCTTTACGAACGCGATAGAACGCCCGGCTCGAAAGACACGCATAGCCGCCATCGAGCTTGCGTAGAAGCAACGCGTACAGGTCTCCCACCGTCCGTACCGATCCGAGCTCATCGTCGGGAAGATCAACACTGAAAGTCTCTTCGATGCGCAAAACAATTTCGACGGTGTCAAGGCCCATGCCAGATCACTTTCAAAACAGAAGCGGTGATGCAAATTGTAGCTGCAATACTGTCAACGCGAAAGGCCCCGCCATGATGAATGGCGAGGCCTGAAACTCCAATGAATTGCGAGTTAGTGAGTCTTGTTTTCCGCGCTGGCCAGCTTGGCTTCAGCTTCGCGAATGACGCGCTCAGCCTCGGTGTACTTGTCGGCGTCGTCGCCTGCTTCAGACCACATCTTTTCGCCGTGTGCAAGCTGCTCCTTAGCGCGGCCAGTGTCAATCTGCGTGGGGGCTTGAGCGTCGTTGGCGAGGATGGTCACGCGGTCGGGCAGGACTTCGACGAAGCCCCAACTCACGTTGTAGCGGTCCGAATTTCCGGCATTCTCGCCGCCTGTCGCCCCATGCAGCGTCACGTCGCCCGCACCTAGTTCGGCCAGCAGCGGAGCGTGCCCGTAGAGCACCTCCATGTAACCGGTCTTGGCGGGCAGCTCGACGGCGTCTGCTTTCAGATCGACGAGGATGCGTTCGGGAGTCACGAGGCGAACGCGGAGTTGATTGGTGGAGTCTGCCATAAAACCTCAGTGTGGAGCGTGAGGTGCAAAGTGTGAAAGACAACGTGGTTCACACTCCACACCTCACACTCACACTTGTCTTTCTACGCTGTCGCCTTCATCTTCTCGGCGGTTTCGAGCACTTCTTCGATGGTGCCCTTCATGTAGAAGGCCTGCTCGGGGATATCGTCGTGCTTACCCTCGATGACTTCCTTGAAGGAGCGGACCGTATCCGCGATCTTGCAGTAGCGGCCCGGTAGGCCGGTGAACTGCTCCGCAACGTGGAAGGGCTGCGAGAGGAACTTTTGCACCTTGCGGGCGCGGGCGACGGTGATCTTGTCTTCGTCCGAGAGCTCGTCGATGCCGAGGATGGCGATGATGTCCTGCAGGTCTTTGTAACGCTGCAGAATGCGCTTAACGCCCTGAGCCACGTCGTAGTGCTCCTGACCGACGGCGCGCGCGTGCAGGATGCGCGAGCTTGAAGCCAGCGGATCGACGGCCGGGTAGATGCCGAGCTCCGACAGCGGACGGCTCAACACGGTGGTTGCGTCGAGGTGAGCGAAGGTCGTCGCCGGCGCCGGGTCGGTCAAGTCGTCGGCGGGCACGTAGACGGCCTGGACGGAGGTGACAGAGCCCTTCTTCGTGGAGGTGATGCGCTCCTGCAGTTCGCCCATTTCAGTTGCGAGATTGGGCTGGTATCCGACGGCTGAGGGCATGCGGCCCAGCAGCGTGGATACTTCAGAACCGGCCTGAGTGAAGCGGAAGATGTTGTCGATGAAGAGCAGCGTGTCGGCGCCCTCTTCGTCGCGGAAGTGCTCGGCGACCGTAAGAGCGGTCAACGCGACGCGCAGACGGGCTCCGGGCGGCTCGGTCATCTGGCCGTAGATCAATGCGGCCTTGGATTTGTCCGGATTGCCGGGTGTGATGACACCGGACTCGGACATTTCGAGCCAGAGATCGTTGCCCTCGCGGGTGCGCTCACCGACGCCGGCAAAGACGGAGTAGCCGCCGTGCTTGGTGGCGACGTTGTTGATCAGCTCCTGGATGATGACGGTCTTGCCGACGCCGGCGCCACCGAAGAGGCCGATCTTGCCGCCCTTCAGAAAGGGTTGGATAAGATCGATAACCTTGATGCCGGTTTCGAACATCTCTTCCTGCGTCGATTGCTCTTCAAACGAAGGCGCCTGGCGATGGATGGGCTTGCGCATCTTCTCGCCGACCGGGCCGAGTTCGTCGACCGGGTTACCGATGACGTTGAGCACGCGGCCCAGTGTCTCTTTGCCGACAGGAGCGGTAATGGGGCCGCCAAGATCGAGAGCGTTCATGCCGCGCACCATACCGTCGGTCGCTTCCATGGCGACGGTGCGGACGCGGCCCTCGCCGAGGTGCTGCTGCACTTCGAGGATCACGTCGATGGGCACGGGGACGTTGAAACCCTCGCTGGTGACGCGCAGCGCCTGATAGATAGGCGGCATATTTGCCTCTTCAAACTGCACGTCCACGGCGGGACCGGAAATCTGAATTACCTTACCGATATTCTTTGCCATCGTATGCCTTCCGAAAACCTAAACTTTCACCGTTCCAATTCTTTGTGTAAGCGCGGTCCACATGTTCCATCATCAAGTCGGTTCACAGTCTCACGAAGTTTCAACATGCCTTCTGAATCGGTTGAACTTCCGCTAGCCGACTTGGCCTTCACCATTCGATCACCTAGTGCACGCAGCAAACATGTGGAAAAATCCCCCGAAACTTTGTGATCTCGTATAGTCCATGCTGCCGACTCTGCCGCTCGTACTTGATCCTCTGTCTTGCTTAGCTTCGCCCTAAAAACATCGCGATTAGAATCCTGCATTTGCTCCAATTCGTCGAGGCTGCTCAGAGCCTCAATGGCGACTGTACGCTCACCTGGAGTCAACCAGTTCCTAAAAACAGTTTCCAGGCTTTTCTCTGCCATCCAAACCATTGCAAAAGCAATTAAAGTCGTTATTACAATTTTGCGCGAGGTCTGCATACTCCAAAGCTCGATCTGCAGAATCTCGGGAAGTTTCACTTTGCTCTCTAAACCGCAGCGGCTCCGCTGACGATTTCGATAATTTCCTTGGTGATCGCGGCCTGACGCACGCGGTTCATCTTGAGCGTGTAGGCGTCGATCATGTCACTGGCGTTGTTGGTCGCCGCATCCATCGCGGTCATACGAGCGGCGTGCTCGGCAGCTACCGACTCCGCCATGGCGTGAAAGAGCATGGCAGCGATATATTGCGGCAGCAGGCCGTTGAACAGCTCCTCGGGCGACTCGTCGTAGATGTAGTCGACCTCTGCGGTGCCGAACTTCTTCGCCTCTTCGTCGGCCTCGTGCGTGTCGGGCTCCTGCAGCTCGATGCCGGCAGACGCGGCGGCCCTTGCGGCCTCTTCGCGCGCTTCCTTTGTGGGCTCAAGCGACTGCGTTACGTCATGCTTGCCAATCTCGATCAGCGGCAGGAGGCGTTCGGTGACCACGCGCTGCTGAATGACCGACTTGAACTCGTTGTAGACGATGTAGCAGGCATCAATCTCTTCATGCACGTAGCGGCGGACGATCTCCTGCGCGATCTCGAAGGCTGAGTGGGCCTCAAGCTTTTCGAGGATGCCAAGGTGGTCTCCGACGATTTCGATCGAAGCCTTGCGGTCGCGCTCCTTGAGCGTTATTTCGCCGTCTGCTGGATTGTCGACCTTCTTTTCGTCGTAGATCGCGGCCGGATACCGACGGCGCATGGCTTCAGTCGCCTTGCGGCCAACGGTTTCAAGATCGATCTCCTGGTCGCCATTGGCGCCGATGTAGTTGAACGCCGCTTTGAGGATGTTGCCGTTGAAAGCGCCGGCAAAACCGCGGTCGCCAGCGATAACGACGAGCAGCACACGCTTTTCTTCGCGTGACAGGAAAAGCGGATGCCGGATGTTGCCGGTCTCCGGATCGATGATCTCGATGCGCCGGATCAGCGACTCAAGAACGCTGGTAATCATCTGCGCATAGGGCCGGGCGGCAAGCGCCCGGGCCTGGGCGCGGCGCAGGCGCGCGGCCGAGACCATCTTCATGGCCTTGGTGATCTGCCGCGTGTTCTTCACGCTGCGAATGCGCCGTTTTAAGTCGAGTACGCTGGGCATGGAGGACCTGGTGCTAGTGGTTAGTGACTAGTGTTTAGTGGCTAGTTTCGGTACGGCTTGATGGTCATCGCTAACCACTAGCCACTATTCACCAACCACAAGTTCTTACGCTTTTGCTGCTACTTCCTGGTTCGCTTTCTGCGTTTCCTGGAAGTTTGTTGAGTACTCCTTGAGAGCTGCGTGCAGCTTGTTCTTAACGTCGTCGTCGAGCTGGCGCTTCTTGGTCAGATCTTCCATGAGCGCGCTCTGGGCCGTTTCCATGTAGCTGTAGAGTCCGTCTTCAAAGGCACGAATCTCGGATACCTGGAAGGGATCGAGATAACCCTGGGTACCGGCGAAGAGGATGACCACCTGCTGCTGCCATGTCAGCGGCTGGAACTGCGGCTGTTTCAGCAGTTCGGTCAGTCGCTGACCGCGGCTCAACTGCTTCTGCGTCAGCGGATCGAGATCCGAGCCGAACTGGGCGAAGGCTGCCAGCTCGCGGTACTGTGCCAGATCGAGCTTGAGAGTAGAACCGACCTGCTTGGTGGCCTTGATGGCAGCCGAGAATCCTACGCGGCTCACCGAAAGGCCTACGTTCACGGCCGGGCGAATACCGGAGTTGAACAGATCCGTTTCGAGGAAGATCTGGCCGTCGGTGATGGAGATGACGTTGGTCGGAATATACGCCGAGACGTCGCCGGCCTGGGTTTCCACGATAGGCAGAGCGGTCAGCGATCCGCCGCCACGCTCCTTGCTCAGCTTGGACGAGCGCTCAAGCAGGCGCGAGTGGAGATAGAAGACGTCGCCCGGATAGGCTTCGCGGCCCGGCGGACGGCGGAGCAGCAACGAAATCTCGCGGTACGCCATGGCGTGCTTGGAGAGATCGTCGTAGATCACCAGCGCATGACGGCCCGAGTCGCGGAAGAACTCGCCGATGGCGGTCGCGGCGTAGGGAGCCAGGTACAACAACGGTGCAGGCTCGGAGGCCGAGGCGGCAACGATGACGGTGTGACCCATGGCGCCCGCGTCGGTCAGCGTCTGCACAACCTGAGCGATCGAAGAGCGCTTCTGACCGATGGCGCAGTAGATGCAGATCAGATCGTTCTTGGCGTTGTTGATGATCGTGTCGAGAACGACAGCAGTCTTGCCGGTCTGGCGGTCGCCGATGATAAGTTCGCGCTGGCCGCGGCCAATCGGAATCATCGAGTCGATGGCCTTGATACCAGTCGCCATGGGCTCGCGGACGGGCTGGCGGTCAATGATGCCGGGGGCGAGACGCTCGACGGGCAGGCTGTCCTTGGTCGCGATAGGACCTTTGCCGTCGATGGGCGCGCCGAGCGCGTCGACGACGCGGCCGATCATAGCCTCACCCACGGGCACGCTGAGAATCTTGCCGGTCCGCTTGACCTCGTCACCTTCACGCAGTTCGGTGAAGTCGCCGAGCAGTACCGCGCCGACCTGGTCTTCTTCGAGACTCATCGCCAATCCGGCGATGCCGTGGGGAAAAGACAACAACTCACCGGCCATGACCTTATCGAGCCCGTGCAGGCGGGCGATACCGTCACCGAGTGAGATGATTGAGCCAACCTCATCGACCCGGACCTTGGAGTCGTAATTTGCGATCTGCTCGCGGAGAATCTGCGAAATCTCGTCTGCTCTAATCTGCGCCATACTCAAGCTTCCTGTTCTGTCCGAAAAACTTCCGTTAGTTGCTCAACTCTTCCCGTAACCGCTCGAAGCGCCCTGCGACCGAGCCGTCATATACGGTGGAACCAATCTTGACCACGACACCGCCGAGAATTGACTTGTCGAGCGTAAACATTGCGTCGACCTTGCCGTGGACCAGCGTGCCAACCTTCTCGACCAGCGCCGCCTTGTCCTCGCTGTTCAGTTCGCGCGCTGTAACAATTTCGGCCCGATGAATACCAAGCCGCTCCTGCAGCTCGCTGTGATACTCCGCCACAATTTCGTGGACCGCGGTGATGCGATCGTGCTCGATCAACACGGCGAGAAAATTGCGCACATGGGGCGCCAGATGGAGCTTCGACTTCATTGCGTCGATAACCGCTACCTTCTGCGCAACCGGGACCGACGGGTCACCGAAAACCTCGCGCAGCTCCGGACTTTCATCCCAGGCGGCGAGGAAACCGTTCAACTGCTTCTCGACGGCCGCGGCGCCTCCGGTCTCGTTTTCACCAATCTGTCCAACCACATCGGCAAAGGCGCGGGCATAACGGGCGGCAAAAACGCTCATGCGCGATCTCCCTTCCGGTGCGAATCGCGATGGCTTCCGGTGACATCGCTGGCAAACTCGGCAAAGAGCGCGCGGTCCGTAGCTTCATCGACCGTCAGGCGGCTCATCGCCCGATCCACGGCAAGGTTGGCGGCAAACTCCTTGAGCCCCCGTTGCGCCTGGGCGGACGCAGCAGCAATCTCATGTTCGGCGCCGCGAACGATGCGCGCGGTCTCTTCCTCAAGTTGTGTCTTGCTGCGGGCCTCGTCGACGACGATCTCTTCCTCTACCTGCTTGCGGATCTGAGCAATTTCGGCGTCGAGGCCGGCCAGCTTGGCTTCCACTACCTTGAGGCGATCGCTCGCGTCCGAGGTGCGGGCTTTGGCCTGATCCAACTCGAAGCTCAGCTTTGCCCGGCGCTCACGGAGAATCTTTGGCAGCGTACGGTAGAGCGGCACGCCGATCAAGAGCAGGATAACGGCGAAATTGATGTACTCAAACGCTGTTGCAGCGGTGTCCACATTCATGTGGAGGGTGTTGGCAAGCCACTGAACTGTCGCCGAATGGCGGAATTGATCTGTTTCTTCCGACTCTGCGGCCTTTTCCGCTTGACGTTCCTGCTTAAAGACACTTCCGTTGCTCTTCGACGCGGATTGAGCCTGTGGCTGCGCCTCCTGGGCGAATGCAGCGCGGCTTACGTCCGGCAGGGAGATGGTCAACGCTCCCAAAACCAAACAGACTGCAAAATTTGCGGAAATCGGCTTGCGAAAACTCAACGGGAACCCCCGGCAGCCGCCGGCATGACTGCGTGCAGAACTTGATCGGCCAGTTGGTCGGCGCCGACCGCGATGGTACTGCGCGCCTGATCGGCCTCGGCATCGATGGCTAGCCTGGTCTCGAGAACACGCTTGATGGCAGCATTGCGAGTCGCCTCCACTGCTGTCTCTCTTTCCTGCGCCCACTGCTTCAGACGCTGCTCCCGCAGACGGAAGACGTCCGTACGCGCATGGCGAAGCCTGCTCTCATACTCGGCGGTGCGCGCAGCGGCTGCGGCAACGGCCTTGTCTGCGTCTTCAATGGCACCGGTAGTGCGGGCGCGGCGCTCCTTCAGCGCCTGGCTCAGCGGGCTATGGATCAGCACCTGATAGCAGATCACTAAAAGAATGAAGAGTATAAGGGTCGGCGTCGAGGCAAGGAACAGGTCGCCGAGTTGTCCAAGAATTGCTTGCATATCGGCCGGTTCGCCAGTTTCTCAGGATGTGCGCCGTTTGCGCAGGAACTCTCATTTTTATCAGGGCGTGAGCCTTGAGTCAACGTAACGGCGAGGTTGCAATGGGACGGACCGGCGGAGGAAAAGCCTTTACCAATCCGATGATGAAAACGCCTGAAGAATTCTGTTGCGGCAAAGAGAAACAGGCTTACACTTACGTTATCACCTCGACCCGGTTCAGGGTCCAGCGGGCTGCAATCCTTGGGGAAGTATCTCCACTCCCCTTGGATTGCAGCCTACCTTAGTTTTGGGCTCTGGGCAGCTTTTCGGTTCCGGGTGAGCCTCTTTGCCGATGGGGCGAGCTGGCAGGAGATTTGCATGAATCCCTGGCGCCACTTAACCCAATTCGCGTTCCTCGCGGCTGCGGTCGCTGTTTTGGCCCAGAATCAAAATTCATTGCCCGGCCCTCCGGCCAGCGGGGGTGGGGGTGTTTTGGCGCCAAAGCCGGTTGTGCCGCAAGGCTTAGAAACCAGCCTTTTCGGGACTCCTGGACAAGGAACTGGATCTCCGCGATACATGCCCTTCGCGACCAGCCTGACGATGGATATGGGAGACGCCCGGCGCGAGAAGCTGGTTTTATATTTCTGTGCACAATACCAGAGACAAAACGTCGCAGACACGGACCGCCTGGTATCTCTGGCCCGAGAGCTCAGCGCAGCCTCGGAAAAACCTGGAGACACTCTTACGACCGCCGAAATGAAAAAAGTTGAGAAAATCGAAAAGCTCGCCCGGCGCGTTCGAGAACGGCTTACGACGCCTTAAAAACTGCCACGGAATTCAGCGCAGATCTGATTTTGCAATTCCCTGCCGGATCCGGCCTACCAGTGACGCGGGACCGCGCACTGAGAGCCGTACCTGATCGCCCTCGAAGGCGCGGGTGTGGACGATCATGCCTGCTTCGATTGACGCCAGCGCTGCGCCTGCGGACTGCGGAACGATCAGTTCCGCCTCCACCAAGGGATCGGCAACGAGAGCCTCGTCGATGATGCGCAGCAGCGTATCGAACCCTTCGCCGGTTCGCGCCGAGACGCCCGTTTGTCCGCGTGACGTGAGCGCCGCCCGCTCTTCCGCGGGCAGCAGATCGATCTTGTTCATCACCTCGATGCGCGGCTTGTCGAGCACCTCAAGTTCGCCCAGAACTTTCTCGACCTGCAGCTTCTGCTCCTCCCCGTAAGTTGACGAGGCATCGCGAACGTGAAGCAGGACCTCGGCGCGCTCCACCTCTTCGAGCGTCGCGCGGAAGCTGGTGACGAGCGTGTGCGGCAGGTTGCGAATGAAACCTACCGTATCGGAAAGGAGTATCTTGCGGCGGCTGGGCAGCTCGAGTGTACGCAGCTTTGGATCGAGTGTGGCGAACATGCGCGACGATGCCAGCACGCCCGCTCCGGTGAGACGATTGAAGAGCGTGCTTTTGCCCGCGTTGGTGTATCCCACGAGCGCCACTGTAGGGACCGGCACCGCTTCGCGGCGCTGGCGTTGCTGGCGGCGGATACGGCGCACATTCTCCAACTCCTCGCGCAAATGCACCAGGCGGCGCTGGATACGCCGGCGATCGGTTTCGAGCTTCGTTTCGCCCGGGCCCCGGGTACCGATGCCGCCGCCGAGTTGCGACATGGACTTACCTCGCCCGGTCAGCCGCGGCAGCATGTATTCAAGCTGCGCCAGCTCTACCTGAAGCTGGCCCTCCCGGGTGCGGGCATGGTGGGCAAAAATATCGAGAATAAGTTGGGTCCGATCGAGTACGCGGCAGGGCAGCCGACCCTCGAGATTGCGCAACTGCGTCGGGCTCAGGTCGTGATCGAAGACGACGAGATCCGCGTTGTTCGCCGCGGCAACTCCTGCGATCTCTTCGACTTTGCCCGCGCCGATCAGTGTTGCCGGATCGGGTCGGGAGCGGCGCTGGATAAGCTGGGCAATGACCAGAGCTCCGGCACTCTCGACCAGCTCACGAAACTCGGCGAGCGAGGCATCCGGAGTAAGGCCGGTTTCGAAATCGACGGATTCCCCCGCGGAAAGCAGTGGTGGAGAAGAGCCACCGGAGTCTTCGGCCTGCGCAGAGCGGATAAGAGCGGCGGCGCGTGCGCTTTCGGCGCCGGGACGGCGCACCGCAGGGCGCATCGCAAGGTCAACGCCAACCAATATTGCGCGTTCACCACTGTCGGCGCGTTCCGGAGTCCATTCCGCACGGTCTTCTCTGTTCACAGAAACAGAGGAACGAGCGAAGCTGGTGTTCGCTTCGTCCATTCTGTCTTCTTCCGTGGCATGTTTCGTCCGATTGCGAATAGCTTGCCTACGAATGGCTTATGGGACTAGCCGGAGCCGCCACAGGCGGTGCCCCAGCGGTACTTGCCGTGCCCGCAGACGGCGCACCAGGGCGGTAATCAGGTGCGTGCATCACACTGCGATTGCTAACTACCGTCGAGATCGCGTGCTTAAAGATCAGTTGTTCCTGGCTGTTGTTTTCCAACAGTACGGAATACTTATCGAACGAGCGAATCTTCCCGGTCAGCTTGACGCCGCTGACCAGATAGATAGTGATGGGGGTCTTGTCCTTGCGGACAGTGTTCAGGAATGTGTCCTGAATGTTTTGTGCCGGCTTGTTCTCCATGTGCCGATCTCCCACTTCCTTTGATCGAATTCTGTTCTTTCACTCTGAAGCCAATCCGGCAGCCAAATTGCCGCCGTGCCCACTCGGGAACCGCGATGAAAAAAGTGCGGAACCTGCAAAGCACCAGACTTATCTTTCACTACCCTGGACCGGCTGATTCTATTTGCTCAAACGGTAACTGGGGTTAGAATCCCTCGGACCCTGCGCCAGCCCCGAAATCTACCTGTTTCACTATAGGCGCTGCACCCGCAATTGAACAATCCCTGCTCCATTTCCAAGTTGAGTTCCGCCCTGCTGCGTGGTTAGCGTTCGACCTGAAACCCGTTCTCCATCTAGACTCCGGTACTTTGCCATTCGTTTCAAACTCTCGCCGATATCACCCTTGACCGTGCCTGCATTGATAAACTAGCCACGTGGCTAATTCCGAAACAGCCCATACTCCTTCGGCAGAAACATTGTCGGCCCAGCCGGCGGTCGGTACAACTACGCATTCCGCTCCGCAACCGGTTCCAATGCTCGATCTGGAACGCCAATACGTTCCGATCCGTGCAGAAATCATGGAGGCGCTCGCCGAGGTCGTCGATAGCCGTCAGTTCATCCTGGGCGATGCCGTTTCTCGATTTGAGCAGGGCGCATGCCGGAATCTCGGAGTGCAACACGCCGTCGGCTGCGCCTCGGGTACAGACGCTTTGTGGCTTGCGCTTGCTGCGGTTCAGGTTAAGGATCGGGCGGTTATCACTACTCCTTTCAGCTTTTTTGCTTCCGTCAGCAGTATTGTGCGCGCCGGCAGCAGACCCTTGCTGTGCGATATTGACCCGGTCAGCTTCAATCTCGATGCCGCCGGCGCGGAAAATCTGCTGAGAGGCCTGCCGGATAAGTCTGTGGCGGCAATACTGCCCGTTCACCTTTACGGACAGTGCGTTGTATGGGAACACTTCAAACCGCTGGCGAAGGAGTTTGGGCTGGCGCTGGTGGAGGACGCAGCGCAAGCCTGGGGCGCGAGCCGGGGTGAAACCAAAGCCGGCGGTCTGGGCGATATAGCTGCCTTCAGCTTTTATCCCACAAAAAATCTCAATGCGGCGGGCGACGCAGGCGTGGTCACAACCAACGATCCGGAACTGGCCGAGCGCGCGCGGATGTTGCGCCAGCACGGCATGCGCGTTCGCTACCACCATGACGAGCTGGGCTGGAATGCGCGCATGGACGGTTTCCAGGGAGCAATCCTGGGCGTACACCTGCGTTACATCGATGAGCGCAATGCGCTGCGCAGAGAGGCTGCGCTGCGATACCACGAGCTGTTTGCGAAGGCTGGATTGGCCGAGGGCGGCGTGTATCCCGAGCGGGGCATCGTGTCTGCCGCGGGAGATCGCGGGTGGTCATCACTGCTGGCATCAGTACGTGATTCGCGCGCTACGACGCGATGCGCTGCGGGAGTTCCTGACCGCGCGCAAGATCGGCTCGGAAATCTATTATCCCGTCCCGCTGCACCGGCAGAAGGCACTGGAATTTCTCGGCTACGAAGAAGGTGCTTTCCCCGAATCGGAACGGGCAGCGCGCGAAGTGCTGGCGCTGCCCATCTTTCCGGAGATACGCGCGGAGGAGCAGGAGCGCGTGGTGGATGCGATCTCCGACTTCCTTGGCTAAGGCTTCAGCGTGAACTTTGTCGTAAGCTGCGCCTCAGAATCGCCGCCCGCCCAGAGTGTGTACGAACCCGGCTCTATCACCCACTTCCCTTGCGCATTCCATATCTCAAGTTCGCGCATGGGAATGGTGAAATGCACGGTGCGCGTCTCGTGCGGAGCAAGGCGAATGCGCTCGAAGCCCTTAAGCGAACGCTCGGGAGTCTCGACGCTGCTGGTATCCTGCCGCAGGTAAAGCTGCGCTACTTCATCTCCGGGATGGTCGCCGGTGTTGGTGACGTCAACGCTCACTTCCACACCGCCGCGTGCTGCCTGCGGGGGCGGCTCAGCCGTAAGATTGGCGAAGCCGAAGGTGGTGTAGCTCAACCCGTATCCGAACAGAAAAAGCGGCTTGCCATCATCGTCGACATACTTGCGCACACGCGTCGGGTCGGCATTATAGAAGTCTGGCAACTCGCCGGTATTCTTTGGGAAGGTGATGGTCAGTTTGCCGCCGGGATTGTTGTCGCCGAAGAGCGTCTCGGCAATGGCCGTGCCGCCGAATTCGCCCGGATACCAAGCTTCGAGAATGGCGGGAACATGCTCCTTAGCCCAAACAATGGTGAGCGGGCGGCCGTTCTCGAGCACAAGCACGACGGGCTTGCCGGTGGCGGCGACGGCCTCCAGCAGTGCTCCTGATTGCCGGGCAGATCGAGATTGGAGCGATCGAAGCCCTCGCCGGAGATGCCCTGGCGTTCGCCCAGGCCAAGAATGGCCACGTCTGCGGCCTTCGCCTTCGCCACCGCTGCGGGAATGTCGTTGCCGTCGGTGAAGGTGACGGATGTGTGACGGCAGCAGGTCGCGCGAATCCCTTGGAGCATGCTGATGCGCTCCCCGTTGGATTCGCGCTCGTAGTCGCCGTAGCGGGCCACATCCGCGTTGGGACCGATGACGGCAATGCGCCGCGTTGACTTCGAAAGCGGAAGCAGGATTCATCGTTCTTGAGCAGCGTCATCGATTCGCGCGCCGACTGAAGCGAGACGTCCAGATGCGCCTGCGAGCGATGAACTGCGGCATTCAGCGATGGGATCGACGTAGGGATGGTCGAAGAGGCCAAGCTCGAACTTGACGCGCAGAACGGCGCGCACTGCGCGAGTCGAGGTCCGCTTGCGCGAGCGAGCCCTCGTGCACGCAATCGATCAGCGCGTTTTGAAAGACATCGTGATCGAAAGTCGTAGAACTGCATATCGACGCCGGAGCGGATGGCCAGACAGACTGCGTCCTTTGGCGTGGCCGCCACGTGGTGCGCGTTGTAGAGCCGCTCGATCGCGCCGAGGTCGGAAAGCACGAACCCCTTGAATCCCCACTCCTCGCGCAGGATGGTTTCGAAGCAGCAACGGGTCGGCGGTAACAGGGATGCCGTCGATCTCGTGATAGGCGGCCATGACGCTCATGGCGTGCCCTTCGCGAAAGGCCGGCTCGAAGGACTTGAGCATGACCGTGCGCAATTCGCGCTCGCCGATGTGCACGGGCGAGGTGTTGGTGCCGCCCTCGGGCGAGCCGTGTCCGGCGAAGTGCTTGGGCTCGGCGACCACGGTGTGGTCGGTGCCGAGGCGAATCGCCCTGAGCGCCCTGGACGTAGGCCAGCCCAATCTGGCCGGTGAGGTAGGGGTCTTCGCCGAAGTCCTCTTCGACGCGGCCCCAGCGCGGCTCGCGGGCCAGGTCCAGCACCGGCGCGAGGATCATGTCGACGCCCGTGGCGCGGGCTTCGGCAGCGATGGCTGCGCCGGTCTTGCGGGCGATTTGGGGATTCCAGGTGGCGGCCAGATTGATCGGCGCGGGAAAGACCGTGCCGTGTCGAAATCCGTGCAGGCCCTCTTCGATGAACAGTGCGGGAATGCCGAGGCGGTTGTGTCGATGACCCACTTCTGGATGGCATTGGCCTGCTCGGGCGTCGGGTAGAGATCGTGAATCGCGCCCACGCCGAGGTTGCCCCACAGAGCCTCGCGCCTTGTCCGGCAGAAAAACCGCATCGGCAGCGGCGTGGGTTTCGTCGGTGTGCGCTCATCGAGATCGCCTTGGCACCCGAGTACATATCGAGCTGCCGCACCTTCTCTTCCAGCGTCATGCGGCGCACCAGGTCGTAGACCCGCTCCTCAACAGGAGCGTCTGTATGACGATATAACGCGTCCTGCGGCGTATCGGTGTGAACGGCGGCCTGAACCGGAACTCTGGGCGAAATAAGCCAACAGAAGGGGGCGAACGCCATCAGAACAGCAAGAGTATGGTAACGATTCCACCCACGGTGCGAGCGAACTCGGAAGAAAAAGTCTTGTTTTGCCATTTCACCCCGACCTGCGTGCTGATTCCTGGAGACAAGTCCAAGGTAAGCGAGAGATCGGGGTGATGGCAACGTAATCGATTCGAACGTGTCAGCCGCGCAGGCTCACCGGCGGATGGCTGAGGGCGGAGAGCGCATCAAATGAGGCTTGCGGCAGTTCGAGATTTGCCGCCGCAACGTTCTCTTCCAGATGCGCAATCGACGAGGTGCCGGGGATAGGCAGAATCGCCGGCGACCGTTTAAGCAGCCATGCCAACGCGACCTGCAACGGAGTAGCCTTGAGCTCGCCGGCGACCTTCTTGATGGCTTGATGCGCTTCTCTTGCCTGGCCTAGCGGCGCCCACGGCATGAACGCCATGCTGTGCTGCTCGCAGTGGTCGACGATGAAATCCGACTCACGATCGGCAAAGCTGTAGCGGTTTTGAACCGAGGCGATCGGAACGATGGCGCGTGCACGCTCGATGTGCTCGCGGGTGACATTCGACAGCGCCACATGGCGGATTTTTCCCTGCTCACGAAGGCCGGCCAGCGCCTCGATGGAAGCCTCGAAGGAGACCGCGTTATCCGGCACGTGAAGCTGATAGACGTCGATGCGGTCCAGGCGAAGCCGTTTCAGGCTGCCTTCGAGGGCTTTACGCAGATGCGCCGGGCTGGCGTTGTGGGTCCATTGGCCTGGGCCTGGTCGTTCCCATCCGCCTTTGGTTGCAATGACGAGGCCGTCGGGATATGGATAAAGCGCCTCGGCGATCAGTTCTTCAGAAGTGCCCGGGCCATAGGAATCCGCGGTGTCGATCAGATCGACACCAAGCTCCACGGCGCGGCGCAGTGTGGCAAGCGCCGAGGATTTGTCTTCCGGCGGTCCCCAGATGCCTTTGCCCGTGATACGCATGGCGCCGTACCCCATACGATGGACGACGAGATCGCCGCCAATAGTAAACGTTCCAGCGGCTGCGGCGGTGAGACTATGTTGCGTTGACATAAATGCGCTCCTATTGGTTCGCGGAAATCGTGACGAAAGATCTATGGATAGGCCTGCGAGGTGGAATCCGGCCGCGCCCGAAGCTGCTTCAGCGGTGGCACGCTCCAGTGTAATCAGCGACGCTCGGCCCGGTCGAAAAGACGTATGCCCGGCTGTGTCAGCTTAAACACATTCAGGCGAGCGATTCGGCGCGAATACGGAAGCTCTGGCTCACCATCGGCATTGTCACGTGTCTTGCGACACTGGGCTACTTCAAGTACACGAGTTTTCTACGGACGACCGTGATGGATTTGTGGGCCCGCATTGCCCCTTCTCCGAAGATTCAACTCCCTACGTCGCTGCTTCCGCTTGGAGTTTCATTTTTCGTCTTCCATGCGATCTCGCTGATGATGGACGCGTACCGCGGCAAGCTCAAAGAGAAGGTTCCTATCGGCGACGCACTCCTTTATGTCGCCTTCTTTCCGCAGCTCATTGCCGGCCCAATTCTGCGAGCGTCCAATTTCCTGCCGCAGTTGAAACGCGGACCAGATCCTGCCGCGATCCGGATAGACCGCGCTCTTCTGCTGATCCTGGCCGGACTCTTCAAGAAGGTCGTGATCTCCAACATTCTCACTACACGGCTAGTCGAGCAGGACTTCGCCGCTCCGCGATAGGCTTGAGTATGCGTTTGGGCATAAATCGAGTTAGTCCAACCTGAAACCGCGACCGGTTTCGGTATCGCACCCCACAGAGTCAGTCGCTGCCCTCCTACTTTCTCGGAGATCACAGACAAGCGGGCAACAAACCATTGCCAGTCTGCATCTTTGAATGCGAACGGGGATTGAGTAAAACATCTTTTCATGACCGATCTGTAGCAAATTGGACCTCCCCGTGCGTACCCGTTGCATCCAAGTGGAAAAGAGCAGCACATCCTTTCAGGAAAGTGCGTTCGAAACGAACAACAAACGAAGGAGAAAAACAATGAAGAGGCTGCTTGGCCTGATGCTTCTTGCGGGAATGTCGATGTCTTTATGTCTGCCCGCACGCGCTGCTACTGACATGGAAAAGCTCAATTCGCGTCTCGACAATGCGCGAGCTGTGATTGACCAGATCATGGCTGTTCCCGATAAGGCTGTACCTGACGGCATCACAAAGCAGGCTGTTTGCATCGGTGTGGTGCCAAGCATGGTGAAGGGCGCATTCATCATTGGAGCTGAATACGGACAGGGCGTAGTCACTTGCCGCACTCATCATGGCTGGAGCGCGCCGGTATTTATCCGCATGGCTGGCGGATCTTTCGGATTCCAGATTGGCGGACAGGGTACCGATCTTGTTCTCGTAGCTATCAACCACAAAGGCTTCACGGACCTGCTCAAGAGCAAGTTCAAAATTGGCGGCGATGCTTCCGCAGCGGCGGGTCCGGTGGGACGCGACACGCAGGCCGCTACTGACCTGAGCATGCGTGCCGAACTGCTTACCTGGTCACGCAGCCGTGGACTCTTCGCCGGAATCGATTTGAACGGCGTTTCCGTGAGCCAGAACTCCGATGACACCAACGCTTTCTACGGCAGCGATCACACCTTCGAGCAGATTTTGCACGGGGATGTTGCACCGCCCGAAACTGCCCGCCCCTTCCTTCGCGCAATCAGCCGGTATTTCGGCACCGCGCAGGTCAGGTCCGGGGAATAAGTCCCTTTTACGAAACTCCGAAAAGATGCTTCGCTGCCAAGGTTAAGACCGTGGCGAAGCATCTGAAAATTGGGGACAAAAGGCTGCTTCCAAGCTGAACATCCCCACTACCTTCCCCAGACAATACTTGAAGTTCTTGCAATCATCTGACAATTCAACGCGAGATTCGTGAACATAAGCGAATCTCGCGATTTTTTGTCCGTTAGAAACCTTCAGGAGCTCACAGAATGGGTGCCAGAAAAATCACTAAACCTAAATCGAGCGAGGAGGTCGAGGCTCAGCTACAGCGTTATCGCGCCATGCGGGATTTCGGTGTCACCCGCGAACCCCGCGGCAAACGCGGGTCAAGTTCCTTTGCGGCCGGCTTGCCCTTTGTCGTGCAGAAACATGCGGCCTCTCATCTTCATTATGATTTTCGCCTGGGTTGTAATGGCGTGCTGAAGAGCTGGGCCGTGGCTAAAGGGCCAAGCACGAACCCAGCCGACAAACGATTGGCAATTCAGGTCGAAGACCATCCCATTGAGTACGGCGGTTTCGAAGGCATCATTCCTTCTGGCCAATACGGCGGCGGCACAGTGATGGTATGGGACTACGGGACATGGGAACCGCAGGCAGATCACGCCGACGTCGACGCCGGGCTCAACAATGGCTCGCTTAAATTCACCCTGCATGGAACCAAGCTCAAGGGCAACTGGGCTCTCATTCGAATGAAAAGCAAATCGGCCTCGGATACGAAACCTGCGTGGCTTCTGATCAAGGAGCATGATCGCTATGAACAGGGTGAAGAAGGCACACCCATCACGGATGAAAAAAGTAAGAGCGCATTGACCGGCCGCAGCATGGACGCAATTACCAAGAGCGAAGATCACATCTGGGATTCAAGGAGCCGGGCTTCAGCCTCAACACGCACTCATCCTGCAAAGCGCGCCTCGCACAGCACAAGCCATCCACAGGCATCGAAGACCAGCAGGCCTGCTAAACGTGCTTCAAGTGCCGAAGCACGACCGACACACATAAAGTTGACCCATCCCGACAAGATTCTCGATGATGAGTCAAGTCTGACCAAGCAGCAATTAGCCGATTACTATTGGCTGATAGCCGACAAAATTCTTCCGCATATCGCGAATCGCCCTTTGTCCATCGTGCGTTGCCCGCAGGGTTCGTCAAAGCCTTGCTTCTTCCAGAAGCACTGGACAGATACCCTCCGATCCGCTATCGAATCTGTTCTCATCA
Source organism: uncultured Acidobacteriota bacterium (assembly GCA_963720285.1). GTDB lineage: Bacteria > Acidobacteriota > Terriglobia > Terriglobales > Acidobacteriaceae > Acidicapsa. The sequence goes on from CAVREZ010000002.1 coordinate 119,638, forward strand.
AAGACAAGAAGAGTAGTAAGGCGGAACCATATATCACGCTCTCCACGCGAGAGGCTTTGGTCGAATTGGCGCAGCTCGGCGTACTGGAGATTCATCCCTGGGGCGCGAAGAACGATGATCTTGAACACCCTGACCGGATCATCATCGATCTCGACCCGGATACCTCGATTCCATGGCCCACTCTAGCTTCGAGCGCCGATACCGTGCGCAAACTTTTTCTGAAACTGGGTCTTGATAGTTTCCTCAAGAGCACCGGAGGTAAAGGCCTTCACATCGTCGTCCCAATCACACCGGAGCATGAATGGCCAGCCATCAAGCAGCTTGCGCATGCTGTGGCGCTGTCGCTCGAGCGGCAAGATCCGCAACTCTACATCACGCGCATGAGCAAAGCGGAACGTACAGGGCGTATTTTTATCGATTACCTGCGCAATGAGCGCGGAGCTACAGCAATCGCTCCTTATTCGCCAAGGTCACGTGCAGGAGCGCCGACTGCCATTCCACTGCAATGGTCCGCGCTGACCTCTCCCGAACGTCCGCATGCTTCCGTAAGCAATGCTGCAGATTGGAATACCGACCGCGATCCGTGGAAAAAAATGGCTAAGCTCAAGCAAAAGATTGAACTGGAGGAGAAACTGGATTTTCTGAAAGAGTAGAGCCCGGCGGATTTCCGAAGAAGCCCGCCGTCGGCAGGGATCGTGAAGCGCTAAACGATCGGGCGGCGTCCACCTACGAGCTGCAAAATCAGTACGATCAGCGCGAACAGAAGCAGAATGTGAATATACGCTCCAAGCACATGGAAACCGACAAATCCCAGCAACCACAGAACGAGCAGTACCACGAAAATGGTCCAAAGCATTGTTGGCTCTCCTATCTCGATTACAAACTGAACATGGGATGCAAGCCTACTTAAGCGTGTTGTACCCGCGATCCGCTTACTGTGCAAAAGTAGATAGATCCTCGCGAAGATAGCTCTTCTTGCTGGAGTTGTATCAAGGTACGAGGCCGGCGGGAATCCTGAAGACGCCGCTGGGCGGCCCAGTGAGCTAGGCATCTCTGTTCATTTTGGAACGGCGTGGTTCGAGGCCACATTCAACGCTGCCGCGCCGGTGCCTCTAACGGAGCGTCTTGATTGCCGCGAGCAAATCTGTTGGATGGACTGGCTTGGTAAGAAGGTGAAAATCATGGCCCTCTTCGCGTGCTTTGGCCAGCAGATCAGCTGTAGATGCCTGACCCGAGAAGAGCAGAACCTTACAGTCGGGATAGTTCTGCCGCATCTGGATCGCCAGTTCGATGCCGGACATCTGAGGCATGACGACATCGGAGAGGAGAAGATTCGGCGTTTCGGATCCTGCTCGTCCGAGAGCCTCATATGGGTCGGTGAACGGAATCGCGGCGAAACCGCTCATCTCCAGGATTTTCGCAAGAGTCCGAGCGATAATTTCTTCGTCATCTACTACAAAGACTCGCGATACGTGCTGTTTGGGCATTGTCGTCCCTTTCTACATCTGTGTCAGGCCTGGCATCCGCAAAAACATGGCGAACCGAACTCTGCAAGAGACGCAGTATTTCAGCCAGAAGACGCGTTCCGGTCAGCCAATCTGAACTTCACGGCTTCCTGATCCAGTTTCCGGGTTGCATGTCAGGTCTGTCAAAACCCTGGACCCAAATTGAGACTCAGGAGCAGACACCTATTGTGCACTAAGAGAACCTTTCTGGAATCTGAAATCTTGGAACATAAGAAGCACGTCCTCTCTACCGCCTGAGAAGAGGTTTCTGACGGATGAGCCTCGCGATGCCGTTTCCTGGCTCGGAGGACGTCCCTTTGGAGTTCTGTCTGTTATCATCGGGCCACGAGGCCCGTGATTCCACGAGACCTCCCCGAACGCAGCACATGCCGCCCTGGATCACGCTCGTTGCGCGTCACGGAGAAACCAGCCGACGTTGCTTGCCGGTTACATCCTGTGCGATTAGCCATGTTTTCCGAGGAAGGCCGTCGCCTGCGTTCGACCAGAGTCGCGGTGCGTACCGGCTTATAACTTTGTCAACCGGCCCCGATATCCGCTGCATGTCTTTAAAGCGATAGCTCATTCAATGAAAATCTTCGCCTACGCCACTATCCTTTCGCGCTGCTTGCTTCTGATCCTGCTCCTATATTGCGTTTCGTGCCATAGACCCTCTTCACAAGAACCGCCAGTAATTGTATTTACCCATGTTCCTCCATCCAATCCAGGCGGTCCGGACTTACTCGATTTCATCGAAGGAAAGGTACGGAATGCCGCGCCAGGACAGCAGATCGTGATATACGCGCATTCCGGTGCCTGGTGGATTCAGCCGACTACCGAACTGCCCTTCGCCAAAATTCAACCTGACACAACCTGGAAAAACTCAACCCACCTTGGCGTGGACTACGCAGCACTCCTCGTGGATCCTGGATATCACCCGGCGGCCAAACTCAATACTCTGCCTACTGTGGGTAATGGAGTGGCCGCTGTCACCGTCAGCAAAGGATCTGCGGACATTCCGGCCGCTGAAAAGCTTATTCACTTTAGCGGATACGACTGGATCGTTCGCGCTGCCGGAAGCAACCGCGGAGGAGAGACCAGCGCATACTCCGCCAGTAACGGATGGACCGACTCCAATGGCTATCTACACCTTCGCATGACGATGCAGGACGGCCGCTGGACCTGCGCTGAAATTAACCTGAGCCATAGCCTAGGCTATGGCTCATACCGATTTGTAGTGGAAGACAGCGCTCATTTGCCGCCATCTGCGGTTGTCGGTTTATTCACCATGGATGAGGCGAAGACATCGCTTATCGAAAATGAGCTCGACGTGGAGCTGAGCCGATGGGGCAAGCCTGAATCGAAAAATTCGCAATATCTCGTACAGCCTTATTATGTGCCCGAAAATGTATCCCGGTTCACTACGCCCACGGGGGTAGTCACTCATTCGTTCCGATGGGCGCCTGGCAAAGTATCCTTCGCTTCTGTTCGCGGCTCAGTAATGCGGCCTGATTCCAAACCTTTCGCGCAACATGTTTTCACCGCGGGCATCCCGGCGGCCGGAGTTCAGACAGTACACATCGATCTCTACGATTTCCATCATTCTCAAAGCCACCTGCAAAGCCCTGTCGAGGTCGTGATTGAGAAATTTGAATACCTGCCGTGACCGCAGCACTCGCTCCTTGCGCACGCTGCGCCTGACAGCCGCGGTTGCGTCGGCGTTCCTATGGCTGGGAGCTTCTGTTGGAATCTGCAGCAGTCCGGAGATATCGCAATACATCCATGACGCCTGGGGTCCGGAAAAAGGATATCCAGGTGGTGCGGTCAATGCCATCTGCCAATCCAGCGATGGCTATCTCTGGATTGGAACGGAACAAGGGCTGGTTCGATTTGACGGATCTACGTTCACCCTGATTCAGCGCCCTCTACCTGAACTCCCGCCGTTGGGATCCGTGCGCGGCCTGGCAACTGACGCAGAGGGTAATCTCTGGATTCAGCCCGAAGGCCCTGGTGTGTTCTTCTACCGCAACGGACACTTTGAGGACGCCACGACTGCCCTTGGTCTGCAGGAATCGACCATTACTGCGCTTGCTCGTGACAGTGACAACAACTTGCTGTTCACCGGCCCGGATAATCAAGCCGTTCTCTATAACCATCATTCGCTGCAGACGCTCCTTGAGGCGGGTAAGATCCCCGGCACGATCATCTCTCTCGCGGAGAGCCGGGACGGTGCGATTTGGATGGGCACGCAGGATGACGGAATCTACCGGAGCTTTCATGGGCACGTCTCCCGAATCTCTACTCTTACCGATCAGCCCATTGTGTCGCTTCTCCCGTCACGGAGCAGTTCTATTTTGATAGGCACTGAAAACGGGCTGTTGCAGTGGACCAATGGAACTTTGACGCCGCTATCACTGCCTTCCGCCAAGGGCAAGCTACAGATAGTGACCATGATGAGAGACCCCGACGGCAACGCATGGATCGGCACCGGTCATGGATTGTGGCGCCTCGAAGAGAACAGCCAAGCGTCCCAGGTGCGCACCATCTCGCACCCCGACGACGCTGTGCGTGCTCTCTATCGAGATCGCGATGGGGATATCTGGGTGGGAACCTCGCGAGGCATTGAGCGACTACGCGAAGGCATCTTCCGGACGTTTTCCATCGCGGAGGGACTACCCGCGGAGACTAACGGTCCGGTATATGCGGACAATGCGGGGCGCATTTGGTTTGCACCCATCTCAGGCGGCCTTGATTGGCTCCTGGACGGCAAATTCCATCGCCTCTCGAACGCCGGACTGAGCAACGATGTCATCTATTCCATCAGCGGTAGAGGGGGTGAGATATGGCTCGGCCGCCAGAGTGGAGGACTAAGCGTCCTGAAAGACACTTCGGATTCTCCAGGTGATCCTTCTTTCTCGGTTCAAACTTACACAACCGCCGATGGCCTGGCGCAGAACAGTGTTTTCTCCGTTCACTGCAATCGCGATGGTTCGGTATGGGCAGGAACCGTCAGCGGCGGCTTGTCGCTGTGGAAAGATGGGAAATTCACTACTTATACGACCGAGCAAGGCATAGCATCCAACGCCATCAATTCAATTATCGAAGCGCGCGATGGGACTGTCTGGTTCGGAACACCCAATGGTCTCATCGCATTCTCCAATGGCAAGTGGAACCGGTATTTCGTGCGCGATGGCCTTCCATCGGCGGACGTGCGCTCAGTGTTTGAAGATGCAAACGGCCTGCTCTGGGTTGCGACCGCGGATGGCCTTGCGTACCGTATACATGAACGCTTCTGGACAACGCAGCACCTGCCGGCTGTGCTGAGTGAGCCCGTTCTGGGCATCGCACAGGACGGGCTGGGATCGCTCTGGTTCACAACCTCACATCACGTGCTCAGCGCGAACCGCGACAAACTCCTCGCTGGATCTCTTGAGAGTTCCGACATCGAGAGCTTTGGCCCCGGCGCGTTCTCTATCGACGCACGCCTCTTCGGCAGACGCGAAATTACCATTCCTCAAGGCCTACGCCAAAACTCCAGGTAGCTTGTTGATCGCAGATCAAACATCCCTGAAGTATGCATCCGTCCGCTGCAAGCGCTAGTGTAGTGCGTCATAAGTAGAAGATATTATGGTTCGAGTCTCATCTTATGATGAGGAGACCCGGCCATGCGTGTTGCCCAGCCCATCGTGCTCGACGAAACAACGCGGAAAGAACTTCAGAGGCAAGCTCGCAGCCGCTCGGTTCCGGTGCGCATTGCTCTACGCAGCCGCATTGTTTTGCTCGCAGCCGAAGGTTTGCAGAATCTCCAGATCGCTGCCGAACTCAACATCGGCGTGCGCATGGCGGCTTTGTGGCGCAAGCGGTTTCTTTCGTTCGGCATCAAGGGCCTGCTCAAGGACGCGCCCCGGCCTGGCCGCACACCTTCGATTCCCGCTTCCACCATCGAGCAAGTGATCGGCAAAACCACGCAGACGACTCCGGCCAATGCCACGCACTGGTCGACACGAGCTATGGCGCGCGAAATGGGCATCTCGGAGGCCAGCGTGCGGCGCATCTGGCGCGCCCACGGACTCAAGCCGCATCGCGTGGAGAGTTTCAAAATCAGCCGCGATCCGGAGTTCGCCGCCAAGCTGGAAGATATCGTCGGCCTTTACTTGAGACCGCCCGAGCATGCGCTGGTGCTGTCGGTCGATGAGAAGAGCCAGATCCAAGCGCTCGACCGCACCCAACCCGGCCTGCCGATGAAGAAAGGCCGCGGCCAGACCATGACCCACGATTACAAACGCAACGGAACCACGACGCTTTTTGCCGCCCTCGACACGGCAACCGGCGAGGTCTACGGTCTGTGCCAGGAGCGTCATCGCCATCAGGAGTGGTTGAAGTTTTTGCGCCTGATCGAGGAGACGGTCGACGCGGACAAGCAGGTCCACATCATCTGCGACAACTACGCGACCCACAAACATCCGCGTGTCCAGCGCTGGCTTGCCAAACACAAGCGTTTCCATGTGCACTTCACGCCGACATCGGCTTCGTGGCTCAACATGATCGAGCGCTTCTTCCGCGACCTGACGGATAAAAGAATCCGGCGCGGAGTCTTCCAGGACCTGGAACAGTTGATTACCGCCATCGGTGATTACATCGACAAGCACAATGCCAATCCGAAGCCGTTCATCTGGACAGCCAAGGCCAAAGACATCCTGGAGAAAGTCACACGCGCTCAAGCTGCCTTGAATAATCGCCTGTCTGCGTGACGCACTACACTAGTACAAATCGCTGATAGCCAGCTTGTCCATGTCGTCATAGACCTGGTTTTCACCACCCATACCCCAGCAGAATGAGTAGTTCGTCGTGCCGGTCCCGGAGTGAATCGACCATCCCGGCGAAATAAGGACCTGCCTATTTGCCACCACCAGATGCCGCGTCTCATGAGCAGGTCCCATCAGATGAATCACCCGATCTCCTTCAGGCAGATCGAAGTACAGGTAAACCTCTGACCGTCGCATGTGTGTGTGCGCCGGCATTGTGTTCCAGACACTACCCGGCATGAGACGCGTGAACCCCATCACCAACTGGCAGCTCCGCGCGCCTGCGAGATAAATGAGCTTTGTAATCTCGCGGTGATTGGCTGACTCGGTTGAACCCAACACAACAGGCGTCTGTTCCGCAGCTCGCACCAGCACCGTCGGATACACGGCATGCGCCGGATAACTTAACAGATAAAACTCCGCAGGCCTGTCTGCATCTGTGCTCTCAAAAACGATCTCTCGATTACCCCGCCCAATGTACAGTGCATCCCTGGTCTGCAATTCGAATCGTTCGCTATTCACCAGTACAGAACCTGGACCGCCGATATTCAATATCCCCAGTTCGCGGCGCTCGGTAAAGTAATCGGCGCGCAACAGATCGGGAGTGGTTAAAGAAAGCGCACCTTTGATTGGAACCGCCGAACCAATTACCGTTCGATCCAGATCTACATAAACAAATTGCACCTCATTCGGCTGAAAGAGATTTGAAAGCAAGAATGTGTTGCGTAGCTCATCCGTATTCATCGTGCGATAGCGGATCTCATCCGCCATTTGTAGTATTCTCATCGTCATCCAACCTGCTCAAATTCTGAACTATAAAACAGCGGCCCCCGTCACCACGTTCCAACCAGTTTCTTCGATGGCTGCGCGTAGTCGCATGCCAAGCGCTAACCATATCACGGGATGCCGTTCACACTCCGCGCCTGCCGGGTACGATTGGGCGAACCGCCGGATTCTGCAATAGCGATGATGAAATTGAAAGAGATGCAAAGCCAGTCCGGAGTAGGCTGTAAGTAATGATTGACACGAGGATTATAGATTATCTATAAACGTTACGCAGCCGCACCTGGCGAAGCTTCTCGTTGCAACCGCAGCACCTCCGAAGATCAGAATCTAGCGATGCGCGGCACGGTCCGGGCCGGATTGGAGTGTCATGCAGAGACGGCAATTTCTCCTGCACTCGGCGGGAGCTGGGCTTGGATTGGCATTTCTCAATGGAAGTCCATTGTGGGCCGCCGAAGCAGACGCGCGGGTCGAGATCTTTCTTGACGAAAGCATCGGCGAGATTTCACCAAACCTATACGGACATTTCACGGAGCACATCGGCGGAGTAATTTACGACGGCGTCTGGGTAGGACCGGACTCGAAGATTCCCAACCAACATGGAATTCGCAGCGAACTCATTGAGAAGATGCGCCAGATCAAAGCGCCGATCATCCGTTGGCCTGGAGGTTGCTTCGCGGACAGCTACGACTGGAAAGACGGCGTTGGCCCAGCGGCGAAGCGCCCGGTGCGCACCAATTTCTGGGAGGTCGATTCCGATGCGGCGCGATTGCATGAGAAAGGGCCACAGGTCTTCGAACCGAATAGCTTCGGTACCGATGAGTTTGTCCGCTTCTGCCAGCTTACGGGGGCTGAACCTTACCTCGCGGCCAATATTCGCAGCCTGCCGGCGCTGAGTTTCGACCATTGGGTCGAATACTGTAACTCACCCGCGGGATCCACTACGCTGGCGAAACTACGTGCCGAGGATGGATCGCCCAACCCATACAAAGTGCGCTTTTGGGGAGTTGGAAACGAAAGCTGGGGGTGCGGCGGCAACTTTACGCCCGAGGAATATGCATCCGAATTCAGGCGTTTCACCACCTGGATTCCACGCTATGGAGTCGATCTGCAGTTGGTTGGATCTGGTCCGAGCGATAACGATATGGACTGGACGCACCGCTTTTTTGAGCAATTGATGAGCGGACCACATGCTTACCAGAACTCGTCATTTACAGGATGGTCGGTCCACCATTATTCGTTTGATTTCCGAAATCGCAATGGGGTCGTGGACAAAAGCGATGCGCTGAAGTTTGACTCTACTGACTGGTTCGACATTCTGAGAGAGTGTGACGAGGTCGAACGCATCCTCTCGGACCAGTGGGCGACAATGGGCCAGTTCGATCGGGAGCACCGAATCCGGCTCGTCGTGGATGAGTACGGTCCATGGTATCGAGAAGGAACGGAGCTTGATCCATCCCATATCTTCGGGCAACAGATCACCGTTCGCGATGCATTGGCTACTGCACTGACGCTTGATGCATTCAATCGCAATGCAGAGAAAATGCTGGTAGGTACCTGCGCCCAGCTGGTAAACAACATCAACGCGCTGTTCCTATGTCACGAGGACAAATTCATTGTGACACCGAACTTCCACGTCTTCTCGATGTACGCTGCGCATCAGGGAGCTCAGGCGTTGCGTGCGGAGTTCTCTGCGCCATCGCTGCATTACACGCGAGATGGCAAGCCGCTCAGCTTTTGGACGCTCAACGGCTCGGCTTCGCGGCAAGATAAGACGGTCACGTTGACGGTCGTGCACCCTGAACTGGATCGGCAGAAAGATGTTGAAGTTCGATTAAGGGGCGGCCAGGCGGTGAGCGCGACCGCCTCTGTTCTTGCTTCCGATGACATGCATGCGCACAACACATTCGAGCAGCCGAATGCCGTGGTCGTGAAAACACTGCCCTGTTCGGTGAGGGATGGAGCGGTGTATTTCACTGCTCCCGCAGCCTCGGTAACGAAGGTACGAATTGAGACCGATGCGGGGAGTTCTGTGGCCAGTTCCTGAAAGAAATGTTGGAGGGGGTGATACGTGCAGCGGTCTTCCAGAAAGGGTGTCGCACATCTCTCCATTCAATCCGCACCGCAGGCAGCGGCGCAGGCTCTTCGTGAGGCAATCATCTCGGGAGGTCTGAAAAGTGGCGATCGCATCCTGGAGCAGAAGTGGTCTGCAGATCTCGGTATTGGACAGCCCACCCTCCGCGAGGCTTTGCGTGAGCTGGAGCAGCAGGGTTTATTACGAAAGCTGCCGCAGCGCGGTACCTATGTCGCACAGTTAAGCCCCGAGGACTACCGCCGCATTCAGGAAGTGCGTATTCCACTCGAAGCCATCGCGATCGGACGGGCAGCAGTTCGGATAACCAAAGCGGTCGAGCGCGAGCTGGCGGAAATCGTCCAGGAGATGAAGGGCACAGGAAACGCACTGGATGTGCGCCATTTTCACGACTGCGATGTTCTTTTTCATCGCAGGATATGGGAACTCTCGGAAAATGAATACCTCCGGGAGATACTGGAAAAGATTACCTTCCGGCTCTTTGTGTTCTCGGTGGTTGGCAGATGGCCCAATGCACCAAATGCCAGGAGCGAGCGGCTAGCTGCCGTACGGCAGCACGCGGGCATTCTCACAGGCCTGAGATCGCGAGACGCAGAAACGGCCCGCCACGAGTTTGTCCGTCATACCGTTGAATACTGGAACAGACAATACGGGCTGGGTCTTGAGGAAGACGAAGTGATGGGAAGAAAGGCATCGGATAAGAAGGCGAGTCACCCCTCTGCGCGAAAGAAAAAGTGATCGCACTCGAGATGATCGTCTGATTCCTGCTGGTGCAGAAGCCGTCTGTAGACGGGAGAGAAGGTCAATGATGGAGATATCGCTGTCGGGGAAAGTTGCTATCGTCACCGGCGCAGCGTCGGGCATTGGCAAGGCGATCGTTCACGCATATCTAGCCGCCAATGCAACAGGAGTGGTTGCGGTAGATCGCGCGCCTGATCTGCATGATCGGCTAGCAGATGTGGCCGAAAGATATGAAGGCAAGGTTGTGTGCGTGCGTGGAGATGTGGCGGATGAGCGGACAGCTGCCATATACACGAAAGCGGCTCAATCATACTTCGGCGCAATCGATATCTTCGTGAGCAACGCCGCGGTCAGCACGGTCAAGCCGCTGCACCTTCATACACCCGAAGAGTGGGATGCGGTGATGAATATCAACGTGGGCGGCCTGTTCCACGCAGCGCGGCACGTGATCCCGGTGATGATGGAACAGCGGCGCGGGCTGATTCTGATCACCGGATCGATCTCGGGCTGTGCAGGAATTCCCTCGCAGGGAGCTTATGCTCCGTCCAAAGCCGCGCTGCATCAGATGGCGCGGCAACTTGCCATCGAGTACGCCTCGTATGGAATTCGAGTAAATACGATTGCATGCGGAACGGTGGACACACCGCTGGTACATGAGTCCGCGGCCGCATCCGGCGATCCTGAAGCTTTCTGGACGATGTTGAAGGATGCGCATCCGATCGGCCGAATCGCAACTGCGGAGGAGGTCGCTGATTTCTTCACCTACATGGCGACGGATCGGGCGAGCTTCTTTACCGGTGCAGTGATGATGATGGATGGAGGATACACGGCACGATGAGCACAACGGAGCAGACAATGCGCGCGGCCAGGTTTCTCGGTCCCAACCGGCTCGAGATTCGAACCGTTGGGTTGCCGTCGATTGCCGAGGGCGAAGCGCTCGTGGCCGTCGAAGCTTGCGGATTTTGCGGATCGGACCTGAGCATCGTCGCCGGTACACACCCCAGGGCGCGCGCGCCGCTTACGATAGGCCATGAACTAGCCGGTCGCATCGTGAAGATTAATGACGCCAACTCCCCTTTGCGTGCTGGTGACCACGTTACGGTGTTTCCGCTGATTTCGTGCGGAAACTGTTACGCCTGCACGCACGGTCATTCTCACGTATGCCGACAGCTGCGTCTCTTCGGCTTCGACGTCGATGGAGGGATGGCTCAGTTTGTAAAGCTTCCCGCGTCGGCATTGATTCTGCTGCCGAAAGAGATTCCGTATGAAACGGGAGCGTTGATCGAGCCTTTGGCGGTAGCGATTCATGGCGTCGCGCGTGTTCCTCTCGTGAATCGGCAAATTGCCGTCATTCTGGGAGCCGGACCTATCGGCTTGTTAACAGCGCTGGTGGCGCGTGCTCGTGGAGTGCCGCTGGTTCTGGTGTCGGATGTTCTTCCGCATCGTTTGGAGCTCGCAGAACAGCTCGGCCTGTATACCGTTCGGGCGGGGGAAACACTGCATGCGGAGGTGATGCACCATTCGGAGAACACCGGCGCCGACATCGTCTATGAATGCACTGGACATCCTTCAGCAGCACGCGAGATGACGGCTCTGGTTCGCTCTCGCGGAGCGATTGTGAATCTCGGAGTATTCAAAACACCGGTCGAAGTTGATCTGCAAGCGGTCAATTTCAAGGAGATTGAGCTCTTCGGATCGCGCGTCTATGAGCGTTGTGATTTTGAAGAAGCTATTCGTCTTGCGACGACACTCCCTCTCACTTCTTTGATCACGCGTACGTTTCCGCTGAGCCACGCCGCGGATGCATTCCAACTGTTTCGAGAGGGAAAGGCGTGTAAAACGCTCATTCTTCCTCAATCCAATTTGGTCTGAGCTCAACGCATTTCTCAATCAACGGCTCAACTGAAGATCGCGTCATCCCACGACTGCGGCTCATTCCACATCGGTGTCGGTTCAAAGTAGCCTGTGCCCGGCTTCAGATGACGCTTCAGTTCATCATCGTTCAAGGCAATTCCCAGGCCGGGTGACTCCGGTACCTTGATAAAGCCCTTGTTCACAATCGGCTTCTCGATGACTGTCACCAGATCCTGCCAAAAGGGCACGTCGAGCGAATGGTTTTCCAACGCAAGAAAGTTCCTCGTAGCAGCCGCGCAATGAACACTGGCCATGCAACTCACTGGAGTTCCGGCAAAATGCATTGCCATTGGTACTCCGTACTGAAATGCCATGTCCCCGATTCTATGGGTCTGCAGGATGCCGCCCGAGGTGGCAAGATCAGGATGAATCTTGTCGACCGCATGATCCCTGCAGAGTGTTTCAAAATCCTCAACCCTATAAATGTCTTCTCCGGTCAGCGTCGGCGTGGGGCTCTGGGCGGTGATTTCCTTTAACAAGTCTGTATAAAACCATGGGATCACGTCTTCGATCCACTCCAGGTTGAACTTCTCGTATGCCTTGCCGAGCCTAATAGCGGACTTCACGCCGATGTGTCCCAGATGATCCATGGACAGCGGCATATCGTAGCCAATATTTTCGCGAACAGCCGCGACATATTCGCATAACCGGTCAATTCCTTTGTCGGTCACTTCCGTTGCAACAAACGGATGCGGCTGACTATGCTCTTCCCACTTGCTCATTCCCGACGGTTGCATTACGGTGCCAGGAATGCCCTCAAGCACATTGATGCCGAGATCCATCTTCATCCACGTCAGGCCCATCGCCTTGCGTTCTTTGGCTCGGCGTCCATATTCAGTCGGATCCATCGACTCGGTTGTATCGGCATAGATACGTATCTCGTCTCGCCATTTACCTCCCAGCATCTGATAGATCGGAATGTTATAAACCTTTCCCGCTATGTCCCAAAGAGCCATCTCGACGGCGCATACGCCGCCCGCCTGGCGCGCGTTTCCGCCGAACTGCGCAATCTTCTGAAACAGGTAATCGATACGCAATGGGTTCTCGCCGAGTAGCCGGCTCTTCAGCACCATTGCATATTGAGGTCCGGCGATATCGCGCACCTCGCCCAGACCATAGACATCCTGGTTTGTGTCAATGCGGATCAACACGCATGGGCTTGGCCCGGGCTTCACGATAACCGCATAGCGCATGTCGGTGATCTTCAGTTCGGAGGGGCTCGACGCACGATTCACATTCTTCATTTCCGGCTCAACGGCGGCCGCGCTTGCAACGGCTCCTCCAGCCAGGGCGGCGAGCGATGATTTAAGGATGTTTCGACGGCTCCATATGCTGCCCGGCACTCTCGGCATTTTCACCCTTCTCTCCTCGTAATTCATCTTGGCACTGTCGAACGCGGACTCCCTCAGGCCTAATCGCCCCCGGTATGTTTTGCCTTGGAAAGCAGGGCGTTGAATTCTTCGCGCGGCATCTTCAGCTTCTCTGGATGCGCGTCGATCCACTTCGCGAAGGCATCGTATTTCGCTGCATTCCAACCGCCTTCAAACTGCCCGCCATTTTTCCCCTGTTTATTCAACTCAAAATTAAACTCGTCGGTCAACGCGGTGAACTCAGCAGAACTAATCGCGTCTTCAGCAAGGATCGCAGGAATGAAGAGCACTCCCTCCTTCTTTGCAAGCACCAGGTCTCCTGGCAGCACGATCGCCCTGCCAATTCGAATTGGCGCATTAATCGATGTCAACTCCATATCCGCCCAGGCGGACGGATCGTATCCGCGGTAGAATCCGTTGAAATTGGGTATCTCGCGGTTTTCTTCCTGATCTCGTATCCCCGCGTCGAACACAAACCCGGTATGCGTGTGCGCAGCTACTCCGTTTCCGAGATTCGATCCGATCAGCGTGCCTTCGATAATCTTTCCAAATCCATCCGCGACATACACGTCACCAACTTGCAGTTCGGCAATCGGCCAACTGTTGTTATCGCCCACTCTGCCTTCCGCCTTACCCTCTGCTTTGATCGCCTTTGCCATGTCAGGCCGAGTCGGCATGTATTGGGCCGTAAGTGCACGGCCAGCAAACGGCTGGTCGATATGCAATGCCTGCCATCCGGATTCAAATTGGTTGCGATACCCGTGGGCGCGCAGATATTCCCAGACATCCTCGATCGTCATATCCACCGCGCGTTTCAACAACTGGTCCGGCAATTTCGGCCGCCCATCGGTGAACCGTTCGCCCTTCCAATCCGCGGTGTAGAACAAAATCTGGTCACGCGTCATCTTCACCTGGCTGAACGCCGGGGATGCGGTAAGAAACGTGCACAGCACCAAAATTGGCCCCGCCAACTTCATGCAACTCTCCTCCTGAGATCTGCTGATCCAGAGATACCGAACGCACAACCCAGTACATCGCTGCGCCGCCGCGACAAACGTACCCGGTTATTCGCAAGCAATTGTAGCGGTATCGGTAGCTCTGATGACAGGACAGACTCAGGCCAACGGCCGGCCTCGGTGAATCTGTCCGATTTCAACAGCAGCTTGCCTACTCTTTTGTGCGCTGAAAGATTTGGATCAGCGCAGCTTTGAAGGGTCTCGATTTTCAATACCAACGGAAGGAACGGCTCTAGGCACATTTTGCTTCGTGCGGTTCAAGACCGCACTGCCTCTCCCCATGTGCTCCCGCCGACTTCGCTCATCAACGCCTCTGGCAGGGGCGTTGCGTGCCACAGCTTGTCCTCTGGAGACCCCGACTAAAATGAATTGTGGGTTTCGCGTTCACGATTATGCCCATACGCCAATCAGTCCGGCCAAAGATGAAGCGCAATCAAGCAGAAGATCTTTCAGCGCCTCGAAACGCGCGTCATATCCTGATTGTCGCCGTTCCACCCATGAGGACCCTCGACGTGTTCGGTCCTGCAGAGGTGTTCGGCGACGCGAATTGGCTGCGAGGCGGAGATCCGGCATATAGAGTCAACATCATTTCGGCCTGCGCCGACCGCGTGGTTTCAAATCATCTCGGCACGCCTGTGCATACTGATCGGACATTCCAGGAGTATCAAGGGCCGATCGATACACTTCTCGTTGCGGGATGCATGGGCCCACGCGAACTGCACTATGAATCGGGATTTCTGGACTGGCTCAGATTGCAGAGCGCTCGTAGTCGACGGTTCGGTTCGATCTGTACTGGCGCGTTTGTCCTGGCAAAGGCCGGCCTTCTCGACGGACGTCGCGCAACCACACATTGGAATTGGGCGCGCGAACTTGCAGAAGACTACCCACGCGTTGCCGTAGATCCCAACCCCATCTATATCCGCGATGGCAGTTGCTTCACTTCCGCGGGGGTAACTGCCGGCATCGATCTGTGCCTCGCGCTGGTCGAAGAAGACCTTGGTAGACCTCTGGCCCTTCGAATTGCACAGATGATGGTCGTGTTTCTGCGCCGTCCGGGTGGACAATCACAATTCAGCGCAACCCTCGAAGCTCAAACCCGCGAGAGCTCATCTCTGGGTGATTTGCTTGCTTGGCTTCCTGACCATCTTCGCCAGGATCTTTCAGTCAATTCACTCGCTCGCCGTACTGCGATGAGCACTCGCAACTTTACTCGCCTATTCAAGCAGGAACTTGGAAAGACTCCCGCGCAACATGTCGAGGATCTCCGCTTGGAAGCAGCGCGCCGCCAGCTGGAATCAACCGAACGGAGCATGGATGAAATCGCTGATGCGTGCGGGTTAGCCAGCGCCGAAGTCCTTCGCCGCATGTTTCAGCGACGCCTGCGGGTCACGCCTGGCCGATATCGGGCATCATTCGGGTTAGCCGCCGGAAATGAAGTTCAGATGTACGCCAATCACTCGCTCCGGAAAGAGTCTTGCCGTCCACATAGAGACGCCGGCGCCGAGTCCATTTTCGCAGCAGGCGAGACGAAATGATCAGAGTTCGTCTGCGATGCGAACCGGCGGGATAACGAGCCATGCCGATGAGGATCGGCGCCATCCCATCGTTTTGAGGCCACGCTCAACACACGTCTCAGCCGCACCTTCTCTCTTTCCGAGCGGGTTAAGCTCGAAGGAATGGCCGAAGCCTTCAACGCGCTTAACCATCGCAACGATATGATTCGCGATGTAACCTTGGGCTCGAAGGCTCACCCGACCACTCCAGGTGCAACCTTCCAGCGGGGACCGCAGTCGGAGATCCGCGCAGCGTCCAGCGAGCGCAGACGATAATGTTCTAAGAGCCATGCTATCGGCCGCCTTCCGTTCACCTATAACGATTTCGTTTCCATCAGGAGGAAATATGAATCACGTCAAAGCAGCGTTTCGACCGATCATCTTCATGCTTGCGCTTATCCTGGCGGCTGCTCCGTCGGCTTTTGCCCATGCCCATCCCAAAACAATGGTTCCGGCTCCGGATTCAACCGGCCCGGCGCCTCATAAGATCTCCATCACGTTCTCAGAGGCTGTAGAGCCGAAGTTCAGTTCGATCAAGCTAACCGACATGGAGGGTAAATCCGCGGATTCTGAAGTGTCGGCACCCACTCCCGGCGATCCGGCAACCATCACCCTTGCTGTCCCAGCCTTGCACGCCGGGACATACGTCGTGCGTTGGGTCAATGTTTCCGTTGACGGACATCGTCTGCAAGGCACCTACAAGTTCACTGTGCGATAAAAGAGAGAGCCAACGATGCTGACGCTGTTTCCGGCCATGCGGATTGGCACAGCCGCGCTCTCTGACATTGCTTACGCAGTGTTAGCCGGTGCTCTATTGAACCGCCTCTGGCTGGCGGGGGACGGCAGTTGCAACCGGCGGCTCCGGATCTCCATCGGAGCATCCTCGGCTGCTTTATTACTGAATCTTCCCTTTCAGCTTCTCCTACTCTCTGCATCGATGACGGGAGATAGCTCCTGGGCAGACGCGTGGCACGCGTTGCCGGACGTTGTGGGCACACACGCCGGCCGCGTGCTAGTCCTGAGCTTCTGCGTCGCTCCGTGCTTCCTGGCGTTTTCTTGCTTCCCTTCTTCCTTAAGGAAGATGACAGGCGTTCTGATTGGGATATTCCTTGAAGCTAGCCTTATCGCCTCCAAAGCGTTGAGCGGACATGCTGCTTCCAACGGCGATTTCACGCTTCGCGAAGGAATTCAATTCCTTCATCTTTCTTCGATCGCTACATGGGGAGGCGGCATTCTAGTTGCCGGGCTGATCACGCTCCCCCATCTGGCATCCAATGCGCCACCGGAGGAGACGAAAAAGTTCGGGAAACGCCTTTCGCAGACCGTCACCATCGCATTGGCAGTCGTCATTTTGAGCGGCATCTACAATTCGTGGAAAGGCCTAGGAGGATCATCGTCGCTATTACCTCAAACAGACTGGGGACGCATGCTGATGCTGAAAGTGTTTTTTGTGCTTCTCGCCTTAGGTCACGGGGCACGGGTGCGCTTTCTATTGAGGAGACACGATCCCTGGACAATAGACCACACCACCATGATGCGGCGCTGGGTTCGCCTGGAAGCGCTGCTCATGTTTTTGGTCTTCGTCTGTTCAGCCTGGCTTGCGAACCTGCCTCCAGCCGATATGTAAACCAGGCAACCGGGCATCCGCAGATCGCTCCCTGCCTGCACTCCTCGGGCAGAATTTCGGAGACACAATACGGCTCCATATCGATTTGTTAATTCTCAGCGTGCAGCATGGCTCGATCGGCCCTGCGAGAGCTTATCCATCACAGAGCCACGCACCGCCCCGGATGCAACCTCGAACCCGGTCGCATCTAGCGCTATGGTGCTTCAGGGCGTAACGCGCTCTCCGTTTTTGGAAATGACTTTGCCAGGTACGTGGAGATCTGGTTGAGCTCCTCGTCGGTAGCGACTGCTCCCCTGACGGCCATACTTTGCACGAGGCCGGTCCATTCCTGCTGACTCAGATGCTGGCCTGCAGACACGTTCGCGGCATGGCAGCCGGAACAGACCCGGATGGTCAGGTTGCGCCCCGAGCCGGGTGGAAGCAGAGTGGCCCCTGCGATGGCGGCAGCCGTAATTTCAGTTGAAGTACCACTGCCATCAGCCCGCGCCTCAGCCTGTTCTGCGGTGGAAAGCGGCGATGCCATAACGATCTCCGGAGCACGATCTGGAGAAGGACCTCCGGTTAGCGTAAAGGCGATCAGAGAGTCGCTGGCTAATCTCGCGCCGATTAGCCCGCCACCGGTCGAGATCACAGCGACATACTGCTTGCCTTGAGCGTCGCCATACGTGATCGGAGTGGACTCGGCTGACGCAGGGAGCCGAAACGTCCAAAGTTCTTTGCCGGTCTGAGTATCGAAGGCACGGAAACGTGCATCATCCGTCGCTCCAACAAATGTCAAGCCACTAGCCGTGGTGATGGCACCGCCAAGCCCTGGACGTCCTGTATTCTGCTTGCCGGGCGGTAAGATGTCCGACACTCCAAGTGTAGATCTCCAGACAATATTGCCAGTATTCACGTCAACGGCAACCAGTTGCCCCCATGGCGTGGGCGTGCATGGCAGATGATTGCTCGGATCCCAAAAGCGTACATATCCCGCCAGCGGCCCGGAGTTCGAATAGCTGCCGCCAGGATCGCGGACAATCCGCATCGGCTGTGCCAGATTGTTGACATTCACAACAAACAGGCCGAGATGCGGATCGAAAGTTCCACCATAGTAGTTCACGCCGCCGTGCGTGCCCGGCAAAGGAACGGTGTAGCGGTTGAGCTGCGGCGGCGTAAAAGGCACCGATCCCAGGAGCATGTTGTTGCTGTCTACGTAGTTTGCGCACCACGCAGCATGCTCGGGTGTATTGCTGTAAAGCTGTGCTCGGGTCAATGTGTTGGCAGACAGCGGCGGAGGCAGAACCGGAAATGGCTGGGTGCGCGAAGTATTTTCTCCAGGCACATCGCTCTCAGGCACAGGCCGCTCCTCTACTCCGTAGACAGGCTTGCCGGTTACGCGGTTCAGAATAAACATCAACCCGTTCTTGTTTACTGTGGCAACGGCGGGAATCGTTTTGCCGTCGCGATGGACGTCGAAGAGCGTCGGAGGCGCTTCTGTGTCGATATCCCATATGTCATGGTGGACGACCTGGAAGTACCAGAGCAGCTTACCCGTCGTTGCGCTCACTGCAACCAGCGTGCTGCCGAACAGATTGTTGCCCGGCCGATCGATGCCGACGCGGTCATTATTCGGCGCGCCAAAGGGCATGTAGAGAATGCCGCGTACCGGATCGACAGTCATGTAACCCCAGACGTTTACGCCCGAGCGGTTCTTCCAGCTATCGCCTGCCCATGTGTCGTGCCCCACTTCGCCAGGACGAGGCACGGAATGGAAGGTCCAGATGAGCTTCCCTGTCCGCGCGTCCCAGGCCCGCGTATCGCCAGCTGGACCTAAGCCTCCGTTCAGCCCGCCCGGGCCTTCGCCTGTACCCGCACCGGTAATCACCTGATTCTTGTAAATCAGCGGCGGCGAGGGGAGCGTGTAGATTTTGTTCAGACCTGTGGTCATCACCTCCGGCGTCTTCAGATTGACCACTCCCTTGTCACCGAACTCAAGGTTCGAGTGACCCGTGGCCGCGCTGATGGAGTACAGCTTGCCGTGTTGGGTACCGAAGATGATTGCCGGTCCGGCGCCCTCCTCGCCCGGCCAATACGAAGCTCCCCGCAATGAGGCCTGGTCACGGCCGGGTATTGAGAAGATCCACTTCTCGTGGCCGGTCGCCGCGTCCAGTGCGATGATCCGGCTATACGGCGTCGTTACGTACATAGTCGAGCCCACCACCAGCGGCTGATCTTCGGAGAGATGCAGGTTGCCGGTTTCTTCTGGCGGCTTCATGTGATAGACCCAGGCGATCTTCAATTGGCTAACATTGGAAGACGTAATTTGCGTCAGCGGCGAATGTCGTGTGCCGCCGAAGTCTCGCCCAACCATCGGCCAATTATTCGGCCCGTCGAGCCCCAGGGACCGACTGGTCTCGCTCTGAGCCGTCCCGCTGAAGCTATTTCCAAGTCCGAACAGCGCAATCGATAGAAAGACGAGCAGGCAGACAACGCTGCCTATAGCCGTCCTGGCTTGCTGCGACTTCCTATGCATTTTCCCTCCGTCTCTTTGTCCTCTTCACAACGAAATACTTTCGCATTAGTTTTCCCTTCAAGCCTCACTGGGCGGGTGCCCTGCTCGCGTCCTCCAGACCGGGATAAAGCCGCCTTCGCATGTAGACGTGCCAGACAAGCATGAAGTGGTACGACATGCGTTCATCCCTTTGCTGTCCGCGTATGCCTTCGTGGCGTCAGGATCGGTCACAGCAAACCTAAGGGAACCAGTTGAGAGAAGGCGGAAAATAATAAGCCTTTTTTGGCATGGGAGGATGATACTGCGTTGGAGGCCTGGATTCGGAAGAGTGCTCCATTCTTGTTTTCGATCGCTTCGGCAGCCATCAATTTAATGTATGATGCTGACGGCCTTTGCCCGGAGAAATACTCTGCGCATCGAACTCGCGAAAGGTGAGAACGCATCGACAAGAGACTCCATTTCAGCCATTCATGGACGAATCAACGAACAGAATAGAGAGGAAAGAGCCAGCTTATGTGCGACGACTTTATTCACCAGGGACTGACGCATGATCCCACGGTTTCTCGGCGGGCGTTTATGGTGAGCTCGGCGGCAACTGTGGTGCTCAGCTCAACGGCCGCGTCAGCACAGGCCAAGATTATGGAGAAGGATGTGAATGTACCGATGGCCTCGGGAGTGTCTGACTCGGCGCTGTTCTATCCCGAGGGCAAGGGAATGTGGCCTGCAGTGCTGGTATGGACCGACATCCTGGGCCTCCGGCCGGTATTCCGTGAAATGGGGCGCAGGCTGGCAGCCGAAGGTTATGTGGTACTGGTGCCGAATCCTTTCTACCGCAATGCGAAGGCTCCGGTGGTGGATGGATCATTCGACTTCTCCAAGCCGGAGGACCGCGCCAAGGTGATGCCCATGGCAGCGGCGCTCACCGCCGATGCGAATATCAGCGATGCAAAGGCATACACCGCATTCCTTGATCAGCAGCCACAGACCAACAAGAGCAGGAAAATGGGCGTGCAGGGCTACTGCATGGGCGGTCCGTTGACGTTTCGTACGGCAGCAACAATATCGAACCGGATCGGCGCAGCGGCGACGTTTCATGGTGGTGGCCTGGTCACTGACAAGCCCGATAGCCCGCATCTGTCAATTCCGCAGATGAAGGCCGAGGTGCTCTGCTGCGTGGCCGACAACGACGACAAGCGCGACCCGGCAGCGAAAGACAAGCTGAAGGAGGCCTTCGCCGCCGCTAACTTGAAGGCGACGGTCGAAGTGTACGAAGGTTGCAACCACGGCTGGACCGTGCGTGGAAGCCAGGTCTACAACCAGGCCGGCGCAGAGCGCGTATGGGCGGAACTGACAGCCCTGTACAAGCGGAATCTCGGCTAGATCGAAAAATCCACGACGGGAAAAGGGCGCGCAAGTTGTGCGCCCTTTTCTCATACGCACGTCAGTTCGACTCACGATCGGGCATCTAATTCAACCCGGTCGGAAGATGAATCGAAGTTCGCAATGCCGCTTCAGCCTCAGCAGGCTTCTTCGGCTACAGAATTTCCGGTAAAAATATAGTCCAAAAACAAATGGTAGTGTGGCTTTTCTACAGGAAAAGCCACACTACACTGATACCATCTGGCCCCCGCTATTACTGGAAATGCCTCAGCCCGCGGCCACGCTCACTCTCGGCACGTTTCTCTTGTCGTCCTGTAAATTCCGCGTTGCCCACGCTGACCATCGGCTGCCGTATCCTCTCGCGTCCCTCGGTATCGCATTCAATAGGCAATGAACCGATCGCGTTTTGCACAACAGCCTGCCAATCTCAGCAAAGCTAACCGTTTACGATGAACAAGGACCATCGATGGCAGACAAGAAAATCCTTCCCCCGGCAACGCTAGTTCATATTGCGCAAACCCTCAACCTCACTCTTCGCGGCATCACTTCCGTAATCGAACTGCTTGACGATGGCGGCACCGTTCCCTTCATCGCTCGCTATCGCAAAGAAGCGACCGGCAATCTGGATGAAGTCCAGATCCGTTCGATCGAAGAGAAGCTCGCCTACTATCGCGAGCTCGAGGAGCGGCGCGAAACCATCCTCGCCTCTATCAGTGAACAGGGCAAACTCACTGGCGAGTTGAAAGCGCGCATCGAGTCTACACTTGACCGGAACGAGCTCGAAGATCTCTATCTGCCATATAAGCCCAAGCGCCGCACCAAGGCCTCTATCGCTCGCGAAAAAGGCCTTGAGCAGCTCGCCTCATATCTGTGGGCCCAGCAGGCCACGGCGCAACCGCTCGACACATTCGCTGCGAGTTTCATCAATACAGACCTCGGTGTCGCTACCACGGAGGAGGCGCTCGAAGGAGCACGGCATATCGTCGCTGAATGGATCAGCGAAGATGCCGACCTCCGCAAGACCCTCCGTCAACTAGTTTTCGATGAAGGTGTCGTCATCAGCCGCAAGGCAATCGATGCCGTCGATGAGCAGGAAAAATTCAAGATGTACTACGAGTACAAGGAGCCGGTGAAGACGATTCCGTCGCACCGCATGCTCGCCATCCGACGTGGAGAAGGCGAAAACGTACTCTATTTCCTCATCGATATCGAGCAGGAGAGAGCTCTCGCACTCATACTCCGTCATACCCTGCATCAACCGGGCGATTGGACGCCACAACTCGAATTGGCTATCGACGACGCATGG
Source organism: uncultured Acidobacteriota bacterium (assembly GCA_963720285.1). GTDB lineage: Bacteria > Acidobacteriota > Terriglobia > Terriglobales > Acidobacteriaceae > Acidicapsa. Next base: position 142,221 of record CAVREZ010000002.1, read on the forward strand.
AAACGTCTCTTGAATTCATCCATTCAGGGAGAGATTCGTCTCGAACTCAAACGTCGCTCCGATGCCGAAGCTATCCAGGTCTTCCGCGACAATCTTTATAACCTGCTCCTCGCGGCACCCGCCGGCCCGATCGCCGTTCTCGGCATCGACCCGGGCCTGCGCACCGGCTGCAAAGTTGCAGTCGTCGATGAAACCGGCAAGCTCCTCGCGCATGACGTGCTCTATCTGCACACCTCAAAACAGGGCAATGCCGAAGCCTCACCCAAGCTTGAGGCTTTGTTGCGAAAGCACACCATTCGCGCAATCGCCATCGGCAACGGCACTGCATCGCGCGAGACGGACGCTTTTATCCGCGGATTTCTGCGCGACCACGGTATCGCCAACATCTTCTCCGTGACCGTAAGCGAAGCCGGCGCCAGCGTCTACTCGGCCTCCGACGTTGCCCGGCAGGAGTTCCCCGACCTCGATCTCACTGTTCGCGGAGCCATCTCCATCGCGCGCCGTTTGCAGGACCCGCTCTCGGAGTTGGTTAAAGTCGATCCCAAATCCATCGGAGTTGGACAATATCAGCACGACGTCGATCAGCGGCAACTCGCCGACTCACTCGAAGGCGTCGTGCAAAGCTGTGTCAACCGCGTCGGTGTCGACCTCAACACCGCCTCCTGGACGCTTCTCCGCCATGTGGCCGGCATCACTGAGCGCACAGCGTTGAATATCGTGGGCTACCGCAATCAGAACGGCACCTTCCGCTCGCGCGCACAGATCCTGAGCGTGCCAGGCATCGGCCCCAAAACCTTTGAGCAGTCCGCCGGCTTTCTCCGCATTCGCAATGGCGACAATCCACTGGACATGACAGCCGTGCATCCCGAGTCCTATTCGATCGTGGAACAGATCGCGCAGATGCTCCGCACTCCTGTCGAAGAAATCATCCGCCAGCCGCAGCTTCTCGAAAAGGTCGACCGCAGTCAGCTTCAGGCAGGCGCCTTCACCGTCGACGATATCCTCACCGAACTGCGCAAGCCCGGCCGTGACCCGCGCGACAAGTTTGTTGCTCCCAGCTTCCATGAAGAAGTGCGCACGCATCGACGACGTGCAGCCAGGAATGGCTCTTGAAGGTGTCGTGACCAACGTCACGAAGTTCGGCGCCTTCGTTGACATTGGTGTTCATCAGGATGGGCTCGTGCACATCAGCGAACTGTCGAACCGCTTCATCAAAGATCCATCGGAAGCAGTCAAGACTGGGCAGATCGTGAGGGTCAAGGTCCTGATCGTGGATGCAAAAGCAAAACGCATCAGTCTATCCATCAAGGCTCTCACCGCCCCAGCATCAAAGCCTGCGCCTCAAAAACTGGCTGCGCCTCCGGCCATCTCCATGAACGACAAGCTCACACTTCTGTCGAACAAGTGGAAAACTCGAGCATAGGATCTGACAGATACTCTGGCACCCGGCATCTTTGCATTGATCGTGCCGCCGTCACGGATTGGTATCGGATGATTCCTTTGCTCCGATCTGTTGCGGCGTCACATCCGCATTCGCTGTACGCATCCCCGTCTGCCCCGGACTGCCGCTTTCCAGCGCATGCAGACGAAGAAACTCGGCCATTGCCTTCTTCTGCCCTTCCTTATCGCCCGTAATTCGCAGCGCCCGAGCCAGCCTGTACCACGCTACTTCGTCGGCCGGATCCAACTTGATTGCGTCCCGCAGATGGGGAATTGCCATCTCCGTTTTCTGCTGTTCCAGCAGCACTCCAGCGAGACCCACTTGCGCCTGCTCAAAATCCGTACGCGAAGCCAGCAATGCTTCGAACTCACTGCGCGCCTGATCCAGATTTCCCATGTCGTAATCAATCTGCGCCAGTTCATAAGCGGCATTGCCACTCAGCGGGTCCATCTTGAGTTCCGCGCGAAATTCATCCTGCGCCAGTGCGCGGTCATGATCGTCGTGTGAAGCCTGAAAACGCCTCAGGTAAGTTCGCCCCATGCGATAGTGAATCCCGGGTCTGCCGGGCTCTACCTTCAACACTCGCTGGTACGCCGCGATCGCCGAGTCATAATCCTTCTCACTTTCGTAAGCCTCAGCCTGCGCCTGCATCATCCAGACTGAATCCGGCGCGGAATCATGCAGCTTTTCCATCACCACATACGCATAGTTCCCGAAGATTCTCCCCGTGTGATATAGCACCTCTGGATCATCCGGATACAACTTGTTCAACGCGAGCGCAGTCGTCACCGCATCTGCATCGCGATTCAGATTCGTGTATGCCCGCAGCAACTGCAACCCGCAGAGACGCTTCGTATCCGCGTCCGAACCCTGCTTGAATCCCTTCTCCAATCCCGGCAGCGCTTCACGAAACCGCCCCGACTCCGCCAGCGAAAGAGCAAGAAGATTGTCCAGTCGCGGCAATGAAGGCTTCAGTTTCTGTGCCAGATGCACTTCGCGAATTGCATCCTCATAGTCGCGCAGCTTGAAGTCGATCGCCGCGAGCGTCGCATGCACCTCAGCCACCTGGGGCGCAATCCTCTCCAATTGCTCAAAGTCACTCTTCGCTTCCGCGTAGTGGCCAGCGCTCAGCGCCGCTTGTCCTGCCTCGGATAGCTGTGCCGCATCATCGCCTGTGCCTGCTTGCGCCTGCGCGCCAATCGCGCATGACAGCGCGGCCATGCCCGAGAGTAACGCTAACGATCGCAAACAATATCTTCTATTCATCACGGAAGAGTCTATCGCTAAAGACAGAGCATCCACCACGGTTCACGCGATGGATGCTCTCGTATTGCTGGCTTTGGCTAGAAACTTATCTTGCCACTGAATTGCAAAATTCGTGGAGAGGATGCTCCGGTTATCTGGCCAAACGTTCCCGACCCCACACTGTTCGATATGGTCTCGTTCCCACCTGAGCCCGCCACAATCAGGCCTCCCACGTCGCCTCCATACTGGTGATGATTAAAGGTATTGAAGGCATCCATCTTAAACGAGAATGCCAATCGTTCGTAGAGAGTGAACGTCTTGCCAATCGCCATGTCCCAGTTGTTAATGCCCGGCTGCCGCAGGAAGTTACGCGCCGAGTCACCAAACGTGCCTAACGCCGGATTCGCAAAGCAACTCGGATTCAACCGCTGAAATGGCTTCGTCAGATTCCCGTGGACATTGCATCCGGGAATAATATCGGCCCGCTGCGACACACTGCCCGTCAAGCCCAGCGGATCTGCGCCAGAGATACCAAACGGGAAGCCAGTCTGAAACGTAGTGATACCGCTCAGTTGCCAACCTCCAATCGCCACATCGGCTGCGCGATTGATCTGATTGGCCAACTTCTTTCCACGTCCAAACGGAAGCTGATAAACATAGCTCGCGACGAAACGATGGTCCACATCAAAATCCGATGGGCCATAGTCAAGTTGAGGGCGATGGTTATCCATGAATCCCTGGTATCCGGAACCGGTCGCTCCCACGCCGGCAGCCGCGGACTTATCGTCCATGCTGCGAGCCCAGGTATAGATTGCCGTTGCTTGCAGGTCATGCATGCGATGTTCAAACTTGATGTTCATCGCGTTGTAGTTCGCATAACCATGGAAGTCGCTGTCGATGTAGAAGCCTACAAAGTTTGGATACGGCAGCCGGCTCGAAACGTCGCATGGAGAGGCGTTTGCATTAACGTAGGTTCCGTTCTGATCCTGCTGCTGGCAAAATGATAGGCTGGCCGCAGGAATCGCATTTGGCTGGGCGATATCGCGCCGATCCAGTAAATGGGTCGAATGCGTGCCGATGTAGTTGACCTCCAGCGTCGTGCTGGCGCCAGTTCCCGCTCAACTGAAGCCGTCCATGATTCGACGTAAGGATTCAGAGGGTTCTCCGACTCGATGACCGCGATAAACGACAGCGTTGAGACCGGAAACGATCCCAGCGTGGAATAGCTCGGGAACAGATCGTTGCTCAGCTTGGGTTGTGAAGCAACCGTCGCTGGGCTCAGCGAATTGCGAATACTGTAAGGATAGATGTCGGCCGAGTCGTCGATCTCGCGACCTTCAAAGGAGTCGTAGAAGATGCCATATCCACCGCGAAGCACCATCTTGTCATTCACACGGTAGTTGAGGCCGATGCGCGGTGCAAACGGATCCTTCGGACCAGGATGCGGCACCTTGCCGCAGTAGCGCAGAATCGGACTCGATCCGTCGACACCCACACCGGGAGCAACGCCATTTGTCGTCAGTTGCGGATCGGCATAGCACAATCCGCCCTGGCTATTCGTCGTATCCAGCCAGAACAAATGATTGCTTGCCTCGTAAGCCGCTGCGCGGAAATCCCAGCGTAGACCGTAGTTGATCGAGAGCTTCGGTGTGACCTTCCAGTCATCTTCCGCATACGGGCCGACATAACTGAAGACATGATCCTGCGGATTGCCCGCCTGGGTCGTGGGACTTAGAGGGCCGGGCACGAAACCGCCAACGCCCGAGTAGTAGCCTGTCAGCATATCGGCAACACCATTGCCCGTGCCGCACAGCGGATTACCGCCATTGAGCGTTGAGCCCGGATTGGGGCAGCTCCCACCTTCGTAATTCGTCAGTGCGGTCTTGCCGCTGAACGTCCAGTCGCCGTAGAAGTCATCGTCCAGATTGCGGATCAGGCGCCATCGGCGATAGTCGATGCCGAACCCGAGCGTATGGCTGCCGCGCACCGTCGTGTACGAATCCGCGAACTCCCAGTTGGGATTATCCGATCCACTGTACGAGTTCACGGGGCCACCACCGCTTGCCAACCCGCCGCCTGTGCCGAAGCCCACGTTTGGCCACGTCTGCTGCAATGGACCAAACGTAGTGAAGACGCCCGTTTCCCCGAGTGCACTCACCACGGAAGCCGGCGGCGCCGCGGAACCCTCCGGAGCCTGAGCGCGCAGCTTGCCAAAGCGGAAGTTGTTCACGTTCTTTGGACCCAGGTTGATCGTGTGTGAGATCTCCCAGCTATCCCCTGTCTGAAAAATCTGCTCTATTCCCAGCACTTCCGAACCCGAGTTGTAGTTGTAACTGTTCTGATAAGTCGAGTGGGTGTAGCGGCCAAAGATCGATCCGAGCCTGCCCAGGGTCTGATCGACACGATAAGTCTGTTGGTTTGTCGTCAGTGGACCAGGAATATTCTTGAAGAAGTTCGAAATGCCTTCCGGGGTTCCCGAAACCGTCGGCGTACCCCAATAACCGTTAGCCACCGCCACCTGGCCGATACGCGCCGTCTGCGCTGACGTCGGCACCTGCGTTCCCCAATCGTTCAAGCCCGTTGCCGGATCAGCGGGAAGGCAGTCATAACCGGCGTTCAAAACAATCTGACAGTTGGAGGTTCCAAATGCCGGCAGAGGCGAACCTGCTGCAATCGCCACCGATCCATCCGAGTTCAGAATCTCCGGAAGCGTAACTGCACTGAAGTCGCCGCCTAATTCAGCAGGCGTTGGCACAGCCTCGCGCAGCGTTATGCCGTTGTTCATGCGCCAACCTTCGTAGTTGGCCATCCAGAAGGTTTTGTCGTGCCCGTTATAAATCTTCGGCAGATACACGGGACCGTCCGCAACAAATCCAAACTGATTCAGCCGCAGCACCGGGTTCGAAGTCGGCGCCGAGCCCGTGTAACTCGCATTCGTAAACGGCCGTGCGTCGAACGCATCATTGCGGTCCGACTCGAAGAGCACGCCATGTAGTTGATTCGTTCCCGCGCGGCTTACCAGGTTGATCTGGCTTGCGCCAAAACCGTTTTCCGCAGGATAAATGCCGCTCTGTACTTTGAACTCACCGATCGCATCCTGCGACAGAATCACCGCAGGCGTCACCAGCGCCTGGTCCGTGTTTACCAGGCCGTCGAGCGTGTAGTTGTTGCCTTCGGGGCGTCCGCCGTTGATACTCACAGCGTTGCCTTCGCCCTGCCGCATGGTTCCCTGCTCGCCGCCAACCGACACGGCGCCGGCTCCCACCAGCACCAGTTGCATGAAGTTGCGGCCGTTCAACGGCAGTGCAGCCACCTGATCGCCGCTCATTTCCTGCGACAGTGCCGCAGTATCCGTATCAAGTTCTACCGCCTGTGCCGTCACCTCCATTGTCTCCGTTACGGAGCCTGGTTTCATAGACAGATCAACGCGTAGCTTTTGATCGACCGTCAGCGTGAACGGCTTGGTCACCGACCGCTCAAATCCCTGCGACTGCGCTGCCACGGTATAACTACCTGGATTCAGCGAGGGGGCCGTGTAATCACCGGCAGAACTGGTTTCTGTTCGGAAGGCAATATTGGTCTGGGTGTTGGTCACCGTCACCTTGACATTGGGCAGTAGCGCGCCTGTGCTATCGGTGATTGTCCCAAGCACCGTTCCTGTCGCACCGGTCTGCGCATATATCGCTAGCCCCGGTAGAGAGAGCATCAACACGGACAGTATGAGCAAGCGTCTTGCAAGCATTTTTGAAGCCTCCTGAGTTGTACCGCAGCACGATCTTTCTTCCTCTGTCGGCTTGGAAACCTTGGACCTACGGGACAGCCCTGCACCTTCACCGGCGTAGGCAAAATCCGCAGAAGAGAAGAATCTCTGTGCGCCGCGAGACTAACGGCTTCTTTTTGCAATTGTCAACAAAGAAATGAATTTCTTATTGAAATTTGAATTCAAACTATTGCTCTTTTACCGGCCTGTTGTTAACCACGCATTTTTCTTGTGTATTCAGCCTTTTAACGAATCCTTCTGCTGAATATTTGCGGCAGTAAGAGCTCAAAACCTGAAGTCGTCTCATCAAGTAAACCGAATTATCTATGAACTTACATTTTTCTATTGAATTATTCCCAATTTAGAATTTTTGAGAATACCGCTATTTTGTTCGCTTTTCTTCTAGGTAAAACCGTCAAAACGCTTGTCCCTCAACACGCGAACTGTTCTTCATATTTGCGTAGCGTTCACCTCCTGCTGACGTCCAACCCCGCTAAACTATCCACCGTACTGTACACTTGGAGCCATCAGCACTCCCAGACTGATATGGGCCGAACAATGTTTTGCCTCCGTAGGCGGATGCTTTCCATGTCTGCCAAATTCGCATGAAATCCAATAGGCAAACTTTTTATTTTCTTGACAGCCCCTCCGCTCGCCTCTATATTGCGGTTGTTTCACACTGGCCTGCCAAACCTTCACTAGAAGCCTGCTGATACGGCTTCGCGAAGCGCGGCTGCCGAAAGATCACGCATCACGCTTCTTCGGAGAATCTCACCCTATGACCAGCACATGGAAACGTCTTTCCGCGGCCGGCCTTTGCCTATGCTTCATCGGCACAATGTCCCTGGCTCAAAACACAGCCGATCCTCTGAAGAAGGGCTTCGAAGATCCACCGCAGTCCGCGCGCCCTCGCGTCTGGTGGCACTGGATGAACGGCAACATCACCAAGGAAGGCATCAAGCTCGATCTCGAGTGGATGCACCGCGCCGGCCTGGCGGCTTCCAGAACTTCGACGCTGCGCTGCAAACACCCGCAGGTGGTGCGACAGCGCCTGGCCTACATGACGCCCGAGTGGAAGGACGCCTTCAAATACGCCACCACGCTCGCCGATCAGCTCGGCATGGAAAGGCCATCGCCGGCTCGCCTGGCTGGAGCGAGTCGGGCGGCCCGTGGGTACCTGGCATCGCAGGGCATGAAGAAATATGTGTGGAGCGAGACCGATGTCGAAGGCGGCAAGCCCTTCACCGGCACGCTGCGCCCATCCGCCGTCCAACACCGGCGCATTCCAGGATGATCGGCATCCACGACGAGCTGCGGCACTCCCGGCGAATCGAAACTCCCCGCAGTTCTACGCCGACGCAGTCGTCATCGCTTATCGCAAGCGTCCCAGGCCGACGTCTCCATCGAATCGCTGCATCCCAAGATGACTGCCAGCGGCGGCTCGCCCGACGGCGCACATGCTCGCGACGGCGATCTGGAAAAGACTACCAAGCTTCCCATTCCCGCCGAGGGCCAGAGCGCCTGGATTCAATACGAATTCGCCCAGCCGCAGACCATTCGCGCCATCACCTTCGTCACGGGCGATCCCGGCATGATCCAGGCCATGGTCGCGGGCACATCGCTCCCGGAGAAGAACCTCGAAGCCAGCGACGACGGCCAGAGCCTTCCACCCGGTCGCCAAGCTCGGCGACACCGGTCAGCGCAGCCCGAGCACACCATCTCCTTCCGCGCGGTCACGGCAAAGTACTTCCGCGTAACATTCAAGCGCACGCCTCCGCCGCCCATTCCCGCCTGGGCGCAGGCATCGACCCGTCCTCCCTCGGCATCAAGCTCCCGCCCAAGCCCACCGACTACGAAATCGCCGAGCTCGTGCTGCATCCCGGCGCGCGCGTCAACCACTTTGAGGAGAAGGCCGCCTTCACGTACCTATGCCCGATCTCTATGCCTTCGCCACGCCTCAGTGTCGACTCCAGCGAAGCCATCGCCAAGTCCGACGTCGATCGACCTGACCTCGAAGATGCACCCCGACGGCACGCTCGACTGGACCCCGCCCGCCGGCGACTGGGTCGTCCTGCGCTTTGGCTATTCGCTGCTCGGCATCACCAATCACCCCGCCACCGCCGAAGCCACCGGCCTCGAAGTCGACAAGCTCGACCGCCGCTACGTGAAGAAGTACTTCGAGAAATATCTCGACAGCTACAAGGACACCGTCGGCGCCGATGATGATGGGCAAGCGCGGCATCCGGTACGTCATCAACGACAGTTGGGAAGCCGGCTCGCAGAACTGGACCGACAACATGATCGCCCAGTTCAAGAGGCTGCGCGGCTACGATCCGACGCCGTGGATGCCCGTGCTCGACCGGACGAGTCGTCGAGAGCGCCGAAGCCAGCGACCACTTCCTCTGGGACTTCCGCAAGACCATCGCCGACCTGATCTGCCAACGAGCACTACGGCCAGCTCGAAGAGACGCTGCACGAACGCGGCATGGGCCACTACGGCGAGTCGCACGAAGTCGGGCCGCGCCTTCGTCGCCGACGGCATGGAAGTGAAGAAGTTCAACGAAGTGCCCATGAGCGCCATGTGGACGCAGACGCCCGGCGTGAACAAGCATCAGTACGGCTACAACGCCGACGATCGCGAGTCGGCCTCCGTGGCGCACATCTACGGCCAGAACCTCGCCGCCGCTGAGTCCATGACCGCGGCAGCGGCGCCCTGGGCCTGGTCGCCGGCAACGCTCAAGCCCACCGCCGATCAGGAGTTCCTCAACGGCATCAACCGCTTCGTCATTCACGAGTCGGCCCATCAGCCGCTCGTCGGAAAGGCGCCCGGCCTGACGCTTGGACCCTTCGGCCAATGGTTCAACCGCAACGAGACCTGGGCCGAACAGGCCGGGACCTGGATCAACTACCTCGCGCGCACCAGCTTCCTGCTGCAGCAGGGCCACTTCGGCGCCGACGTGATCTACTTCTACGGCGAAGACTCGAACCTCACCGCGATCTTCGACGACAAATCGCCCGATATTCCCGCCGGCTACGGCTTCGACTACATCAACGCCGACGCGCTCATCCACGAGCTCAGCGTGACCAGCGATGGCCGCATCACCACCAAGAGCGGCATGAGCTATCGCGTGCTCGGCCTCGATCCCTACAGCCAGCACATGTCGCTGCCCGTTCTGCGCGCCATTCACAAGCTGGTCGAAGAAGGCGCAGTCGTCGCCGGACCCAAGCCCGACGACGATCCCAGCCTCGCCGACGATCAGGCGCGAGTTCAGCAAGCTCAACGACGAGCTCTTCGGCGACGGCACCGGAGTGCACAAGTCGGCAAAGGCACGGTCTACGCGGGCCAGAACTGGGCGATGTCTTCAAGGCCATCAATGTCGCGCCCGACTTCGACTACACCAAGCCCGAGTGCCGACAGCCAGACATCGAGTTCGTCCATCGCAAGCTTGCCGATGGCGATCTCTACTTCGTCGACAACCGCAGCGACAACGGCGAAGCCGTCGACGCAACCTTCCGCGTCACCGGCAAGGCGCCCGAGCTGTGGTACGCGGAGACCGGCAAGACCAAGCCGGCTTCTTACAAAATCGCCGACGGCCGCACCACCGTGCCGCTGAATCTCGAGCCCTGGGGCACGGTCTTCGTCGTCTTCCGCAAGCCGACCACAGCGAACCTCGCGCACACTTCCCGCCATAGACCGAAACCGAACTCGGCCACCGTCGACGGCGCAATGGAAGATCGCCTTCCAGCCGGACCGCGGCGCGCCTGCTTCCATCACCGTCGACAAACTCGCTTCACTGGAGCGACAACTCCGACCCGGCGTCAAGTACTTCTCCGGCATCGGCACCTACACCAAGACCATCCAGGCCGCCGCCGAATGGTTCAAGCAAGGGCGCGCGCATCTGTCTCGATCTCGGCGACGTGAAGAACCTCGCCGAAGTCACCGTCAACGGCAAGCCGACTCGGCGTCGTCTGGCACACGCCTTATCGCGTCGACGTCACCGGCGCACTCAAGCCCGGCGCGAACGAGCTCATCGATCAAGGTCGATCAACGCATGGGTCAACCGGCTCATCGGCGACCAGCAGCCCGGCGCAACCACGCCATCACCTTCGCCGACGTGAAGCCATACAAGGCCAACTCGCCGCTGCTGCCCTCCGGCCTGCTCGGACCCGTCACCGTAGTCAGAGCAGAAACATCGAAGTAGTCGTCTCTCGCGGGCATGTCACTCATAATTGGGTGGCATGCCTTCCTTTTCTCTGCACACCATGAACAGGCGCACAGCAATACACTCTCTTGCAGCACTCGCCGCGACTGCAGCACTCGCACCAGTTGCAAATGCCAACTCATCGATGCCCGTCATCGACGCGCATATTCATCTCTTTGATCCGACGCGCCCCGGCGGCGTTCCCTGGCCCACTCCGCAGGACACCGTACTCTACAGGCCCGCTTTACCTGATCGATATGAACAGCTCGCAGCGCCCCACGGCATCGTCGGAGCTATCGCCGTCGAGGCCAGCCCATGGCTCATCGACAACTTCTGGCTCAACGACCTTTGCACGAAGAATCCAATCCTCCTGGGCTTCATCGGCGATCTATCGCCCGATTCGCCCGACTTTGCCGTCACACTCAACCATCTCCAGCGCAGCCCATTCTTCCTAGGCATCCGTTACGGCAATCTCTGGAACCGCAACATCCTCACCGCCTCATCGAATCCGGCCTTCACGAATGGTCTTAAGCTGCTAGCGCAATCGGGCCTCGTCCTCGAAACTGCCAACCCCGATGCCGACCTCATTGCAGCCGTCGTTCGCATCTCCGATCAGGTTCCAAATCTGCGCATCGTTCTCGACCATCTGCCCAACGCAAGCATCCCCACCGACGCTGCGAAGCGCGCCGAATACGATGCCCATCTCCGCGAACTCGCGCATCGCCCACAGATCTTCGTCAAGGGCTCAGAGATCGTCCGCCGCATCGGCAATGCGGTTCCGCTAGACATCGCTGCCTACAAAGACAGCCTCGATCAGCTGTGGGCTCTCTTCGGCGAAGACCGCATTTTCTTCGGCAGTGATTGGCCAAACAGCGACTCCTTAGCCACCTACGATCAGGTCTTCCGCGTCGCGCAAACTTACATCGCCACACGCAGTCCTGATGCACAGTACAAGTATTTCTGGAAAAACTCCATCTCTGTCTATCTCTGGAAAGCCCGCACCGCGGCGCAACAACACTTACTCAGCACGCCCTGATTCCGCGTATCCGCATCTGCATCTCAAGATCAGCATTGAGGTTCCATATGTCGCAACTCACATCCGCACCCATGAAAAAACTTTGCCTCCGTCAGGCCTCACCGAATACCGTACTGAGTTGTCGGGCACCGGAGGTAAACGTGAATCTGCAACGGAAGTTCTGTCGCGCAGCATCCATCGTCATTGCAACAGCGCTGACATTTGCGGCGGTAGCTTTCGGACAGGAAAAGCCGAAGCTCCACATCGACTGGAACAAGATCCTCATCGTCTCGCGCTCCACGCCCACGCTGCAGGTCGTCACCAATCCCATGCTCAATCCCGGCGCACCCATCCATGACGGCTCATTCGCCGCGCTCAAAGACCTCGGCGCCGACTATGTACGCTACGTGCCGTGGCTTCCCTATCCCAAAATCGCCGTTGCCGAGCTCGACCCACCCACCAAAGACAAAACCTCGTGGGACTTCACTTACATCGACCCGGTCACCAAAGACTTTCTCAACGCCACCGAAGGTCACTCCACCGTCATCAACTTCAGTACCATCCCGGCGTGGATGTTCAAGACGGACAAGCCAGTCGAATACCCCAGCGATCCCAACCAGGTCTTCTGGAATTACACGCAGGGCACCGTGCTCCGCGACCCCTCCGGCAAAGAGCTGGGTGACTACTTCGGCCGCCTCGTAAGCTGGTACACCAAAGGCGGCTTCACCGACGAGAACGGCAAGCGTCACGAGTCCGGCAACCACTACACCTTCCCCTACTGGGAAGTCCTCAACGAGGTCGAATCCGAGCACAGCACGACGCCTGAGGACTACACACTGCGCTACGATGCCATCGTTGAAGGCATCCACAAAGTCAGCCCTAACACCAAATTCATGGGCCTAGCATTAGCCGCGCCCGGCGACAATCCGAAGTTCTTCGAATACTTCCTTAGCCACAAGAACCACAAGCCCGGCATCCCGCTCGACTACATCTCCTTCCACTTCTACGCAACACCCGACGCAGGCGAAGACCTCGACACCTGGCAGCACACCTTCTTCGATCAAGCCAACGGTTTCCTCGCGACCACGCGCTACATCCTCGCCATACGCGACCGCCTCTCGCCTAAGACCAAGATCGACACCGACGAGCTCGGTGTAATCCTGCCCAACGACAATGCCGAAAAAGCCGATGAGCGCCTCACCTTCAACCGCATACCTCAGCGCTACTGGAATGCCGCCGGCTCTCTCTACGCCTATCTCTACATCGAACTCTCCAAGCTTGGCGTCGATGTCATCGGCGAATCGCAACTCGTCGGCTATCCCTCCCAGTACCCAAGCGTTTCCCTGATTGACTTCAAGAACGGCAAACCCAATGCCCGCTACTGGGTCCTCAGGATGATCAAGGACAACTTCCATCCTGGCGATAAGCTCGTCGCCAGCGATTCGAATGCATCAGATGTCATCGCGCAGGGCTTCGAAACCCCGCAAGGCAAGAAGGTCTTGCTCGTCAACAAGAGCAACACCGAAAAAACCGTTGCGCTGAGCTCCGAATTCGAGAACGCATCCTCACTCACCATCGATGAGCAGACCGGCGACGATGCGCCTCGCACCGGCAAAGCCAGCGGACAACTCACACTCGCTCCCTACGCCGTCACTATCCTCACCGCGCAGTAGCCAACATTCGCCGGAGAGCCCATCATGCCGGACTCGCTTCTAAAAGTCGCCCTTTACGGCATTGGGCTCGATGCCTATTGGCCACAATTCACTGGCCTCAAGGAACGCCTCGAAGGCTATCTCCACGACGCTGCGCAACGCATCGAACAAAGCGGAGCAAGCGTCGTATCCTTCGGTCTCGTCGACACGCCGCAGAAAGGCCGCGCAGCAGGTGATCGATGCCGCACAGCCAAAGCAGACCTGCTCGTCGTTTACATCACCACCTACGCGCTTTCCAACACCGTCCTGCCCATGGTGCAGCGCGCCGGCATCCCTGTTCTGCTGCTCAATCTCCAGCCATCCCCGGCCATCGACTACGCAGCCTTCAATCAGCTCTCCGATCGCACGAGCATGACCGGTGAATGGCTCGCCTACTGCGCCGCCTGCCCCGTCCCTGAAATCGCCAACGTCCTCACCCGCGCCGGCATCCCATTCCATCAGGTCACCGGCGTCCTCACCGATACAGCTATGTGGAATGAGGTAAGCGAATGGATAGCCGCAGCCCTCGTCAAAAAGCGCCTCGCCGACAACCGCCTGGGGCTCCTCGGCCACTATTACAGCGGCATGCTCGACATCGTCACCGACCTCACGCAGGTTTCCATCACCTTCGGCACCCACATCGAGCAACTGGAAGTCGACGAGCTCAGCGCCCTCCGATCTGAAGCCACCGAAGCCGAAATCGCCCAGGGCATCGCGGCCCTCCATCATCACTTCGACATACAACCCGACTGCTCACCCGAAGAGCTTGCCCGCGCCGCCCGCACCTCTATTGCACTCGATCACTTTGTCGCGGCCTACGATCTGCAATCGCTCGCCTACTACTACAAAGGCACCGGTGTTCCCGCCAACGAAGACACCATGAGCTCCATCATTCTAGGCACTTCCCTTCTCACCGCGCGCAGTATCCCGGTGGCAGGCGAGTATGAAGTGAAAAATGCTCTCGCTATGAAAATCATGGACAGCTTCGGTGCAGGTGGCTCCTTCACCGAGTACTACGCCATCGACTTCGCGCAGGACCATGTACTCATGGGCCATGACGGCCCGGGCCATATCGCCATCGCCGAAACCAAAACCAAAGTTCGCCCGCTCTCCGTCTATCATGGCAAAGTTGGCCGCGGCCTTTCCGTCGAAATGTCTGTCAAGCGCGGCCCCGTCACGCTGCTCTCCGTCGCAGAAGACCACACGCACGGCTTCAAACTCGTCGCGGCGCAGGGCGAATCCGTTCCCGGCGAAATCCTGCGCATCGGCAACACCAACAGCCACTACGCCTTCCCCCTCGACGCCAGAGCCTTCGTCGAATCCTGGAACGCCGAGGGCACGGCGCATCACTGCGCCGTTGGCATAGGCCATATCGCGGGCAAGCTCAATAAGCTCGCACGCCTGCTCGCAATCCCCTTCGTCCAGGTCTGCTGAAGATTGACGCGGCGCGGCACGCGTTCCCGTGGCTACGGAAGATAGAATACTTCCTGCATAAACGGAAACCGCTCCGCGTCGCGCGTCTCCTGCACCGGCAAAAAGTACGCGCTCATCGCCCGCTGCCAGCGTGCGTTTACCGGATCAGCCTCAATCCTGTCCCATACGGTATCGAAATCATCTTCCATCCGCATCGACAGCACCAGCAACTCATCGCGCCGGAAGATCGAATATTCCGAGATCCCCGCGCGTTTCAGCAGCGCCAGCATTTCCGGCCACACCGCGGCATGATCCCGGTCATAATCTGCTCCCGTATCCGGCTTCAGCCGCAAAAGAAACGCAATCCGCCGCATCCATCCCCCAAAAACCTTCCAACTTTCGCAGCCCCAGCATCAGAAAAATTCGACTTCTCAGGCAATCTCAGCGTCTTACAGTCAGGACACGCACGGGACACTCTAGTCATCGAATCGGCAAGTGTCAATCACCATGTTGTTTATCCATTGAATCCATTGATGCAAACGAAACCATCCATCCGCCGTTCTCGGGCTCACTACTTCTCCCGATTTTCCGTTGAATTACAGCACTCTCGTGCCGTACACCTCTACTCGCAAACATTTTTCAAACCATCGGCAGCTAATCACGCAATCTGAACTTTAAATTCCGAATAGCAACAAATTACATTAGACAATTAAGCTCGCTCTGCACTAGCATTCAAATGCAACTCCACTTCCGGTCATCTGTCGCGCAAGGCGTCTACTGCGCAGACACTTCACCGGGGTTGGCAGCATCCTAAAGTTGCGCCAGGAGCGCCCATGCACTCAGACTCGTCCCTACAGGAAAACGCGTTCCGAGCACTGGATTCTTTTCAAATCGAGATTCCCTCGTGGGGCTTCGCCAACACCGGTACCCGCTTCGGTAAATTCGTCCAGGCCGCCGCCGCATCCACGCTCGAGGAGAAGTTCTGCCGATGCCGGCGAGGTGCATCAGCTCACCGGCGTCACGCCGACGATGGCCCTGCATGTCCTGTGGGATTTACCCAGCGGCCTTTCCGATGCCGCCAACGTCAAGAGCCTCGAAAAGCAGTACGGAATCTCTGCTGGCTCCATCAATCCCAACCTCTTTCAGGACCAGGAATACAAGTTCGGCTCCCTTTGCAACCCCTCAGCCGAGATCCGCGAGCACGCCGTCAGCTCACATGCTTGACTCCGTCGCCATCGCCCGCGAACTAGGCTCACGCGACATCTCCCTGTGGCTCGCCCGACGGCTCCAACTATCCCGGCACGCAAAGCATGCGCAAGCGTATCGGGTGGCTCGAAGAAGCGCTGCGCGCACCGCACGACCGCTCTCGCCCCCAATCAGCGCCTGCTGATTGAATACAAGCCCTTCGAGCCCGCCTTCTATCACACCGACATCGCCGACTGGGGCATGTCCGCGCATCTGGCGCGCGCACGCCGGCCCGCAGGCTGCGTCCTGGTCGATACCGGCCATCACTACGCCGCGCAGAACATCGAGCAGATCGTCGCTTGGCTCCTCCACCCGATCTGCTCGGCGGCTTCCACTTCAACGACCGCCGCTACGCCGACGACGACCTCACCCTCGGCTCCATCGACCCCTACCAGATCTTCCGCATCTTCCATGAGATCCATCTCTCCGGCGATCAGGCCCTCGCGCAGACCGCCTTCATGATCGACCAGAGCCACAACCTCAAAGGAAAGATCGAAGCCATGATCCAGACGTGTCGCCACCGCGCAGGAGTTATGGCTGAAAGCCGCGCTGGTCGATCGCGAAGCACTCGCACAACTCCAGGATTCCTGCGATCTAGTCGCCGCCGAAGAGCTCTACCGCGGTGCCTTCTGGCCCGACGTGCGCCCGCTACCTGCAAGAGTGGCGCGAGCGCCCACGGCCTGCCCCGAAGACCCTCTCGCCGCCCTCAAGGAGAGCGGCTACGTCGAGCGCATCACCCGCGAGCGTGGAGGAAAGTTGGCGTCCGTGACCTCCTATGCATAGGATGGTTAACTAAGTTGTCATATCCGCTACCGGCTGCCGAGGGAGGACCGCCAGTTTGGCGAAACCAAAGATCAAGCGCCTTTACCTGATTCCCATCTTGTCCAAGGCGCTGGATGTTCTTGAGTTGTTGGAAAAGCAGAATGGCCCTATCGCTCTCGAAGAGGTCTACCAGCAAACACACATCTCCAAGACCAGCGTCTACCGCATCCTCAAAACACTCGTCCATCGTGGCTACGTAGCGCAGAGCCAGAACGGCGAATACCGCCTCGTCTCGCGCCCTCGCCGCCTCCGCTTCGGCTTCGCCGCCCAAAGTGCTGAGATGCCCTTCTCCGTCGCCGTCGCATCAAGCATCGCTTCCGCATCAGCAGCGGCCGGTATTGAGCTCCTTCAGCTCGACAATCGCTATGACCCCGACGTCGCCGTACGCAACGCCGAGGAGTTCGTCCGCCAACGCGTCGATCTCGTCCTCGAGTTCCAGGTCGAGGAGTACGTCGCACCCCACGTCGCCCATATCTTCAAGAAAGCCGAAATCCCTCTCGTCGCCATCGACGTACCCCACCCCAACGCCACCTACTTCGGCGTCGACAATTTCGAAGTAGGCTACGAGGCCGGCATCCTGCTCAGTCAGTACGCCCGCAATCAATGGAAAGGCAAAGCCGACTGGGTTCTCGGCATCGGCTTCTCCGAAGCCGGCAGCTTCGTACAAAGCCGCATTACGGGCGCTTTTGAAGGTATTCGCGAACGTCTCGACCAAATCCCCTCCGAGCGCTTCCTCCGTCTTGAAGGCCGCGGAATGCGCCAGGCCAGCGCTCTAGCCCTCTCTGAATTCCTGCGCAACAACCGCAAAGGTCAGCGCATCCTCGTCGCCGCGTCTACTGACTCAAGCGCCCTCGGCGTCCTCGACGCCGCGCGCCAGGCTGGCCGCGAACAGGAGTTCGCAATCGTCGGCCAAGACTGCATCCCCGAAGTACTCGACGAGATGCGCAGCGGCAAATCCGCCATCATCGGCTCCATATCTCATGGAGCCGAGAGCTACGGCCCCCGCCTCATCCAGCTTGGCATTGCCCTGTTGCGGGGACACATCGTGCCGCCCTACAACTACGTGCGCCACCACGTTGTTACGCCCGACAGCATCGCCGAGAACGAAGCACCAGCAAAAGCCTGATCCAGCTCCGCAAATGGATTGCCGGGTGCCTCATATCTCGAAGAGATGTGGGGCCAAATTCGCGCAGAGCGCGAACCCACGATAAATCCCAAAGCTACGGGTGGATCGCCAGATAATTCCCATACCCGACAATCACCGTCGAACCAATCAGCGTCAGCAGCGTGAGATACACCAGCGATTTCGTCCGCCAGCTCACGCCATGCCATTCCTTCAGCGCTACGCCCCACAGCGTGCTGAAGATGATGATGCTCGCCATATGCAGCGTCCAGCTCGAGAACTTGTAGCGCCCCATCTGCGTCTCGCCCATCGTATAAAAGAAAAACTGCATGTACCACGTCGCCCCTGCCAGCGCAGAGAACAGGTAATTCACCGTGATCGAGGGCTTCCCTCTCGCGAGCGATCTCGCTCCGAGCGCCATCTCCGTAGACGCTGCATCGATCACGTTCTCCAGCCGCGGATGCTCACCTTTTGCACTCGCCATCGCGCCTTCCGGGATCCGCAGATACTCCCCAAAGCTCTTGTTGCGCGCACCCAGAATCACGCACCAGACAAAGTTCGTAACGAACCCGCCCACCAGCACCACCACCAGCACCGGCAATCCCTGCCACATTGTGCTGGTGCCATATTTCAGCGTCAGCTCCTTGATCGGCGCACCCGCATCCAGCCCAAACGCGAAACACGAACTCATAATCCCGCAGAACGTTGCCACCGCCAGCCCAAGCTTCAGGTTGAATTCCTCAATGCTCGCAAGCTTCTGCGCCTCCGGCAGCTCCTTCTCTTTCGAGATGCCCGCCGCCCCGGCAAACAGAATGCCCAGCACGCAGATCCCCACGCCCACCAGGATGATCACCCCCGACCTCTGTGTAAGCAGTTGCGCAAACTGCCCATGAAAGATCGGTGGCACCAGCGTTCCAAAGACCGCCGTATACCCCAGCGCCACGGCCATTCCCAGCGACAGCCCCAGATATCGCATCGTCAGCCCAAACGTAAGGCCGCCAAATCCCCACAGCAGGCCAAAAAAGAAAGGCCAGAACAGTGCAGACTGAGGCACACCATGCAGTACCGCAAGCAGATGCTGTGACAGCAAACTGGCCATCAGCCAGGGCATCACAATCCAGCTCACCACACCGCCGGCCAGCCAGTACACCTCCCACGACCAGCCGCGAACCTTTTTGTAAGGCACATAAAAGCTGGCTGAAGCCAGACCGCCCAGCCAGTGCAGAAAAACTCCCAGTAACGGATTTGCGCCCAAGACGTTTAGCCTCTCCGACAGTCATTCGCGATGCACTCGTAATCGATGAGACAAAACGCCGTGGAGAAAAGCGTCTCCCCGCAACTTCATCCATCCGCTGGAGAGTCTTAGCCACGCGCGAATCTCCCCTAATGAAATAACTTGTCTTTCGGAAACCTACGCAATCGTCAGCACGATTGTCAAAGCAATTCGAGTGGCTCATCGAATGAGCCCGCTACACAGAACTCAGCGAATTGAGATTCAAAGAGTGTGGTTGCTCGATTGGCTCATGGGCAGATGACCAGATGATCGTTCTTCATTTTGACAAAGCGCCGCCATCCCTTAACAAACTCCAGTGGCGAATGCCTGATAGCGAGCGGCGATTTGTCATCGAGCTTGGCAAACACACCGAAACGGTGGCCGCACTTAACTTCTTTATAAAGAAGCGATGGATTCGTAGCCGCTATCTTCCGGCAAAAGCGGCAAATGGTGTCAATGTTGATATCGTCGATAACTACCAGCGTGGGAGCCGGTGCATAGATCAACGCGGAACAGAGCGCTACTTCGCGAAATGGACCGGAAGGAGAATCGACCAGAATCAAATCGGCAGATTCCAGATGATTGCGGAGTTCGGAATCGACCTCCCAGCCCATCATCGGGATCAGGCCGCACCATCTGGGCTTTAGAGGGCACACCAACGGCGTGTGCTGCCTATAGTCACCGTTCAGTTGTTTGCGCGTTTCATCCATCCAGTGGTCGGTATATTCCAGGCTGGCAACCGTAAAGCCCTCGCGAAGTAATACGATCGTGCTCTGGCCGCTCCCGAACTCAAATACTCTGGTCACCCCAACGGATCTGCAAAGCCCAACGAGAAACTCCATCGCTGGCTTAGGAAGAGCAAAGTAGTTATTCGGGTCGTAGCCCTCCTCTAACTCGCGGTCCAAGAAACCGGACCGCCAGATCTGCAAGATTTTATTGGCGTTCAGCTGACCGATCATACTCAAAAGAGGGCTAAGCGCAAGATTCGCGTCAGGTCTTAATGACTCGGATGGCCGCACTCGCGACACAGGAAAATGTAGCACGGCTGAGCGAAAAGTGTTTGCACAAAGCGATCTGCATCCGATGAATATTGGTGCGAAGCTGCGGTTTCTGCTCGATGCAACCAGCAGGGAACAGTACGTTGCCCAGGAGGCTTGTCAGGACGCGGTGACTCTGGTTTTGCTCTGATAACTTGGGCTTGGTTCGTTTTCCCACGCGGACAGAAGAGAGGTGCCGGTTATCAATCACACCATTGACTCCGCCAGGCCGGGCAAATTTTTGCATCACATCCTCCATGTAATTGAGAGCCGGCGGTAAATGCTCCTCTCCCACATCCTTCTCGGTCTAATCGTCGTCCTCAGCATCACCCTAATGCTCCTGCGCCCGTGCGGCATCGCAGAAGTCTACTGGGTCGGCGCCGGAGCGATTGCACTCGTCCTTTTCCGTCTCATCCCGCTCCGCCTCGCCGGCAGTGCCATCGCCGAAGGCCTCGACGTCTATCTCTTCCTGATCGGCATGATGCTTCTCTCCGAACTCGCCCGCGAACACGGCGTCTTCGACTGGCTCTCTTCGATCGCAGCGCATCACTCACGCGGCTCCGCGGCGCGCCTATTCACTCTCATCTACCTGATCGGCATCGCTGTCACTGCCCTGCTCTCCAACGATGCCACCGCCGTCGTCCTCACACCCGCCGTGCTCGCCGCAGTCCACAAAACGCGAGTCTCTCCGTTGCCCTATCTCTTCGCTTGCGCTCTCATCGCCAACGCCGCGTCCTTCGTCCTGCCTATTTCGAATCCAGCCAACCTTGTCGTCTACCGGGGAGCAGTCCCGCCGCTCGCGCAGTGGCTCCTGGCCTACGCGACACCTTCCATCGCCTCAATCTTCATCACCTACTGGATCCTGCGCTTCCTCTTCCGTCATGAACTGGCCGAGGCCATCGACGAAACAAATCATGCCCCCTCCGATGACACATTGCCATCCTCCGGCAAGCTTGTCCTCGCCGGTATCGCCTTCACTGCGATCGTCCTCCTCACAGCCTCCAGCTTCAGCGAAGACCTAGGGCTGCCCACCTGTCTCTGCGCAGTCGCGTTCACGGCCTTCCTGTCGCTGCGAACCCGCACCAATCCCGTGAAGCTGCTCCGCGAAATCAGTTGGAGCGCGATCGCCCTGGTCGCCGGACTCTTCATCCTCGTTCGCGCCATAGAAACCATCGGCGCGCTCCACGCCGCTCAGACCGCGCTCATTTGGGCAGCTCGCCAACAACAAGCCATCAGAGCATTGGCCATAAGCTTCACCGTCGGCATCGGCAACAACGTCGTCAACAATCTTCCGCTGGGGCTCATTGCCGGCGCGGCCGTACGCTCCACGCACACCAC
Organism: uncultured Acidobacteriota bacterium; assembly: GCA_963720285.1. Classification (GTDB taxonomy): domain Bacteria; phylum Acidobacteriota; class Terriglobia; order Terriglobales; family Acidobacteriaceae; genus Acidicapsa. The sequence continues at coordinate 163,826 of CAVREZ010000002.1, forward strand.
CGGATTGCTCGCGCAATCCGTCCTCATCGGCGTCGACGTCGGACCGAACCTCTCAGTCACCGGCTCACTCGCCACCATCCTCTGGCTCATCGCCCTGCGCCGCGAGCAGCAGCACGTCACCTTCTGGAGCTTCCTCCGCGTCGGCATCATCGCCATGCCGCTCACACTGCTCGGCGCAATGGGCACGGCCGTGGCGACTCACGCGCTGATCGGTCGTTAGCTTCGGGTCCTACGCGTGACGCCATCGCGTGAGCTCGAAGTACACCACCGGCGTAACCACCAGCGACAACACCACTGACAGCAGCACTCCGCCAATCACCGCAATCGCCATTGGTTGCAGCATCTGCGAACCCGCTCCCAGCGCAAACGCCAGGGGCAACATGCCACAGATCGCAGCAATCGCCGTCATCACAATCGGCCGCAGCCGCCGCTGCGCCGCCTGCCGCATCGCCTCGCATGGATCGGCCCCCAGCTTGCGTAGCTTCTCATCCGCATCCAGCAGCAGAATGCCGTTTTTGGCCACGATGCCAATTACCATGATCAGTCCGATAAAACTCGCCACGTTGAACGTTGTCTGCGTAATCAGCAGCGCCAGCACCACGCCGGAAATCGACAACACCGAGCTGGTTAGAATCGCTACCGGCGCAGAGAAATTCCTGAACTCCACCAGCAGTACACCAAACACCAGCACCAACGCCATCAGCAGCACACGCAGCAGTTGGCGAAACGATTTCTGCTGCTCCTCATACGTGCCGCCATACTGCACGCGAACATTCGCAGGCAGATGCAGCCTGTCAACCGTAGCCCGCACTTTCGCCATCGCCGTGCCCAAGTCGCTACCCTCAAGCCGCCCCGTCACCACAATCAGCCGCTGCAGATTCTCCCTGCGAATCTCGTTCTGCGGAGGCAACTCCGTGATCTGTGCAATAGCGCCCAGCGTCGCCGTATGTCCGCTCGCAGAATTAAAAACTGTATTCTCAATCGCATTCAGCGACGCGCGATTTTCATCCGGCAGCCGTATGCGCACGGTGTATGGCCGCCCATTCACAATCATCGGATCGGGAATCGGCAGTCCATCCAGAATCGATGTCGCATCCTCGGCAATCTCCTGCGTCGTAAATCCATAACGCGCCGCCAGCACGGGGCTGACCTGAAAATTCGTCGCTGGTCCACTGATCGTGTTGTCGATTCCGTTCTCCGTATCCACCACGCCTGGAATCTTGTTGATCGCATCCTGCACGCGCGGTCCAAGCTGGTTCAGCAACTGCTGGTCATCGCAGAAAAGCTTCACCTGAATCGGCTCCGGAGCATTCGACAGATCACCAATCATGTCCTGCAATACCTGCGTGAACTCGACATCCAGCTCCGGCTCCGTCTTTTTTATCTCCTCGCGCACATCGGCTATCACATCGTCAATCGGCCGCGACCGCTTGGTCTTCAGCTTCACCGTAAAGTCACCGGTATTCGCCTCCGTCACCGCGGCTAGCCCCATCTGCAACCCCGTGCGCCGTGACGTAATCTCCACCTCCGGCGTATCGCGCAATATCTGCTCCACATGCTGCAGCACACGATTCGTCTCCGTCAGCGAGCTCCCCGCCGGCATAATGTAATCCAGTACGAATGCACCCTCGTCCATCTCCGGCAACAGATCCGAACCGAGTACGGAATACGTGAAGTAGCCGCCAACCACCAGCGCGAGGCAAACCAAGGCAAGCACAATAGGATTTCGCAGCGAAAAATCCAGCACCTTTGCATGGACAGCCAGCACACGCGCCATAAATCGACCCGTCGGATGCACATGCAGCGCATCCACATCTTCGAGATCGCGTGCACCCTCTTCGCTCCTCCCTGCACCCGGCAGCGCAATCGCCAACGCAGGCGTCCACGTGAGCGCAAGCAACAGAGACGTAAGCAACGCTGCCGTCATCGTCACCGCCAGCGCGCGAAAGAAACTCCCCGTGACGCCCGTCACCGCAATCAACGGCAGAAACACCACCACCGGCGTGATAGTCGAACCGATCAACGGCGTCGTAATCTCGCTAAGTGCCTGCCGCACCGCGCCCACACGTGACTGTCCAGACTCGCGATGCACGGCGACGTTCTCCACCACCACAATCGCATCATCGATCACCAATCCAATCGCCGCCGCCAATCCACCCAGCGTCATCAGATTAAAGCTCTGCCCAATCACCCAAAGAAAGAGGATCGTGATCGCGATAGTAACGGGAATCACCAGCCCCGCAATCAACGACGAACGCCAGTCATGCAGGAAGAGGAAAAGAATCACGCACGCCAGAGCGAGGCCGATCAGAATTGCATCCCGCACCGACCCGATCGAATCGCGCACCAGTTGCGACTGATCGTAGAACGGCGTAAGTCTTACACCATTCGGCAGAGTCTTCTTGAGCCTCGCAACTTCCTGCGCGACAGCATTAGCCACCTGCACAGTATTCGACGAGATCTGCCTCGATATATTCAGCAGCACAGCAGGCCTGCCATTCGCCGTCACCGTTGTGTACACCGGCATCATCCCCGGCTGCACCGTCGCCACATCCGCCACGCGAACCGGCGCACCGCCCGCCGTTGTCTTGATCGTAAGATTCGCAAGATCCTCCGCACCGTGTGCCTGTGCGCCAATCAATCCCAGCACGAGCTGATGATCGCTCTCATACAATCCCGGCGAATCGATAATGTCCGCCGCCTGCACCGCATTCTGCAAATCCAGCAGCGTAATCCCCGTCGCCTGCAACCGCGCCAGATTCGGAATAATCTGAAACTCCGGCACCTTGCCGCCCTGCACCACCACCGTGCTTACGCCATCCACGCGATTCAGCGGTGGCTTGAACTCATATGTAGCAAGATTCCAAAGCTCCGTCTGCGAAACCGTCTTCGCCCCGCGATCATCCGCAGTTAACGCATAGCCCAATATCGGAAACGTCGCAAAGGTCAGTCGGTTCGTCGTGACCCTCGCCGTCGCCGGCAGCGTCTGCTGCACATTGGCAAGCGCTGCATCTGTCAACTGGAGCGTCGTGACCATATCCACATTCCAGTTGAAGAACAGGCTCACTTCAGCCGATCCGCGGCTCGTGATGCTGCGCACCGTCATAAGCCCCGGCACCGAATTCACCGCATCCTCAATCGGCTTGGTGATCGTCACCTGCATCTGTTCCACCGGCATCACGCCGTTATCCACACCAATCACCACGCGCGGAAAATTCGTGTCCGGGAAGACCGCAATGGGCACCTGTAACGCGGCGTAAATGCCTGCAATCGTCAGCGCAATCAGAAAGAAGAAGATCGGCGTCGAGAGCCGCTTGAGCCAGAACGGCTTCTCGACAAAAGGCTTCACTGCCACGCTCATTTGTCGTCTCCGCCTGCGGCCTTGTCATCGCCGCCCTTATCCGGAGCACCAATCTTCACCTTCGTACCCTCATCGAGTCCATATCCGCCGGTCGTCGCCACCGTATCTTTTGCAGTCACACCTGAAAGAATCTGCGTCTGCTCCGCTGTCTGAATCCCAACCGTCACCGGCTGCTTTTTCAACATGCTGTCCGCGCCAATCACCATCACATATTTGCCCGCAGCACTCTCCGCTCCGCCCGCGCTCGATAAGATGGCCGCTGTCGGCACCATCAGCGCATTCGGCACTTCGCGGCCCGTCATGATCACCTGTACCGGCGTGCCGGCTTTCAACGCGTTCTTTGGATTTTCGACGCGTACCCACACTTCAATCGTCGTACTGCCCGCATCGAGTGCCGGACTGATCAAAGTGATCTTCGCGGGAATCTCCTTATCGGCGCCGGCTATCTGCAGGCTCGCCTCCCCGCCTACCTTCAACTGCTGCGCCAGCGGCTGCGCAATATGCACCTTCGCAATCAGAGCCGATGTATCCATTACCGTGATCACCGGCGATCCCGCCGTAGCCGTCTCGCCTGCGAACAATGGCCTGTCCGTCACATATCCGTTGATCGGGCTGCGAATCTCCGTATAACTCAACTGCGCCGTGGCGCCCTCAAACTTACCCTTGGCCGATTGCAGCAGTCCCTTCGCCGACTCCAGCGCAGCCTGATTGCTCGTCTTCTGCACCGCTTCAAAATGCTGCTTCGCCAGGTCGTATGACGACTGCGCCTGTACCAGCGCAGCCTTGGCCGTATCCAGATCACGCCCTGGAATCGCGCCCTGCGCAAACAACTGCGTCCGCGCATTCACAATCGCCTGGTTCAGATCCAGATTCGCTTTCGCCTGCGCCAGATCCAGCCTAGCCTTCGTGTAATCCTCCGGAACGGTTGCCTTCGTCGCAGTCTGATACGCAGCCTCTGCCGATGTATACGCACCCTCGTTATCCATTGCCGCCGCGGACAGATCGTGATTCTCCAGCACCACCAGCAACTGCCCTTGCTTCACCTTGTCGCCGCGCTGCACTAGAAATTTCTGCACCGGTGCCGTCACCTTCGGCTCAATCGCCGCCTGCGCCAGCGGAGACAGCGTCGCATCGGCATGAATCTCCGCTGCAATCGCGCCTACCTTTGGCGTCGCTGCTTCCACAGCTGCGACAGCCGTTGGAATCTCCTCCGCCTTCTTGCATCCAGCCGCCATCAGCATCAAACAAGCCAGCGACACACCAGGCATCACACGCATCTTCAAATCCCTCATCATTTCGTTCCTGTCAGGCTCTGGCCGGTCAGCAGTTGCAGATTGGCGATGGCCGTCTCATAGCGCATCATGCCGTCTTCCTGCGCATTCTCCTGTGCGGCCAGCGATGTCTGCGCATCCACTACTTCCAGCACCGTCGTTTCGCCCGCTGTGTAGCGCAGCCGCGCCAGCCGCAGACTTTCGCGTGCTGTCTGCACACTTGTATCGAGAGACGCAAGCTGATCCCGCGCCACGGCTGCTTCCGCATACGCTGTATCCAGATCGGCAATTAACCTCTTCTGTGTATCCGTCAACACAACGCGCGCCACCTCTCGCTGCGCTACTTTCTGCTGCACGCGATGATGCGTCGCCAGCCAATCCCACACCGGAATATCAAGCGTTCCCGACGCCTCATAACCCAGGTTCCGCGTTCCATCCGGAGCATGCACTGCAAACTGAGGGGCATCAATACCGTAGGCATACGTCAGCGCGAGGTCCGGAAGATAAGCTGCTCGCGCACCTTGCACATCCAGACTCGCTGCCTTCATCGCAGCCAGCGCAGACTTCAACTCCGCATTGTTCTGCGCCGCCATCGTCTGCACCTCTTCTTTGCTGGCCAGCGGCGCAGGCATCTCGAACGCCGCCAATCGAAACTTCGTTCGCGGATCGGGATACACCAGCACCGCCAGTCCCAACCGTGCACGATCACTTTCGAGCCGCGCATTAGCCAATTCGCGATCCCGTCCCTGCTGCTCAAGCTGCGCCTTCACCACATCCGCATGCGCAATCTCGCGAGCCTCTTCACGTTTCTGCGTGTTCCCTGTAAAGTCCGCGGCCTCATTCGCCGCGCGCTGCGCCACCGCCAGCTTGCGATCTGCCGCCTGGCTGCCGTAGTACAAACCCACCACCGCAGCCACCAGCCCGCGACGCGCAATCTCCAGCTCTGCATTCGCTACCACTGACGCTGCCGAAGCTCGCGCCGCCGCATTGAACTGCTGCGCACCAATCGTTTCCGTCACCGTGCCTTGGCTCATGTACTCATGCACTGAGTTGTTCGCGATAAACCGAGGTGTCCCCGCTGAGGCCGCCTGCCCCGCGCTAGCGTTCGCAGAACCTGTCGCTCCGTGTGCGCCTTCCGTGTAGAGATACTGATTGTGATACACCACGCCGGGCAATAGAGCAGACCGCGCAATCGAACGATCCAGCATCGCCGTCTTGTTCGCTGCCACAGCAGCAGCAAACGCCGGTTGATTCTTCTCAGCCTGCGCAACCGCATCCGCCAGCGTGAGCAATGGCGCAGCATCATCGTTGCTCGCAACTGCATTCTGCGCCGTCGCGCCAGTCACCTGCATCTGCGCTTGCAGAGCGTCAGGAGCATTCGTCTGAGCTTGCACCACAAGCCCACCGCTCAACAGACACGCGCCAAGCAACACAACTGTGCTTCCACACACCATTCGTTTCAAACCAAGGGCGGCAGCATTCAAGCTGCCGCCCGACTGCACTCGCTTCTTCATTGACCCGCCACAATCACCGTGAACGAATTTGGAAGCACCGAAGGACGTGGCCTCGGATTCTCCGCCGTAGCTGCTGGCGCAGGCCCAAACTTCGCTGTCACCAGGTATACCTTGCCCGTCGCCTCGTCCAACGCCATCGTACGCGCACGCGGCTCAGTCGTCAGCGTCTGCAATACCTTGTACTCGCTGTTGCTCGCACCTACCACGGTCAACGTTCCCTGCCCATTCGAAGAGAACGCAAGCTTCGTCTTCACGTCGTACCCCGCTGCATCAGGACCTTCCCCAATCGCAGGCGTAGCAATCACCTTACCGCTTTCGTAGTCCACTACTGCCATCACATTACCGTCACACACTGAGAACAGCCGATGCCCTGCACGATCAATAGCCATGCCCGATGGTGATTCACACTTGCCCAATGGCCACGTCGCCGTAACCTCCGGGCTCTTCGCATCCAGCCGCACAATCTCGCTCTTGTCTTCTATGTTGTCGAAGACATTCCCCGTGCCGTCCGCCGTCGGAAACTCCGGCTTGCCCGGCAGCGCCACCGTCGCAATCACCTTGTGCGATACGGTATCGATCACCGTCACATCCTTGCTACGCCCGTTGAACGCCCAAACCGTCTTCGTCACCGGCTCAAACACAATCCCATCCGGATTCGTCCCCGCCGGCACCGTACCCACCGTTTGCAAACTCTGCCGGTCAAAGATCACCACCTGGTTCGCACCGCCATCGCTGATGTAACCAAACTTCCCATCCGCGTCGAGTGCCACGCCGTGCGTGCCCTTCAATCCCGTAATCGCTCCAATCGGCTTGCCCGTGTTCAGGTCGAGCACTTCCACACGCTGTCCGTGGGTCACGTACAGCCTGTGCGCACTCGAGTCAGCCAGCAGATAGTCCCAGCCGCCTTCGCCGCCAATCGTCCACTTCGTTTCGATCTTGTAGCTCTTCTGCGCCTGTGCGGAATAGACGGGCAATAGCAGAGTCGCGATGACACCGCATGCTGTAGCCCAGCCTGACATGAAATGTATCCCTGAAAATTTCATAGCTCCTCTTTCTCAGCGGCCACAGTTTTCCGCCGCGCAATTTAAATGTGCATGAGGCACCTTAAGCCAGCCTGAAGAAACCTGTAAATGCAGCCTCTTTTCTTCAATTGCCAGATGTAACTTGGCGCACAAGTGGGATCTTCACGTAAACATTCGTCCCGGCTCCGCGCACGCTTTCTATCCGAATCGTCCCATCCGCCCGATCCACGATCGCCTTGCAGATCGCAAGCCCCAATCCCGTGCCGCCGCTATGCCGGCTGCGCGATGGATCGCCGCGCGAGAAGCGCTCAAACACATACGGTAGTTCCGCCGCTCCAATTCCATCGCCATGGTCGCGAAACTCGATCGTTCCAAAGTCTTCCTCTTTCCCCGCCAGCACATGTACCTCCGATCCGGCAGGGCTGTGCTGAACCGCGTTCATCAGCACGTTGGAACACAGCAGCTTGAATTGCTCCGGCTCAACCGCAAGCCTCTGTTCGACACCTGCCTCATCCAGCACAATCTTCACGTGCTTCAGTTCCGCCATCGCGTCCAGCTCCGCAGTCGTCTCTTTTAACAACGAGACGATGTCCGCAACCGCGGCCTCACTTGCCGCCGGCGCACCCTGCTCAATCCGCGCGAGCGTCAGCATCTGCGCCACCATCGCTTCCATGCGTTGGCAATCGGCCAGCGTGCGCTCCAGCCCCGCTACATATTCCGGTTGCGTGCGGGGCTTCATGCTCAGCAGTTGCAGAGAAGACTTCACCAGCGCCACACCCGTCTTCAGCTCATGCGCGGCATCGCCTACAAATCGCTGCTGCTCTTCAAAAGCCTGCCGCAGTCGCATCAGCACCGCCTGCATCGCTTCCGTCAGCGGAGCAAGCTCCTTCGTCGCCTGCGCACTCTCCGGAGGCGCAAACTCCCATGCGTTGACCGTCACGCGCGAAGCCGCACCCGCCAGCTCGCGCAGCGGCCTCAATCCGCGATGCAGCAGCCACAGCATCAGCAGCGCCGTCAGCGCCATCACTACCAGGCTGCTCACCGCATAAAAACTCACTGACTGCAGCACCGCATCCCAAACGCGATCCATCGGCGCGCCATACACGATGCTGACCGTCCGCTTAACCCCGCCACCCTTCTCACCCGGATCAACCACCCGATACCCGGAGATGTGAACCATTCCATAACGCCGCCCATTTACCTTCGCGCCAAAATGCTCCTCGCCTCCATCTCGCTGAGGACCATGCCCATGCCTGTGTCCTCCGTTATTTAGCTTCTCGACACTATCCGCACCTGCCCAGTTCCCAGACCTACCCACCAGCCGTCCGGTCGAGTCGCGCACCTCATACACATCGTCCGGCGGCGCGGTTAGCTGCGAACCGTCCAGCATCACGTTGTCTGCTGCATCTTCGGCGTCCTGCACCGCACCAAGAATCGAGTCCGCGCGTCCGCGCAGCAATACATCAAAAGCACGAAAGTGAGTATGCCGCTCGTAGAAAAATGCCGCCGTCGTCACGCATAGCGCTGCAGCCAGTTCTACGACCAGCACCACGCCTACAAGTCGGCGAACAATCGAGTATGGCTTCATGCTGTTCGCCCGCCTGGCAGCAACAGGCGATAGCCGCGCCCACGCAACGTCTCAATCCTGTCCTGCCCGCCAATCCGCTTGCGCAGATTCGACACATGCACCTCGATCACATTCGAGTGGTGCTCCCAGTTGTAGTCGTATAAGTGTTCGAGCAGTTCGCGCTTCGATACCACAGCGCGTGGTCTGTGCATCAGATATTCGAGAATCCGGTACTCCATCCGCGACAGCACCACGGGCTGCCCGGCCAGCAGCACCGTCTGCTCCAGCGTGTTTACCTCGATGTCGCCTTCTCGCAGCGTCGGATGCGCCGCCCCTTTTCCGCGCCGGATCAGTGCCTTCGCCCGCGCCAGCAGTTCTCCCAGATCGAACGGCTTGCTCAGGTAATCATCAGCACCCGCATTCAGCAGATTGATCTTCGATATCGTCTCCGACCGCGCCGTCAAAATCAGCACCGGAGTGTTCACAGCGCCGGCGCGCATGCGCCTCAGCACGCTTGCGCCATCTATCTTCGGCAGCATCAGGTCCAGCACAATCAGGTCGTAGCATCGTTCAGCGGCCAGCGCTGCACCCGTCTCGCCGTCCTCCACGCAATCCACCGCGTAGCCCGGCCCCTCGCGAAACGCCGCCGCGATATTCTCCGCCAGCCGAGTCTCGTCTTCCACCACCAACACCCGCATGCGGCCATTATCGATTACCGCAGCTTAAGTCAGCCTGAAGACTCCGAATTTATCCGGCATCATCCATCGCAAATACAAAGCGCGACCACCATTCGGCAGCCGCGCTTCGTGTACCGACCAGATCTCTCAAAAAGGCATTCGAGCCGTAAACACCAGCAGATGATTCTGCATATGGAAGGACGTCACAGCGATCTGCTCGCCGGCGCCAAATGTAAGGCCCAGTCTCCCCGGCTTGCCACTGGCGTCGTGGCTCAGCGGAATACGTCCAATGATTACGCCCGGCGTAGCATAGGTAGTCACCTTGCCGTCATTCGCGCCGCCTTCGAAGAAGCTCGAGTTCAGCTCCACCTCCGGCCAGAAGAAACGTGCCGGACCCTCCTTCGCCAGCCGGTACTGCGCAACGTTGTTCCACGCAATCGTATGCCCCAGCCCCTTAGCGTTGGTAATCGGCAGCGACCCGCCAGCCGTCGTCGTCAGAGCGAAGTTGCCCCAGCCCTTACCCATCGCCAGCGTCGGAGTTACCACCGCACAGCAGCTTCCGTTACCATTCTTCCCGGTCGGAATAGAAGCCGCAAAAAACGCTGTGATAATCGCATTCCCATGCTCCTCATTGCGGGCTAGAAATCGATACTTCGAATTAAAGGAAATATCTCCAAAACCGTCAGTATCGCCCGATCCAGCCGAGTGAGCGACAAACGACGGAACGTTAAAAAGCAGCTCGATATGCCGTTCCGGAATGATCTCGAGTCCCTTACCGTTCCCGTAAATCCAGGTGGTATGCAACGTTTTGTTGATCTCTCGCACAAAGTCAGACCGAAATTCCTGTTCCAGTCGCGGTGTCACCGTCACCAGCGGCGTCACCCAGTGAGGCTGCTCAGCCTGCGTCGCGCTCACCCGCGCCTCGTATCGCTGCCACCAGCTTCCATCCTGCGCCTGGGCGCTGCCCGCGAATCCAGAGAAACCCAAAACTGCAAGAGTGAGTGCGAAAAGCTTCAGCCGATAAGAACCTCGGCGCTCCAAAAAATTGCTGCATGAATCAAGACAAGTCATATCGCGATTCTATACGACTTTTCATATCGTTTTATAGCGGTTGAAGATAGCCTGATAACTCCTTCTTTCTGTCCGCGAAATTGATCGCACGCCCATCCCTGTCAAACCGTTGTACATTGGCTTGAGACGCGCACGGCTCCTTCCGCTTGTTTGGATCGGCAGTACGTGCTCGATTTAACTCAGGGGTCCGACATGACAGACGCAGATCTACTCCTCAAACCCCGCGAAGCAGCAGCATCTCTCGGCGTCAGCTACGCCACGCTCAAGCAATGGATCCTCGCCGGCAAGCTCACCACCACCAAGACGCCCGGCGGCCATCACCGCATCCCGCAAAGCTCCATCGCCCCACTCCTGCAATCCTCGCCTACAAAGCCCAAGGTGCAGTCCCGCGAGCGCTTCCGTACCATCAGCGGCCGCAACCAGCTCGTCGGCAAAATCATTGACGTCAAGATCAGCGGCCTGCTCGCCAAAGTCGTCCTCTCCATCGGCGACCAGCAAATCACCAGCATCATTACCGCCGATGCCGCCCGCGAAATGCAGCTCCGCAAAGGCCAGACCGCCGCAGCCCTCATGAAGTCCACAGAAGTCATGATCGAGCGCGTCTGAACAAAGCCCACGCTGGCAGTTCCTTCTGCTAAACTCCGCCCATGCACATTCAAAAGTTGATCTGTGCGTTGGCCTTGGCCTCATTTGCAACGGCGTTTCCATGCCCGGCACAGCAGTCCGTACTCGTTCCTGTTGCGATAGCCGTAACAGACCAAACCGGAGCGGTCATACCCGGCGCGGACGTTGAAAGCTACCCTGTCTCTTCCAGCGTCCCGCGTGTGACTGATGATCAAGGCAAGATCACAATCCTCCTCAATCCCGGCAGCTATAAGCTGTCGATCATGAGCCCGGGATTCACCAACTGGAGCAGGAATATCGAGGTAAATGCCGCTTCTCCGTTGTCGATCGCCGCATCTCTTACGATAGGTGCGACAAGCGGTCCCACAATGGTTGAACCATACGCCGGTATCGCGTTGGTCAATGGCAAGATCCTCACCGGTAATGGACTCAAGGAAGACAGACCCGAAATCGTATCCGCAATGCTTATTAGCGGAGATCACGTTGCCGCAGTTGGATCTGACAAAGAAATCAAAGCGTTGGAAGGCCCCAATACGCACGGCATCGATCTCCACGGCGCCTTCATCATGCCCGGCCTCAATGATGCCCACGTCCACCTCGGTGGCGCCGGCCAGACCAAGCTCAATGTCGACCTCACCGGCTCCAAATCTCTCGACGAGATGCTAACCCGCGTCCGCGACAAAGCGCAGCAATCCCCGCCCGGACACTGGCTCACCGGCGGCGGCTGGGACCACACCCTCTGGGCCGACAAAGACCTGCCCGATCGTCAGGAACTCGATCAAGTCACCGGCGACCACCCAGCTCTCTTCGAGCGCATCGACGGACACATCGCGGTCGCCAACACCGCCGCCCTCAAAGCCGCCAATATTACTGGTATCACCAAATCCCCGTTAGGCGGCGCCATAGACGTCGACGGCAACGGCGAGCCCACCGGCATCCTCCGCGACACCGAAATGGAGGAAGTCGAAAAGATCATTCCCCCACCCACCCACGACGAGCGCCGGCAGGGCCTCGAGCTCGCCATCAACGACGCCATCTCTCACGGCCTTACCTCTGTTCAGGACTTCTCCGACTGGCAAGACTTCCTCGTCTTCGAAGAGCTTGAGAAAGAAGACAAGCTCGACATCCGCATCAGCGAGTGGCTTCCCTTCATTGACCCGCTTGCCACGCTCAAAGAGCACCGCGCCCACCACGACATCCATGACCCCATGCTCCACACCGGCATGCTCAAAGGCTTCATGGATGGCTCCCTCGGCTCCCGCACCGCAGCCCTTAAAGCACCTTACGCCGACGATCCCTCCAACTCAGGCCTTCCCCGCTACGATCAGGCGCAGCTCAACTCCATGGCCGTCGAGCGCGCCCAGGCCGGCTTTCAGATCGGCTTCCACGCCATCGGAGACAAGGCCACCTCCATGGCACTCGACGCCTTCTCGCAAACCTACGACGCCTGCCCCGATCTTCCCCCGCAGGACAAGAACCCCTACAAAGTCTCGCGATGCTGGCCCACCGTCTCCCACGATGCCCGCGACCGAGTCGAGCACGCCCAGGTCGTCGACCCAGCCGACATCCAGCGCTTCGCCAAGCTCGGCGTCATCGCCTCCATGCAGCCCAACCATCTGCTCACCGACATGAACTGGGCAGAAGACCGCCTAGGCCCCAAACGCGCCGCCTACTCCTACGCCTGGAAGGCCTTTCTCGACGCCGGCGTCCCACTCGCCTTCGGCACCGACTATCCCGTCGAGCCCGTCACACCCTTCCGCGGCCTCTACGCCGCAGTCACCCGTGCTAATGAAGCTGGCACAAAGACCTACCACCCAGAAAACAAGCTCACCCGCACCCAGGCCCTCTACGCCTATACGCAAGGCTCCGCCTATGCGAGTTCGATGAAAAAATCAAAGGCAAGCTTGTTCCCGGATACCTTGCTGACTACATCATTCTCGACCGCAATCTGCTCACCATCCCCGCCCCTGAAATCCTGAAGACCAAAGTCCTCGAAACCGTAGTCGGTGGCAAAACGGTGTACAAGGACACTCCATCGGCGGATCACCAGTGAAACTTCGGGCCTATCTGCTCATGCTGGCTGTCGTCGGCATCTGGGGCTGCACCTTCGTCCTCATCAAAGACGCGCTCTCCGACGCCACGCCCCTCGCCTTCAACACCGTACGCATGACGCTGGCCTTCCTCGTGCTCGCCATCGCCTATCGCCGCCACTGGCGCGGGATCAACCGTCACCAGCTCATCGCCGGAGCCATCGTCGGCTTCTTCCTCGCCGCCGGCTATCAGTTCCAGACCGCCGGCCTGGCCAAGACCACCGCTTCGAAATCCGCTTTCATCACCGGCCTGGTCGTTGTCCTCGTCCCGCTCTTTTCGACCGCAAGAATCCTACGGCCCATCGGTGCCCACGCCCCGCGCTGGAACGCCTATCTCGGCGCATTGCTCGCCTTCGTCGGCATCCTGCTGCTCACCGTTCCCGCCGGCTCCGGCATCCTGCCCGACTTCAACGCCGTCAACTCCGGCGACGCGCTCACCTTCGGCTGCTCCATCGCCTTCGCCCTGCATTGCATCGCCCTCGGCCATACCTCGCCGCGCATCTCTTTCCAGCCCCTCGCGCTCCTGCAGATCGGCTTCTGCGCCATCTTCATGATGATCAGCACGCCTATCCTCGAGCACCCCCAGATGCATGTAACCGCGCGTCTCATGGTCGCACTCGCAATCGCCGCCGTCCTCGCCACCGCCGCGGCCTTCTCCATCCAGAGTTGGGCCCAGTCCATCCTGCCCGCAACGCACATAGCGCTCATGCTCACCCTGGAACCCGTCTTCGCCTGGATCACATCTTTCCTTTTCCTCGGCGAACGCATGGGCCTGCGCCCAGCCTCCGGAGCCATCATCATCCTCGCCGGCATCGCTCTCACCGAACTCATCCCGCAATCGCATACCCCCACCGCACACGAAGCCTAAGCGTCAACCGACGACAGCCGGCCCACCTCTACGGTTGCCCCTCTGTCGGAATCAGCATGTTCAGCGCATCGGGCACAATATCCATCTCCACGGGCAGCCCGCCCAGCAACTCGCCGTCAGCCTCCACATAGACCTTGCCTTCCATGCCCCTCAGCGGCACGCACTCGACGGACATCGCATCCATCAGCGCAATCCGCCCTTTGAACGTGTGCCGCCGCCCCACCACCGCCGTCAGAAATTTCAAATAGTCGAACCGCTTCCGCGTCTTGAACGCCACCAGTTGCAGGCTGTCATTCGTCAGCGCCGCCCCAGGAGCCAAGTTCTGCAGCATCCCGCCAAAGTTCCGTATCCGCACCGCCAGCAGCTGCGAAACGGCATCGGTGCGCACGACCTCGCCCGACGCATCTTTGAACCGCGCCTCGAATAGTGGAAACGGGTCTGTCGCCAGTATCCGCAGAGCCTCCACCGCATACAGCGCATACCCAAAACGCCGCTTCAACTGCGCATCCAGCCGGTACATCAATTGCGCATCTGCGCCAATCCCAGCCGCAACCGTGAAATAGCGTGAACGCGTCTCGCCCGAGCGATCCTGATACCGCATCCGTCCTACTGAAATCCTCTGCGGTTTTGCATGCAGCAGCATCCGCGCCGCCCCAGCCAGCGAAAGCGGCAACCCCAGGTCCGATGCCAGCGCATTCGCCGTCCCCAGCGGCAACACACCCAGCGCCGCATCGCTCCCCGCCATCCCCTGCAGCACTTCATTCACCGTGCCATCACCACCGCAGGCCAGCACTGTATCGAAGCCTTCAGCAATCGCCGCGTGCGCCACCTCTCCTGCGCTCCCCGGCCCATCCGTCGCCGTTGATCGCACCTCCACGCCAGCGTCGCGAAGCACAGCAATCGCTTCCTCAAGCGCTCCCGCACGCCGGTTCGACATCATGCCTGAAGCCGGGTTGTAGATTACGACCGCTTTTCGCATAGACCGGCACATACCCCATCGCACAAACCAGCCTTGCGCAGCCGTGAATCCAGACAGCCCGCAAACGCGAAGCAACCGCTCTTAGTTGCGCGAAACGTCATCCGCATACTAGCAACATCCGCCGCCGGCCCGCCCTACCCCATCTGATTCCCCGCAACAACGGGGTATCCCAAGTCAAAGCCTGATTGCAAGTAAGGGATCTCTCGAGGATTCAATTTCTCAGCACGTCTTCTGTGGAAATATTCACAATGAAGTACAGGCCTCTTTAGGAATGAGAAAATCTGCTCTATAACCCTTTTTAAATGGGATTTTCTAGAAATCGTTTGACCAATCAATATTTCTGATTTTATAATGGTGTTGGTAACTTTTGACATTTCGGAGGAAACCATGCGTCATATTCTTATCTCTTCTCTTGTTCTCTCCGCGTCGCTGCTCCCCGCAGCGGCAATCGCCGTCACACCTGAAGCACCCGGTAACGCTGCGCAGAACGTTCGCATCAGCACCGGAGTCGTAGCACCCAGCCTTATCTCCGCCGTCAACGTCGTTCCCCCCAATCAGGCTCTCTCCAAGTTCGTTCCCACCTCGGCCCAAGTAGGACTTGATGTTACCGTGGACACTCAGGGCCAGGCCCAGGACGTGCATGTTCGCCAATCCCTCACTCCTGAGTGGGATGCCAGCGTCGTTGCTGCAGTCAAGCAGTTCCACTTCCGCCCAGCCACTCTCGACGGACAGGCCTTCGCCGCCAAGCTCCATCTGCTAGTCGATCTCCGCTAATCCCTCCCCTATATCAGGTGCGCCGTGGCTCCAATGGCACACTAATTAGAAGAGGCGGCTCCATCCCCGGAGCCGCCCCTGTGAAAGCCCAAAATGATCGCCCTGTCAGGCGGGGTCATAGCCCAAATTCGGGCCGAGCCACCGTTCGATCTCAGACAGAGACATGTGTTTGCGGCCGGAGTAGTCTTCGGCCTGATCGCGGGCGATCTTTCCCAGACTGAAGTATTTCGCTTCCGGATGAGCAAAGTAGAGACCGCTGACACTTGATCCAGGCCACATGGCAAAGGACTCGGTGATCTGGATTCCAGTATTGGGCTCAACATTGAGCAGGCGCCACAGCGTACCTTTTTCAGTGTGATCAGGACAGGCGGGATAACCGGCAGCGGGCCGGATGCCTCGGTATTTCTCCTGAATAAGCTCGGCCGGAGCGAGGTTTTCCGATCGGCCGTAGCCCCACTCATCCCGGACACGCTTGTGAAGGCACTCAGCGAAGGCTTCGGCAAGACGATCGGCGATGGCCTCGGCCATGATGGCGTTGTAGTCGTCATGGGCGGCGCGGAAACTGTCGCAGAGATCGCGCAGACCCATGCCGCTGGTAACAGCGAAAGCGCCGATGTGGTCGGCAAAACCGGAGTCTTTAGGGGCTATGAAATCGGAAAGCGACCGGCAGGGCTCGGATGGGTTGCGGTCAGGCTGCTGGCGCAGGAAGTGGAAGTGATCCAGCACCTCGGCACGTGATTCATCGGTGTAGAGTTCTACGTCATCGCCGACGGAGTTTGCGGGGAAGAAAGCGTAGACGCCGCGAGCGATGAGGAGCTTTTCAGCAATGATGCGATCGAGCAGAGCGTTGGCTTCGGTAAACATCTGACGCGCCAGCTCGCCTTGTTTTTCGTCGTCGAAGATGCGCGGATAGACACCCTTGAGCTCCCAGGTGTGGAAGAAAGGTGTCCAGTCGATGTACTCGCGCAATGTAGTGAGCGGGAAGTCTTCGAGGACGTGAATGCCGGTGAATTCAGGCTGGGGAATGTCTTCACTACGCCAGGTGATTAGAGTGCGGCGCTCGCGAGCCGTTTCAAGAGGGATAAGATTCTGGCGCGGTGCTGCGTGCTTTTTGCGGATCGCTTCATAGCTGGCACGATGCTCGGCGATGAAAGCTTCGCGATTCTCCTCGCTTAGGAGACTGGTAGTAACGGGCACGGCGCGGCTGGCGTCGAGAACATGCACGACGGGCTGGCTGTAGTGCGGAGCGATCTTGATGGCCGTGTGCGCGCGGCTGGTGGTGGCTCCCCCAATGAGTAGCGGGAGGCGGAAGCTCTGGCGCTCCATCTCGCGGGCGACGTGAACCATCTCATCGAGGGATGGGGTGATGAGGCCACTGAGCCCGATAATATCGGCCTTCTCGGTTCTGGCGCGCTCGAGAATCTTCTCGGCGGGGACCATGACACCCATATCGATGACTTCGTAGTTATTGCAGGCAAGAACTACACCGACGATGTTCTTGCCGATGTCGTGCACATCGCCTTTGACGGTGGCGAGAACGATTTTGCCTTGTGTTTTGACTACATGACCTGCCTCAGCCAAAGCGGCTTTTTCGGCTTCCATGAAAGGCGTGAGATAGGCTACGGCCTTCTTCATGACGCGAGCTGATTTGACGACCTGAGGCAGGAACATCTTGCCCGCACCGAAGAGATCACCGACCACGCCCATGCCATCCATGAGCGGCCCCTCGATGACGAGCAGCGGGCGGCCAAACTTCACTCGGGCTTCTTCGGTATCGGCATCGATGTGGGTATCGATTCCCTTCACTAGTGCGTGAGACAAGCGCTCTTCTACCGGGCCGTTGCGCCACTCTTCGGTCTTCTTTTCAGTGGCTTCTGAAGAGGAGCCCGCGGCTTTTAAAGCTTCGCCGAATTCAACCAGACGCTCGGTGGCGTCGGGTCGGCGATTGAGCAGAACATCTTCAACGAGGATTTTCAGCTCGGGCTCAATCTCTTCGTAGATCTCAAGCTGACCGGCGTTGACGATGCCCATGTCGAGACCGGCGCCGATAGCGTGATAGAGAAAGGCTGCGTGCATGGCTTCGCGGACCTTGTTGTTGCCGCGGAAGCTGAAGGAGATGTTGGAGACGCCGCCGCTCACCTTGGCATGAGGCAAATTAGCCTTGATCCATCGAGTTGCCGCGATGAAGTCAACGGCATAGTTGTTATGCTCTTCCATCCCGGTAGCGACGGTGAGAATGTTGGGATCGAAGATAATGTCTTCTGCGGGGAAGCCGATTTCGTCAACGAGTAATCGGTAGACGCGCTGACAGATGCGAATCCTGTCTTCAAACGTTGCAGCCTGTCCCTGCTCATCAAAGGCCATGACGACGACGGCTGCACCGTACTTGAGAACGGTGGCGGCCTGCTGGCGAAACTTCTCTTCGCCTTCTTTGAGGGAGATGGAGTTGACGATGCCTTTACCCTGCAGGCACTTGAGGCCAGCAACGATAATCTCCCACTTGGAGGAATCGATCATGAATGGCGCTTTGGCCACTTCCGGCTCGCTGGCGAGCAATAGCAGGAAGCGCGACATCGCGGCAACGCCATCGATCATGCCCTCGTCCATGCAGATGTCGATGACGTTGGCGCCGTTCTCTACCTGCTGGCGGGCGATAGCGACAGCTTCTTCAAACTTGCCCTCTTTAATAAGCTTGGCAAAACGCGGCGAACCGGCAACATTGGTCCGCTCGCCGATCATCATAAAAACGCCACGCTGCTGAGTGAAGGGCTGCGAACCGGAGAGACGAAGCGGTTTGAAAGTGTCGGCAGTTGATACTTCGAGGCCTGTGAACTCACTCATGCGGCGTTCTCACCCAACTGATCGGTATGCGATCGGTGGAGTTGGCGCGGAGCTACACCTTCAAGAGCCTTCGCGATAGCGGCAATGTGCTCCGGCGTATTACCGCAGCAGCCGCCCGCGATATTGATGAGACCGTCCTTGCCGAATCCGCCAAGAAAACGCGCCATGTCCTTGGGCTCAAGATCAAAGCCTGTGGGCGAAAGCGGGTTGGGCAAGCCCGCATTGGGATAGCAAGAGATGGCGGCGCTGGACTTTTCGGATAGCTCTTCGAGAAATGGGTACATGAGATCGGGGCCGAGCGAGCAGTTGAGTCCGACGGATAAGGGACGCGCGTGCTCGACCGCATTCCAGAAGGCTTCGACGGTCTGCGCTGAGATCATGGTTTCACCGCCGCGGCCCACTGCTGCGGAGATCATGATGGGCAGTTCCTTTTCGCCGGTCAGGCCATCTTCATCGAAGACTTCACGGATGGCAACTAATGCGGCTTTAGCGTTGAGGGAATCGAAGATAGTTTCGACGAGTAGAAGATCGGAGCCACCCGCAATCAGCGCGCGAACCTGCTCGGTGTAGGCGGTCTTGACCTGGTCGAAGGTCACGACGCGGAAGCCGGGATCGTCAGCGTCTGGTGAATTCGAGAGCGAAACAGTGAGCGGACCGATGGCTCCGGCAACGAAGCGCTGGCGGCCGGTCTCATTGGCAACACGGTCGGCCCATTCGCGGCATTGGCGGGCCGACTGCTCGTTGATCTCATAAGCCAGGCTGCGAAGCGATGTGTCTTCGATGATCTTCTGGTAGAACTCAGGATCTTTTCTACCGCCGTGCTCGCGCGGGTCATCGACGAAAAACTCGCTTTGCGAGATGCTGGTGGCGCCGAAAGTGTTGGTCTCGATGATGTCGGCTCCCGCCTCAAGAAAGCGGCGATGGATGTCGCCGATCATCCTGGGCTGCGTAAGCGAGAAGAGATCGCCGTTGTTGAGAAGATCTTTCTTTGCATCTTTGAAGCGATCGCCGCGGATATCGGCCTCAACCATTTCGTAGGTGCGGATGGTTGTACCCATCGCTCCATCGATGATGGCAATGCGGCTTTCAAGTATCTTTTGCAACGGATGTTTGCGGGCCGGCTTCATAGCTTTCCTTGAACAGCACCTGGAGTTGAGACAAAAATCCCTCTCTTGATTATACGTTCGGCAGACCGTTGTAGAGAGGCTTCCCGGAACGGCTACTAACACAGATATGGGCCAAAAACGCCGGTCACCGGGCCGCTCTCAATGCCATCGTCAATTACGAAGACACGGTATTCTTCACCGCCAGGCGCGACACGAACGAGCACATGCCCCTGCCTGCTCTTGAAGCGATCTGAGAAGCGGCCGGTGACAAGCCCGGCAGCGGGATGCAAGCCAAGACAAAAGACATCGCGCGGCTCCGGATAAAGAGTTGTGCTGTACATGTTTGCCAGAGATGAGATGGCAGAGTGCGAGGCATGCCAGCTTTGCAGTATCCAGACGCGCGGCTGAAGCGACCGGACGAAGGCTGGACCGCAGGCATCGAAATAGGCGTGGTGGTTGCAGGTAGCCACATGGACAGGACCTGCTACGCGGGCTACAGGTGTTTCGATATCGCGCCACAGATCGCGGCCATAGTTGGTGAGACAGTTCAGATCCGCTCCGCTGAAATATGTGAACTTGCCATAGCGCAGGCGAAGCGCGATGGAGAGCATGTTTTCTGATTCGATCTCATCTTTGGGTTCGATCGCGCCGGGCGGATGAGATTGCGGATCTCTTCATCTTTGCCGGACCAGACAACCCCGTTTGCCGAAAGTATGCGTATCTCAAACTGAGGATCGTGACGGCTTGCGTACCGCTGGACGAGTTGATCCGCCGAGCCAGGCTCTGCATGCTCGATACGAATGCCGCGCTGCCGCGCGGACTGAACGAAACCGATGTAATTCACCGCTGGCGAAGCGGTGACTTTCGTTGGGTAATCATAATCAGGAAAACCACGATCGATGAGTGCTGCGATCGGGATCGTCTCGGCTACGTCCGAGATTCCCGTGAGGCGGTAGTTGCCGTGGCTCGACAGGGGCGAGGATGTTGTTACGTCTCCAACGTGGTCGCCGTGTAGGTGAGTCGTGAGTGCATAGTCGAGTTCTGCATGACCCGTTACCGCAAGCTGCCGCTGAATATAACGGGCAATCCATTCACCCGGCCTACGGGATTCATCGGGGCGCGCGGGACAGACAGCGGGACCGCGAGTGCTCGTCGCACCGGCGTCGATGAGGAGCGACGTGCCGTCTGGCATGACAACCAGCGTGGCGCTACCGCGGCCGGTGTTGATGTGGTGCAAGTCGAGCGTTCCGGGCGACCACGGCGGGAGAACCATGGCCTGAGAATCTGCCCGAATAGTGGATGAGAGTCCGGACATGGCGGTGACCAGAGCGACTTCGCCGGAGCTACGCAGGAATTTGCGCCGGTTCATAGGGTTTGAGTGTTGGAAATAGACCTGAGATGGATAAAACTGCGGGAGTTCCGAAAATAGGTTCCGCCGGTTTCCGCGAATATTCCCTATCTGGCTGTAAGCGAAGCCACCGGCACCAGCATATCTTCTTTGCGCATGACGAGATTGGTAGCATTGATCGAGGCCAACTCGAACCCGTGTCCATGCGTGATGGCATCGGTGGGGCAGGCCTCGACGCAGTATCCGCAGAAGATGCAGCGGTTGTAGTCGATGTTGTAGGTCTTGGCGTAACGCTCGCTGGAAGAGATGCGCTTCTCCTCCGTGTTCTCAGCCGCCTCAATGAAGATGCAGTTGGAGGGGCAGGCGGCTGCGCAAAGGAAACACGCTACACACTTCTCGAGCCCGTTTTCGTCGCGCTGTAGCTCATGAGCGCCACGGAAGCGCTGTTCGAATTTAGCGCCGCGCAGAGGTCCCGCGCCATCCGGGTAGTTTTCCACCTGGGTTGGCTCAAGCATTTCCCGAAAGGTGATGCTCATCCCCTTCGCGATTCCGGCAATGTTGCGAGCTATCGACATGGTCACAGTATACGATGCCGCGCAGACGGCGTTTAGACCACTTATCTGCGTCAATGCGCCTTGTGACCCGGCGGGTTGGATTGCCCCTTGTTGTTGGCCGGAGGGGTGGTGACTGGTCTCCTTGTGGGCCGCGATCTTCTGGACTTTTCGGGAGGTGTGTCGCGGCAGAGGTCCGAGTCCTGGCCAGATGCAAGGATGGCGAGAGCTGGGTCGGTCTGGCCGGGATTGGCGCGGCAAAGGCGGTGTTCCATGGCTTCGGCGTGGTCGCCGCTCAGGCCCTGGGTCTGTTCCAGGCCGCTGGCCGGATCAACGCTGTATTCGAAGACGTAGTCCTGCGGAGGCTTGGCGCTGCCGTAGTCGTAATGGTTCCAGGTGGCGAGGACTTCGCGGCCAGGAAGCTCGGTGAGCAGGCCGTAGACCTGAGTTCTGGCGACGCCGTCAACATTGCCTCCGCCGGAAAGAACGGCGGCCTGGTCGCCACGTATCCAGCGGGCGCGCCATGCGTGATCGGTGGCGTTGTAGTAAAGGGTGGTGAAAAAGGTGGTTGGCGCATCGCAGCCATAGCAGTCGGAGTAGACAAGGCCCAGTTCCGGTATGGGCGAACTGGTTCCGGCGAAAGTCGTCCAGTTGACGATCCGCGGATTGACACCATGCAGCAGAGGCTGTACCTCATGCTTGGTAAGCGAGACCGCCCAGAAGGTGTACGTATCGCTTGCAGGCAGGGACTGCGGCGTTGGACGCTCCGAGGTGACCACCAGGGCCGAATCCCAGGCGACGCCGATTTCCCGTATATGGGTAAATTTTTCGGCGGCGAGAGCCCGGTTGACCCACTGGATGATCATGTCGTCTTTGGGGTCGGCGGAGCGATGAAAGCTGACCCAATGGAATGATTCGGCAGATGGTTGAGCGAGGACAGTTTGCGTTGTGACACCGACGGCTAGCAGCACCGATACTGCTGCCAATTGGATAGTTGATTTGAAAACCCGGCTTCGACGTGCTGGAAGATTGGCCGTTCGGGAGAAAAGGAGCAACCTCGACCATCGCATAACCCCAGTATCCATCGTGGGGCCCAAGGGAGGCCAGATCGGAAAGCACACTCCCGTTGCCGGTTCAGGTTCGGGTCGACGATCAGGCTCTGCATCCAGCCGGAAGAATTCAGTTGACAGGGATCTGGTTACTGCATATCTTTCCCATAAGATGTTTAGGGAAGAACAATCCGATACTGGCGACCTGATCCAGGGCACTCTGGAGATGCTGGTGTTGAAGGCACTTTTGCGCGGGCGGTTGCACGGATATGCGGTTGCGGAGTGGATCCATGAAACCTCGCAGCAGCTTCTGAAAGTGGAAGAAGGCGCGCTATA
Source organism: uncultured Acidobacteriota bacterium (assembly GCA_963720285.1). GTDB lineage: Bacteria > Acidobacteriota > Terriglobia > Terriglobales > Acidobacteriaceae > Acidicapsa. The sequence goes on from CAVREZ010000002.1 coordinate 186,875, forward strand.
CCCTGCGCTGCATCGGCTGGAGTTGCGCGGTTTTCTCAAGAGCGATTGGGGTTTGTCGGAGAACAATCGCCGTGCCAAATTTTATGAATTGACCGCGGAAGGCACGAAGAGGCTGAACGCGGAATCGCAGCGATGGACGCGGCTTTCGACGGCTGTCGCTTTTGTGCTGCAGGCTTCCTGAACAATTTCCCGTGAAGATGAATCTTTAATTTGGGGCCCGGAACCGGAGATTTTGTATGAGCTCTCAATGGTCGGAATTCACCGGGAAGATTAAGGCGCTCTTCTATAAGCGGTCAATGGATAGCGAGATGGCCGAAGAGTTGCACCTGCATCGGGAGATGATGCGGGAGAAGCTCGTCCGGCAGGGCGTGAGCGAGGCCCAGGCCAAGCGTGCGGTTGTGCGGCGATTTGGCAATACCGCGCGCTGGCATGAGCGGCTGCGGGAGGTGCGGCAATTCCGGGGACTCGAAAATCTGCTGCGCGATATGCGCTTTTCCGCGCGGCTGCTGCGGAAGTCGCCCGGATTTACCGCTGTGGCGGTGATCACGCTGGCACTTGGAATAGGGGCGAATACCTCGATCTTTTCACTGATCAATGCCTTGCTTTACAAACCTCTCTCTGCGCCGCATGCGGAGCGGCTTACGGTAATCGGCTATGTAATGGGAAATGGGCATCCGGAGTACGACTTCCCATATCCATATTTTCAAGGGCTGGAAGCACGGAAGGATGTGTTTGAGAATGTCTTTGCTTTCGACGGCCTGACGATGCAGGTAAGAGGTGCGGATGGCAATGAAAACGTGCCCGGGCAAATGGTCAGTGGCGAATTTTTCGAGGCTCTTGGCACTGCTCCACTGCTGGGCCGGTATCTGACGTCGCGGGACGATGTAGAAGGCGGCAGCCCATCCGGCTTTGCAGTGGTAATCAGCGAGGGATTCTGGGATACGTGGTTTCATCACGAGCCAGATGTCATAGGCCGCAAGCTTGTTATTGCTAATGTGCCGTTTACGGTTGTGGGAGTCATGCCGAAGTCGTTTGTCGGAGCTGACCCCACACAAAGGCCGGAAATTTTTGCGCCGCTCAATGCAGACTCGATTATTGAAGCGCCGCATAACAGTATTGCCGAAGGAATGCATGCGTGGTGGCTGACAGTGATGGCGCAAATGAAAGTTGGCGATACGCTATCGCATGTCAACGCCGGGCTCACGAGTGTTTCGAAGCCGATTCAGCTTCAGTCCACCACAGATCCGGAGCAGCGGCGCGACGCGGAAACAGAGCCGTTCCGGTTCATTGCGGAGCCGGGATCGGGCGGATTTGCTTACGCGCGGTTTGTTTTTCGCAAACCACTGATGACCATGTTCGCGATGTGCATCGGCATTCTCTTGCTTGCCTGCGTGAATCTGGCCAGTCTGCTGATGGCGCGCAGCGCGGCGCGGGAGCGCGAACTAGCAACGCGGCTGGCGCTGGGCGCTTCGCGGAAGAGGCTGATTCAACAATTGCTGTCGGAAAGCGCGATGATTGCTGCGCTCGGCACTTTAGCCGGCGTAGCCCTGGTGCCGCTGGTGAGTTATGCGCTCAACTCGCTTACAATCAGCGATCATAGCGGCAACGATCACGTGCAACTGGCCATCGGCACCGATTGGCGTTTGTTGGCTTTTACCGCGGCGGCAGCAATCGCGGCAACGGTGCTGATCGGGTTGATTCCGGCGCTGCAGTCTACCGCCGGCGATCTGAACCAGCAGATCAAGACGGGGCAGCATGCCGCGCAACCACGCGAACGGAAGAAACTGTTGCCGCGCGTGCTGATGGTGTTTGAGGTCGCACTGGCGCTAGTGCTCGTGGTGGGCGCGGGGCTACTGGCGACGAGCCTGGTGAAGCTGTTTCACTCCGGGCTCGGATTCGATCCGCAGGGCGTCGAAAGTATCTCGTTTCGTATGGACAAGCAACCGCTCGATGGCGATGCGCTGATGCGCGTGTATCAGGAGATTGGCGACGGGCTGAGCCGTCAACCGGGTGTAGAGTCGGCAAGTTTTCAGTTCATTGTGCCGCTGTCCATCGAGGATGGAATGGCCGCTTTAACGCAATGGGCGCGAAGCCAGAGATGCTGTGGATGAATGCCGTTGGTCCGCAGTATTTCCGGACGATGCGCATTCCGGTCTTTCAGGGACGCGAATTTACGTGGAACGATACAAAGGCATCGGGCATGAAGATGATTCTGAATGCGTCCGCTGCGAAGTTGCTCTTTGGAGGCGAAAATCCCGTTGGCGAAAGTGTCATCGACTCGCACGACAAAACGGCATACCAGGTGATCGCTGTTGTAGGCAACGCGAAATACCGCGACCCTCGGACACCCGCACCGGCGGCTGCTTATGTGCCGCTTACGGAAGGTCTGGAAGAAAAGCCTTCGTACAACGCCGTGGTGCGGATTCGGGGGTCTGCTGTTCCGCTGGCGCAGGCCGCACGTGCGCTTGCGGCAAAACACGCGCCCACAATTCCTGCCCCCGCTATGATGTCGATGGGAGATGTAATCAACAACACTCTCTTTGCGGAGCGCATGCTGGCATGGCTTTCGGTTTTCTTTGCGGCGTGCGCGCTGCTGGTGACGGCAATCGGGCTTTACGGAACGCTTTCGTACGCCACCGCACGGCGGACGAGCGAGATTGGCATTCGCATGGCGCTGGGGGCGCAACGCAGGCGTGTTGTTTCGCTGGTGTTCAGAGAAAATGCGGTTGTTGCGATAACGGGAGCAATTGCAGGATTGATTGGTGCTCTGCTCGTCACGAAACTGTTGGCGAGCTTCCTTTACGAAACGTCGCCCCATGATCCATCGATATTGATGGGCGCCGTCGTCATTCTTTCCGCGGTGGCAAGCGGCGCCTCTCTCGTTCCTGCAATTCGCGCCGCTCGCATCGAACCCATGAATGCGATTCGCTGCGAGTAAGCCAGGTGCAACTGTCCAGGTCCGACTGTTTACTGAATCGTTATGATCCGATAGCACGGTTGACAAATGCGTTAACTGTGCTACTCTTAAATTGCGCTCAGATGTTTGGTTGTGAGCCATTCTTGCTCTCCGGCATTCTTACTACCCGGAGAACCTGGACCCGAAGCCGAGAAGGCCGTTCGCTGGTCCCGATAAGCTAGACTGCCCCGCAAAGATTTCTTTCCAAGCCCCTACAGCGTATCCGCTTCTCACATGTACCGGAGCGGATAGCAGCCGATGGCAGTGGCCACGGCGACAGGCAGCGTGCGGCAGCACCGGGGTTGGGTCAGCTCACTTTTCGCTCAACCGTTGGATTGCATCCTCTCGGTTCTTCCCTATCGCATATCGATTGCAGGCTCCTTTGCGCGTGATGCCGCCCGGGAGCAAAGTAACAAGGCCGGCAGTATAGCTGTATCTGGCCCAACATAAGGATCAAGTGACTCATTTTTCAGACTTTACTATCTCCGATGCGCTGAAGCAGCGTATCGCCTCACTCAACTTTGTAACTCCCACGCCGGTACAGGCCGACGCGATTCCTCCGGCGCTGGAAGGCCGCGATGTACTGGCAACTGCCCAGACCGGCACCGGAAAGACCCTGAGCTTTCTCATTCCGATCATCGAGCACCTGAACAAGCCTCAAACGCAGGCCACCGGCGATACGTCAGCTCCTGCCCAGAAATCCTCCAGACAGGATACCCGCCGGCCTTCAACCCTGATTCTGCTGCCGACACGCGAACTTGCGATGCAGGTGGAAGCGGAATTTCTGAAGATCAACCCGAGCGCACGCAACACTGTGGCGCTGGTGGTTGGCGGCATGGCCGAGGGACCGCAGCTCGAAAAACTGCGCAGGGGCGCGCGGGTCATCGTGGCCACCCCAGGCCGTCTTGAAGACTATCTGAACCGGAAGCTGGTTCGCCTGGAGGGCATTGAAATGCTGGTGCTGGACGAGGTCGACCGCATGCTCGACATGGGTTTTCAACCAGCCATTCGCCGAATCGCTGGAGTTTTGCCTACAAACCGACAAACTCTTTGTTACTCGGCAACGCTCGATGCGTCGATTCTCGGGGTCGTTCGGGACTATCTCAAGAACCCGGTCCGGATCGAGATAGGTTCGGTGCTGAAGCCTTCTGAGAATGTAGAGTTACAGACATTCGAAGTTGAACAAAATCAAAAACAGGAATTGCTCGAGCATCTGCTAACCAGCGGTGACGGAAGCTTTCTGGTATTTGTTCGCACCAAGCACGGCGCCGATCGCGTGGCCAGGCGGCTGGTACACAATGGGCATGCGGCGACGCAGATCCACGGCGACCGCACGCAGTCACAGCGCAATCAGGCGCTTAAGAGCTTTTCCGAGGGCCGGCACCGTGTGCTCGTCGCTACCGATGTAGCCGCACGAGGCATCGACGTGGCCCACGTTGCGCACGTTGTCAATTACGACATTCCCAAGGTCGCTGAAGATTTCGTCCACCGCATCGGTCGCACCGGTCGCGCACGCAACCGTGGAATCGCTTCCACCTTTGCTTCGGCGGCAGAACGGGGCGATTTACGCAAAATTGAGCGAAATCTTGGAATTTCCATGAAACGATTTAGGGTCACAGCGCCACAAAACGCGTAGACTAGTCTCACCCGCGAAGTCTACGGGATGGTCCAATTACCGAATCGAGGAACACAATGGCTGGAGATCTGCAACTTACCTGTAGCGACTGCGGGCGGGAGTTTACTTTCACTGCGGCTGACCAATCTTTCTTTTCAGAACGAGGATTTTCGACTCCGAAGCGCTGCAAGCAATGCAGGCAGGCCAAAAAGGCCGACCAGGGTGGCGGTGGTGGCTACGGCGGCGGATATGGCGGTGGAGGCGGTTATGCTCCGCGCAACACGACGGGAACAGCGGTAGTCTGTTCAAGCTGCGGTCAGCAGACGACAGTGCCGTTTGAGCCGCGTGGCGATCGGCCTGTATTTTGCCGTGACTGCTTCCAGGCGCAGAAGGCCTCTGGCGGCGGTGGCGGACGGGGCCGTGATCGCGGCGGACGTTACTAACAACAAGCGTTGGTTAAACCACAAAACCGGTCCTGAAGAGGACCGGTTTTGTGTTTCATAGAGGCGTATCTGCCTAACAAGGCAGTCTCCGCACTATAGTCCGTGGGGGCTATCTGATGTATTTCTTCGTTACTTTCCGTGGTACTCCTTGAAAAGCTCGGGAAACTGCTGCTTCAAAGCTTCCACCTTCGGACGGTCGCAGACGAGGATGTAAGGATTGTCTGGATTGTGCAATGCGTAGTCCTGGTGGTAGGACTCAGCATCATAGAAGCCTTTGAGCGGAACAACCTGTGTCACGATCGGCTTCGGGAAGACCTTAGCCGCATCCAACTGCGCGATATAGGCTGTGCTGATCCGGCGCTGATCCTCATCGGTGAAGAAAATCACTGAGCGATAGGAAGAACCGACATCCGGCCCCTGGCGATTGAGTTGCGTGGGATCGTGAACGACGGAAAAGAATATCTGCAGCAGACGCCCGTAAGTGATCTTCGAGGGATCGTAGACCACCTTGACCGATTCGGCGTGGCCGGTATTTTCCTGCCCGACCTGATCATAGGTTGCCGTCGCGGCTGAACCGCCCGAGTAGCCCGCCGTCGTATCCAGCACTCCTTTCACGCGCTCGAAAACCGATTGCGTTCCCCAGAAACATCCGCCGGCGAAGAACGCCACTTTGTGCCCGGGCTTCGCTGCTAGCGCAACATCTGTCTGAGGTGCAGGAATGCGCGCGTGTGTTTCGGCATTGCACCCGAGACAAAGAACGCACATAGCGAGTGATAGAGACATGAACCTCGGCATAAACAGAAAACTTCGCATTAACCCTCCAGCGGCGTCTGAGCAAGCACCCTGAACAGTACGAACGGGGACTTCAATCAGATCGCGCAAAGCAGACGTTCCCTTGGATGAGTTGAGATCTGCAAAGGTTACGGAACACGAAGGGCGACCTGATGAGCCGCCGAGGAACTCGCACGATCTCGGCTGATCGGTGGTAGCGGCATTCACCTGCCTCCGCGTGTCGTGACGACCACATCGCACGGATGGCACTCTGATACCATTGATAGCGATTGCTGCTGCCGCCTTTATTGCGTCTCCGGCGGATGATGCAGACCTGAAGGAGAATGCCATGCCTCTAGTTTCGATGCGCCAGTTGCTCGACGAAGCCGCCAAGGGCGGATACGGTGTCGGTGCTTTCAACGTAAACAATATGGAACAGATTCAGGCCATCATGGAGGCCGCGCGCGCTACCAAGTCTCCCGTCATCATTCAGGCCAGCCGCGGCGCGCGCTCTTATTCACAAGACAAGTTTCTTTATCACCTGATGCTCGCCGCTGCGGAGCTTTATCCGGAGATTCCCGTCGCGATGCACCAGGATCACGGCAACAGCTTTGAGACCTGCAAGAGCGCCATCGAGCTGGGATTTACCAGCGTAATGATGGACGGCTCGCTCAAGACAGACGGCAAGACGCCGACAGACTTTGAAGAGAATGTCGAAGTGACGCGGCGCGTAGTCGAGTTCGCACACGAGCGCGGCGTCACTGTCGAAGGCGAGATCGGCGTGCTCGGCGGCATTGAAGACGGTCACGGTGCAGGCGGTACGGGCCTTGAGCATGTGACCGATCCCGACCAGGCTGTCGAGTTCGCGGAGCGCACTGGCGTGGACGCACTAGCGATCGCCATCGGTACGAGCCATGGAGCGTACAAGTTCTCGAAGAAGCCGGATGGCAAGGTTCTGAAGATGGATCTCCTCATCGAGATCCACAATCGTCTGCCCCGTACTCACCTGGTTATGCACGGCAGCTCATCTGTGCCCAAAGATCTGCAGGACATCATCAACCAGTACGGCGGTCACCTGAAGCCGACGTGGGGTGTGCCGGTGGAAGAGATTCAGCTCGGCATCAAGAACGGCGTGCGCAAGATCAACGTCGACACGGATAGCCGTCTGGCGATCACAGGCGCGATCCGCAAGGTGTTTGCCGAGTCTCCGGAGAAGTTTGACCCGCGCGACTACCTGAAGCCTGCGCGTGAAGCTATGCAAAAGGTCGTGTCGGAGCGCATGACGGGTTTCGGTCAGTCAGGCCACGCTGGGGACTATTCGCCAAAGACGATCGAAGAGATGCGCGAAGGTTACGCGAGTGGCGCGCTCGAGACGCGTCCTTCGCTGGCTGGCGCTCACTAAGTCGGCGGCAGTCACCTACATGACGGCTATCCCATGCGGGATGGCCGTTTTTGTTTGACCGAAAGACAGCTCTTGCGAATTAAATCAGATGAGATACTGCGTAACTTCCCTCGTGCACTAAGCTATCGGTGAGGTTCCTGACGGCTTATGGACTTTTCGCCCGCGACGCTTCACTCGATTCTGGACCATATGTTTCAGATGCCGCTTCCCGTGCTGGAGAAGCTGGCGCGCCCTGTGATTGTCTATCTGGTGCTGGTTGTGTTGCTCCGAGTGTTTGGCAAACGCGAATTGGCACAGCTCAATCCATTCGATCTGGTAGTACTGCTTTCGCTTTCCAATACCGTGCAGAACGCCATCATCGGCGATGACAACTCGGTTTCTGGCGGAGTAATTGGCGCCTTTGGCTTGCTGGCCATCAACTGGATCGTGGCGCGAATGCTCTTTCGTTCGCCGAAGCTGACCAAGCTGTTAGGCGGCCAGCCGACGATACTGATACAAAACAGCAAGATAGACGAAAAGGCGTTGGAAAGAGAGTCGTTGACGGTTGAAGAATTGATGGACGCGCTGCACAAGCAGGGGTTCGAGGGGCTGCATCAGGTAAAGGGGTGCACGCTGGAACCGAATGGCACGTTTTATGTGGAAGCCGCGGACCCGTCACTAGATGACCGGCGGCATACGGAATTGCTGAATAAGCTGGAGGCGCTCAGCAAAGAATTGGCGGTTCTTCGCGAATCGCGAAATCAAGCGTAGATTGCGGTACCGCGTGGTCCGGAGATTGCATCGAAGATGCCAATGGCGGTTTTCTCGCGATAGGCCTGCCAGGTCATCTGGCCTGCGCGTTCACGGGCGGATTCGCTCATGGCTCGCAGCAGCTCACGGTCGTGGTGCAGGCGGTCGAGTTTGGCTGCGATAGCTTCAGCGCTGCGGATAGGAACAATGAAGCCATCCTGGCCGTCGCGCAAGAGATCTGGACCGCCGGTATGCGGCGTAGTGATCACCGGCATTCCGCGCGAGAGCGCTTCGCCGATGACGAGGCCGAATCCTTCGAAGAGCGAAGGGAAAACGAGCACGTCGTGCCGCGCCATCTCATTGAGGATTTCGCGATGCGGCAGCGACTCGATCCAGCGATGCTGTGCGCAGGCTTTGTCTAGTGCATCGCTTTGGCCAACCTTACGGCCCACGACGGTCAGGGTTGCCGAGCCGCCGAGCAGACCCATGGCTTCGAAAAGATACGAGATGCCCTTGCGCTGGCCGAGCGAGCCGACGTAGATGACGCGCAACGGCTTCGATCCATCGGTCAATCCGCGCTCGCGATTGATAGGCGAAGGCGTGCCGTAAGGAACGACTTTCACCGCTGCAAACTTACCGGGATATTTACCGAGCGTGGAACGCGTGTACTGGCTCGCGACGAAGATAGTATCTGCGAAAGCGATCTCCTGGTCTTTCGATGCGAGCTTTTCGTCGCAGTCATTCAGGGATAGAAGCGTACCCTTCCATTCGGGTTGCAGTTCAGCTTCTTCGAGAGAAATTTCGCGGTTGACGCGCCAATAGCCGATAGGCAGATCATAAAGGCAGCGAATACCGAGTTCATGCGCCCGCTTGAAGTGATGCACTGCGCCGTCCTCATAGGCGTAAACGGCGCGGATGTTCTTATAGCGACCGAGATTACGTGCGACATATTTGTCAAGATCGCGATAGACGCCGTCGGTAGAGAAAGTACGCGTCCAGCCGGTAACAAGCTCTTTCTTGCCTGCGCGAAGGGCGATGTTGCGAACTAACTCGTGAAAAGGGCGCGTGCGGATCTGCTCTGGCGGCAACTGCACCCGCGCGCGGCGTTCAAACATGGCGCGCAAAGAGCGTGGGGTAAGGCGCGCCGCGAGACTGTCAGGACGCCACGCGATGCAAGTGAAGAAAGCTTCCAGCAGATCTGCTTCCTTCAGTGCGTTGACAACGGCAGTGACGTTGGCGTTGCCCGTGGGGTGACTGATGATGACTTTGCCGAGGATCGAAGTATCCTGCATCCATTACTCCCACTCGATGGTGCCGGGCGGCTTGGAAGTAATGTCGTAGACGACGCGATTGATGCCCCGCACTTCGTTGACGATGCGGCTTGAGATGCGCTTGAGTACATCGTAGGGTAGCGGAGCCCAGTCGGCCGTCATGCCGTCTTCTGAGTGAACTGCACGGATGGCGCAGGTGTTGGCATAGGTGCGCTGGTCACCCATGACACCCACGGACTGAACGGGAAGAAGAACGGCGAAGCTTTGCCAGACCTTGGAGTAAAGGCCAGCGGCCTTGATCTCCTTGACGACGATGTCGTCGGCCTCCTGCAGAATAGCGACGCGCTCGGCGGTAACTTCGCCGAGGATGCGGACGGCGAGTCCGGGGCCAGGAAAAGGCTGGCGCTGCAGTATCTCTTCAGGCATGCCGAGATCGCGGCCAATACGGCGTACTTCATCTTTGAAGAGGTCGCGCAGCGGCTCGATGAGCTTCATCTTCATGCGCTCGGGCAGGCCGCCGACATTGTGATGGCTCTTGATGGTCTGCGATGGGCCGCGCACACTCGATGACTCGATGACATCGGGATAGAGAGTCCCCTGCACCAGCCAGTCGACACCACCTGTTTTCTCCGCGCTACGAAGTGCCTCATCTTCAAAAACTGCGATGAATTCTCGGCCGATGGTCTTGCGCTTGGTTTCGGGATCGGTTACACCGGCGAGCTTCGACAGAAAGCGCTCGCTGGCATCGACTGGAACGAGGTTGAGACCAAGCTTGTCGCGGAGATTCTGTGTGACCTGGGCGAACTCATTCTTGCGCAGCACACCGTTGTCGACGAAGACGCAGGTGAGTTGATCACCGATGGCCTTGTGAACGAGAACAGCGGCTACCGAGGAGTCAACGCCACCGGAGAGCGCGCAGAGAACGTGACCGGAGCCGACCTTTTCGCGGATGGCGGCAACGGTGGACTCGATGAAATGCGCGGGAGTCCAGTCTCCCTTTGCCCCGCAGATGTCAAAGACGAAGTTGCTCAACAGCTCTTTGCCGAGCGGAGTGTGATGCACCTCCGGATGAAACTGGACGGCCCATATCTTGCGCTCCTCATTGGCAATACCGGCAAGCGCGTTGCTGGTGACGGCGGTGCGATGGAAGCCGGGAGGCAGTTCGAGAGCTTCATCGCCGTGGCTCATCCACACATGCAGTTGCGGTGGGAGGCCGGCGAAAAGCGGGGTCTTCGTGTCTTCGACGGTGACTTCGGCGTGGCCGTATTCGCGCTTGTCGGCGGGCCGCACCTTGCCGCCGAGATGATGCGTAATGAATTGGAGACCGTAGCAGATGCCGAGGACAGGCTGACCGAGTTCAAGCACTTTGGGGTCGGTATCGGGAGCGTCGGCATCGTAGACCGAGCTGGGCCCGCCGGAGAGGATGATGCCAATGGGGTTGTAGGCCTGGATCTCGCTTAAGGGTGCCGTACAGGGCAGGACTGCGGAAAAGACATTGAGCTCGCGAATACGGCGCGCGATGAGCTGCGTGTACTGCGAGCCGAAGTCTAGTATGACGATGCTTTGGGTGTCCACTCCCTAGTGTGGCAGGGCGACGGGTGGTGTGACAAGAGATTCGCGGTTCAGGAAGCCGGCAGGTCAGTAAATTTAACCTCGATAATGTCGCCAGAGCGCACAGAAACTGCGGAAACGAACAACGTGGAAAAAGTCATTGGCAATGAGATACCAGACGATCACGATCATGTCGATGGTGTGAAGCGTGTCAGGACCAAACTCATCGCTGAACGGTATCGGAGCCGACGAAAAGACCATCGCCAGGACGACTAGAGCTAACTTTACGATGGCCATGACGAGGTTTACCTCGGCCAGCTTACCGCTCTGTGGCTTTCCGAGCCGGAAGCTGCGGGCTAAAGCCCGGAGGGTTGCTCCAACTCGATTGTCGCCCTCGATTGCCAGCAGTAGCGGAGCTGCGCTGAGTGTCCAACTCAACAGCGACCAGAGGGTGAAAAAGCCGAGGGAGAGAAAGATAAGCCAGCAGAGGTAGCCAACGAGATCAGGCTGTGCGCGGTCAGTGAGATGGTTACCTGAGGCCCAGCCAACTGTCTCGAACCACCCCCACCAGCAGGTGAGAAGCGCCAGCATCCAAAGCGCCTGTAACACAGTAAGGCCAGGGACGCGGCGCAACAGCATGCCGAAGGTGAGATGATCGGGCACCGTGGCTGGCAGACCACGCTTCCGTTCGATCGCACGCATCCGAAGCAGAATCAGAACCCGCCCTAAAGCCGAGGCAACAGCCCAGGCAACGATGCCAAGCGGAGCCAGCCAGCGCAAAACGCTTACGACGTAAGGCTCATATTTTCCTACGGCCTGTGCGATCAAGACCGAAGAGAGCCAAGGGTTGGCCCATTCCAACCGGTCGAGACCTGCCGCTGACGTCGGCAGTTGAGCCAGAATACGGTGCATCTGTTCTTGCGCGATGAGCAAAAACGGGATGCCGACAAGCCAACGCCAGCCGACTTCGATGGCCGTGAGCGATGGATGACGCCAGCAGAAGCCCAGATGCCCAACCGTGTTTTGCGTGGCGCGAACGGGAGTTGTGAGCTCTTGATGCTGATCAAAAGACGAGCCATCCGCGCTCACTTGGGACTGCGACACTACTTCACCACCAGATTCACCAGCTTGCGAGGCACGATGATGACTTTGACCGGCTTCTTTCCTGCCAGCCACTCGATCACCCTCGCGTCTGCAAGCGCTGTTGCCTCTATCGTTGCGTTATCGGCTTCGGCCGGGACACGAACTACGGACCGTAGCCTGCCGTTGACCTGCACGGGAATCTCAATCTCATCCTCTTTGGCGAGCTCGGGGTTCGAGACAGGCCAGGGTGCCCGCAGGATCTCTCCCTCATGGCCGAGCTCAGACCACAACTCGGCGGCGAGAAAGGGCGCGAAGGGCGCGAGCAAGAGCACCAGCACACGAAGCAACTCGGCAACGACCGGCGCTGGTACTTCGCCGGAGGCAAGCGCCGCATCGGCAGCGGTGATCTCGTTCACCAGCTCCATGATGGCGGCGATGCAGGTGTTGAAATGCCAGCGCCCGGAGAAGTCAAGCGTGATCTTGGCGATGGTCTGGTGCAGCTTGCGCAGCAGTGCGAGCGATACACCGGTTGGTACTACGCTGTTCGCAGCATCAGCGGATCGCGCGACAGGTGCATAGCGTTGCGCTACACGATAGACACGGCCAAGGAATCGGCTGATGCCCGCAACGCCGTCCTCCTGCCAGTCGAGATCGCGATCGGGCGGAGCAGCGAAAAGCGCATACATGCGCGTGGCGTCTGCACCGTAGCGCGCGACCATGTCATCGGGCGAGACAACATTGCCGCGCGACTTCGACATCTTTGCGCCGTCTTTGATGACCATGCCCTGCGTGAAGAGGCGCGTGGCCGGCTCGTCGTTGACGATGAGGCCCAGGTCGCGCATCACGCGTGTCCAGAAGCGGGAGTAGATCAGGTGCAGGATCGCGTGCTCGACGCCACCGATGTACTGGTCGATCGGGAACCAGTACTGGGCGACCGCAGGCGTGAACGGGCCATTGGGGTTCTTCGCGTCAGCGTAGCGGTAGAAATACCAGCTTGAGTCGACGAAGGTGTCCATCGTATCGGTTTCACGTTTGGCGGGACCGTCGCAGACTGGGCATGTTGTGTTCACGAACTCAGGCACTTTGCCAAGCGGCGAGCCGCCCTCCTGCGTGATCTCGATCTGGTCGGGCAACAGGACGGGAAGCTGATCGTCCGGCACCGGAACGAGCCCATGCGTGGGGCAGTTGACCATGGGAATGGGCGTGCCCCAGTAGCGCTGGCGGCTTACACCCCAGTCACGCAAGCGGAAGGTTATCTTAGCCTCGCCGAAGCCATTGGCTTCCGCGAACTTCTGTAACTGATCCTCCCCCTCTTCGCAGATAAGGCCGTCGAACTCGCCGGAGTTGATTAGGATGCCCTGCTCGGAGACGAAGGGCAGTGGCGTATCTTCCGTAGACTCGCCGACCTCACGGATCACTCGTCGAATCTCGATGCCGTACTTGGTGGCGAATTCAAAGTCGCGCTCGTCGTGGGCGGGCACGCTCATGATGGCGCCGGTGCCGTATTCCATGAGCACGTAATTGGCGACCCAGATAGGCACGCGCTCACCGTTGAATGGGTTGGTGGCGTAGCGCCCGGTGAATACACCCTGTTTCTCCAGGTCGCTGAGGTTGTCGGTTTCGCGGGCGACCTTCTGCTCGTCGATCATTGCGCTGATCTTGAGTTCGAGGTCTTTGTTACCAGCGGTCAACTCAGGAACCAGCGGATGCTCGGGTGCTAGTTGAAGACTGGTGGCGCCAAAGATCGTATCGATGCGGGTCGTAAAGACGCGGATTTTCGAACCCGCGTCTTCAACCGTAAAGTCGACTTCAGTGCCCTCGCTGCGGCCGATCCAGTTGCGCTGCATGGTGCGCACCTTTTCAGGCCAGCCGGGGAGTTTGTCGAGGCCTTCGAGCAATTCCTGCGCGTAGGCAGTGATGCGGTAAAACCACTGTTCGAGGTTGCGCTGCTCAACCAGCGTATCTTCGTGCCGCCAGCAGCAGCCGTCGATGACCTGCTCGTTTGCGAGCACCGTCGCGCACTGTGGGCACCAGTTGACCTTGCTCTGCTTGCGATAAGCAAGTCCCCGCTCGTACATACGGAGGAAGAACCACTGGTTCCAACGGTAATAGTCGGGCAGGCAAGTGGTCACTTCCCTAGCCCAGTCGTAGCTGAAGCCGATGCGCTGCATCTGCCGCTTCATGGCGGCGATGTTCTTGAGGGTCCACTCGCGCGGCGGGGTGTTGTTCTTGAGCGCTGCGTTCTCGGCGGGCAAGCCAAAGGCATCCCAACCCATGGGGTGGAGCACGTTGTAGCCCTGCATCCACATGTAGCGAGCCAACGCGTCGCCGATGGAATAGTTGCGCACGTGGCCCATGTGAAGCTGCCCGCTGGGATAGGGCAACATCTCGAGGACGTAGTATTTCCGCTTTCCGGTGGTTGCGGGCTCAGCCGCGTACATCGTGGGATTCACAGCCCAGCGTGTCTGCCACTTGGTCTCGATCGCGGCTGGATCGTAGCGCAGTTCTTTCTCGTCTGCCATAAGGCTCCAGTTTAAATGGAACGGCACACGGCGCCACACGATGCACTTGAGACAACTACCTCGGGCCTTGAGAACTTTACGCGGAAACTCAAGACAGAGAAGCGCCAGCCATCTTTTCGAGCACTGCAACTGGAGACGATTCAGGCATAACCATCGACCGCGGATCGACAAGAAATGTCTGCTCCAAAGCGTATTGGCCAGCGAGAACGGCATGCGGCGTGGTCTCGGTATAGACCATCCAGCTCGAGCCCGGCGGAAAGTTGAAATACTCCTTCGCGCAATTGTTCTGAAAGTCCGCATCTTCTTTCATGGTGTTATGCAGACGCATCATGAACTCGTCATACGGTCCGCGCTTCCACTGCGGAACAAGTCCGGCGAGCCCGGATAGCTTCGCGATTTTTTTCCCTGTGCTGGCTACTGCGTTGTCCGGATGCGGAGCAGACAGCTTACCTGGAACAAATTCCGGCAGCACCTTGGCGAATGGCTGGCCGGTCACCCAGTCGCGCGTCTTCGAGGGATGGATGTTGTGGAAGAAGCGCAGGATACGGCGGCCGTGGGTGGGGCGCGTGGGGAAGGAATCAGTATGAAGCAGATCGTTGCGGCGGCGTACAGGCAGGTCGCGTCCGTCTTCTTCGATGGGCCGGTAACTCGCATAGTCCAACTGCCAGCGCTGGTGGTACGGGGCTAGAAATTCGGAGAGGAACGCCGTAACCGAGGCTGAGTAGCGTCGCATAACGGAATGCAGCTTCTCGATTTCGGCGGCGGGCGAGGACTTTTCGTCGACGCCGCTCAGCTTGTCCACGCCGGGTTTGTAGGCGATGTTTTTGTGCAAACTGCTGCCTGTCTGATGTCCGCCAAGCAGTACATCGAGATCAGCCGCAGGAATGGGCACCGGGGTCTCAGGGAAATACAGAATGCCGCCCGCTTCAAGCTGGGAGCACCAGACTCTGAGCGCCTCCGATTCAGACGCCAGTTCGGGTTGGGTGGCTTGCAGCGCGCAGTTCAGATCTTCGAGGGAGATTGCATGGACCGGCATAGTGCCACAACTCCGTTGGTACTCCTTCCATTGTAGGACCGAGCGGCGTTTTGCGGCACACACCACACCTCGCCGCTCAGACCTACAGGATGTCAGGAGCCTGGAGCTAAGAGAATTGATTTTGTCGCACTGGCGATACTTCAGTAAATTTCTAGATTAGTTCAATCACAGGGTTAGAAGCTTATCTAGCGATGCGAGTGCGCATCACGGCTTCCGTGGGACATGGCCATCGGGTGGAACGTTTTCCCAACCCTGGGCCGGTCAAAAATGGGTGGTGAGGGATAACACTGTGAGCAGAAGATGCCATATCTGCTCTGGAGTGCGTGGTTTTCGCAGACGTAGTTTTCGCAGCCGAAGGAATGTTCGAAGTACCCGGCACACTTGTAGAGCGGGGTACCCTTGGGACTGCATCCGATTCCATGGTGCATGCAGGAAGGCATATGGGCCTCGCTTTCGACTACGCCTGCAGACTAGCACGGAAATGGATCGGATGCGCACACTAGTCACATATTTATTTATTACCTATCAGGGCTTGCAGAAGCTGCGTTCGATACCGTACGGAGTTTTCCCTATCGAATCAAGCTCCTAAGCATATTCACGTTTCTCTGATCGTCTCCAGGCTCATCGACCGGCGTCTCTGCGATGAAGGCTGAGTGGCTAAATCGAGCATCATTGAGAAGCCTGCGGAAGGGTTCGAGACCGATCGTTCCCTCACCGATGTTTTCATGGCGGTCGAGCTTTGATCCCCGCGGCGCCTTGGCGTCATTACAGTGCCAGACCCGAACCGAGGCCAGGCCCATGGTGGCTTCGATCTGTTTTACGGTTTCCTCGTAACCTTCGGGCGAAACGACGTCGTATCCGGCGACGTGGGTATGGCAGGTGTCGAGACACACTGCCACAGGAGCTGAGGCCCGAAGGCGCTCGACGAGTTCGGCGACCTGTTCCAAACTGCCTCCAAGGGAGAATTCAGCGCCGGCCGTGTTTTCGATGAGGATGTGAAAGTCATCGTCCTGCCAGGGTAATCCATCGATTGCTTTGGATATGGACTCCACGGCGAGGATCAGTCCCTCTTCGCGCGTCAGTCCTTTCCATGAGCCGGGATGGAGCACCAGATATTCGGAACCAAGAGCAAGGGCGCGCTCGATCTCGCCGCGGAAGGCCGCAATGCTCTTCTGACGGACTTCTTCATTCTGGCTACAGACGTTGACCAGATAGCTGGTGTGAATGACTAGCGGGCCGACGTCGTACTTTGCACGCAGTTCGCGCATGCGATCGCACTGCTCTTTGGGCACTTTGGGAGCACGCCACATGCGAGGGCTGGAAGAGAAGATCTGGAAGGTGTTGGCGCCGATCTCGCGCGCACGCTCAACAGCTGTGGACGCACCCCCGCCAGTGCCGAGATGGATGCCGATTCGCTTGACCGTGGAATTCATGTCCTTCAGTGTAAACGGTGGTGAGCATAGGATTTGCGATGGCATGCCTGTCGGCAGACGAGGGCTTTTGCGGACGTAGTTTCTTCAACAACTCCTTTGCACGTGAGCAATATACCGGTAACTTTCGTAATTTATCCGTTCCCGGAAGATGACCGATGCAATCGCATGGATGCAGGATCCGTTAGCGCAAATCCACGGCACGCTGACGAAAATGATTGCCCCCCATCTGAAAAGCATTCAGGTTAGACGCATGCGCGGGGCACCTGCGATGATGAGCCTATGCGTATTGAAGTATCTGCGGCGTGGCTGTGGGATGGAGCTGCGCTCCATGCCGAACCTGTCATTGAGTTTGAGGACGGCAAAGTAATCTCTATCCACTCGCACGCCGAGCACGAAGCGTCGGAAGGCACACAGCGCATCGATTTTCCTGGCGCAGTGTTGGCTCCCGCATTTCTAGATATTCATATTCATGGCGCGGCTGGACATGACGTGATGGAAGCGACGCCAGAGTCGCTCCACGCAGTGAGCCGTTTTCTGGCTTCGCACGGAACCGGACACTTCCTTGCCACGACGGTGACAGCCCCGCTCGACGCGACGCTCCGCTCGCTGAATGGCCTGGCGCGGCGTCTCGACGAAGCGTGCAAGCCGGAGTGGGCTGGAGCACGTCCGCTGGGCATTCATCTTGAAGGACCGTTCCTGTCACATTCGAAACGCGGAGTACACCCGCCGGAGTATCTGCTTGAGCCGAATGTTGCGGTGTTTGACCGCATGTATGACGCGGCGGAAGGCAAGATTCGGCTGATCACGCTTGCTCCTGAAATGCCTGGCGCGGAAGAGTTGGCGGCGCATGCGGTAGCGCGCGGCGTGCGTGTTTCCGTGGGTCATTCGAACGCCACCGCAGCGGAAACGCATCGGGCTATTTCAGCGGGCGCAACATCGGCAACGCACACGTTCAACGCGATGCGCCCTCTGGATCATCGCGAGCCGGGAATTCTGGGAACTGTGCTTTCGACCGACTCTCTCTACGCTGAACTGATCTGCGACGGCATTCATGTGGATCCGTCACTGGTGCCTGTATGGTGGAGGAGTAAAGGGGCTCGCCGGGCAATTCTGGTGACGGACGCGATGTCCGCTGCCGGTATGCCGGATGGCGAGTATACGCTCGGGGGGTTTGCCGTATCGGTGGCCAATGGGCGGGCCTCGGCGAATGGGGTGCTTGCGGGCAGCGTGCTGACCCTGGACCGCGCAGTGAAAAACTTCGTCGCTTATACCGGCGCCCTGGTCGAAAATGTGCTGCCACTGGTCACGCAGAATCCGGCGGCAATGACCGGGCTCCAGGATGCTGTCGGCAGTCTCCGAACCGGTGGTCCCGCTGACTTTGTCGCAGTCAGCAAAGAGGGCCAGTTACTGGCTTCGTTTGTGGGCGGAGAGCGCGCGGCTTAGACCGCCCTCCGCTCCGAGTCGCGAGATATCATCTATCGCTCGGCCAGCCGCTGTGCGCGCCAGATCGCACCTTCCACGCCGGCCACTCCCTGCTGCGAAAAATGCATGCCGGGAGCTTCTGCTTGCAGCAACTCCGTAACGCGGTTGCGTACGATGGCGATCTTGTCGAGCACGCTGCCGATGAATGCCGCGGGTACTTCTTCGGTAAGTCCATGACGTTTGCGAAGCTTGTTGCGAACGAGCAGAATGAAGTCGGCCAGATCGGCAGCCGCCTGCAGAAGCACTCGCTGGGCGACGGCATCGCCGTCTTCCGCAGCACCAGCGATAATCGGGGCTAACGCCGAGAAGTCCGGACCAGGGGTCTGATTACCGTAGTCTACAAGTTCGGCAAGCGTGCTGGTGCCCCACGCTTCGCCAACCCTGTCGAGGATGATGCAAGGCTCGCAGCGATCATGAGCCCGCAACCCCTGACGAATGCCGTGAAGACCGATCCAATAACCTGACCCTTCATCGCCAAGTACGGAACTGTAGCCGCCCGCACTCTCCGTATTTCCGTCTGCCGTGCGTCCAATGCAGTTGGAGCCGGTGCCTGCGATCTGGAGAATGCCAGGACCCCCATGAAAGGCAGCGTCGAGCGCGATCACTTCGTCGCCGACCACTTCGGAGCGCTCAATACCGTAGTCGCGAAAAACTTCGGTGATCCACTCCGGGATGCCGGGCATGGATGCACTGGCAACACCGGCGGAAGCTGCATCGACGCGGCTGATGCCCGCGGTCGAGAACACCTCATTGAGTAACTCGCGAAGGTTCTCTACGGCGATCTCAGGACCGACACGCAGACGCTTGATGGAGCCGCCCTGAGCACGGCCGAGGATCTGATTGCCTTTGGCGATTACCGCCCTTGTATGTGTCCCACCACCGTCAATTCCAAGCACAACTGCAGACGTCAACGACACTTCACTCACTCTCCGCTACTCCTGCGATGGCGTTGGCTGCGAATCGGTGGCAGGAGCGTTCGACTCTCCGTTGTCCCGTAACGTACCGGAGAGGATGTTGAGATCGCCGTCCGTCTTGGGCGGCTCCAGGCCGAGAATATGCGCAATCCATGGATATAGGTTAACGTTTTCAAACGGCTGTACCGACTTGCCCTCGGCAATGTCCGGACCGGCAGCGAAAAAACTGGCTTTCATCTCCGGCATCCGGTGGGGATCGAATCCATGAGCGCCCACTTCGGGAGCGCGGTCGGGATGCGGCTTGCCGTCCGCCTCTTTGCCTGGGCCATGGGCACGGATGGCGTAGGGGCCAGTGGAGACAATGACCGGGTCGCCCTCGCGCGGATTCTCATCGTAGTGCAGTCCAGCGGGCACATCCTTGCGGCGGTAGACCTCAAATTTTTCCGAAGCGTGCTTGAGCTGGTCGTAGACCCGGTTACGATCGGCTTCCGAGTCTCCATACAGTAATGGACCCGCGCTCTGAAATCCTTTGAGATCGGCAAAATCGTCGAGGTTGACCCAGGGGCCCTGGATCTTGACCATGCCGTGATCGCTGACAACGACCAGATCGACGGGCAATCCGGTTGCGCGCAAAGCTGCGTGGAGTTTGCCGACAAGACCGTCGACGCGCACTACGGCCGCTTTCGTCTGCGCAGAATCCGGGCCGTAGGAGTGGCCCGCGTGATCGACGTCGGAGTAATAAAGGGTGATGAAATGCGGCCGCTGCTCTTCCGGTTCCTTAAGCCAGGCAATCACCTGATCGATGCGGGCGGACTCATCGACCTTATCGTCGAAGTGCAGGTAGTCGGTCGGAACTTCACCATCAATCTTCGCCTCCGATCCTGGCCAGAAGAGACAAGCAGTGCGCATGCCCTGCTTTTCAGCGAGGGACCAAAGCGGTACTCCGGAGTACCAGTGTCCATCGGCCGTTGGAGCCGGATCGGAGATGCCATAATGTGCAAACTCGGAGGTATCCAGAAAGCTGTTGGCGACCAGACCGTTGTGCTCCGGATAGAGGCCGGTGATGATGGCGTAATGATTTGGAAAAGTCAGCGACGGATAGCTCGGAATCATGCCTTCCGGAGCCCAGACGCCTTCCTTGCCCAAGGCCAGCAGATGCCTGGCTTCGTACTTCTTTGCGTAGTCCCAGCGGAATCCATCGAGCGAGACGAGCACCACGTAGTGCTGCTGCATGGCATGGGCTGAATTTGGACCGTGATCGGTGTGGATTACGACAATAGGATGGATGACACCGGAACCGGCAGCTCCCTGAGCCGCTGCAATCAGTTCTGATACAGGCGACGCCAGGGACAGCGCCACTAAAGTGATACAGGCCGATTTCCAACGATACATTGCGCGCAATTCCCTACTCCCCGCCTTAGCTTATCGCATGGATTTCCAGGAACAAGTAAAGCTTTGTTAAGTGGATGCAAGACGAGAGAACGTTTTCCTCCGATGTTGTGATATACGTTCCCAGATGCCCCGAAGCCGCATAATTCGTCCCTCAATCTTCTTCATCGTATTTGCCCTACCTGTTTCCTTCTGGGCCTGTCTTGCCCAGGCGCTTGCACCTGCACCGCCGCTGGGCTGGAACAGTTGGGATTCGTACGGGCTGACCATCGATGAAGAACAGTTCAAAGCCAACGTCGACGTGCTGGCCGGGCTCAGCCAGTATGGCTGGCGGTATGCCGTTATTGACGAGGGCTGGTATATGCAGAACCCCTTTGGCGGCGACGTGGCGAAGGAGAAGTTCGTTTACGATGCGAATGGCCGTCTCGTTCCAGCGCTGGACCGTTTTCCTGACGCAGCCAACGGCACGGGACTGAAGTCGCTGGCAGACTGGGTCCATGCCAAGGGTTTCAAATTCGGTATTCACCTTATTCGCGGCATCCCGCGAGAGAGCGTGACGGCGAACACTCCCATCGCCGGATCGGCGTTCAAGGCCAGCGAGGCCGCCGATACGACAGACGTTTGCCCATGGAATCAGGACAACTACGGCATTCGCGACAATGCCGCGGGACAGGCCTGGTATGACTCGATGATCGCGCTGTATGCAGGCTGGGGCGTCGATTTCCTCAAGGTCGACTGCATTGCGGATCACCCCTACAAGATCAGCGAGATTCGGCAGATCGCGCGAGCAATTCAGAAAACGGGAAGGCCCATTGTCCTGAGCCTTTCGCCCGGTCCAACCCAGCTTTCACACGCGGAAGAAGTGGGGCAGTACGCCCAGATGTGGCGCATCTCAGACGATCATTGGGATGTCTGGTCGCACGAAGCGAAGCCGGGACAAAGTGAATTTCCTCTCGGGCTAAGACAGGCATTTGACCGGCTGGCCTTGTGGGAGCAATATGCAAAGCCCGGTAATTGGCCCGACGAAGACATGCTTCCACTAGGCTATCTGGGTCCGCATCCGGGGTTGGGCGAGGCGCGGCAGTCGCGCTTCACCCGAGATGAAGCGCGAAGCGAATTCACGCTGTGGGCGATTGGGCGATCGCCGATGATCCTGGGAACGAACCTGACAAAGCTGGATGACTTTACCCGCTCACTCATTACAAACAAAGATGTGATCGAGATGAATCAGATGGTGACTCAATCCTCTGAATCACAATCCCACGGGCCCGATGTGCGGATATGGACGGCGACAACGGGCGGAGAACACGCCAAGATCTACGTCGCCGTGTTCAATGTGAGCGACCATCCGACAGAGTTGACGATGAACTGGCCGATCGCTCCAGGACCGCATGCGCATATCGTAGATTTGTGGAGCCACACCATGATCCCCTCCAGGGATACCGCGCCGATCAAGCTTGCTCCGCACGCTTGCCGGCTATTCCGAATGGAGTGAGGCAGGATAGAGGCAACAGCGCAAGGATACTTCCGGAATTCATGACCCGATCTTGGGATACACAAACCAGTGGATCGATATGCGACACTGAGAATTCGGACGAAAGCGCATCTGAGCCGTAACCCAGCGCAATCGGTCTCATGAGTTCCAGGGAGACTTCCAGGAAATGCCGCTCCTTCGCTCCACGTTCATTGCCCTTTCTACCAACCGCCCCTTACGCCGCTTCAGCGAAAGCTCTACGGTCGGGCGCAAGCTCAGTTCGCGCTTTGTTGCGGGGCTCGAGATTGAAGACGCTCTACGCGCCGCGGAACGGCTGAACAAGCAGGGTATGGCTGTCACGCTCGACTCATTGGGCGAGAGCATCTCGACCGAGGCCGAAGCAGATAAAGCCGCGGATATCTACCACCAGCTTTTGGACGCGGTTGCCGCGCGCAAGCTGAACGCGAATATCAGCGTCAAGCTGACCCAGATGGGGTTGGAGCTTTCTCCGGATCTGGCCTATCGCATCGCAGCCGGGTTAACGGAGCATGCGCGCGCGACGGGAAACTTTGTCCGTATCGACATGGAAGGCTCGCCACTGACGCAGAAAACCATCGACCTCGTGCGCAGCTTGCATTCACAACCGGAGTATCGCGGATACATTGGAATTGTCGTCCAGGCCTACCTTTTCCGCTCCGAGGCAGACATCAAGCAGTTGATCGAGGACGGAATTCGTATACGGCTGTGCAAAGGTGCCTACCAGGAACCGCCGTCGGTTTCGTTTGCCAAAAAGACCGACACGGATACCAACTATGTCCGGCTAGCCGGAATTCTGCTCTCAAGTCCGGTCTATCACGGCATGGCAACCCATGATGAGGCAATGATCGATGCGGTAAAGGCCTACACGCGCAACCACCTCATCCCACCCGATCACTATGAGTTCCAGATGTTGTATGGAGTTCGCCGTGATCTGCAGCGGCGTCTGGTGCAAGAAGGTTACAACGTAAGGGTGTACCTTCCGTTTGGACACGAATGGTATCCATACTTCATGCGCCGCCTCGCAGAGCGTCCCGCGAACGTTTTGTTCCTGGTGCGGAATCTGTTCCGTTCATAACCGAGTCGCCAAATCGGCGCAGTCTGTCGCCCTAGCGTGGCTGCTGGTACGGCTCAACGCGCAGCAGATTCGAGAGGATGCCGCGCTCCTGAGGTGAAAAAGTAGCGTTATAGCGTGCCGAGTTCAGCATGATCTGCCGTTGATCCATGGGTACGCCTCGCAGATCCTGGAAGGCTCTGCCCACCACGGTTTGCCGGTCCGGAGGCAGGTTCTGCAGCTCGCGTGACGACTGACGAACCTGCATCTGCTCTCCAGGAGAAAGTCGTTCAAAAGCCTCCGCGCGGGCCAGCCTCCGCTGACGCTGTGCCTCCGGCATCTGATTGAGACGGTGCAATTCCTGGATCTGCCGCTGCTGGTCTACGGGACTTAACCGGTTAAATCCAGGTTCCTGTCGCAGAAGCCGATCCTGCTGGCCAATGGGTAAATTCTGGTGCTGGGACATCCACTGAGGCAAGTGTCCCGGAACTTGCGGATTGGGCCTCATGGCATACGGTGAGCCACCGTAGGCCGGGCGCGGCTGCTGCCCCGGGGTTGGCGTGCCACCCCCCATGCCTGGAGCATAATAGGCACTTCCTGGGCGGCCAAGCACATTTCCCGCTGGTCTTCCGGATTGCTCGGGGCCGCGCGGATACATCTGCCGGTTGCCTTGCGGCGTCCGGGAATTCGGCATCCGCGACTCGGGGCGATACTGCGCGCGCGATCCAGGACGCATTTCGGAGCGGGGTGCGGGACGAGACGCTGCTCCTCCAGGTCCGTGCGGCCTTTGTCCCAGCGCCGCAAGGCACGCAACCATCCCCAGGCAGACAATCACTATTGTCTGCCGAGCCAATTTCGCTCCTGTCTGGGTGACGTTCATTCCGCTTGCCGTTCCTTGCTTTCCGTTTCTGACGCCTAGCCTCGTCCGCTGTGGGGCCTCATTTCGTAAGGTGCGCCCAATAGCACAAATCGCGGATTCCTCTCACCTGCAGGGCACACCTATGCCGGACCGTCAGAAACCCACTCTTTCTCAGACAGCCCGGCTGTTGCATCAATCGTTGTTCTGGTCTGACAACGCTTCCAACTGATCCAGCAGTTGGGCGTTGTTGTCCAGAGTCTGCAAATCCTGCACCACGGCAGCCTGAGGCTGCTGTGCAGGGGGATTCCAATCATTCATTCCGAGATAGGCTCCGCCGCCCAAAAGCACGGCAATCGTCAAAGCCATGGCCGCCACGGGACGAAGGCTATGCGACGATCCGTATACCAGCCGTGCATGGAGCTTTTCAAACCAGCCCTTTGCCCAGCCTACCGGAGCAGCCGCTCGTTCCTCGTCCAAACGGGCGTTGAACCGGGTTAAAAAGTACGGATTCGGTTCTGGAGCCTTCCACTCATCCAAAAGAGACATCGTCAACCGCAGCTCATCCAGCTCCTGACGGCATTCCGCACATTCGGCCAGGTGAGCGTGCATCGTCGCCCGCGGTGTGTTTTCCGGCACGGAGCTTTCCTCGGCAATCAGTACTTCATTATCGAAGAGCAACTCTGGAATCTTCGATTTCATATCATGACAGTTCATCCTGTTACTCCCTTCTCCGGCCGGTGTTTCCCGGCTTCTTTCCTAAACAAATTCCTTCAGGCGCTCTCGGAGCGTCTGATAGGCCCGAAACAGCAGCGACTTCGTCGCCGACTCGCTCAGCTTGAGCACGTCCCCGATCTGGCGGTAATCCATGTCCTGATATTTGTGCATCAACACCGCCATGCGCTGTCGCTCTGGCAAAGCCGACACATGTGCCCGGATCGCCGCCATACGCTCCTCGCGCAGCATCCGTTGCTCCACGTTCGGATCCGAAGCCGCAACCTCAGGCATCGTACCCGACTCCGGATCAGGCTGATCCAGTTCCAGCGTCGACGCCGTCCGCTCGTACTTGGTATCGCGCGCGTGGTTAACTGCAAGATTTGTCGCGATACGATACAACCACGTTGAAAACTTTGCTTCCGCCCGGTAGCTCTCGCGAGAGCGATAAACGCGCAGGAAAACCTCCTGCGCCAACTCCTCCGCCACCGCCTCGTTGCGCACCATCCGATACAGAAAATGGATAATCCGGCGATGATACCTGCTGACCAGATAGTTATACGCAGCTTCATCCCCGGTAGCCGCAGCCAGCATCACTTCGGCGTCCGATCGCTCACCGGTATCCACCCGCGGGGCGACGACCGCAACCGCTCCAGGTCTGGTGCGGCTCGAATTCAGCCCCGTATTGTCTAACACGAAGCTTGCCATGTCCTCAGGAACACCGTTTGCGGCAGAAGGTTGCGCGTAAGCGCCGGATTCGCGAGCAGTTTTCCCATCTTGGGTGCTGGCTTTTCCCTCTTTCCCGCCCGATGGAGGTCGGCCTCCGGAAAGAGGGTGCTGCGGACCGGGTTTTGAATCCGAATCACCGGAAGGCGCAGAGGGCAAACGCATTGGAAGGAATCTCAGCCGCATCGTTCTTAAACTGTCGGAGCCGGCTTCGGGAACGCCGAAATCCCGATCAGGACTGAAGGAAACACCCGCAAAATTGGCCTCGAATCCACTGCTGCGAAACCGCTTGAGGTTCCGGTGTGGGCCCACGCCGGAACGGCCCTAATTTGAAGCGCACAGCATGCTGATGATACTCTACCCTAGTCAGCCGGGTATGATCTCGACGGCTCACGGCACAGCCGATTCAGCAAATTTCCGATGCCGGCTTCTGGAATTGCACGAACACCCAGACCTTGAGTTTTCGGACCAGAGCTCTAAGAGCGGCGATAAAATTCAATCCTGACAGGTCGATCGGCCAGTCTCAGGGCGCATAACTCAGCGGTAGAGTGCCACCTTCACACGGTGGAAGTCGTAGGTTCGAATCCTGCTGCGCCCACCATAAACCACTTAAGCTTGAATAGATTCTGCGCTTTATCCTGCGTCTGACTGATTCAGCCATCGAGGAATACCCGCCAGTAACCCGCCACCCGCGGCGAACTGGCAAGATGAATCCGCTTTAGTGACCCAAGCTCTGCTGGGTATCTGGCCGCTCTCACCGACTCCTCTTCGTACCTAACCTACCGATTGCTCCATTCAGAAACAGACACAGAGGTATGTGAAGGCCAGCCATTCGTCGAGAGTCTCCCGCGCTTTCCAGGAAAGGGCCTGTCTATGGGATCACTCGCCCCATGGACTCTCGCCTGCGCTGCACGGCTTGACGGATCGTCGAGTACACCTCATTCATAGCCACTGGATAGCTCAGGAATGCGTCACCCGGATGGCGAGAGCCTGGAACGGAACCTTGGGCGGTATGGAAAACCACAGCAATCGAGGAGGTTCTGGGATCACGCCGCAGACGGCGGCAGACTTCAAAACCATTCATATCTGGCAGGTTCATATCGAGCAAGACCGCGTCTACTCCCAGGGTCCGCGCAGCTTCGATGCCTTCCCCCCCGGTCAGCACGCATGAGGCTTCGAATCCGGAAAGGCTCAAGAGTTCCGCAAGCCCCTCCGCATGCGCTTTGTTGTCATCGATCACCAAGACCTTAAGGCGTTCAGGCTCAGCAGACTGTCTTCCGTCGTCCATCTTTCGGCTTCTCGTTAATGAGCATACAGTCCTTGCGCATAAACTGAAACTAGACCAAAGGTCTATTTCGAACTGGAAATGTATCCAGTTCATACATTTGCGCGGCTATTCATTCGCCGCGGATCGACTCTCTCGCGGTGCAGAGACTGAAACTACGAGGCGCCAAGCCCGGAAAAATGCAAAAGGCTCAGACCCCCGATGAGTTGTGGCCAGTTCGATGCTAATCCTGGCAGCATTGCCCCTGGATCACGGCAGCGCCGCCGCATCCCTCATTTCCTGGCGACGGTTCTCACGGAACTCGACTCTGCGCGAATCTCCTTGCCTACCAGCTCGTACTGATCGGAAGCCAGATAATCCACATGCGCGGCGATGGCCGCCTTCCAGCGAATGCGTGCAGCGGCGAGTGAGCCGAAATTGTAGCCGTGGAACCACCCATTGCAACTCAACTCTTTCTCCGTCGCTCCGTCCAGCGTGTAGAAGCGAATCCAAAGGCCATTGGCGTGTGCACGCACTACCAGAGCCTTGAGCCTCGCCATCTTCTCGGGAGTCCATTCGCCTGCATGCTGCTGGCCTGCGGCCTCGACAACATTCCAGGGATTGTTCCACCAGCGCCGATAGTTGTTGGCCTTCTCCGCTCCAATCACATCCGGAGCAGCCTGCGGATCTTTGTCTCCTGTATGAATGGCGCCAAACAGAAGCACCCGGTCGCCAACAGCAAGTTGATCGTAAAAGACCGTCTGCTGTGCATCCGGCTCGCCAGTCAACACAAGAATCGGCTTTACCTCCAGCGGCTCTACGGTCAAAATATCGGCACCCTTGGACGCGGTGGTAAGCCACCCCTGGTATTTACGCAGCAATGCCAGTACAGCGGCCAGATGCTCAGGCTTATTGTCTTTGAAATCGAGGTTGAGCGTAATGAGAGGCCAGTCTCCGTGATTGCCTTCCTTGAGCGCCTTCTCCACGATCGGCCGTACGCGATCGAAGAAGTAATGTTCCATGGTCGGTTCATTGCCTTCGATCGGATCTCCATGGGTGACAACCGACCAGCTCATGCCCGTCTTCGCATCTGTATACCAGCCCAGATCCTGTTCGATTGATACCGGCGTTCCCGCCGAGAGCGCTCGATCGATGCGGTCATACCACCACTCAAAGTACGGATAGCAATTGTGCGCATCTGTAATCGTGCGCGAGCCGGGAGCAGGTATCTTCTGCCCATGCACGACTGGAACCATGCACAACGCTCCCAGGAACATCGCCAAGGCCGCACGCCAACTCGATTGCAACTTGCGGAACATAAACACCCCTCAATGAGCTAATGGATGAATATAAATCGGATTGGACACCAGCATAAGACCGCCATTTGAATCCCGCACCTCGGCCCGTATCCAGTGCATGTGGCCATCCGTCTTCCAGTGAAATGGCAACACCCCGTCGCCCGTTCCAGCATCGAGCGGCGGCAATAGCGGATCTTCAATCCCATCCAGAAATAGATACACCCGGGCCACTGGGCACGCTGTCAAATGCACTTGAAAATCGACGATGTCACCCGAAAAAATATCGAGTGTTTCTCCCATCCTGGCGGTATGAGTCTCGGCGCCCGAGTGTTCGGCATTATCACGTGCATCCAGATCAACTACCTTGTCATGTGAGGCCGTCAAGTCGATGAATACGCGACCCCGCCGTATCCCATCCAGAATGGCAGGTACAGAGAGTGCATTTGCTTCCACCACCGTGGTCGGCCATCCGATTGAGCCTGGGCGCCCTGCTTTCCATGTCGCATGGTGATTGTCGCTTCCCCCAACGGCCGTCAGCTTCGCTCCTTTGGCGATCTGCCTGTCCCAGAAGTCTTCGCTCGACAGCATCTGTCCGCCGCCGTTGATCACCTCCACTCCGGCAAAGAGGCTCATATCCACGTCGCTCTTCGGAGTCCATCCACAGCCCATGCATATCTCCCCCGTCGGCGAATCTGCATGATTGATGGCAGCAATGCCGCCCTTGGCGCGCACCTCGCGCAGGATCGCGTTCACATCCCGGCCATCCTGCCTCGCAACCCGGTAGTCCACAAATTCGGTTATGCCAAAGACGTTGAAGTGACCCCAGAACGTAGTGATCTCCCGCCCCGGAATCAGAAGCGTCTTATCGAAGTATGGCTGCAACTCACGCATATCGTCGTAGTGCGACGTCGTATTGTGGTCCGTGATCGCGATAAAGTCCAGCCCACGAGAAGCCGCAGTCTGCACTGTCAGGAACAGCGGGCAGGGCACGTTCTTTCCCGACTGGCTTGCACAGCTTCCATCGCTGTGTGCGGTGTGCATGTGCAGATCACCCCGGTACCATTGGGTTCCGCGTTCTAGAGGCTCAAGCGCAAATCCATCTTCTTCCATCTGCGAGTTGAATCGGACCTCGGCACGATAAGTGGATTTCTCATTCGCCCGAATATTCGGCACCGACACCAGCAATCGCCATCGCCCCGCCGGAATCGGTCCGGGTAGATACGACGGAGTAGCATCGGCTTCCCCAATCGTGAAGTGGCTCTTGTTTCCGCCGCTGTTTCCACGAAATCTTTGTGGATCCGCAACCCCCAGGTCCATCGTCGTCTTCTTGTCTCTGCCCGTGTAGCTGAAATCGACGCTGATGCGCCGCACCCCAGTCGGCACTTCAAAAGGAATCTCAAAATATGTCTGATTTTGTTGCCCGGTTACCGTACCTTCCAGTACCAGATCCGGCGGTTTGGATTGTCCAAAAGCATACGAAACGACAAAAAGGCACAAAAAGAGCATGAGCCGCGCAGCAACACCCATCGATATACGGTCTCCTGAAAAAGAAGACGCCTGGAGGGTCTGTTCAGACTCCGCCGAACGTGTCTTCTGCGCAGGCTGTCGACTTTTTAAACGCACCATACATCGCATCACCCGTCAATCTCCTCAATAATCTGCAATCTGCCGGCATTGGGCTCAGTTCTCCCCATACGGCTGCACCCTCCGGGCCGCACTTACGCGCTCTTTCGGACACTGTATCGATGAAGCTGTTGGTGCGGCTCCCACTCTCGCAGATCGCCAAGGACAAAATCTCCCTCAGTGCCACCCACAGGACAGTCTGACGGCATCCTGTTCATAACCGGACATATCTGCAATTGCATCGAATCTGTTCGATGTCGGCGGGACAACTTGCTCCTCCGCGAAGGGCATCCACTCTACAGGCAGGATGGGTGTCCTAGCCGCCTCTCAGTATACGAGCGAACAGGATTCGCTTCGATGGGAGAAACGACTAACCCACAAGGAGTCGACAATATGCTTCGAAAGAAAAACCAATCTGGTCTACTTGTTTTGTGTTTGGCTGGGTCGCTGAGTTTATCGGCCCAAGTGCCGAATCCAACAGCTCAGCCGCAACAGCCAGTAAACGGACAGGGACAGCCGCCCTCGGAGATGCGTGAAGGCGTGCCGGTCTACAAAGTCCAGGTTGTTGGGCGAGACATTCCAGCCATCAACTACTTCCATCGCAAAGGCTCTACCAAGATCGCATTTGAGGGCACGAGCCTGTTGCCGACGGCCCGCGGCACTGCAAAGGTAGACAGCCAACTCGGACGCACACAGATCAATCTCGACATCCGCGGCATTACGCCCGCCAATGGCTTCGGCCCCGAGTATCTGACCTATGTACTGTGGGCGATCACGCCCGAGGGCCGCCCAGTTAACCTCGGCGAGGTTCTCCCCACCGGAGGCAAAGACAAGAACACTATGTCGGTGACCACCAATCTTCAAGTCTTCGGCCTCATCATCACGGCCGAACCATACTTCGCGGTCACCATGCCCAGCGACGTGGTCGTCATGCAGAACGTCGTGCTCAACGACAAAACTCAAGGTGTCATCGAGCAGGTCGACGCGCACTATTCTCTACTGCCGCGCGGCGCCTATACGGAGACGGCCGGCAGCCACACGGTGCTGCATCCAATTACTCGCAACGAGCGTTCCCCGCTTGAGCTATATGAAGCCAACAATGCTGTTCAGATAGCCGAAGCGGAAGGTGCCGGCAGATACGCCGCCGATACGCTCCAGAAAGCAAAGGTCGCCTTGCAGAATGCGCAGGACATAGACGAACACGGTCGCGACCGCAGACAGACGATTACCTACGCGCGTGAGGCGGTGCAGGCGGCTGAAGACGCTCGCATCATCACCGTTCGCAGGATGAGGGCCGCGGACGAAGCTGCAACGAAGAAGTCTGCCGAGGACGCACAGCTCGCGGCACAAGCTTCGGCGCAGGCTGCGCAGCAGCAGGCAGAGGAACGCGCCCGAGCTCAAAAGGCTGCTGAAGAAGCAGAAGCTCGCGCAGCAGCGGCAAGAGACGCGCAGCAGGCGGCCGAGCAAAGC
The DNA here is from genome assembly GCA_963720285.1 of uncultured Acidobacteriota bacterium. GTDB lineage: Bacteria > Acidobacteriota > Terriglobia > Terriglobales > Acidobacteriaceae > Acidicapsa. Next base: position 217,987 of record CAVREZ010000002.1, read on the forward strand.
GCACAGCAGGCCTCGCAACAGGCCGAACAGGCTCGTGAACGCCTGAAGCAGCAACTCAGCCAGGTGCTGCAAACCAAGGAAACTGCGCGCGGTCTCATCATGAACATGTCCGATGTGCTCTTCGACTTCAATAAGTACACGCTGAAACCTGAAGCTCGTGAAAAACTTGCGAAGGTCTCCGGCATCCTGCTCGCCTATCCTGGCCTTACGCTTCAGGTTGAGGGCTATACCGATAACATCGGCTCGGACGAATACAATCAGAAACTCTCAGAACAGCGCGCCGGTAGCGTAAAAGACTACCTTGCCTCGCAAAGCGTTCCTGACGCAGAGATCAGCGCTGCCGGATACGGCAAAAGCGATCCAATCGCCGATAATTCAACCTCATCCGGGCGCGCGCAGAACCGCCGAGTTCAGCTCGTAGTTTCGGGCGCCGGTATTGGCGTTCAGGAAAAAGCGCCAGGAGATCAGTCCATGGCACAGCCCAACCCCGCAAATGAACCTTCGTCCAATGCGGGAACCTCTGCCCGTCAAGCAGTTCCTGCCAACCCGTCCGGAACCTCCAATCCTCCGCAGCAATAAACCGATCCGCTGGTTTGCTTCAACAATGGGCCGTCCCGAATGGACGGCCCAGCCCTTTTACGCGCAAGCAGCTTCGCTCTAGCTCGAAGTAGTCATGCCGACGCGTCTACATCCGATCCACATGCGTCCGCCGCAGAAAAGCTGTTGCCCGCGTCCTCATATTCAGCTTGTTAGCACTGCTGAGGGCCTGTTTCAGCTTTTCCTGCCTGATCTGCTTCAAGCTTTGGATACATTGCCGACCCTCGCGTGCGTCGAGAGTATCTTCGGCAAGCTCCACCACCTCGTGCCAATCATGCCACGTACCAATGTCGTCTTTAATTGATGTCAGAGTTTTGAGAAGCACACCGTTCGCATCGTCAAAGAGCTCAAGCATGTCGCGAAGCTTCTTCACCTTGATGCGGAACCGGTGCGCATTCTCACTCGTCACTCGGCCTGCGCGATAGAGCTTCGTTGCCTGCTTGTTCAACCCGTCCTCGTTGTTCTTTTCCGGCTGTGCTGCGTCGCGGTCTTCTACACTTCCCTGGATGTACTCCAGACACTTGGCCAGCCCTCGTGCGAGATACTTTCCGTGCTTCTGGATCTTGCGATTCAATGTCTGGACAGCCTTTCGACGCATCGCAAGTATGTGCTGTAGAAGTTCCTCCACACACGGCGTGCCACTGTTCGACGTGGCCAACGATTCCACCAGTCCTTTCAACACATCCAGATCGCGGGCTTTGCCCGCTGACCTGCGCAAAGAGTCCAGTCTCTTCCAGGCCTGGCTCATCTGTGGTTCCCGGTGCAAGTCAAGCAGATCTGCCACAGCCTCCGCCCTGCGTGCCGTCTTTCGTAGCGCATGTACGTTTTTATCGGTGGGGTCGTCAGGCCATTGCGCAAGCATGGCTCTCATCTCGTCGAGCGGCTCGATCGCTTTGCTGATCTGAATGCTCATCGCCGTTCCCTGCAGGCACGCTTGTGCGTTTTCAATTGTGCTCCGGAAGATCGTCCGCCGGTTCAACTGCGCGGAACTCTCCATGATCATCGCGGGTCAGCATCGGCGCGTACCGGCCCATCCAGTTGCGCCGCCACCAATCGCCTGTGTTCCGCTTCTCACCTGTCGACGTAAACCAATACTGCCACAAAACGGCTTGCACATACCTCGGCGGATGCTGTGCAAACGGATTGCCGCGGAACAGCTTTAGTACATCGGCATCGTTCGCCAGCAATCGTTCTTCCGTAAGCGCGACCCATTCATTCTGCCGCCAGTCGCCGAGCGAAGCAAACCAAAGATTCCATTCAAAGCGCGGCTGATACGGTGCATAGAGACCGGGAGCCTCGTTGATTGCCTGCGGCTTGTATCGAAACTCATAGGGAGTCCAGTGCTCGCCATCATCCGACCCCTGAAACTCGATCTCGTACCGCCCTCGCGTCATCACGGCAAACAAGCCGTACTGGTTCGCGATTCGAAACGGCTCCAGAACTCGTAAAGGCCATTGCGGCAATGGCGGTGAGGGTATCACCATACCTATCATCTCTGTGGCCGTAGCGTAAGCGATCCAGCTCAGCATGACAGCCCTTGCCACAATCCCAGCATCCCGCACAACTTTCAAAATACCGTGCTTGCTCCCCAGCTCCACCGCTTTCTCATCGCGCACCGGCAATTCCGGATGCAGTCGCCGCGGAAGAATACGCAGCAGAAAGCGATCGTCCAGGAGCAGGAAGCCAAGCGACAGAACCAGATAATTCAGAAACGCATAATTGGCTGTGAGAATGACTCCGATCTGCCACGGCGTTACAATCAGGAAGCAAACGATACGCACCTTCCTGGGAAGAAATACCATCAGGACCAGCAGAAATTCCATCGCCAGCGTGCTCGCCGCCGTCATCACCTGAAACCAATGCGGCAGGTGACCCGCGTACCAGCCAATCCATGACGGCAGGGGAAGGTTCTGGTAGTAGTCGTCCATCGCGGTCAAGTTGCGCCATTCCGGATCGCCGCTAAGCCACTTCACCATTCCCGATTCAAAGTAGATCCGGAACCATTCCCACACCAGCAGCAGATAACTTGCCCGGATAGGAGGGGACGGAGTTCCAAGGCCGGGCCACCAGCCGCGAGGCGCCAGAAACAGCGCAAGAAATCCGGCCTCAAGCAACATTCCATCCGATTGGTAAGACGCGAAGTCCTGCGCCACTCCGATGAAGGAAAGAAAGCATACAAAGCAGGCAGCCAGAGTCAATCGCGGCCAGAGATTAAGAAACGCAAGCAGCGAAGCGATAAGCCCCGCCCAGGTCACAGCCATCAGCATCGCACTGGCCGGCCCGAGCCAGAACAGCGATGGCGCATACCAGAGCCGCATTGCCCCTTGCGCCACATGCGAAACCGCCGCGAGATAATCTCCCGCGGGCAAAATACCTTGCGGCCCAATCAGCCCTTTGATCTGAAACAACAGCGACAGGAAAGCAGAGAAATAGATCGCGGCCAGCGCGCGAAGAAATATCCATCGCGGCAGCAGATGTCCACGCAGCCCGCAGCGCGAATCAAACAACCACCGGGCACGGCTGGGTAGTCGAGACTCACCATCAGACCTTTCCAGCAAGCTCAGCGGTTTCGCGGCATCGCTCGATTCCATCGCGCACCTCACTCTATCGTAGATGCCTGCCTGGACCCATGGCTGCTCAGAACAAGCTCCGGATGTCGGCAGATCTCCCGAAGGCCTGACATAACTTTCGACTGAAGTGTCCTTCGGCCACGACATAAAAGACACGGCCCAGGCTAAGATCGGGCTCATGAATCGCCGGAATGTGCTGAAGTTTCTTGGATTTTCAGCCGCGCCAGGAGGAATCCGAGAATCCACGCACATAGCCGAAGCTTTGACCGGAACGCCTGCGCCCGACTTGGCCTTTAATCGGCGGGCTGTCTTCATCATGGCTGAGAAAATTGCCCCTCTCGGCCGCAACTGCTTCGCAGTTTCGTGGGTAACACACCTCGGCAGCAAGCTATTCCTGCGGCCGCATCAGCGAATCAGGTAGCCCGAACTCTCCGAGCCCAGCCACGGATGCGCATGTGGATCGATAATCAGGGCGCGTATTCGATGAACGAGGTCGCGATCAACTGGAATGCGCCGCTGGTCTTCTTGCTGGCTGCGGCCAATTCACCTGCTTAGACCGCATTGCCGCCCGTATCCGTCGTGACCTCCGAGGGCTGCTGAATCGATACAAAAGTCCAGTAGGTCGACCCCGTGCGGACCTGCGCGTAGTTACGCAGCGGCACGAACTCTTTCTCAACCGGCTCCCCATCGACGTCGGTGCCATTCATGCTGCCGCGGTCACCGATCACAAAATGCTTGCGGTAGGTGATGAAAGTGTTCACCGCCGACAGAGTTGCATCCTGTGGAACGCAGATGTCGCATTGGCCAGGCTCTTTTCCAATGAGGTTACGCCCCTCAAGAACCGGAAAGACCTGTCCCGAATCCTGCCAGCTATAAGTGATGAGCACACCGACGATCTTGCGCGCAGGATCGACAGCGACAGTGCGTCCACGCGCGCCGCCTGGTTGCGGCGATACAGGAGCAGGAGTCGCTTTCGGTTGAAAATCCTGCGCAGGAGCAACTCCGCCAAAAACGGTGCGGCGGCGTTGTAGCGGGTCGTTCGGAGGCGCATCGTTCCAGCGTGGTACCGCGGGTGGGGGTGCGGGTGTACTTACGGGCGCAGCCGGCGGAGTGAACGTTGGTGGAGTGAAAGCGGGCGGCTGTGGATCGGACGATCTCTGCGAAAACCCTGGAAGAAGCGAGACACCCTCGGCAACGGTTGGTCTGCGCATCGGGTCCGGAGCTGCCGCATCCTCGGTCAGCGTATCGTTTCGCTTCACCGAGGACGATTGCTCCAGCGGAGCTTTGCACTGCACGCAGGTCGTCGCTGTATCCGGGTTCCAGCCGTAGTTGCACTTGTCGCAATGGATCATCGTCTCTTCCTCCTTGCCTTTCCTCTTCGCCGATCACCGGCCAGCGAAATGCCTCGCCTTATCGTCGCTGTGATTTTTGCATTTAAGCCTTAACCCGTCCAGTCCGTAACTGACTGCCAACGGCGATATCCCAGGAGATAATGTGCACTCCAACTCGTCGCCATTACACCTTTTCCAATGCCAGCCTTGTCTGTCCGAGCTGGATCTCATCACCGGGCCGCAGCAAGTGACGACCCTGAGTTAACTTCATTCCGTTGATATAGGTGCCATTGAGCGAGCTCAGATCTTCGATCTTGAAAATCGCGCCCTCCCAGAACAGCCTGGCATGATTGCTAGAAACAGTTGGATCATCGGGAAGAATCAATTCATTGCCCGCGACCGCTCCAATGCGAAAGGTTCGCGAGCCGATTTCGAAAACCTGTCCTGCAAGTGGCCCATTCTGCACCGCCAATCTCCCAAATGGCCCCTTGTCGGGAGCCTCGAAATACACCGCAAGCTTCGTCCGGGTACGTTCCGTCCTCGCCTCTGGATCGACCACCGGAGCCGACTCCACCTGCGTCGTCTTCGGCTTAACGGCCGTTGGTGTCGGACGCGGCGTCGGTCCAGGCGAAATGGGAACTGGAACAGGTCCGGTCTCTGGCACAGTAGGCGTTCGGCTGCCGGGGCCACTTGGTCGCTCAAACGGCACCGGGTATCCAGGAGAAGGTACTGGCGCAGACGCGTAGCCTTCAGGAACTGGCGGTGGCTGGAATTGCGGCACTGGCGGCGCGCCGGCCTGAGGACCAGGAACATTGCGCTTAGGTCCGGCCCTCGATCCGAACCATGAAATAGACAACAGAATCACGCCAGCCAGGAAACAGGCGCCGAGCCCCCAAAGCCAGAAATTCTGAATTGCGTTGCTTTTCGGCGTCCGAATGAACACCGTCGCGGAAGCATTGCCGGGCACCCAGCGTAGCTGCGCCGAGTGAAGCGTGTCGTCCGAGGCCAGATGCGAGGTCTTGAAGCTTGCCACAGGCGTCACACGCGCTGCCTGAATTCCCTGGCCAACATACGTGTCGAGCTCCTGCACATTCAAAGCGTGGCGGTAGGTGCCGCCGGTTTGATCCGACATCTGCTGGAGTGTATTGAGGTACGCGCCGTTATCGCGGTTCAGGCCGATGCAGTCAATGACCACGCCCATCGATTTGGCCTTGGCGATGACGTCCACCAACGCATGCTGCGAGCCCTCATCGTGGCCGTCGGAGATCACAATCAGCAGGCGCCGCATCGGCAGGTTGCTGTTGAATTGATCGAGCGTCTGCAGCAGCGCGTCATACAGGCGGGTGAGCTTACCGCGCGCCTGCACTGTGTTCAATTCCTGCGCAAGAGCCGATTGGCTCGCCCCGAACGGGACATCCGTATGTACGTCGTCCGCAAAAGTAACGACCGCGACTTTGTCCTGTGGGCGGGCCTGCTTTACAAACTTCGAGATGGTCGCGTGAATGGCGTTGATGGGTGCGCCTCGCATCGATCCACTGGCATCGAGGGCAAGAATCGCTGTTAGGCCCTCGCCGCTGGCCTCGAATGATCGGATCGATGATGCGCTGCCGATCTCCTTGCCTTGCGAAAAGAGCTTCAGATCGGTCGGTTTCGGAGTAATGGGGTTCCCGTCCGCGCCGATCAGCGAAAAGACGATGTCCACATTCGGAAACTTCGGTTGAGACTTCCCGTCGCTACTGGTATATGCAGGTCCTGCGGTGAATCGAGACGTCGGACTGGGTTGCCCCACCGCCCTGAACCCCGCCGGCAGAGCCATGAACGCCACCATCGCAACCGCTATATAGGCTCGACGTTCTCGCGCTATTCGAGTTATCGATAATTTCATGGCCCATTCCTTTACTGGCTTATAAGTCGGCCCAAAGAGCGGTGTCGAGCATTGGGGGCCCGTTTTTTCGATCTATTCGTTTTCGCGGCGGTTAGTGCTGTGGATTGTCCGCCGGCTGAGGCTTGTGGGGCTTCTGCGGTGCCGGTAACATCCGCATGGCCGCTTTCGCCGCGTGAAAGGACATGGAGTCCGTCCGGGCATTTGCCGGAATAGAGACTTCCTTAAGCTCGCGCTCGATCGCAGCGAGCCGCTGCGGTGTCGGGGGATGATCGGACAGAAACCGAGGCGGAGCCCCGCCGGACGCACGTTCCACCTGCTCGAGCATCTCGAACATCTTCACGAATCCATGTGGATCCCAACCGGCGCGCAGCATCTCATAAAAGCCCAGCATATCTGCCTGCTCTTCGTCTTCACGGCTGAAATGCAACATGGCCAGCATGCCCACCGCGCCACCGAGCTTGAGGATGATCTGCTGGATAACGCCGTTGTTCTTATGCAGGTTATCCAGTACCGGCTTGAGCAGCGCGCGAGCCTGAAAGGTCATCAGTAACTGGTTGATCGAGTGGCGGCCCACAACATGCCCGATCTCGTGCCCCAGGGTTGCCGCAAGCTGATCCTCGCTGGTCACCAGTTCCAGCAGGCCGCGATTCACATACAGACCGCCGCCGGGAATCGAGCACGCATTCACTTCCATGGTGTTGACCAGCTTGGCATGGTAAGGCATGTTGGGCCGTTGACTCTTCGCAGCAAGCTCGTGAACCATGTTATTCAGGTAAGCATCGATTATCGGGTTGGAAGCAATGGGTTCTTCTCGCTCCAACTCCTCGGCAAACTTGTTGCCGAGAGCGATCTCATCTGCGTCGCTGATGCGCGATTGCTGCGCCACAATGGGTTCTTTGGCGAGCAGATGGGGGGCAAATGTCAGCACTGCTGCCCCCATTCCCACCCGGCGCAACCATTCACGTCTGTTCCAAACGGCGGTCATCGGTCTTCTCCTGGGCTTATGAAAATCTGAATTGGTTAAGATTCAATCGAGCCATTCTTGCTGTCCGGTAGGGGAAGTCGATTGTAGCCCATTCCCGCGAGGGAGGCTATCTCCGAAACGTTGGTGAGCCCTCGTCTCCCAATCTGGCAACAGCGGCAGGTAACACGCGGCTGTAATCAGATCTCCCACACCTGGAACAGCGCAAAAACTTTACTGAATTGCTCATCGCAGGCTCAGAATCCCGACTTTGTTTGCCCGGATCACCTTACAAAAGAAATTTCATCGATTCCTCTATAAAACGGGTTGCTAATCTGGCCCGACCACGTGCTATCGTTGGTGCAGTTTCTCGACGCTCCAATGTCATCCACTCCCAATGCTCCTGTTCAGACCTGGGTCATCGGCCGCGCGGAAGATTGCGACCTGAAGCTCCCGCAGCTTGAGGTTTCGAGCCATCACGCACGCCTTATGCATCAAGGTGATCAATATTGGATCGAAGACACCAACTCCTCAAACGGCGTATACATCAACGGAGCCCGCATTCCGGCCAATCAACCGGCCCATGTCCCTCCCGGAGCGCTGGTGACTCTCGGACGTCAGATTTCTGTGCCGTGGCCGCAGGCTCCGCCAGCCAATCCGCTGGTGCAACCGCTCCGCAGTGGCCTTGGCAGCACAAATGATAGCCCTTCCGGATCCATCCCGAAGCCCTCGATCCCTCCACCATTGCCCGGCGCGCGCGTCATCACCATTGGCCGCGCTCCTGGGTCCGACAAACAGGTAGACCTGCCGATCGTCTCCTGGGAGCACGCCCGCATCGTCTTCGAAGGCGGCCAGCCTACGCTCGAAGACCTCGGGTCACGAAACGGCACCTCGATCGATCGGATCGACAACCGTATCCAGCGCGAGCCCCTCGACTCCAACAGCATCGTCTATCTCGGCTCCTACAAGATTGCCGCTCGAGAACTTCTCAATGCCCAGCGCGTCACCGTGGGCGAGGCGGCCTATGACAAGGTTGAGTTCCACGGCAACAGCATGGTCATCGGCCGCGATCCGCATGCCGACGTGCGTCTCGACTTTCCCATGGTGTCGTGGCGCCATGCACGGCTGACGCGTGAATCGGAAGGCATCCTCGTCGAAGACCTGAACTCCCGCAACGGCACCTTTGTCGGCGGTGTTCGCGTTACGGGTAAAGTTCTCGCCAAACCAGGGCAGGAAATCGGCCTCGGCAGCTACCGCTTCCAGCTCCTTGAGGGCGGCCAGCTTGCCCAGCGCACCTATCACGGTAACGTCACCATCGAAGCCGCAAACGTCGTTGTGAATGCCCCCAACGGCAGCCGCCTCATCGAACCGGTTTCCATGACGATCTTCCCCTCGGAGCTGGTCGCGTTAATGGGCCCTGCGGGGGCCGGCAAGACCACCCTGCTCAAGGCGCTCAACGGCTACACCAGGCCCGCCGAGGGCCGCGTCCTGTTCAATGGCGCAAGCCTCTATGACTATTACGACCAGTTCCGCCAGCAGCTTGGATACGTTCCGCAGGACGACATCGTTCATTCGCAGCTCACCGTGGGCGAGGCACTCTATTTCTCTGCCCGGTTGCGTACCGACCTCAGCGACGACGAGATTCGCGTACGGACCGTCAAGGCGCTCGATAAGCTTCGCATGCTCGACAAGAAAGACACACTGATCGGATCGCCGGAGCGCAAGACCCTCTCCGGTGGCCAGCGCAAGCGTGTCAACATCGCACTCGAACTGATCAACGATACGCCCGTGCTCTTCCTCGATGAGCCGACATCCGGACTCTCCTCCTACGACGCCGAATCGGTCATCGAACTGTTGAAAGAGCTATCCAGGCAGGGCAAGACCATCATCACCACGATTCATCAGCCCAGCATTCATATTTACAAGCAGTTTGACGACCTGATCATGGTCAACCGCGATCCTGGCGGCAAGACCGGATCGATGGTCTACTTCGGGCCAGCCTATCCCGATTCCATCCAGTTCCTCAATTGCCGGCCGCCTGGGCCTGCAACCAGCGATCTCTCGCCGGAAATGCTGCTTTCCGGTCTGGCCGGGAAGAGCTCGGCCGAGTGGCAGCAGGTGTACCAGGCTTCGCGCTACCACCATGACTTTGTAGTCGCGCGTCCGGGAAAACAACCCGCGCCCGCCGCGGCGGGATCTCCAGGCGCCAAGCCAAAGCGCCACTTCGACCTGACTCAGTGGTTCGCTCTGGTAAAGCGGAACACGATCGTCAAGCTGCGCGACAAGACACAGACGGCGATCCTGATGATCCAGGCGCCGCTCTTCGCCACGCTTATCGTTCTCGTCTATCACGGGTTGAGCCACGACACCGGTGAGGATCTCACAAAGAAGCTGGTGGGCATCCACTTCCTAATGGTCATTGCAGCCATCTGGTTTGGCTGCAACAACTCCGCTCGCGATATCGTCGGCGAGTGGACGGTCTATAAGCGCGAGCGCATGGTAACACTCAGGCTTGGCTCCTACGCCTTCTCGAAGCTGGCCGTGCTGCTCGGGCTCGCGCTCATTCAGTGCCTCTTTCTGCTGGGCATTGTTGACCTTGCACTGGGCCTCAAGAGTAGTTTTTTTCTTACATACGGCATGCTCGTGCTCTCCGCGATGGTCGGCACTGGTCTTGGGCTGTGCATCTCGGCTATCTCGAAAACCACTGAAAGTGCGATTGCACTGCTTCCGGTCGTCTTGCTCCCAATCATCGCTCTCGGCGGCGGTCTGCGCCCGGCCTACCTGCTCGACGCCAACCTGCGCTGGATAACGCTGAGCGTTCCGTCCCAGTGGGCGCTCGAAGCCGATCTGCTGCAGGAGACAGGCCCGAATAAATGGCGGCCGCTGGCAGATGCTCCGGTGTCCCAAAACGCGGCGGCCCCTGTTCCTCAAACGGGCGGCCAGCCCCCGGAATACTATTGCGCCCAGCAAGCCAGTCTGGCCAAGAGCCAGTACGCCGACGTCGCCGATCCCATAATCCCGCACGACGAAATAAGCTGCCCCGACGCCGATGGAAAAATGAAGGAAAATTTTACTTCGCAGCCCATCGAAGTCGCCTATAACTCCACCATTTACAAAGCGGAGAAGTTCCGGCACCGTTTCCGTACTTCTGTCTTCGTGCTCACAGGAATGCTCGTCGGCCTGGTCGTCGCAGTCCTTGTGATTCTCCGGGTGCGCGACAACGATCCGCAATAACGATCGCTTCGGAATTCAGTTCGTGAAGTACCCAGGAATTGTTTTCAATTCACGACGCACGACCTGACGGGAGATTCATCTTCGGCAATTCGGAGATCAGCCGAACCGAAATGGATATACTTGGTCTTCTTGCCGTTCGGTGCCGGAAAAATTTCCACAGAAGCCTTGCGCAGCTTCTTACAAAAAATGCGCTTTAGGATTCTGCAGGCGCACATTTTCGCCTGCGAGGTAATTGCATGAGCGATATCTCAGCGCACGGCACACCCAGCATCAGTTTCGGTGAGATCTGCGATCGAGGCAAAGTTCGGGAAGAAAATCAGGATAGCGTGCGCAACGCCTCGATTCCGCTGGGCGAACTTTTTATCGTGGCGGATGGTATCGGCGGCTATCAGGGCGGAGCAACCGCCTCCCGCATGGTCGTAGACGGCTTTTACGCCCACCTAGCGGCGCGTCCCGCCGGCTATCCAGCGCACAATGCGCTGATGGAAGCCTGCACCGCAACCAACGCAGCCATCTATGACCGCGCGAACTCCGGTGATCCGGCCTTTCAGCGCATGGGCTCCACCGTAGTGCTGGCTCTCGTCCAGCCCGGAGCCAATTCGGGCGCCGAGGCATGGATCGGCCACGTGGGCGACAGCCGTGCCTATCTGGTCCACAACGGCCAGATGCACAAGATCACCAACGATCATTCTGCTGTTCAGGCACTCCTGAACAAGAACCTCATCACAGAAGAAGAAGCACGAAATCATCCCGATGCTTCGGTCCTGACCCGCAGCCTGGGACACCGGCCCGAGGTCGAAATCGAGATCGATCACGTCGTACTGCAGCCCGGCGATTCCCTGCTGCTCTGCTCCGATGGCCTCTGGGGATACGTACACGACGCGGACATCGCCACCGTTGCCACGGATCCCGGCCTTAGCGTGCAGACCGCTGCGCGCCTCATGCTCGATCAGGCTCTGGCCGCAGGCGGACCCGACAATATCGGCATCGAATTCATCCACATCGACGGTAGCGGAGCAATTCCACCAGCCATTCCTCGTACCATCCCATCCCCGGCCGTCTCCGCCGGTCCGACAGGCGTTCCGGGCCAGCAGTGGAAAAACATCCCGTACAAGGCACGCACCCTGGAACTGGTTGCCGTGGCGCTTCTCGTCGTGGGCGGCGCCGGATATTTGCTTTTCGCACATCACGTCCGTGGATGGCCATTCAACATTCCCAAAACTCCCGAGATAAAGACCAACGAGAACCCTGCACAGCCCACGCCGGATGCGTCCTCCAAACCAGAGCACCCGCGTGGTAAACCTACCGTCGCAACCCCGGATCACCGCCCGGACACTGGCCGTTCCAGCCAGCCCGCCGCCTTGCCGACTGCGGAATCGCGTGCGCAGCATAACGACGAACACGCCGGGCAACAGCCTGCCGATCACTCCGCCAAGGATGGCAGAAACCACCACGAAACCCAGCCGTCAGCCCTTCCCCCGGCACAACCACAAGCAAATCAGCCAGCGCCTGACCAGCCGAATCATTCCCGGCGTTCCGTAGTCATCGTCGGAGAACCGCGCAAGGGGCATCTTCCCGAGTCAGTCGGCGATCTGGAGGGCGCACTGCTCTCCATCAAGCATGAGAGCCGGCCTGAGTGCGTTGCTATGGCGAAAGATCAAACCGTGATCTATCATCACAAATCGTCAGACTCAACTTCTCCACTCGATCGATATCCCCTCCTCAAAGGCCATCTCGGCGAACACGGCAACGGAGCGAAAACTGAGGAGCTGACGCCTGAAGTCAGTAAGGCCTGTGGCCAGGAATACGACATCGTGGTGATTCTGGCCCGGAGCCGCAGTCAAGACGCCCAGCCTGACCCGGGAAACACCTCCAACTAGGGCCGTTGCCTATTGGTCCGATCCATTCTGCGAAGGAGCCTGCTCAGCCGCCGCGTTCGCAATATCCGCGGGCAAAAAGGCCCCACTCTGCTCATCCTGCACGATCCCCAGGACGCCTTCCGGAACAATGATCGGGGACCCGTAGAACGACGGATCGACCGGCTCGTCCAGATGAATTGCCCGCCCGTCACGGCGCGCCGATATCTCAATCACCTCGATCGACGGCTTGTTTTGCGCATCGATAACCAGCCGGTACAGAGCAACCTTATCCCAGCTGTCCTGCTGGGCTACCGTAGCCGGAGCCGCGTGAAACCCGCCCCGAGACGATGCTGCCTGTAGCGTAATCACCGAGAGCGCATTCGGAGAGGCCCGCTTCCGCACCGTGACTGTTGCGAACTCGTCCTTGCTGTTCTTATCGGCGTTCTTAGACTCCTTGGGCACTTTCTTGACGATCAGATCTTCCTTATCGACATCGCCTCTCGGATCCACCGAAAAATCACCGTGGCTCATCTGCAAAGCAGCGCTCGATTCCCGTCTGCCAGTCGCACGCAACTGCATATCAAAGCTCTTCTTGTCGAGCTTCACATCGCCCGATTTGATCTTGCTAAGAAATTCGCCATCGTAAGCCCACGGCTCACGCGCTTCGGCAGTCGTGATGATCTGCCCCGAAGCCACGCGAAAGCCAAGCTGATCGTTGATCACCGGGAAGTCCGCATCGCGCTGGCGCAGCTTGTAACTGGACTCAACCTGAAACAGATTGGTGGCCGCCTCGGACTTCAGCTCGCGAAACCAAGGTGATTCCAGGTCGCTAATTGCCCCTGCGACGGCCCGTCCTCGCAGCCCCATTTCCACTAATGTCAGTACGCCCAGCGCAGCCTGACGCTCAAAGGGCGATGACCCCACCGACAAAGCAACGTCCTGCGAAATCGGGACCGACACCCTCGGATGCTCCGTGTGGAGCGCAAGCTTTTGCAGAAAGCTCATCTTGATCGAAGCAATGATCTGTCCATCCACGTGCACCGATTGGTTTTCGATCATCTGCCGCAGCGGCGCAACTGTCGTCAGGTCGCGCATGCGCGCCGTCACATAGATCGGCGGCAAAGCCGTCTCCTTGCCCTTGACCAGGTCCAGGGACTGCCGGATCGCTTCCGCGTATACCGGGAGCCCGTTGAGCTTCAGACCTGTCAGCCGGACACTCTCTACCGTCACGCTTCGCGCCGGAGTGGTCACCATATCCACGGCAATTCGCACGTGCGATGAGTCAACCTCTACCATGCTCGCGTGCTTCACAGTGATCTGGCCAAAACTTGTGTCGGTGGTTGTTACGCTGTCGCCCGAACCGCTTTCACCGCCCCGCGCCCAGGCGCCCGCAGGCGCAAACAGGGAGACGCCTGCTATCAGAACCACCGCACACGGGGCCATCGCTGACCTGGCGATTGCATGTCGAATCTTTCTCATGACAGCTCCTCAACCAAAATAGCGGCATTCGCCCAGTCTATTGCGCAAATAATTCTTGAGCACAACCCCGGCAGGCTCTCGCTATTCTATTGACGGCATTTTTCCGCACCGCATGCGTGCAGTCTAGCGGCAACCTGGCCGCGCACCTTGGAGGAATTGCAATGGCCGATAGCACGCAACGCTTGATACGAGAGCTCTTCGATCAGGCCAGCGAGTTGCCTGCGCATCAGCGTCAGGCTTGGGTTGAGGCTAGCTCCGGTGGCAATTCGCAGGTCGTATCCAGCGTCATGCGGCTGCTGCAGGCAGCCAACGCCAGCGGCCAGGGCTTCCTCGCCGAACCGGCCTTCAAACGCGAGAAACCCGCCCTTGAAGAAGGAATGATGATCGGCCCTTACCGCGTGCTGCGCGAGCTCGGCTCCGGCGGCATGGGCGTAGTCTACCTCGCCATGCGCTCAGACGAAGTCTATCGCCGCATGGCCGCGGTCAAAGTAATTCGTCCCGAGTTGCGCGCCAATCCCCTCAAGGATCGATTCCTTCAGGAACGCGATATTCTCGCTCGGCTCGACCATCCCAATATCGCGCGCATCGTCGATGGCGGCACAACGCCAAACGGCCTGCCCTACTTCGTGATGGACTACGTCGATGGCCAGCCCCTCGATGAGTTCTGCAAACTCCGCCGCGTCACGCTCGACGAGCGCCTGAATCTCTTCCGCCAGACCTGTGAAGCCGTCCAGTATCTGCATGACAACAAGGTGCTCCACCGCGACCTGAAACCGGCCAACATCCTCGTCACGCACAACGGCCAGGTCAAGCTGCTTGACTTCGGCGTCTCCAAAATCGCCACCGACACCATTAGCTCCAACACCACGGGCATGCCCATCATGACTGCCGGCTATGCCAGTCCGGAGCAGATCACTTCGAAAAAAATCACGCCGGCCAGCGACATCTACTCGCTCGGTGTTGTGCTCTACGAGCTGCTGACCGGTGTCCGGCCGCTCAAACTCGATGGCTTGAGCCTGCCGGAGGTTCTCACAACCATCACCACGCAGAATCCTGCGAAGCCGAGCACACAGCCCGCGCCTCCTGCCGACTCCGATCCAGGACGGCTACTGGCCACCATCCTTCCGCGTCTCGCTGGCGACCTCGACGCAATCCTGCTCATGGCCTTGCGCAAAGAACCTGAGCGGCGCTACGCCTCGGTCCGCAAGTTTGCGCAGGACATCGAGCACTTCCAGAACGGCAGATCCGTCCTCGCTCGCAAAGAAAGCTCCTTGTACCGCATCAGCCGCTCGATCAGCCGCAATGCCTGGCAGGTCGCAGCCACCGCAATTCTTGTGGTGGGCCTCGGCGTCGGCGGCTCTGTCTCCTATGTCGCACTGCAATACCGGAACGAGGTCAAGTCGCTGCAGAAAGAGCTCAACGAAGTAAAGAGCCACGAAGCCAGCTATCGGACGCTCGATCCCCAAAAGGCGCATGCCCTCATGCGCACCGACCTCACCCGCATCTCAACCGATCTCGAATCGAAGACACCCGCGCTGCTCCAAAGCAACCTCGCGCCCAGGGGTATGACCAAACAGTTAGTGCAGCAAAGCCTGACCTACTTCGCCTCGACTCAATCTGCAGTCGGCGACGATCCCGGCACGATCGCCGCACTGGGCCGCGCGTATTTGGCCGTAGCACAAACGCAGTGGAGCCCTGACCGTGCCAGCCTCAACGACCCGGGCGCTGCCGTCAACACCTGCAAGGCTGCGCTCAACTCGCTCACCGCGAAGACCAACCTGAGCAGCAACCCCGAGATCAAGCAAGTCATTGGCCAGATCACCAATCAGCTCGAGCAGAACCCGGCGGCCCACCAGTTTTAGGCGGTATCGGAATCGACACGTCGGAGATGCTTTGAAAGGGCACGGCTTCAGCCCTGTCCAAAAGCAATGACAGGCACCCGGGCCTTAGTCCCGAGGGATCGTTTTCTCCGGGACATATTCATCGGATACTCCCTGATGCCCCGGGTCATGGACGGAGCCAACTGGCAAGCGAGCCTTAGCTCGCAGCAAGCTTGTCATACAGCCACGCGCGCGCAAATTCCCAGTCGCGGCGCACTTTAGCCACGCTCTCGTCTAGGATCTCTGCAACTTCGTCGTTCGTGTAGCCGCCGAAGAAGCGCAGCTCGACCACCTTGGCATTCTCCGGATACGCCTCTTCCAGCGCCTTCAGCGCGTCGTCCAGCGCCACGATCTCCGCATCCTTGCCGCTCGTTACGTGAAACGCCTCGTCCAGCTCGATCTGGATGCCGTCGCGTTTCCGCGCCCGCCGGCTGCGCGCGTCATCCACCAGAATGCGCCGCATCTGCGTCGCCGCCACAGCAAAGAAATGCGCGCGGTTGTTCATCTTCAGCGGCTCGCCGCCAAAGAGCCGGAAGTAAGTCTCGTTGACCAGGGCTGTAGTTTGCAGGATATGTCCAGGCCGCTCACCGCTCAGGTAGCGCGACGCCAGCCGGTGCAGGTCGGCATACACCACCCGGATAAGCCGCTCCGAAGCCTCTTTGTCGCCTTCGCTTGCGTCCTGCAGCAATTGCGTAATCTGCGCCGAATCCATGCTGTTCCCCAGGGAATGGAAGTCCCTACCACTATAAGTGAGAAAGCGCGATTGTTATTTCAATTTGCATCGCTGATCGCAATCGCTTGCAATTTCGATTAGTTCGGCAGCTGCTTCCAGTCGATCATTACCGTCTGCTGGCCCATGGTCGCAAAGAACAGGTTGAACGAGTTGTAGTGTGTCGAAGAGCTCGGCTGCTGCACCATCGCCTGGCTGGGCGCACGCACCGTAAGCTGCACCGGCCCAGCGGGAAACATCGTCCCGCTCAATTGCCCGCCTTGCATTGCGGAGTTCGCAGAGCGGACGATCGTGACGAACTTGCCGAAGCTCGCAGGATTCCCCGTCCAGATCAGAGTGCCTGACGCCAGCCCCGGTTGCGTCGGCTGTTGAGGTACCTGCGGAAGCTGCATCTGCTGCGCCGGCAGCACCACCACCGCATCAAACTCCTGACCACACGCGGCTTTTACCTCTGGGGTCATCGTTTGCATCTGCCTCGCCTGCTTCGCGATCGCTGGATAATGCCGATTCAACCCCGCTGGCAGTCCATCCGCCGCATTTCCGTACACAACCGGCGTTCCCTGTGACAGTTCGGCGCACACAGGCTTGCTCTCACGCGAAACCCCGACATATTTCCATGTCGGTGCCCCTCCGCTGCCAGGGATTGTCTTGCTCTCGGGAGCCGCCCCTACAATCAACAACTCCTTCTCCCGCATCAATGGAGGCTTGATTGTTCCGCCGTCTCCGGTTCCCCCACTTCCCGTTCCACTACCACCACCGCCAGGCTGAGGCGTCACCGCCGCTCCTCCACCTCCTACGGTTGTCCCGCCGCCGGCTGTGGTCCCGCCTCCACTGCCGCCAGAACCCTGCCCTCCGCCATTCTTCTGTGTATTGTCATCCTGATGCATCTTCGAGTAGGCGATCCAACTGCCACCTCCAAGAGCGCTAAGCAACAGCACAGCCCCGATAGCCATCAGGGCCTTCGGCATCCCTTTCTTCTCGCCCTGATTGCCGGTGTTGATCGTTCCCGTATTCCCTGGCGGTACATGATCCGGCACGCGCGGAAGAGCTCCCGAAACCGGCGGCAGATTGTTCTGGCCGCCCGCAGGCTGCCGGTAAAGCACCTCATCCGTAACCGTAGCCGTTCGCGATCCTTGCCCGAACCCGCTCGGCGGAGAAGAAATTCCAGGCGGGCCCGGAGGTCCAGGCGGAACGCCTGCCCCCAAAGATCCAGGCTGGGCCGGCCCCGAGGGCCAACCCACCTGCTGCCATCCGCCCTGCGACGTTGCTCCAGGCTGACCAGCTCCGGAGCCATAAGCGCCCGGGTTCTGTAGCGGGGGCGGCATAGACGCGCCCTGCGACAGCGGCGGCGGACCTCCCGGAAGTATCGCTTCCGTCTCGCGGCGCTGCTGCGGCACGCCCGGCTGGCTCGCGCCGCCCGCCGACGGCCTGGCCAACCGGCCGACATCCGCCGGACGCCGTATGCTTCGCGTCGACTCCGAAGATCCCAGCACGGAGTCTCGATACGCCACCAGCGCCTCGACAATCTCCGCACAGCTCTGCGGACGCTCTTCCTGTGTCTTCGCCAGGCAGTGCAGCGTAATGTCGTTCAACTCCTGCGGCAGTTTGTCACGCCGTTCGCACGGGGGTGTCGGCGGATGCGACACATGCGCCGTCTTGATCTCGTGCTCCGTCTCGTACCCTGCATTGCGGTCAAACGGCGGCCAGCCCGTCAGCAGCTCATAAAACATGCAGCCGAAGCTGTAGACATCCGAACGGCTGTCCACATCGCGCGGATTGCGGATCTGCTCCGGGCTCATATAATCCGGCGTGCCCAGCCGCGAATTCACCTGCGTCACGCTACGGGTGGCCCCCGCGGCCTTGGCAATGCCAAAGTCCATCAGCTTCGCGTGGCCTTCGCTATCCAGCAGCACGTTCGACGGCTTGATATCGCGGTGAATGATTCCATTGGAGTGGGCAAACCCAAGGCCGCCAAGAATCTGCATCCCTATGTCGACCGCCTCGGGAATCGTCAGGGGACCGCGCCGAGAATCGAGGATCTTCTCCAGGTCGCGCCCATCAACGAACTCCATCGCGATATAGCTGCTGCCGTTCTCCTGCCCCACCTGGTAAATACGAACGATATTTGGATGGATGAGCTGGCAATTACCCTCAGTCTGGAACCGCGCCTCGACCTCCGGATAGCCCTGAAACTGACGATTCAGAAACTTGATGGCGCGGAGCTCGCCGGTCTCCGCATGACGCGCAAGCCAGACCTCCGCCATGCCGCCCTCGCCCAGCTTTCGCGCCAGCAGATAGTCCCCTACTCTGGCTCCCACATTGGCATCAATCGCCATTTCACCTTCCCGAACAACGCTAGATTGCGGATCGGAGTACGGAAAACGCGGGGGACGCCTCCGTCGCTCCAAAGTATACGGCACACACAGCAGCTCTTCTCACGCCACAGGTCGTTTGCCCATCCTCTATTTCATTGACTTCAGACTGTCGCAACCCCATTGGCTGCCCATGTTGCAGCCCTTGGTGAGCAGATCGCGCGCCTTCTCCGGATCTTTCTGGACACCTTTGCCTTGCCTATACATGTTCCCCAGGTCAGAGCAGCCATTGGCGTTATTCAAATCGCAGGCCCTGGCGAAGTAGCTGACGGCCAATGAATCGTTCTCCGCGACTCCCTGGTGCTCTTCATACATCACGCCCAGGCCGTTGCATGAGCTCGCCTCGCCCGCACTGCACGCCTTGGAGTACAAGGAGATGGCTTTCTGATAGTCCTGATCCACTCCCATCTTCTGCTGGTACATGAAGCCGAGATTATTGCAGGCCTGCATGTTGCCGCCGTCGCAGGCCTTGGTGTACAGCTGCACCGCGCGCGGATAGTCTTGGTCTACGCCGAGATGATACTGATACATCCAGCCCAAATCCTTGCACCCGGCAGCATTGCCGCCGTCGCAGGCCTTTGCGTAGTAATTCACTGCCCGCGAATCATCCTGCGTAACACCTTCATGAAACTGATACATCGACCCGAGACTGTCGCACCCGATAGCCAGGCCGCCATCGCAGGCTTTGGTGTAGAGCGACAAGGCCCGCTGATAGTCCTGCGCAACCCCGGTGTGATCCTCATACATCACGCCTTCGTTATTGCAGGCCGCCATGCTGCCCAGCCCGCATCCCCGCTCGAAAAGCGAGATAGCCTTCGAATAGTCCTGCTCGACGCCCAGGCGGTACTCATACATCCAGCCCAGATAATCGCAGCTGTCGGCATGGCCGCCGTTGCACGCTTCCTCAAACAGAGGCTGCGCCTGCGGGTACTGCTTGTCGTCGTAAAACGCGATCGCTTTCCTGGCCGTGGCCGATGAATCGCTGGTCGCCGTCTGGATCGGGTCAGCGCTCTGCGGCTGCGACGGGTAAATACTCGGGGTCGATTTACCCGTATCCGCCGTCGAAGGTTGCGGGAGCGTTACGCCGGTTGCAGACGATGACGTGTCCGCGGACGGCGTCGGGGTACCCGAGCTCGTTTCTGTCGAAGTCGTCTCGCCGCTCTTCTTGTGCTCAATCACCGCAAAGATGATTCCCGCCGCGATCACCACCGCACCCGCGATGCCCAGAAACACGCGCGCCCCCTTGGACAGCCCGCCGCGTTTCTGCTGCTGCGGAACCGGCTGCCCATACCTGGTCCCATTGCCCGGCGCAAACGGCGGAACTCCAGAATTACCCATCCCCGACGGAACCGGCGGCGGCGACGGATAGCCCGGTTGCGCAAACGGCGGAACAAACGGCGGCGGCCCCGGCGGCATACTCTGTGGTGCTGCCTCCACGATCGTCCTCGCACGCGATCCGGAGTCAAACCCGCCCCCGGATCCGGAAACTGTTCCGGAAGGGAATCCACCCTGCGGCCCGGAAGAATATCCCGGTTGAAATCCCTGCGGAAATCCCGAGATGGCCGCTGTCCCTGAAGGCGCAAAACCCGTCAGCCGGTTCAATTCGAAGATGAACTCGTGAACATTCGCTGGGCGCTGTTCGCGCTCTTTCGCCAGCAACCGGAACATCAGCATCTCCAGCCCCGAAATATCCAGCCCTGGGCAGCGCGCTAGATCCGGATTCACCTGGCTCAGAGACGGTGGCACCGTATGCACATGCTGCTCAAACCACCCCTCGTATGTCTCCGCGTGAAACGGCAGGCATCCCGTCAGCGTCTCGAAGAACATGCAGCCAAGCGAATAAAGATCCGTCCGCCCATCCAGCTCCGACGGTGGAATCGCCCCACGCCACTGCTCGGGAGCCGCATACTGCGCCGTCATCAGCGGACGCCCAGTCTGCGTCAGCCGCCCCACGCTGTCCGAAAGCGCTACGATGCCGAAGTCGACCACCTTCGCCGTTTCGCTCTCCGGCGTCCAGGCCAGCAGTACATTCTCCGGCTTTATATCGCGATGCACCATCCGCTTGGCGTGCGCCGCTCCCAATGCCTCCGCCACTCCGCGAACGATGTTGAATGTCCGGTCCGGCGGCAAACCCTTAGGTGACTGGTCCAGCAAAGCACGTAGGCTCGGCCCATCGACAAATTCCATCGAGATATAAAAGCTGCCGTCTTCGGCTTGCCCCAACTCCAGCGTCTGCGCGATATTCGGATGCCGCAGCTTGCTCGCCGCGCGCGCTTCCTGTAGAAAACGCTGCACAAACGTCGGATTCGAAGCCAAGCTTCCGGAAAGAAATTTCAACGCCCGGGGCTCGCCCAGCAACGTATGCTCCGCCAGATAAACAATGCCCATGCCGCCCTTGCCGATCGTCCGCTCAATCCGGTAGCAGTCGCGGATCATCGTTCCCGGCGTCAGTTCGGCCGTTTCAATCAGCACTGCTCCATGTGTCGGGCAGGTGCGGTGGCTCGCAGGGTAAGTCGTCGCGCAGATAGGGCAGAGCTTCATACCAACGGATGATCCAATACTGGAACCGCGATTCGATTCGAGGGAGGAGAACCGTGCGTCTTGGCCTGGAGAAACATCGCCATTGTCCCATCTCCCGTTCGAGATGGCAAACGGATTGGCTTGTTGCGCGTTTCTCGCCCGGCCTGTCGATTTATCGGCTGTTATATCCATCGGATATCCCCCGTGCGCTTCCTCAGCAAGTTTGTTGACTCATCTATAAGAGCGCGATTCCGGCGTGTTTCTGCTCATGTCCGCGGCGGCCGCCGCTCATCCATTTTCTGCAGCAGCAAAAATCGCACATAAACACAATTCATCCGAAACACGGAGACGCTTTGCCCCGCTGTGACACCATCGCTTCATGGAAATACAAAAAAGAAGCAGTCGAAGTCCATGCCCATTTCATAACACCGCAACACTGAAAGGCGGCCATAGGTTTTCAAAATCCCGCCATCAACTCCGTGTTACGATGTAGTCCCGCCCCCGTGTTTATGTAATTGCGATTCCTTTTTTGAAAGGCGTGAGCAAGTTTGCCGCCGATCTCCGCTCTTTATGGTAGGAAGAGCGTAAAACCGGTCCGAGGATCACAAGAGTGAGCCGGCTCCGGAAGTGCAATGCGGATGTACCTTCAGGTTCGTCTTCGCATCTACCGCTCGACTGAATTTGAAGGAGCTCGTCATGCCTAAGCTCAGAATTCCATCCTTCGGCGCCGGACCACTTACAGCAGCAGTGATCGCCGCATTCCTCGCATTCAGTGCAGGAACGGCCGCTCGCGCCTTCACCGGCCCGACAAAACCCGCGCCCGCGCCCGCCCCGCACCCGGCCGTGCAGCAGGCGCGCCCGCAACAGCCGGCGGCACGCCCTGCTCCGGGCTATCATCCGGCAGTGCCGGCGCGCCCCGGTCAGCCAGGATACCCGCAGTCCCGCCCAGGCACTTATCCGCGTCCGGGTACGTTACCCGGCGGGCAGCAACGTCAGCTCCCGGGCGGCCAGCAACGTCAGCTTCCCGGAGGAGAGCACGGAGGAGGCCTGCCAGGTGGCGAGCATGGAACGCTCCCTCCCGGCGATCATCGCACCATTCCAATGAAGCCTGGCATGGGTGAGGGACGGCCAGGTGGAGAAGGTTTCCCCCACACAGTTCCGGCTCACAACGGTCCAGCCTTCCACCCAGGCCCTGGAGGCCGTTTCTCCGGTCCGCACGGTGAAGTCGGGAGGTCCGACCCACGCACTGGTCGCGTAATCGCGATGTCGCGCGTCAATCCTGACGGAAGCCGGCTTGCTTACCACAATTCGCCGTTGGGCGTTCGCCGCGTAGAGCAGACTCGGATGGAGTTCGGCCACCCCGTCCACACCGTGACCGATGGACACCGCGGGTTTGTCGAGCGCGATCTTCGCCGGCCCGGACTCCACGAGCGCACCTACTATGATCATGGCCGCGTACATGCCTACGTCTACCGCGACCATGAATACCGTTACGGACGCTACCCGGTCTACGTCCCGGCCTACTACTATCACCCTGGCTTCTATGGGATATTCGTCGCGGGATGGAGCGGTCCTTCGTTCTCCTATTCGTGGGCTTCCACTCCTGGCTATGGCGGCTACGGCGCCTATTTCGCCCCTCAACCGGTCTACGCGTCGCCTAATGCCTGGATGGCCGATTACGTCATCAACGCCAACCTGCAGGCGAACTATCAAGCCCAGCAGGACGCCGGCGCCGATGCCGTTGCCGACGGCGACGCCGGTCAGGTCGAGCAGCAGGACGCCACGCCCCAGCCAATCCCGCAAGACGTTCGCGACACTTATGCTCAGCAGGTGCAGGCCACGGCTGCCGAGCAGCAGGCAGAAGCAGCAGGCCAGCAGCCCGCTGACGACGCAACCGGAGCCTTGAGCCCCAAGTTCCGCGTCTTCCAGAGCTACTCCGATGTTGAGGCCGACAACGGAGGCCAGGGATGCGCGTTGGTTGGCGGTGACTTTGTTCGCCGTGAAGAGGATACCCCGGACGGGAACAAGACCGTCGCCGTTACGGTCGTGACCGTAGCCGTACCCTCGCAGAGCCACTGCCCCGTCAACACCAAGGTCCGGCTCTCGATAGAGACGCTGCAGGACTGGTATAACAACTTCCTGCAGGCGCAGCAGGCCGGCATGGACGCCATGGCCGCCAATCAAGGCCAAAATGGCTTCCCGGCGGTTGCTGACACCGGCCACGTCGACAATGCGCTCGGCCAGGCAACTCCCGATGATCCCAGCGCGGTGGCGAATGCTATTCAGCAACAGTCTGACGCCGCAAAGGGTATGCAGGCTTCAGCCTCGGGAGGCGGCCAATAACATCCGGGCTCGCGTCTCATTTCGCTTAAACCGGCGCGCGGGTGGAATCGCCCTCTATTCCTCCCGCGTGTGGCTTTTTTATATGCTCTATTTCAGGAATCAAATTGGCTGCACAACTCTCCCACGATTTCACACCAGAGAAACTCGGATGAACAGGTTTAAACATTGCATTGTGGCTGTATGCTGCGCATCGATTTGCATCGTCGCCTCGGCCCTGGCTCAGGATCAATCCCAACCCTCCTTACAAAATCAGCTTCAGACGATGTACAAGATCTCCCGCGCCGGCGTTGATTCGGGGGGCTTCAGGATCCTCGAGGCCGGTACCGTGGTAGTCCTGAAAAAATCCGGCGTGATGGCCACCGAGCCTCCCGGCGCTCACAAGTTCATGATCAAGCTGCCCAAAGCCTGCGACAACACCTTCAAAAACGGGAATCTCACCGTCTCCAAGGCTTGCGCAACCACAACCATAGGCTCTCGATTTCTCGACCAGGACGAAAAGATGTATATCACTAAGTTCGAGGTTAATCAGAAATCGAACAAGATCATCTTTGATCTCGTCGAGTGCGATCAGTGCAACAACGCCTCCAAACCAAGCTCCATGAAAGCCACCGTCATCTTCGATTTTGCCAATAAGTACCTCGACACGGCCGAGCCCGGCCAGGTGGTCGACGTCATCAATCAGGTCATTCAGCCGCAGCGGTAATGCGTACGCAGCCCGGCACCCCGGCGGGTTGGCACGCGTTCACCACCAACAGTGTCGCCGTCAAAGTAAGCCCCGGGGGGCCCAGTGCGCCAGCTATCCCTCTTCCAGACTGCCAGTCGCCTCTTAGCATTTCTGCTCGTCATCACGGCGGCAGCTATTCCATCCGCAGCACAGGAAAATCTCAGCCTGTATGGTCCCAGTGGAATAGGGCCGACCGCGGTTCGCCAGGGCACGCTGGGAAGCTGCTTCTTCCACGCCTCGCTGGCAGCCGTCGCCAAATCCAATCCCGACGCAATCCGCCGCGCCCTCTCCGGCGATCTTCAGCGCGGCTTTCAGGTGCACTTCGTCAACGGCCCTCAAGAGCTGGTCTACCGCGCCGATGTCGAATATGCCCGCAGCCACAACTACGACCGCTCCGAAGGTGTATGGGTCACCGTCCTCATGCGCGGTTACGCGCAGCGCGAACTACGCCGCAGCATGATCGAAGCAGTCCAGCGCTCCACATCCATCCCGTCATTCGCCAAACCAGTAGCTCTTTCGATGTTGCAGCAATCAGGTCCTCTGCTGCTTGCCTACGACCGCGCCGTCCGTTCTGTCGTTAGTCAGGATGGCCAGATGGACCGCGCCAGCTTCGACGGCAATCTCGCCCGCGAAATCCACGCGCTCGGAATACCTGCCGCACAAGCACAGATAATCGGCAACCTGCTCGATCGCGGCGGCCTCTACAACGCAATCGCCTCAACTGTCCAGAAAAACGGCGAGGTATTTGGTGCCTATCGCGGTCTCGGCCAGGGCGGCATCCCTATCAGCGTTCTCGAAGCCCTGCTAGGCAACGCACACTCGTTAGTAGTTTCCGACTCCGGTCTCACACACCTCCTGCAGGATGCCCACGCCAATCGCGCCGCCGTGGTTGCGGGCACTCGCTCATCTAGCTCCTCCAACGGAGCGAACTGGTACGTCGGCTCGCACGCTTACACCGTGCTCGACTACGATCCATCGCGAGGCTCCATTGAATTGCGCAATCCATGGGCCTCGCGCCCCGCTCCGGACGGAGTCTTCTGGCTGCCGTTGCCCACCTTCCGTTCAGCCTTCGACTTCTTCTCCTATCACGATGATTCCGACTGAGCCGCCTCCACAACAGCAGCCGTCTGACGGTTCATCGGTAACCGCATCGTGAAGCGACTGCCACCATCGTCGCTCGCGACAGCAATGGTGCCGTTGTTGACTTCAACCGCCCACTTTGCAATCGCCAGCCCCAGCCCCGCGCCGCCGCGGTCGCGCGATCGTCCTGGGTCCGTACGATAAAAGCGATCGAAGATGCGCGATTGTTCGTCCGCCGGAATACCCGGCCCTTGATCTGCCACAGAAATAATCACCCACTCCGGCGTACCTTTCGGTTCTGACTCCAGATTGATCGTGATCTCGCTCGCTGCCGGAGAATACTTGATCGCGTTATCCACCACGTTAAGCACAGCCTGCCGCACGATGCCCCGGTCTGCGCGTACAACAATCTCATCGCTCCCCTGTACCCGAATCGTCTGATGCTTATCTTCGGCAAGAATACCGACCAGACCCACAATCTCGTGCACGAGATCCAGAAGTGGAAAGGAAGTTGTCTTCAACGCAATCTGCCCGCTGTCGGCGCGCGAAATCGCCAGCAGGCTGTCCACCAGTTGCGTCAATCGCCGCACCTCTTCCAGCATGCTCGCAATCACTTCGCGATATTCTTCCTCCGAGTGCTGCGTCTGCAGATTCACTTCTCCAATGCTGCGCAGCGACGCCAGCGGCGTGCGCAGTTCATGCGATGCGTCCGAAGTGAACCGCTTCAGTTGCCGGAACGAGTCTTCCAGCCTCTGCAGCAGCTCGTTGAACACGCGCGCGGCATGCCCCAGATCGTCCTTTGGATTGTGCACTGGAAGCCGTTCATTAAGCCGCTCTGCAGTGATGCGCTCAGCTCGCCGTACCATCGTGCTCAGTGGTGACAGCGCTCTCCCTGTAACGGTAAATACAACCCACATCGCCACGATCACAGCCAGCGGAGCCAGCAGCGCCAGCACTCCGATGAACTGAGCAATGCTTGAAATCACCGGAGCTTCGTCATAGGCCAGCCGCAAGATCAGGGGCCGTCCCTGGAACCGGTGATAGTGGCTCACTACCAGCACGCGCCTGCCGTCGCCTAATCGGATGATCCGCTCGTTGTAAACGCCTCTTCCTTCATTCGGAAGCGGCGCCCCTCCCAGATCCTCATCGTGCAGCCTTTTGTTGCGGTAAAGCACTCTGCCATCGACCGTTAAGACCTCCAGCAAGCGCTCCAGCCGAAGCCTCACCTGCGGGTTGTTGAAGTAGTTCTCGTTCAGCGTCACTTGTCCGTCGGGCGTTTGCACCAACAGCCCTTCGGCGGTTTCCAGCTCCTGAACCGCGCTGTGATACACCTGCTTGACCAGTTGCTGATAGTGCACAAACGCGGCAACGCCGATGAAAACGACCAGCAACACGGCAAAAGCTCCGCCGTACCACAGCGTAAGCCGCAGCCGGAGACTCACCGAGCTCAGTCCGAAGCGTATTTCTCTTCCCGCGAAACGCATATCTCCTGCTCGCAAAGAAGAGCATTACTCTTCCCGCAGAACGAATCCGACTCCTCGCACCGTATGCAGCAGCTTATTCTCGAAAGGATCGTCAATCTTCCGCCGCAGCCGCGCTATCTGCACGTCAATCACATTATCCAGAGAGGTGTAGCGCAACGTCTCTTTCCATACATCGCGGGTCAGCATCTCGCGCGACACCACGCGTCCGCGATTGACCATCATGTACTCCAGCAGGTCAAACTCACGGCTCGTCAGCTCCAACGGAGAACCGCTCCGCGTCGCCGTGCGTCCGGCAAGATTCATGTGCAGGTCGCTCAGATCGAGCGATGCCTGCGGCGTCGAAGTGGTCCGGCGCAACAGAGCCCGCACCCGCGCAAGCAGCTCGGGAAAAGCAAATGGCTTTACCAGGTAGTCGTCCGCTCCTGCATCCAGGCCCAGCACGCGATCCTCTACCGAGTCCAGCGCAGTCAGCAACAGCACGGGCATTGCAAAGCCATCCCGGCGAAACTCCCGCAATACACTTATTCCGTTGCGCTTGGAAAGCATCACATCCAACAGCACCAGATCCGGCGAATTGCGCTCCAGCCACTTCAACGCATCTTCGCCCGAGAGCGCTACCTCGGCGGAATACCCTTCCTCCTGCAACCCTTGTTGCAGCGCATACGCCAGCTTGCATTCATCTTCGACGATCAGTATCAGCATCGTCCGCCTCAGCGGTTATCCTATTCCCATCTTTGACTTTATCCCAGCTTTCGTCATCACCGTCCTGGGCTTCTTTATTTGTAACGAAAACGTCAGGTTACCGTCAGTATCGGCGATGTTCTCCTGATACTGGCGAAACCGGGCGCTTACCCTTAAAGTTAGGTTTCGAAATCGGCCACGCCACGCGCGGCCTACCCGGTACCACCCGTTTCGCGCCGGCACTCCAATGCCTGGCTGAAGTAGGAGACAAAGCCTCCGATGTGGATTGTAAGAATTGCTCTGGACCGGCCCTACACCTTCATTGTGCTGGCCCTGCTTATTCTTCTGCTGAGCCCGGTCGTCATTATGCGTACGCCGGTCGACATGTTTCCGGCAATCGATATTCCGGTTATCTCATTAGGCTGGCAGTACACCGGGCTCAATCCGGAAGAGCTCGAAGGCCGTCTCACCACTCCATTCGAGAAGTCTCTCAGCAACTTCATCGATAACGTGGAGCACGTCGAGTCCAATACTTACAACGGATTCGTCGTCGTGCGCGTCTACCTGCAGCCTGGCGCCAATATTGCAGCAGCTACCGCCCAGGCGTCGGCAGCTTCGGAATATCTGCTGAAGCAATTGCCTCCCGGAATTCTTCCTCCGCAGATCATCAACTTACAGCGCGTCCAGTGTTCCGATTCTCCAGCTCGGCATTTCCGGCAAGGGACTCAGCGAGCAGATGCTGAACGACTACGCGCAAAACTTCATTCACTCGCAGATCATCACGGTTCCTGGCTCGGTCGTTCCATCTGCTTACGGCGGCAAGCAGCGCCAGATCACGATCAATCTCGATCAGGCCGCGATGCAGTCCCGCAAGATCGCTCCCGATGACCTGCTCAACGCCCTCGCTGTCCAGAACGTCGTCACTCCTTCGGGCACCATCAAGATCGGCTCCAAAGAATACGACGTGCGCACCAACGGCGCACCTCGCACCATCGAGGAACTCAATGATCTTCCCATCGAGCAGCGGAATGGCGTTACTACTTATCTTCGTGATATCGCAACGGTGAGCGACGGCTTCCAGGTTCAGACCAACATCGTGCGCCACAACGGACGCCGCGGCGTCATGATGTCGATCCTCAAGAATGGGCAGGCATCGACCATCAGCGTCGTCAAAGGCGTCCGCGCCATGCTGCCGCGCATTGCTCAGCTTCTGCCTCCGAATCTGCGAATGACACCCATCGGCGACCAATCTGTCTTCGTCAGCGGAGCCGTAAACGGCGTCGTTCGCGAGGCCATTCTCGCTGCCGTGCTCACTGGCCTGATGATCCTGCTCTTTCTCGGCAGTTGGCGCAGCACGATCATCATCGCCGTCTCCATTCCGCTTTCGATCCTCAGCTCCGTCATCATCCTGAGCTTCCTCGGCGAAACCATCAACACTATGACCCTTGGCGGTCTCGCTCTCGCGGTCGGCATTCTCGTCGACGATGCAACCGTCACCATCGAAAACATCGAGCGCTTCCTCGAAGAGGGCCATCCTCTCCGCGAAGCGATCCTCGAAGGCGCCGCGCAGATCGCCGTGCCCGCGCTAGTTTCCACGCTCTGCATCTGCATTGTCTTCCTGCCCATGTTCTTCCTCTCCGGCGTGGCGCGTTATCTCTTCGTCCCCCTCGCCGAAGCAGTCATCTTCGCCATGCTCGCGTCCTACGTGCTCTCGCGAACTCTGGTGCCGACGCTGGCTGTTTATATGCTCAGCGTCAAAGAACATCACAAGCGCAGCGGCGGCTATCTTCGCCCGATTCCAGCATGGCTTCGACCGCGGATTTCAGAGCATTCGTAATTCCTACGAAGGAATGTTGACGCGCCTCGTCCGTGCCCGCATCATTTTTATTCCCTGCTTTCTCGCGGTCTGCCTGGTCGCCTTCCTGCTTCTGCCGTGGCTCGGCCAGGACTTCTTTCCCTGCCGTCGACAGCGGCCAGTTCATCCTGCATCTGCGCGCCCCCACCGGTACCCGCATTGAAGAAACCGCCCGCCTCTGCGATGAAGTCGAGGCTTTCATCCGCCAGACTGTGCCGTCCTCCGAAATGAGCGGCATCCTCGATGACATCGGCATGCCGTACAGCGCTATGAACACACAGCTCATGACATCTGGCACAGTAGGCGCAGCCGACGCCGACATCATGGTGAGCCTGCAGGAACACCATCACCCCACCGCCAACTACGTTGCGCACCCTCCGCATGGAACTGCCGCGCAGGTTTCCACAGGCCACATTCTATTTCCTGCCTGCCGACATGACCGCGCAGATTCTCAACTTCGGTCTGCCTGCGCCCATCGATATCCGTTTCGAAGGCAACGATGTAGAGGCCAGCGAGCAACTTGCGAATCAGATGCTGCCTCAGTTGCACAGCGTTCGCGGCCTTGCCGACATCCGCATTCAGCAGCCATTTGATTACCCCACACTCAGATATCCAGGTCGAGCGCACCAAGGCAGCCCAGGGCGGCTACACCGAGCGCGATGTATCTTCAAGCGTGCTGAACACTCTGAGCGGCAGCTTCCAGCTCTCGCCCATGTTCTTCCTCAACTGGAACAACCACGTGAACTACAACATGGTGGCCCAGACGCCGCAGTACAAGATGGATTCGCTGGCCGATCTTGGAAAACATTCCCATCAACCGCGCCTGCTGGCGCCAGCCCCTCTGCCGCACAGGGCAACGCAAGGTAGCGAAGCATCGCAGCCCACCGAAATTCTCGGCGATGTCGCGAAGATCCATCGCAACGAAGAGATGGCCGTGATCTCCCACTACAACACGCGCCGGGTGGTCGATATTTACGCAGCCGTACAGGATCGCGGACTTGGCGCAGCCGCTGCAGATGTGCAGCAAATCATCGATGCAGCCCGCAAGCATCTTCCCCGCGGCACCTTCCTCGACCTGCGCGGCCAGGTGGAGACCATGCGTCAGTTCCTACACCGAGCTTGTCGCCGGCCTCGGCTTCTCCATCGTGCTTATCTACATGCTGATCGTGGTGAATTTCCAATCGTGGCTCGATCCCTTCGTGATCATCACCGCCCTGCCCGCTGCGCTGGCGGGAATCGTCGTCTTTCTGTTCTTTACCCATACACGGTTGAGCGTTCCCGCCTTGATGGGCGCTATCATGTGCATGGGCGTGGCAACGGCAAACAGCATCCTGGTTGTTTCCTTCGCCAAAACCAGGCTGCAGGAACATGGCAGATGCGGTTCGAGCCGCCATTGAAGCCGGTGCAACACGCTTCCGCCCAGTCATTATGACCGCCCTGGCAATGATCATCGGCATGGTGCCCATGTCGCTCGGCCTTGGCGACGGAGGCGAGCAGAATGCGCCGCTCGGCCGCGCCGTTATCGGCGGCCTGATCTGTGCAACCATCGCAACCCTCAACTTCGTTCCCGCGGTCTTTGCGCTGGTACATCATGGCAAGGCAAACCGTGCTGCGCAGCAATCGGCAGAAGCCGATACCCAGTTCGCCTGAGCCGGAACCTAACTAGGAATGCGAGAGAGAATGGAACAACAGGAAAATATCCCATCAGAGACCCCGCCGGCAGACACCTTGCATGAGAACCCCGCGCAGCCAGGTTCTTCGAGCCAGTCAAAGTCGCGCGCGCGGATCATCTGGATCATCGGTGTCGTCGTCATTATTTTGCTCGTCATCGGCATCATCAGCGGCATTCATTCCCGTGTCTCCGCCGACTCTACTCTGGGCAAGGTCGCTGAAGAATCCTCCATCCCCTCCGTCCGCATCGCCTATCCAAAATCCGGTGAGAAAATGCAGACCGTCGAATTGCCCGGCAATGTTCAGCCTTATCTCGACACGCCAATCTATGCCCGCACCAGCGGCTACCTCAAGCACTGGTATGTCGATATCGGGGCCCGCGTCCACACCGGCCAGCTCATGGCCGATATTGAAACTCCCGAGTTAGACCAGCAACTGCAGCAGGCGCAGGCCGATCTCAAAACCGCGCAAGCCAACCTGAGCATTGCTGAGATCACCAGCAAACGCTGGCAAAACCTCCTCGCCAAAAACGCAGTCTCCAAGCAGGAGACAGATCAGGCCATGAGCGACATGGCCGCGCGCCAGTCTGCCGTCTCCGCCAGCGAAGCCAACGTCCGCCGTCTGCAGCAGTTGCAGGGATTCGAAAAAGTCGTCGCGCCTTTTGACGGAGTCGTCACCGCCCGCAATATCGATGTCGGCTCGCTCATCGAGGCCGGTGCCAACACCATGTCCAAGGAGCTCTTCCATCTCGGCTCCATTCACACCCTGCGCGTCTACATCGCCGTGCCCGAAGCCTACGTGAATGCAGTGATAGACGGCGCCAATGTCTACTCTCACGGAAACCGACCGTCCCGGAGAGATCTTCAAAGGCAGAGTCGTTCGCAACAGCAGCGCCATCGATCCCGTCTCTCGCACACTCAATGTCGAAGTCGATGTGAACAACCCTGACAACCGCCTGCTTCCCGGCGCCTACGTCTTCGTTCACTTGGAGCTGCCCGGCAATCCGCACTCCGTGACACTGCCCTCGAACGCTATCCTCTTCCGCGCGGAGGGACTGCGCGCAGCCGTGGTTCGCCAGAATCACGTCGTGCTCACACCCATCACCATCGGACGCGACTACGGTAGCTCAGTTGAAGTAACATCCGGCCTTACGCCTCTCGATGCTGTCATTCTCGATCCTCCCGATTCCATCGCCCAGGGCGAAGAAGTGCAGATTATGCAGCCCGGAAAGCAGGGTGGCGAATGAGAGCACAACGACTCATTCCGCTGACCCTTCTCTCGCTCGCGACAGTCTTCGCCGGATGCAAAATCGGGCCGAATTACGTTCGGCCTCGGCAGCCGCGCCGCCCGCATATCAGGAAGCACCGCCCGTGTCTTCACAGCCTGATCCACAGGCCGGTCAATGGACGACCGCAACTCCGGCCGACACGGCTCTCAAAGGTGAATGGTGGCAGCTCTTCTCCGATCCTGAGCTCAGCAACCTCGAGAGTCAGGTGGTCGCTGCCAACCAGACGCTCAAAGCCGCCGAGGCCAACTTCCGCGCAGCGCGTTCCGCCATTGGAGTAAGCAGGTCGTATCTCGCGCCCACCGTCTCTGTCACGCCTTCCGTGGGCGCCGTACGTGAATCGGCGAATCAGCCATATTTCACCAAGGCCAATGCGAACGGAGGCGAAGGCAGCTTCAAGCTTCCCCTCGATTTAGACTACGAGCTCGACCTCTGGGGCCGCGTCCGCCGCGGCATAACCGCTGCCCGCGAACAGGCGCAGGCAGCAGCCGCGGATCTCGCCACAGCCCGCCTCAGCCTCCAGGCAGAGCTTGCCCTCGATTACTTCAATCTCCGCGCCACCGACGCGCAGATTCAATTGCTCAACGACACCGTCAAAGCCTATACCGAGGCCCAGAAGCTCACCAGGGATCGTTATGACGAAGGCGTTGCGGCCCTTTCCGACGTTTCCCAGGCGCAGACACAACTCGATAGCGCGCAGGTCACTCTCACTGATCTGGGCAACGACCGCGCCGCATACCAGCATGCCATCGCGGTTCTCGTCGGACAGACTCCCGCCGACTTTCATCTCGATGCATTGCCTCACGGCGCCGATCGCTCCGTCCTGCCGGCGATCCCCGCAGGCATACCCTCCCAGCTTCTCGAGCGCCGGCCTGACATCGCCTCGATGGAGCGTCACATGGCTGCAGCCAACGAACAGATCGGCATCGCACAGGCTGCTTACTATCCCACCTTAAGCCTTTCAGCAACCGCAGGATTTCTCGGCACCTCGGCGCTTAATTGGTTCACCTGGCCCAGCCGCTTCTGGGCAGTGGGCCCCACGCTTACGCAAACGATCTTCGATGCGGGCCGCCGCAGGTGCAGGCGTGGCCATCGAACAGGCGAACTATGACGCGACGGTAGCCAACTCCGGCAGACCGTGCTCACCAGCTTCGGGCAGGTAGAGGAGAATCTCGCCGCCCTGCGTATTTTGCAGCAGGAGGCCGAGCAGCAACAGGCAGCGACGCACTCCGCGGAGCAGACTCTCGACCTCTTCACACACGCTACCAGGGCGGCGTCGACACCTATCTGCAGAGCAATACATT
>CAVREZ010000003.1:0-282259 GCA_963720285.1 uncultured Acidobacteriota bacterium
TACGTGAATCGGCGAATCAGCCATATTTCACCAAGGCCAATGCGAACGGAGGCGAAGGCAGCTTCGAGCTTCCCCCTCGATTTAGACTACGAGCTCGACCTCTGGGGCCGCGTCCGCCGCGGCATAACCGCTGCCCGCGAACAGGCGCAGGCAGCAGCCGCGGATCTCGCCACAGCCCGCCTCAGCCTCCAGGCAGAGCTCGCCCTCGATTACTTCAATCTCCGCGCCACCGACGCGCAGATTCAACTGCTCAACGACACCGTCAAAGCCTATACCGAGGCCCAGAAGCTCACCAGGGATCGTTATGACGAAGGCGTTGCGGCCCTTTCCGACGTTTCCCAGGCGCAGACACAACTCGATAGCGCGCAGGTCACTCTCACTGACCTGGGTAACGACCGCGCCGCATACCAGCATGCCATCGCGGTTCTCGTCGGACAGGCTCCCGCCGCCTTTCATTCTCGATCCATTGCCTCGCGGCGCCGATCCCTCCGTCCTGCCGGCGATCCCCGCAGGCATACCCTCCCAGCTTCTCGAGCACCGGCCTGACATCGCCTCCATGGAGCGTCACATGGCTGCAGCCAACGAACAGATCGGCATCGCACAGGCTGCTTACTATCCCACCTTAAGCCTTTCAGCTACCGCAGGATTTCTCGGTACCTCGGCTCCTTAATTGGTTCTCCTGGCCCAGCCGCATGTGGGCCGTCGGCCCCACGCTCACGCAAACACTCTTCGATGCGGGCCGACGCAGGTACAACGTCGCCATCGTCCAGGCTCAGTATGACGAAACCGTAGCCAACTACCGGCAGACCGTGCTCACTAGCTTCCAGCAGGTAGAAGACAACCTCGCCGCCCTTCGTGTTCTCCATCAGGAAGCCGCGCAACAACAGGCCGCAACCAAATCCGCCGAGCAAACTCTCGACCTCTTCACCACACGCTACCAGGGCGGCGTCGATACCTATCTTCAGGTCATCACATCACAGACCGCCGCGCTCCAGAACGAGCGCAACGACATCGCCATCCAGCTCCGCCGGCAACGAGCCAGCGTCCTTCTCATCAAGGCTCTTGGCGGCGGATGGACCACGCAGCAGCTACCGCCGGTCTGAATCCTTCGTATGGCCGCAATCCCTGCGGCCATATCTTCAGAAGTGCCGCAGCGGCTCCGCAGGCGCCGTTTCCGTCGAAGGAGCAGAGGCTCTTTCAGTCGTCCTCTCCACGCGGCTCTCCAGCGATCTGCTCACCAGATCGCGTGAGCCAAGGCCCACTGCAAGCGCCAGCGTAAGCACAATGCCGCCAAACAAAATGCCAAATGCCAGCTCCACAACCGCGCCGCCGATCTCTAGATGATCGAGCGCCATGGCCGCCGCCAGCACCAGCACCAGCCACTTCACTCCCAGCGAAAGAAAGCGCGCATATCTGCAGTTGCGCATTCACCGCGCCAATCAACACCGTTCGCGCCAGGAATCGCGCCAAAGATTGCCGAAAAACAACAGCAGAATAGCCCCGATTGCGCGCGTCAGATACGGCAGCAGCGACATTGGCAATGTCGCTGCAGTCGCATACGATGTGTCGAATGCGGAAACTCCGATGATCAGCCCCAGCAGCACACAGGCCCAGAACGACGCTCGCGCCACCATCTCCGCCGGTGAGCTCGACGGCGTCCAGTCCGCGCCCCGCTCATGAAACAACCGGTCATCAAATTTCGTCGTCTTCAACAACCAGCGCAACAGTGCCGAGATCGCCATGCCGACCGCCGTGAACAATCCAAGCGCAACAAAGAATGCCAGAATCCCCGGCAGGACTGCGATAAACAACGACAGCACTCGATACAGCGATTGAAACAGCGCATCCGACATGTGCTGCCACACCGGCGGATTACCGCTCGATGCCATCTGTGCATCGGTCTGCAGAATCATGGCATATAAATTGGTCATTCGGCTTACTCCTTTCCCTGGCAACAGCGCTTCGTTATCAGCCGGCACGTCCGCCTGCACCGCGCCATCATGGGTTAAACCGGTCTGGCCATCGCCATCGCGAGACCAGGTAAGGCTTGTCTACTTCAAATGCGGTTGCCACGGCTTCAACGTGGCGCTCCGCATCTTCGCCGGAAGCAGTCAGGTTGATGTGGCTCGCCACCCAGGCCAGGTAGAGGGGGATGAGCGCGCCAAGCAGATGCCCACGGTTGATGGTTCGCAGTCGGTAGGCAACGACAAAGTCATAGATAATGCGAACCCACAGACCATCCGGCATCCTGAAAGAAGCAGCCTCCAACACGGACAAGCGCTTCAGCCCCAGCAGCGATTGCGGCGGCAGCACCAGCGACCATATTTCCTGCAGATTTGTAAATGCTGAGCGAAACTGCTCCACCATCGGCGAAACCTCGGCCGGCTCGGCCGCAGCGATCGCAGCAGCCTTGTGCACCGGTGACGGAATCGGCCGCGATCTCTGCCAATACGCAGCCTTCGCTTCCACTTCGGCAAACAAAGAGCCCGTAATCTGAGAAAGAATCGCATTGATATCCGCCTGCCCAGGCTGCGGCAGCTCCCGCGGTCCGACCTCCACTTCCATCACCGTGCAGCCCGCGATAGCCGCTTCATGCGTCGGCCAGAGAATCGTCTGCGGCTGGTTCGATGCGGCATACCGCTGCCCCGCCACCGCCAGTTGCTGAGCCATGCGCCGCGACATGCCAAGATCGATCGCCAGCGGAAATCGCGCTCTCGACGCAAACAGCGCCCGCGTCAGCGGATAGAGAATCGCCGAGTTCACCAGGCCCGATCGCGGAGGCAAGTCATACCACGGCACGGTCAGGTCTGCCTGAGACGCGAGTATCACGTCGGCCATTGCGCGCAGCACCTGCGGACCAATCCCCGATGCTCCCTGCCCTAGCAACAAAATCCCCTGTGCCTCGCATTCGGCTGCAAGCTGGTTTGCATTCACAAAATCCGCCGCCGTAGGCGTCCACGATGGCGTGACCGCAGGTGCGGCAATCACGCGTACTCCGTGCATCAACTCCCCTGCCGGCGCGTCCGGAGCGGCAACCAGCACATCCTGGTCGCCCATGCTCTCCGCGATATGCGCGGCAAGCTGGTCCAACTGCTCCGCAGACATGACGCTCGCGACCACGAGCAGTTCCGCCGTCCTCCGCTCGCTCGCCGAGTTCACATCCGAAATGGAATTCGCCGTTGCCATCAGTCTTTCCCGGTCGCTCTTCGCTCTCTTCGTACCGCCGCTATCGCGTCTTCAATTTACGCCAAACCGTGCCCTGTGCTCTGAGTTGCCCCATCAAACGGATGCAGTTCCAGCCACAGAAACGAATACTGCGCCAACGTGAGCACATACGGGTCCTTGGTCACCTTGGGAAACGGCACATACCCCAGCATCTCCACCGGCTCATATCCTGCATAATCCGAAAGATCCAGCGCCACTGGCTGTGCAAACCGGCTCAGGTTAGCCACACACAACACCGTCTCATGCGATCCGTCGCCCCGGTCAAGATCCCGCAGATAAGCCAATATCTTGCGGTTCGCCGGATTCAGAAATCGCAGCGTTCCCCGCCCGAAGACCTGAAACAGCTTGCGCAGCGCGATCATGTTCCGCGTCCAATGCAGCAGGCTCGACTGATCGCTTTGTTGCGCCTCGACATTGATCGCCGTGTATCCATAAATCGGATCCATGACAACCGGAAAATACAGCCGTGCCGGGTCGCACCGTGAAAAGCCGGCATTCCGGTCCGAATTCCACTGCATCGGCGTCCGCACGCCGTTGCGGTCGCCCAGATAAATGTTGTCACCCATCCCGATCTCGTCGCCGTAATACAAAATCGGCGTTCCCGGAAAACTCAGCAGCAGCGAATTCAGCAGCTCGATGCGCCGGCGATTATTGTCCACCAGCGGCGCCAGCCTGCGCCGAATGCCCACATTGATTCTCATCCTCGGATCGACCGAA
This sequence comes from uncultured Acidobacteriota bacterium, assembly GCA_963720285.1. Lineage (GTDB taxonomy): Bacteria > Acidobacteriota > Terriglobia > Terriglobales > Acidobacteriaceae > Acidicapsa. The sequence continues at coordinate 3,943 of CAVREZ010000003.1, forward strand.
TACGCCAGATACATGTAATCGCGCTCATCGTCCGTCACCATCTCCAGCGTTAGTTCATCGTGATTGCGTAAAAACAAGCCCCACTGGCAGTTGTCCGGAATCGACGGTGTCTGCGCCATGATATCCGTGATGGGCAGCCTGTCCTCCTGCCGTAGCGCCATGTAGATCCGCGGCATCAGCGGAAAATGAAAGGCCATGTGGCACTCATCGCCATCGCCAAAATAAGGCCGCACATCCGCGGGCCATTGATTCGCCTCAGCCAGAATCAACCGGTTCCCATACTCCTTGTCGATAGCCGCGCGAATCTGCTTGATCACCACATGCGTCTCTGCAAGATTCTCGCAATTGGTCCCGTCGCGCTCCACAAGGTATGGAATCGCATCCATGCGAAGCGCGTCTACGCCCATGTCCAGCCAGAAGCGCATCGCCTTCAGCACTTCTTCGATCACTCTGGGATTGTCGAAGTTCAGGTCCGGCTGATGGGAAAAGAAGCGATGCCAGTAATAGGCCTTGGCCGTATCATCCCACGTCCAGTTCGACTTTTCCGTGTCGGTAAAGATGATGCGCGCGTCGCGAAAGCGCTGGTCCGTGTCGCACCATACATACATCTCGCGCTCAGGTGCTCCCTGCGGCGCTAGTCGCGCCGCCTTGAACCAGGGATGCTGGTCGCTCGTGTGATTGATAACAAGTTCGATCATCACCTGCATGTTTCGCTGGTGCGCCGCGTCCAGAAACGTCTTGAAGTCCTTCAGCGTCCCGTACGACGGATTCACATCCTCATAGTTCGCGATGTCATATCCATCATCCCGCAGCGGCGAAGGAAAAAATGGAAGCAGCCACAAACATGTGACGCCAAGATCCTGTAGGTAGTCGAGCTTCGAAATCAGCCCTGGAAAGTCGCCGATTCCATCGTTATTCGAGTCCGAAAAGGCTCGAACATGCAGCTCATAGATGACTGCGTCCTTATACCAGAGCGGATCGCTCGCACTCGCAAATTTCTTCACTCGTTCGATCTCCACACACGGAGCACTGACTGCTATATGGGAAGCACGTTGATACTGATGCAGCTTTGTGGCGTAAAGATGGATCGCCATCTCTTCCTTCGTTACAGCATTTTTGCTTCCGATGCTTACAGTGCCATAGTTGGTCTGCCTCGCTCCACAGTCGGAAGAATACCAATACTCCCGTCCTCGTGAGGTGCTATAAAAAGCTCCCCCTTCCGCAAGCGGTCATATTCGCTCTCCACCGCGGTATATCTATTTCGATTTGCGTCCAAATTCGCGCCTCACACATCGAAATGGCATGACCGAGGCGACCAACCACCTGTTCTCTCCGCTCAAGCTGCGGAGCATCACCCTCTCCAACCGCATTGCAGTCTCGCCCATGTGCGAGTACTCCAGTTCTGACGGATTCGCCAACGATTGGCACTTCGTCCACCTCGGCAGCCGCGCCATCGGGGGAGCAGGCCTCATCTTCACCGAAGCCAGCGCAGTCAATCCCGAGGGCCGCATCACCCCGGCAGACCTCGGCATCTATCGCGACGAACACATCGAAGGCCTGCGCCACATCACGAACTTTCTGCATCAGCATGGCTCCTACGCCGCTGTTCAACTCGCCCATGCAGGCCGCAAAGCAAGCATGGCCGTGCCATGGGAGCCAGCCCGCATCATTTCCCCGTCGGAAGGTGGCTGGCCGCCGGTGGGCCCATCCGACATTCAGTTTGACGCCGCCTATGCCGTACCTCACGCGCTCGACCGCCCCGGAATGGATCAAATCATCTCCGGCTTCGTGACTGCCGCCGGGCGCGCCCTCGCCGCTGGATTCGACATTGTCGAAGTCCACGCCGCCCACGGTTATCTGCTGCATCAGTTCCTTTCACCTCTCTCCAACCACCGCGCCGACGAGTACGGCGGCAGCTTTGAAAACCGCGTCCGCTTCCCGCTCGAAGTCATCCGCGCAGTTCGCAAGCACTGGCCAGATCATCTGCCTTTGCTGGTCCGCATCTCCGCCACCGATTGGGCGCCCCAGTCCCTCGGACCCTCCTGGGACCTCGCGCAATCCGTCGAGCTCGCCAAACTCCTCAGGCAGGAAGGCGTCGATCTCGTCGATGTTTCCACCGGCGGCAACCACCCCGCCCAGCAAATTCCCGTCGGCCCCGGTTATCAGGTGCAGCACGCCTCCACCATCCGCAGCGAAGCCGGAATCTCCACCGCCGCCGTCGGCATGATCACTCAGCCCTGGCAGGCCGATCAGATCATCCGCAGCGGCCAGGCCGATCTCGTCCTGCTCGCCCGCGAAATGCTCCGCAACCCCTACTGGCCTCTCCACGCCGCCGAAGAGCTGCATCAGAAAATCAGTTGGCCAGTGCAGTACGCACGCGCCGCCAGCGGACGCACAGAAGCGCGCAATCCCGTCTCCACGGCAAGCGAAAACTGACACCAAACCTCTCGGGAATGAACTCGGAATGAGTGGGCAGGATTGGTAGAGCTGAGCGGGATCGAACCGCTGGCCTCCTCGTTGCAAAACCGATAAGGAATAATTTTCAACAACTTAGCACGACAGTGAGCCAGATCGCTCGTCTCATCCGGTCCGTTCCGAGTGACAATTGTCCGGGTAGCTCCCTGTGCGTGGCTTTTGAGAAATTCAAAGTATTCCGGCTAAGCGACTACTGGCTGAAAGCGAGTAGGGCTGGTCGCGGCTCACCCGGTCTGCTCGCTATCGCCATCCGAACTCGGCGGCGCAAATCTCTTTGGCCGAATTTATGTCCATTTGCCTTGGCCTTCGATAATCGTGACGTAACGATCGATGGGCAAATCCGTAAAGCGCTCAGTTTTACCGCCAGGTAGCGGCCACTTGATTTCAACCCAATCCAACTTTGAGCGCTTGCCGATACCAAGTACCATGCGCGGATCATGGCTTGAAAGATAACTGCCACCCCCCACTTTCATGCGGCTCTGTTTTAAGTCCTGCGCCTGATACATAATCCGCGCCCCAATCGCGTCCCGATTCGATCTGGTCCCAACGAGCTTAATTCCGAGCCAGTGATTCTGAGCGCTGGCGGTGTTTCTCAGCAGAAGCGGGGCGCCGTCGTTGACTCCGATGAGAACGTCCATTGCGCCGTCGTTGTTGTAATCACCGATCGCCAATCCACGCGCCGCAACGGGCTGCTCAAAGATTGGCCCGCTTTGCTGGCTGATATTGCGGAGCCCCTTACCGGTGCCCTGGAATAGGAGAGGACGCTCTTCATACGTCACCCGCGAGTGGATTCGGTCGATCAAATCATCGGGGTTTCCGTTCGCTAAAAACAGATCCAGATTGCCATCATTATCGAAGTCAAAGAACTTGAGTCCCCAGCCACTCATCAAATAGGTAGCATCGGCAATGCCGGTCTGACGGCCATCATCGTCGAAGGTTTCGTCATGATTGTTGCGGTAAATCGAGTACAACTGGCGATCAAGGTTGGCGACGAAAAGATCCATGAAGCCGTCCTGATCGTAATCCGCGGAGTCCACTCCCATTCCTGACCGAGCACGCCCATCGGCACTGTAAGCTACGCCAGCGATTTCTCCGATTTCTTCAAACTTTCCCTTTCCGCGATTGAGGAAAAGGAAATTTCGAACAGTGTCGTTGCCCACAAAGAGATCCATCAGGCCGTCGTTGTTAATGTCGGTCGCGACCACTCCCCACGCTTTTCCCACTTGACTGGCGATGCCTGACTCTTTGCTAACGTCTGTGAACGTGCCGTCACCGTTGTTGCGAAAAAGCCAGCTCGGCATGGGCGTGTAAACCGTAGGAATGCAGTAGTGCCGCAGGCCATCCTCATGGATGCCGCAGGGTTTATTCATCTCTTTGCTGAAATCGACAAACCGGCAGACAAACAGATCGAGCAATCCATCGTTATCATAGTCAAACCATACCGCGCTCGATGACCATCCCGGAGCCGCCACTCCTGCTTTCTCCGTCACGTCGGTAAAGGTTCCATCGCCATTGTTGTGGTAGAGGATAGATTTTCCGTACTGCGTAACGTATAGGTCGGGCAGACCGTCGTTATCATAATCACCAACTGCGACGCCCTGACCGAATCCCCCGGCCCCAACGCCTGCTTTTTCCGTTACCTCAGTGAAGGTTCCATCCCGATTATTGCGATACAGCGCGTTGCGAAGCGGCGGATTGGGATTATAGAAATCGCATTTGCCGCTGTTCACAAGATAAATGTCCATCCAGCCATCATTGTCGTGGTCGAGAAAGGCGCAACCCGGTCCTGAACTTTCCGGAAGATACTTTTCGGGAGATTTCCCGATGTGTGCGTCCACTTGATGCCGGTTGCTTCAGGAGGAACCACAACGAAAGGGAAATGTGTTGCGGGTAGGCAACGCGAAGAGTGGACGCTCGCGAAAGCAGGAGGGTGCTTGCGATCATCTGCGACACAAAATGCCGCCGTGTCAGCTCGAGCTGTGCGAATTTGATTCATCGTTTGATTGGTCGATACCCGGATATCTCTGAGTCTGAGACGAAATACACCGGAGACAAGAATATTACTGCGGTGGATTTCCTGCAGGTGCGCCGGAGTGATCTGTGGAACTGAGGCTCCGGAGAATCGCAAATTCCTTTTCTGCTTCCGCCTTGTTTCCGGTTCTCACTAAAGCGGTCGCCAGCGCGTTGTGGATGTCGGGATTTCTGGGCGTCAGAAGCTCGGCGTGCTGCAAAGGGGCGATGGCCTCTTCATATTTCTTCTCGCCGATCAGGGCAGCTCCCCATCCGAGGTAAGCTTCTGCAAAATTTTGATTGAGTTTTGCTGCCTGCGAAAAACGGGCAATCGCTTCGTCAAAGTCCTGGGCGCGCTGCGCAAGTACTCCGAGAATGTATTCTGCGTCCGCGTTGCTGGGATCGATCTGAAGTTCTTTGAGGAACTCCTCTTTGGCGCGGGCCGGAGCGTCCGGTCCACCATCGGGCCGCGAGAGCAGCAACCTGCCCAGCAGAAAATGAATGCCCCGGCTATTCGGGTCTTTCTTGAGTATCTCCTCATATTCAAGCTCTGCCGGTTCCCACTTACCTTGCTCTTCCAGAGCTTCCGCGTTCAATTTGTGAGCGGCCGTGGATTGCGGCGCAGATCGAGCGAGATCGAGGGCGGTGCGCGTCGATAAGTCGGAGTAGGCATGAACGATGACATACAGCACATCGGGATCGCGACCAAAATCCCTGCTGAGTAAGCGGATGAAATTCAGGGTGGCTGGCCGATCGTCAATGGCAAGAGAGCAGCGAACTCCGACTACGCCGGCCATCTTTCGAGTTTCCGCAGGAACCTGAGCCGTCATGGCCCGCTCGAGGGCGGAAATCGACTCACGACAGTGGCCTTGGTTGGCCAGGGCGATGGCTTGTTGCGGTGGAATAGGGTTGCCGGTGAAGCAGAACCGGTGTGCTGTGCGCTGGAATTGAATCCAGAAAGCGCAGCAACTAATAAGAAAAAGAACGGCGGATGATTTGACCCGGTAGCTGCCCATTTCTGCGCAATCTGCTTTTCAAAGAAGTTTCAATCCAAAATAACAAATCGCCGCTACAGGCGCAATCTGCGCTTGTAGCGGCGATATGCGGTTATTTGATTTGTCAATAGTAGATCTTTAATGCCATCTGGATGTTTCTCGGTGGTTGAGCGCTGGTAATCTGCCCCATCGTTGATCCGATTCGTTGTGTTCGGAGCGTTGTATTGAACGTGGTTGAAGGCGTTGATGAAGTCGGTGCGGAATTGCAATCGGAACCGTTCGGTTATTGAGAAATCCTTGTGCACGCTCGCGTCGACATCGGTGTAACGCGGCGATCGCAGGCCTGAGAGCTGCGGTGAGCAGTCCCCGAAAGTACCAACTGCCGGTTGAGTGAAGTTGTTGTTGTTGGTGAACCACTGGGTGCCTATTCCTGGGATCGCGAGTATTTTCGATTGACGGCAGGGAGTTGCAGTCCGCCCGCGCGCCACGGCTGAAGGTACCGGAGTTGTCCGACGCTCCATAAATCGGCATTGGCCAGCCGGTACGGAACGACACGATCGGGCTCACCGCCCAGCCGCCGATCACTTCATCGACTGACTTGTTGACACCGCTGGCAAATTGCTTGCCGTGCCCAAAGGGCAGCTGATAAACGGCATATGCAGACAGTACATGAGTGGCGTCGTAGTAGCAGGGCGCCCACTCCGATCTCTGGTCATAGACATTCTGCCAGTACGCCGAAGCGCTCAGGGCGTTATTCCATGCGCCGTAATATCCGGTGCTGTCGGACATGCATTTGGAGTACGTATAGGAGAGTTGCCCCTGAAGCCCATGAGACATTTCCTTCTGCAGAACGGCTTGCAGGGAGTTGTACTCCATATTCCCGTTTGATTTCGTGCCCGAGATAGTGGCCCCTTCGTTGATTCCGTTATTGTCTGCTGACAGCAGGTTTCCATTACTGTCTGTCAGAGCCGGGTTGCCCAGCACACTATAGAGGTCCAGGTTCTTGGCAAAATAAGGGCTGTTCGTTGTACACGGCGGGAGTGCCGCAGGAGTCATTGGATGGCAACACCCTTTGGCCATAGTCGAATGGCACCATGAGGTGAGTGCCCTTTTGCCCCACATACCCAATCTGGAAAGTTGTGCCCTTCGCAATTTGCTGCTGAATGGTGAAGTTCCATTGATACGCGATCGCCGGCTGCACATTGGGGTCCCATATTCGCAGCAATGACTGGGCATAGCAGGCGTAAGCCGGTGCGGCGCATGACGCGTTGGTCCCGGAACCTACAATGCCATCGGTTGTATCCGTAAGGGGCAGGTTAGTGTTGTTGTAAATCGCATTGATTTCGGCCGGAGTGAACGGCGGATTAAGAGTGCAGGCGGAGGTTTGTGCCCGTACCTTCAAGATAGGAGGAAATTGTGAATGCGCCGCGCACGACAGTGCGGTCGTGCAGCTCATGCCGGTGTCCATGCGAAACCGACACGCGGCTGGAAGTCCCGCGCGCCATAGAAGCCGTTATAGAGTGCGTCGCTGGCTCCATCCTTGCCGGCGAGATCTGGACTTGTCCGGTGTTGATGTTGTAATTGGCTTGTTGATTGTTGCTCTTCAACCCAGGGCGTATGCGCGTCATAGCGCAGGCCAAGGTTCAGAGTGAGGTTGTCGGTGATCCGCCATGTGTCTTCGGCATAGATGCCGATTACATTCTCGGACTGCTGCCATGTAGCGCCTGTGCTGACGCCACGGCCATACGGATTGCGGGAGGCCAAGCACAAAGTCCGCGCCACCGTCGCCCGTTCCGCCTCCGGCCGAAGCAGGGTTGATGGCGGTAAACTGTCCGTTGAAATCCATCAAGCCCAGCTCACCGTTATTGCCGGCATAGAACGTCTTGATGATTTCGCGCCAGTATTGGCCACCGAATTTGAAGCTGTGCCGACCATGCGTCCAGCTCAGCGAATCTTCAACCTGCCAGACGTGGTCATCAAAGCTCTGGGTTGATTCCGCTGAGCCCAGGTTATTGAGGGTGGAGTTGGAAAAATTGAGGGCCAGCAGTCCCGGCAGGCTTCCGGGGTTGCCGTTTCCGATGCCCAGGGTATTGCCCAACTGCCCTACGCTCGAAGCCCAACTGTTGCCGCTATTCAGGGTGACGTGGCTCCAGCCGAAGCGGAAGTTATTGAGAAGGTTGGTTCGACAACGTTCTGGTCCAGTCGCCTACCGTGTTGTAAATCGGCGTGGTTGCATAGCTATTGGACAGTAATACCACGGAGTTGTTCGAGGGATTGTTCTGATACGCCCGGGTGAAGCGGTAGGAAATGTTGTCCTTTGAGTCGACCATGTAGTCGATCTTCAAGTCGCCCTGGTCCACATTTTCGGCTGAAACTGAGGTGTTGACCGCATTGTTTTGCAGGTTGGTGCTTGTAGCGGCGGGGTAGAGACTGGAAGAGAACAGTGCCGACGCCACCGGGCTGATCATCGCAGTGAGGAATTTGGTTATACGGGAACGGGTTGCGCGGCGAGGCCGGAGTGGATCCAGGAGTGCACGGCGCGCTGAAGGATGCGCAGGGGTTGTACAACTGACCCGTCCCTTGGCAGTTTCCTGAATCGTCAAAGCCCGCGCTGCAAAGTGCACCGAAATCGCCAGAGCGTTCAGCCGCGGTGAAAACTGTAATCTGCCCCTGCAGAACTCGGTATATCGAACCGCTGTCCCTGATAATCGGCGAAGAAGAAGAGCCTGTTCTTGAGGATCGGGCCACCGAAGGTAAAGCCATACATGTTCCAGCGAATTGCGCTTTTCGGCAGATCGGTCAGGTTATTCGACCAGCTGTTCGCATTAAGGACATCGTTGCGGAGATATTCCCATACATCGCCATGGAATTTATTGGTCCCCGACTTGATGGTGGCGTTGACGATGCCGCCCTCAAAATTGCCGAACTCGGCGGGAGCGTTGCTCGTGATCAGGTTGAACTCCTGAATGGCATCCGGCGCCGGGCGTGTAACCCAGCAGGTTGTCCGAAACCTGGTTATTGTCCATGCCGTCCAGCAGGAAGTTGTTCGCCTGCTCGCGGTTGCCGTTGATCAGCGGACGGCCTCCATAACCAGCGGTATTGTTGCCGTTATTGAAGCTGCTCGGGATCGGTCGTGACGGCCCCCGGGGCGAGCAGAGTAAGTGCGACGTAATTGCGCGAGGCGAGCGGAAGGTTATCGTTGGTCTCCGCGTCTATAACGGTGTTGACCTGCGTGGAGTCCTTTTCCAGAACCGGCGGCGCGCCGGTCACTTCCATCGTTTCAGTCACCTGCCCAACCTTGAGCGCAAAGTCGATGCGTGCAACCTGATTGACTGTCAAGGACAAACGTGATCGTGCGAGACGCGTGGCGAATCCAACTTTCTCGACCGTGAGGGTGTAGCTGCCCGCCGGCAGTTCCGAGATGCGATAGAGACCGGCATCGTTGGAAACAGCGCTGATAACTGGTACCCCGATCCACTGAAGTTGCTTTGACCGTAGCTCCGGAAATAGCCGCGCCGCTTTGGTCAGTGATGTTGCCGACAATCGGTTGCAGTGACTTCCTGACTCCATGCCGAGGGGGCCAGAACGGTCAGAATAGCCAACAGGGAACCGAATAACGAGAGTGCTCTCTTGCTCATCTCAAAGACCTCCAAAAATCGTGAACTGCGCAACTGCCTCAACTTCTCGTGTCCTACAAACTGCACTCGACTCACCACGGGATGAGGGCGGGCAAATCTATATGAACGTGACCGAGCCCGCAGGCAAAGAACTTGAGCAATGCGCTGGCTGTACTGCTATGTCTGGACAGCTTAAGTTCGGAAAGAGGCATTGCTGTTGCGGAGCAGCGAGAATGAGGATCAGCAATGTGGGACACAGCATATGGCGAATTTAACCAAGATGCAACAACAAATTGATCAATTCGTCGGTTTTTGTGCAAATCCAAGTCCGAAAGGCCCTCGAAGGCGCGATGAATAACTCGGCTGCAAGGACCGGATTCCGGCGCCGGTGCTGCTCGTGAGGGAATTTATTGAGTGCTTATCAGATGCGATGGATTCAGACCGCGATCTCGCTCACATCTGGATTTAGATAACGCCGCTTCGGAATACCGGGCAAACCAATTCCCGGATGCCAACGAATACAAGCGCACGGACTACAGGGCTACATCGCGAATCGATCGTCACGGTGCAGGGATTGCGACGTGCGCGATCGAAGGCGACTTTCCGGGAAAGTCCAGCATTCGCCATAATTCTCTCGCTGAATCTGACTGGCAAGCGGTGGGGTTTCCGGGATCGAGCCCGTTTCCGTGCCGCACTCAATCATTGCATCGGCCTGCGCAAGAGGCACCTCGTGTAGCCTTCCAAAGTTTCGCAATAAACGAATCTTGTCGTGTCTCAGCGTAGGACGCAGTCCAGTTTTCCCTGGCACGTTTCCACGGACAGCTTATTTCACTGAGGGGCTATCGTCCGCTTTGAGGTCGCCCAGCGCATATTGAATCCCAGCTCGAAGGTGTTCCAGCATCGGCGTCATGGCATACACACGATCGCTGTGGCCGTGCCCTTCGTAGAACACGCGTCCGTTGCCCTCGCGGCGAATATAGCTCAAGGCATAATCGCCATCAGTTCGCGGATTCGCTTCCTTTGCCTTATCTTCAGCGCTCATCTTGTCGTAATCGATACTGGTCAATACATGCACGTTCCTGCGCGAAAACGACTCCTGCTCGAACGTATATGTCTCGTCATGAATCTCGAACTCCTTGCCATGAAACATGGCTGTCAAGGGGCTGTTCGGATCATCGATCTTGACCTCAATCACCTGAGGATCGGGCCAGTGAAATTTGAAGTAACCGCCGATCAGCGTGTTGAACTCCGGCCACTGCTGCACAGGCTTCGATTCGATGTTCAGGCGGTGCATGTCTGGTGGCGGCAACAACGAGTTGAAGTGCGCAACGAAATCGGCGCGGGTAACCGTCCCAGTATTGCCCGTATCCAACTTCTGGAACCAATCGTCGGCAAGTGCAGTCCACTCCTGCTTGCCGACAGTTCCGTCATTATCCTTGTCGGCCCCCGCGACAAAGCGGGACGCCAAAATCAACGCCCCTATATTCAGCCCCGGAGCGCCGCTTTTCGCAGCAGCCTCACTCGCCAGGCAATCCGTGTGATACGAGTCTGTCGCTGCATGTATGCCAGCAATCCCCTTCCCGCCTCTCACGAAATTCAGGAATGCAGCTCGTCGCGCAGCCGTCACTGCAGGGTCCGGATCGTCAAGAAAACACGCAGTTGTGCTGTCCAGAAAAATAGCGTCGTATTTCTTGAGGTTATTGGTGTTGATATCCGCCGCGTCGTAACTGACGGTCGTGGTCCATAAACCGCCCTGGTTTCCCAGTGCTTCCACCGCCTTCGCAGCCAGCGGGATGGAGGCATGCACGAACCCGCCCGCACCCGTATGCGCCATCACCAGCACCCTGCGCGCGTGCATCGGTTTCGCGCCGGGAGAGGTCGGTAAGGCAGCCATCATGGCGTCCACAGCCGCTTGTGCCACAGGAACCGGCGTCGAATTCCCTGCCGGGTTGAAAGTGTTGGCTTGCCCGGGCTTCACTGCAGGTGGCGCGGGCAGCAACGTGCTGATTCCAGCCAGAATCTGAGACTGGTCGAGGGCTCCGCCATGTGTGGTATCCCACGCTGTAAACCAGGAGTTGAAGCCAGACTCCATCTCGGGCCGTGTCAGGGTTCCATCCTTATCGGCATCGAGGGCAACAAATAGCGCCTGAGCAGTTCGACCGCCTGGTCCTTGTGCTCGCAAGCTCGCGATACCGGTCGTTAGTAGCACAGCAGCGCCAGCCGAGATCAATGTGATTGCGATGAATCCGGTTTGTCTCATAAATTGTGTCGGAATGAGTCTACCTCGGATGTGTTCTCCGAGTCGCGCCAAAATCGTACTGATGGTTTACTGGTGGACTGGAGGAAGTCGGTGATGGGAGGAAGATGATATAACGGTCGAATCGCACGTCTCTGCCTTAACGCACGTCTCTACCTTAATTTGAGGAGCTGTTGATGCTGCAGGTGATTGCTTCGCCGAAGGAGTATGACGTCTGCATTGTCGGCTCCGGCGCCGCGGGTGGAACGGCTGCCAAGGTGCTGACCGAGGGCGGACTGAATGTGGTGATGCTTGAGGCCGGGCCACGGCTGAATCCCTACAAGGACTACAAGGAACATGTCTGGCCGTATGAACTGGCGCATCGGGGAGCGGATGTTGGCGGCAAGGGACGTCATGAATGGAACAACGAATTCCTGGCTCCCAACGGCTTTTGGGAGATCGACGGAGAGCCTTATACGACTGCGCCCGGGTCAAGCTTTCGATGGTTTCGCTCTCGGATTGAGGGTGGAAGGACTAACCACTGGGGGCGAATTGCGCTGAGAATGGCGCCGGTGGACTTCAAGGCGCGATCATCAGATGGGATGGGCGACGATTGGCCAATCACGTATGAGGAGTTGGCTCCGTATTACGACAAGGTAGAAGCCTTCATCGGTGTCTTTGGAACGAAGGAAGGCATCCCCAGTGCTCCGGACGGAATATTTCAGCCGCCGCCGAAGCCGCGATGCACGGAAACGATCGTCAAGAAAGCGTGCGACAAGCTGAAGGTCACGTGCATTCCGTCGCGGCTGGCTATTCTGACGGAAGCGCACAATGGACGGCCGGCTTGCCATTACTGCGCCCAGTGCGGGCGAGGGTGCATGATGGCGTCGAATTTCAGTTCGAGCCAGGTGATGATTCCGCCGGCGCAGCAGACAGGCCGGTTCACTATGGTTGCCAATGCCATGGCACGCGAGATTGTGGTGGGAAAGGACGGCCGCGCCAAGGCCGTTTCGTATATCGATAAGACAACACGAACCGAGAAGCAGATCCATGCCAAGGCGTTTATCGTTGCGGCGAGCGCGTGTGAGTCGGCGCGGCTGTTGCTGAACTCGCGATCTGCATTGTTTTCCAACGGGCTTGCGAATTCTTCGGGTGTAGTGGGCCGCTATCTGACGGATTCTGTCGGCAGCGACGCCGCTGGGTACTTTCCGCAACTAGTTGGGATGCCGAAGCACAATCACGACGGCGTAGGCGGCATGCACATGTACATGCCGTGGTGGAAATTCGATCGGAAGAACGAGTTCCTGCGCGGGTATCACATCGAATTTGGCGGGGGACGCGGAATGCCCGGGGTAGCGGAGTTCGATGGAGTGTGTGATCAGCACGAGGGTTATGGTGTTTCGCTCAAGCAGCGTTGCCGCAGCGACTATGGGACATACATTGGGTTTGCAGGGCGTGGAGAGATGATTCCGAATGCCAACTCGTTCTGCGAGATTGACCCGAACGTAGTGGACAAGTGGGGGATTCCGGTCTTGCGATTCCATTTCGCCTGGAGCGAGAACGAGGTCAAGATGGCGAAGGATATGCAGGAGACCTTCCAGTCGATTGTCGAGGCTGCTGGAGGCACGTTTTATGGCGATCTGCGGGCGGGCGGAAAGTCGCCCTATGGGATTTCCGAAGGGGGAACGATCGTTCACGAGCTTGGAACGGTGCGGATGGGGAGCGATCCGAAGACTTCAGTACTGAACAAAAACTGCCAGGCGCACGATGTGCGGAATTTGTTCGTCACTGACGGGGCGAGCTTTGTCACCGGGCCTGAGAAGAATCCAACCCTGACAATTATGGCGCTGTCCTGGAAGGCGTCGGAATATCTGATTGAGCAATCGCGAAAGGGCGAGCTTTAGCGATGGATATGAATTTTGCTTCGCGCAGGGATATTTTGAAATCGCTCTTCATAGGGGTGACTGTGGGCTCGGTGCTGCAAGCGATTCCACTGGAGGCTGCGGAATACGCACACAAGCTGATCGCCGAGGAAAAGGCGGGCAGCCCGAACGCGCAGTATGCGCCGAAGTATTTCGCGGCGGAGCAGTACAAGCTCTTGTGCGCGCTCTGCGGCACGATCCTTCCGGGAGATGCCGACTCCGGCGGCGCCGTAGAAGCAGGTGCGCCGGAATATATAGACTTGCTGACGAGCGAGAATGCGGAGTATCAGAGGATGCTGGGCGGCGGATTGATATGGCTGGACTCGGCTTGTGACGACCGCTACGGGCACGCATATCTTGAGTGCACGCAACAACAGCAGACAGAAATGCTGGATCTGATTGCGTACCGCAAGAATCTGGAACGCAACCCGGAAATGAGCCACGCAATCGAGTTTTTTGCGCTGCTACGGAAGCTAACGGCGGATGGGTTCTTTACCAGCAAGATCGGGATCGAGTACGTGGGTTATGTTGGAAACGCATATGTGCTCAAGTTTGAAGGGTGTCCGCCTGTGCCTGGAGTTTGAACCGGTTATGCTGCGGGTGTCATGCTCTTAGATCTCATGCTCGAAAAATTGCGCCAAATATAGGAGATGAAGGTGATGGAGAGCGAAAGCTCATTTTGGAATCGACGTGATTTCTTAAAGGCAGGTGGCACATCTGCGGCGGCGCTGGGCATGGCGGGAACAACGGCGACGGCAGTACCAACAACGCAAGAGCATGCTGGGCAGACGGCCATGCCGGCAGATACGCCGTATCCCAAGCTCTCCATCATCACTCCGTACTCACCGGAGAAGTTCGCATTTGCTGCTCAGGCCGGTTACGAAGGCGTTGTGGTGACGACGGGTCCGGACTTCAATCCGGATCTAAGCGACAGCGCCATCGATCGGATTCTGGCCTCAGCGCTTAATGCAGGCATTCGCATCATCAGCATTGAATACTTCGGCCCTAACCACACGAATCCCGATGCGGGCAAACGCGCGAGTGCGAATGCCGAGTTTATTCGTGCACTGGAATTTGGCCATCGCCTGGGCTGCAAGTTTGTCGGGACCTTCAGCGGCGGAATGCCGGGCGCAAGCATGGAAGATCAGGCCAAAGCTTTCGCCGATGTCTTCAATGAAAAATACCTGCCGGTTTGCGAAAAGCTCGACGTGTCGATGGGATGGGAGGGCTACCCAAACAGCGAAAATTTTGCCAGTGTTCCGGCGGCTATGCAGGCTATCTTCGACCGCGTGCCGAGCAAGCGGCTGGGGCTGGAATTTGATCCTTCGCATTTTGTGCGGCAGTACATTGACCCGATCCCTGTGGCGTGGCACTTCAAAGACCGCATCCTCGCCGTGCATGCCAAGGATACCGAGATCATCAAGCCGGTGCTGCAGCAGGTGGGCATTGCTGGTGATGGATGGTGGCGATATCGCATTCCCGGACAGGGCATCGTAAAGTGGCCGGAGTTCCTCACGGTGCTGCTGCAGGTCGAGTTCAACGGTGGCATCGCGGTAGAGCACGAGGACGAGTTCTGGGATGCGCCGCATAGCGGCAATCTTCCCGACTTCCCGCAGCAGCGGAAGGATGGATTTATTCTGGCGCGGCGTTTTCTGGGGCAGTATCTGCCGGGGCGGCTGGCGTAGCTACGATGCGCCGGTGAGGCGGAACAAGCAGCGTTGCGGAGGTTGAGAGAAAAATGTCACAGATATTGATCGTTACCGGAGATGCCGGCGAATCCTACGAAGCTCTCTATGCCGTTCATCGGTTTCAGGAGGAGGAATGGCGTACCACCGTCGCTGCTCCTTCGATTCGCCGCCTCCATCTCGTAATGCATGACTTTGAACCGGGGTGGGATACCTATGTCGAGCGTCCCGGCTACGGTCTAGAGGCCGACCTCTCGTTCGATCAGGTGGATGTGGGTAATTACGATGCCATCCTCATTCTGGGCGGCCGCGCTCCTGAGTACCTCCGCAACGATCGGCGCCTGCTTGACATTGTCCGCGAATTCGACGTGCAGCAAAAATGGATCTTCGCCATCTGCCATGGCATCCAGGTGCTCGCCGCCGCCGGCCTCACCAAAGGCAAGCGCATTACCTGCTATGAACACGTTCGCTTCGAAGCCGAGCAAGCTGGCGGAACATATGTAGACCAGCAGGCCATTCGCGACGGCCGCGTCGTCACCGGCCAGACCTGGCAATCGCACCCCGAATTCTATCGGGAGATCTTTGCCTGCTTGGCGCCACATATTCGATCCTGAAGTCGCCTCAACTTCCGAATCGCCTATTTTCGGTAGTGATCTCGTTGATCTGTGCCTCCTCGATCCGAAATCATACTTCCGTTTGTGCGGATATAGGGGAGCAGGTCACATCCTCGAACTCGTTCATAGCCAGCCGTACGCCCAGCGCAAATCCCATTTGCTGGTGAAGAGACAGGCACGGGCAGTTGCCAAGCCACTGCCCGTAGTGGATGTTTCGCCTCTACGTCTTGGCATCATGTAGCCAAAAGTCGACAGGAGACACATTAATCGGTCGAGTATCGGATCTCAAGGTTTCGCATGCGGATGCAGGAGCAGGTCAGGACCACAAAGATAAGGACCACAAGCCCGAGTATCGCTTCCCATGCAGGAACCGACTCCGTCTGGACAGTCAGCAGCGCGAAGATACCCTCTCCGGGAACAACGATGGGCATTAGATGGCGCAGATAGGAAGCGACACTGATACGTTGCAACAGGGAAGGTAGTACTGGATTAATCGCTTCCCAACCGAGAACGAGCATCGCACTGGGAATTGGGTTTTTGAAAAGAATGCTCAGCAGCAGAAAGACTGCGCCGTAGCCCAGGCACGCCAGAGCTGTGATAAGAAGGTAGGCTTCCAGTTGCCCCAGACCGGGGCCGTGAAGGACGTAATTTTGTCCCGCCGCACCGTAAGGCGCGTACAGCAGAAAAACGTTTGCGACCATGGCGCTGCCAAACAGAAGCAACGCACTGATCGATCCTGCTGCGAACTTGCCCAGCAGCAGAATCTCCCGCCTGACCGGAGAGAGGAGATAAAAATGCAGGCTGCGTTCGACCATCTCTCCGCGGATGAGCCGGGAATAGATTCCGAGGCAGCCAAAGAAAATTCCCAAGCGGATGTAGTAGAACTGCACGATGCCGGCCAGCACATCAGTGTCATCGCTCATGTCGAGAGACATGTGCGAAGCAAAGGCGGTGTGTACGAAGAGAATACAGGTGGGAACGAAGGCGAGGAAGTAGATCCAGATCGCACGCCGGGACCAGAGATTTCTGCGGACTTCCATCCGTGTTAGGCACCGGAGTTGAATCCACCAGAGGCCCCATGGCTTTTGTACGAGTTCGTTCATGAACGATTGTGCTCCCATGGCCATCACTGCACGCTCCCGTCAGAGCCGATTAGATATTGATAGATGGCGTTTGTATCGTCGTCTGCAGGTGCAACGGCTTCAATGCGTATGTCGCCCTCCGCTGCAATGTCATTCAACAACGTGTAGAACTGGTCGACGTCACCGGTTCGGAGGAATATCCCTTTGCCATCGGCGTGCACTCTGGCTTCGACGCAATGGTTTACCGAGAACATACGGGATGCCAACAGCTCAGGCTTGTCGCATCGGACGAGCACTTGCATTGGTTTTTCGCGGACCTCCTGCCGGACCTGATGAATGTTGCCTTCTGCGATCAGGTAGCCCCCGGTAATGAGCACCACGCGGTCTGAGATGCGGTCTACCTCATCGAGGATGTGGCTTGAAATGACGAGAAACATACCCTGGCTGCCGAGTTCTTCGAAGAGCGCTAGGGATTCTGCGCGCGCCATCGGATCGAGGCCATTTAACGGTTCGTCGAGAATGAGCACACGGGGATGATGCGCGATGGCCTGGGCCAGTCGAACTTTCTGGCGCATGCCTTTGCTGTAGCCAGCGATCTTGCGATAGGCCGCGTCGCCGAGCCGTACCCGTTCCAGAGCCTCGCTGGTTAACCGCATCGCGTCCATCTCATGAATGCCATGCAGCATGAGGCTGTCGAAGACAAACTGCCACCCGTTCAGTCCGCGCGGAAAGGTATCGAACTGAGTACAGTAGCCGACGTTGCGGAAGAAGCCGGTCGCGTCGGAAGGAGAGAGACCGAGAACGGAGATGCTTCCGCTGGAGGGTTGAACAAGACCGGTCATCAGGTTCATCAGAGTCGTCTTGCCCGAGCCGTTCGGGCCAACAAGACTCGTGATCCCAGGTGGAATGGTAAGCGAGATTCGATTGACGCCGAGGACCTCACCGTAGAACTTGGTGACGTTGTCAAAGACGATCTGGTCAGGATAGGCGTTCATCCGCGCACGACCTCCCGGGCGCGAATCCGCACGTGAAGCATGACGAAACAGATGAGGCTCGCAGCGATCAATGCGCAGGCGATTGCAGCGTTGGGCAGCCACTCTCTGGGCCTCATGACTTCAGGCGCACCGAGTAGCCGCTGCCACAGCTGCGTCATCATCACGGGAAGATTCAGCACGAATCCCCACTTGGTTCGCAGCACCGCGCCGATGATTCCGCCCACTCCGGCGGGGACGAGCACGGCCGCGAAGATGATGCCGGTGGCTACACCGCGCCATTTGACCCATGCCGAGAGAGCGAGTCCGAGCAGCGAGAGGAAGGCGATCCAGATCAGGGTGCCGGCGAAAAGCGCTGCCAGAATGCGCAGGTTCTGCATACCCCAGGGCTGGCTCGAAGAGTAGCTTTGATAAGCGAACAGAATCAGACACGGAATCCAGGTCGACAAGGAAAGAGTGGCCAGCAAAGCCATGAACTTTCCGAAGAGATAACCGAAGCGAGAGATCGGACGGCTGAGGAGAAGAGGTAGGGCATTGTCGGCGAGGTCAAAGGTAATCAGCCGCGGCGCGATCCAGGAAGTGACAACCAGCGCGAGCCAGCATTGCGTTTCGAGTACGTTAAGAAAAAAAGATGCGTCTATATCAAACAGACGAGTATTGCCTTTGAGTACAAGCAGTTTTGCGGCCGGATTGTTGGCCAGAAAAATCTGAATGAGAAAAACGATGATTGGGAGCAACGAGAGGGTTACGAGACCGATGGTGATCTTCGATGCCCAGATCTCGGCGAGCCCGTAGCGCAAGAGCACGAGGATCCTCGTCCAGGGCGTGGTCACCCTTCCACTGTAGGCACGGTAGTCGTGCTTATACACTGACATGATTTGCCTGACCGGGTGCGTGATCCATAGCCCTTAGAAAGATGTCTTCCAGCGAATCGCGCCGTTGATGCATGCGCCGGATCTGAACGCGCTGGCGCCGCGGCGACGGCATAAAGATCGCGGGCGCCGAGATGATCCGGCATGACGAGCTTGATTCTGCCGCCGGGGAAGGTGGCGCATTCGAAACCGAGGCCGCGAATCTCAGCGGAGAATGCCTCTGTTGCACCTACGGTTTCAAGCTCAATGAAGTTGCGATGCAGAGCGGCGCTCCTCTTCGATGTTGCAAAGCGCGGCGATGTGCCCATTCTTGAGGATCAGAACTTCATCGCAGATCTCATCGATATCGCGCAGCAGGTGTGACGATATGAGCAACCGTATGCTGCCTTCGTTTCGAATTTCCTGAATAACCTGAATCATGCGCTGTCGCGCCATGGGGTCCAGGCCGTTTGTAGGCTCGTCCAGTATGAGAAGCCTCGGTCCATGAGCAAGCGCCTGCGCCAGCTTGACCAGTTGCTTCATCCCCAGGGAATAAGTGCTTACCTTGCGATAACGTACCTCGCCCAAGCCCACATAGAAAAGAGCTTCGTGAGCGCGCTCCAGCGCCTCTTGGGGCGGCAGGCCGGCAAGCTCGGCCATGTAGCGCACAAAGTGAACGCCACTCATGTTGCCGATGAAGGAGTCGTTCTCCGGCATGTAGCCGATGCTCTGCCGGATCTTTGCGCGGTCCCGGTGCGCGTCCATGTCAAAGACGCGCGCCGTTCCGCCGGAGGGGGTATAGAAGCCGAGCAGAGTATTAATCAGAGAGGATTTGCCCGCGCCGTTGGGCCCGAGCAGACCGATGGCTTTGCCGCGTAGCTCACCCGTCAACCCATTTAACACGGGTTTCCCGCCAAGCCGGACTTCCAGACGATCAAGCTCGATCAGCGTCTCATCTCAGTTTGTTACGTTGTGGAGCGATCCCCTGGTTCCGTTTATTCATCAGGGTTCCCAAGGTTAGGAAATCGAATCCGAAAAGATTGCTGTCACTCTCTGCTTCGATCCGGCTTTGCTCTCCCCATACGCAGATAGCGGTCGGATGAGAATCGGCCGCAAGCCTGCGGACCATATCCGCGGTCTCGCCGCTCAATTGCGAAAGCATCGGGGTAAGAACGGGGCTCAGGTTTTGATAAGCCACGCGCCGAGTAATTATCGTTCTTATCCTTCGGAAGCAGCGCGCGAAAGCTGGAAGAACGGGCCAGCGAGTCACCGCTGGCATATGTTTGTAGAGCGTCGATTAACACCGGGCGTTGCTCGAGCAATGAGCATGTAGCCGTTTGAAAAAGTGTATTGCGCCACGACGGCACCGGAAGAGAGATCGTGGATGGCATAAAACCGCTGGCCGTTGGAGTCGGTGGGTTCGATGCTGATTCGATGACTGCTCTTACTTTGCTCCTGGTTGTCGATGAGGCTCGCTAAATGCTCAAGAGCCGCTTCGATGCGATCGGGATCGCGAACTTCGATCACACCTTTCCATGAGGGGGTCGGCAATACCGGTCCATCGAGTGTAAGTAGAAACTCACTGCCGAGGTTGGCGATCAGTTCGTCATGGATCGTGGCCTTAAGCTCCGCGTCCGCCGGGTTAGACTGCGTGTTACTGTGGCCGCTCTCGGCAGTAGTCATGGAGGTAAGGTCGTCGGCAATTTTACTGGGGTCTTTGGAAAGAGCCGCCGCCACCAAGGAAGCATGGGGGGATACGAATTCCAGCGACCTCATGGGGCCAGGCTCGGCAAGCCACGAAGCCACACGCTGCCGCTCGCCTGCAAATTCCACGTTCAGGTGGTTTTCCGGCGCACCATTACCTTCGCGGTGTTCTGCAATCAGGTATCGAACGTCTTCGAGTCCACTCTCTTCGAGTGCCCGGCCAGCGGGATGCGATGCGGATAATCGCTGTTGGCTCTGGTCGAGCATGGAGTGGATATCTGCAGCAAGGATGATGCCGGCGCCGCGACTATACGCCGCTGCGATTTGCTTACCAAACTCGCCTGCGGCAAACCCGCTTGCACCTGCATTGAATTGTGCATCCACGGTTTTCAACATGGTCACATCGTTGGAGAGGATGGCCTCATGCGGCAGCAGAAGCGCGTAGGCTGCGTGACTGGACGATGCGGTATTCGGCAAGGCATTCAACGCCGGCTCATCCAGCACGACAATGCTGCCCATGCTGGTCTGGTTAGAAACCAGACTCTTCAATGCTGTGTTCAGGCCATCTTTTTCAACATCGGCGAGAATTGCAAAACTCGATCGATCGGCTCGCCGCAGGCCAACTACCACCATCTCATTGCCAAGATACTCGCTTACGCGGTGCAGTTTGTCGACAAGTGCATCCAGTTCTTCGGTGTTGTTGCCATGACCGCGGTTCCACCATTGCTGTAGCGCCGGGCTGTTGCTCAACTGATCGTGAAAGATGGCGTTTGCCTGGCTTAGAAAATCTCCGAGATTTGGAATGCTGATGTAGAGCATGGTATCCGCAGGCACGCGGGAGAGCAGGTCGCTGTGGTATGCCGGCTGAGGAAGAGCAATCTGTCCGATGCGGTGTTGCAGCGTTGCCAATTCCGCGATGAGCTGAAGATGCTGGTCGCGATCCTGACTCCACGCCACCTCCTGTTCCAGTGGGACAGGAGCGAGGCTGCCGCTGGTTGCGAGTTGCTCGCCCGCCTGCAACTGGGTTTCGACGCCTGCGTGGGCCACTTCGACGTTTCCACGCAATACTGCGACCCGCGAACCCTTGATGCCCGAGTTAACAGAAAACAAAGTGCCCGTTACAGCTACGCGGCAATCGGATGTACGCACATACAGGTGACCGGAGCTTCGCTGGGCAGCCTGAACGATCACGGCGCCACCATTCAGCGAAACGGTCATGTTGCGACCGCGCGCCGACAAACCGAGAGAGGTTCGCTCACCAACCTCCACGGTCGACCCGTCGGAAAGACGAAGAACAGCGCGCGATCCGCTCGCCGTTCGCAACTGCGTTCCTTCGTCAAGCTTATTGCCCGGCGAAAGGGAGCGCTCCTGTGAGCCGGAAACAAGATAAGCGGAGCCGTCGATCGACTGCACCTCGGCACGCACGCCGGGCGGCACCTCCCAAAAGGAGCGATACAGAAACAGCCCGCATACCAGCAGAGAGAAGACCACTGCGAATGCCCATCCGAAGGTGCGCGGCTTCCAGATGCGCAACCGTGCCTGCGATGGTCGCGACCAGTCGACCGTCTTGATAGCGCTTCCTGAACCAAACGTCTGAGTGCACCCGGCGCACTGGCGCATATGCATCTCGATCAATGAGGCTTGCGTGTTCGAGAGCGTACCGCGCTTATAGGCATGAAGCGAGCGCCGTACATCTTCGCAGTTGGCTGTGACGATACCGGCAACTTCTTCACGGATCTCGATGCCAAGGCGTTGCGCAATCTTCGTCGCCGATGCCGTGAGTTCTTCAGCACGGGGTAGATCGGATTGCAGGCCTCGAACGGCCTGAGTGAGCAGTGTGTTGTCGCGATCTCTCATAAGTTTCCTCGTTCCAGCTCCCGAAATCTTCTCTTTATTTGCGCTCGCGCATGATGCAGAGTCACGGCCACGACGGCCTGCGATGTGCTCATACATCTAGCAATTTCGCGATTGTCCAGTTCTTCCAGATATCGCAACGTAAACATCTCGGCTGCGCGCGGAGCCAGTTCGGCAATGGCGAGGCGAAGCCACCGAACTAGCTCGCCCCGGGCAATGCCTGCGTCGGGAGATGCGTCGTTCCGGTCGGATGCCAAGCTATCGGCTGACTCCAGTGGTTCCTCTGCAGTGACCGTGCGCCGCCTCAGCAGGTCCAGCGCTCCGTTGATCGCCGCTCTGTAGAGATAGCTTCCGGGATTCTTCATCCCGTCGGCATCACAACCCGTAAGACGGAGAAAGACGGTCTGCGCTACATCCTCGGCGTCCGCCATATTTCCGGTGATCCGGTAAGCGGCAACCAGAATGCGTCTGTGGTGCTCTGCGAACAATCGCGAGACGCACGCTGTGTTTTGCGTTAACGGCATGGTTGCGCTGGCCATCGCTCCGGGCTCACCTTTTGTTCTCTTCATATGGATGACGCTGCGTCGGCACAATTATTAATCCGGCAAGCGGAATTACGAACAATGCTGTGTCCTGGTTCCGCTTTCAATCGGAGCATTCAGGCGGATGCGGCTCCCGGTACCCACGCGAATTCAATGGGAGCCTCCCGTTTACCGTACTCAGATCGAAGAGATCGAGGCTTGGGCGTCAAAAGAAGCCGTCCAGAAACAAGCTGGCTCAGACCGGAAACCTGGTTTATCGCTTCCAAGGTGTTCAGGGGACTTTTTCTATGCAGCCAATTTCCTGAAGCATCCGGAGCGCTTCGTCAAGAGAAGTATATTGAAGCCTGTATGAAGGGGTTCGCTGTACCGATTGTAAGAGGGCTTCGAAGTCCTCACGCGTAAACTTGTTCGCCAGGAGCATTCCGCCTTCGTTGAGAAGGCGAAGAGTATGGACCAGAGACAGCCTCTCTAACTCTGCCGGAGACGACGGTGCGAAGCGTGGAAACACGATGTGCGTTAAACGGCGTGATCGCGTTGAGCAATGCCGCGACGGCGGATATACCATACGTATTCTTATGCCGTCCGAACGCAGATGAACAGGACTGCCTGCCAGTTGTGGCAAGTGCCGCTGAAGAATGGACCAACTTCCCTCTTTGAGGCTGATAGGCATGTTAAGAGGCGAAATGGACCAGTCATCGAGACGGAGCAAAGCCGGCTCATCCGCAAGGAGATCAAATCCACGAGCGACGAGATAGGCCGCCAGCGTGCTCTTGCCGTGTTCGCGTGGGGCGCAGAGCATGATTCCGCAATCATCATCTGCAATCATGGCCGCATGAAAGGCGATGTCGTAATCACCCCGCGCATACAATAAGGAACGCACCGCATGCATCAATCCCAGTCCAAGCTGCTGCTCATTTCGCAGGGTGAAGAATTTACACTCATTTACGCAGATCGCCCAGCCATCTTCTGTTGGTTGCGCGGAGATGCACCAACTGGCTGCCTGGTCGGAAACCGCGCAATCCCGGAAGCTATCCCGACAAATCTCCGCCCATGGTCCGGGGGGGTAAACAACGGAAATCGGAGTGCCCTGGATTTCGATGTTCACGGCTCCTGATGGCATGAATACTGAGGGAGTCGGATCGGACCAATCCTCTTGGGATTCGTCTGAAGATTCATCGTCTGGGAAAATGCCGTAAGTCAGTGCCCGAATGGCTTCGAGTCCGTCATCGGAAACGGCGGCAGACGAATGCCGATTACCGGCGAGTCTCAAATCCTCAATCTCAGCTCCAGCGTCCAACGCCCGATAAGCGGAAATCCCAGCCGAATCCAGACCGGCGAAGTGACGCTGGGGTTCTGAATACACCACGCCTTCATCACCAAGCAGATAGAGCCATTGGCGTTGGCATGCACAGGTGACGCATTCGAAATCAAGTTCCGTATTCTGAAAAACAGTCAAAGTATCACCGTTGACCCTGACAAAGAATCGCATTGGCCCATGCGCTCTCGCCACACCATGGAATTCTAGATGTTGGCGGGAAAGAGAATTCGCCATACTCTCCGAGGACCGTATTTCGCCAGAAGACGAAATGGTCTGAGAATTACCAGCAACCGCGGATGGATGCGATGGCGGCGCGCCCATAGACGGTCTGTCTCGGTCGGTGCGAGATACCACAACCGGTAGCGCCATCGCATAAATGGGTTTGGCTCGGCTTGCAGATAATAGCGACGGAAATCGTTGACGACAATTTCTGTATATTCTGAAAAAAGCCTTGCAGCGGCGCGGCGCGCTCGTTCCAGAGCTGCAGGTGACGTTGCGATTACAGCATCCAAGGCGACGGGTAGCTGCTGAGGAAACATGGCGCGCACAACTTCACAACCGACGAGCAGCCACGGCTGCAGGCCCTGCCGCTTCGCTTGCAGCGCCAGACCCTGATAATCGCTATATTCCCACCCTTGCAATGCGTGCGCGAGATCCAGTATCCAGATGAGTCTCGAAAAGCCGTGTTTTAAGCCATGGGCGCACAAAAAGAGGACCAGATCGTTCTTGAACATCGACCTGGCCGGTTTGCCACGAAAGTAAGTTCGTTGGGACCGGCTCCAGACGCCCTCGACATCAAGTGGAAAGAATTGCATGGACATCAGTTCGAAGTGGAGTTCCACCAGGAGTTCGCCGCGAAGAAACCTCCGGTCATGTTCGCTTGCCGCACCCAGTGCGCGGAAACCCTGGTGCAGCAATGATGCTTCCGCCCGCGGAAAATCGTCGTGGCGCACCAGAAGATCGATGTCATTCGACTGTCGTAGCGCCTCATCGCCATAGAGCGCCAGCGCCAACGCGGGACCCTTGAGCGGAAGAGCCTCGATGCCCTGATCCGCCAGGGATTGCAGCAAGATTTCTAATTCTCTGCCTAACGACTCGGCGCCTGCACGAGATTCTCGCGCGGCCTCCTGGAAGAATCCGGGCATATCGGCGCCCAGTGCGCGCAGTCGCTGATACACCAGAAGAAGCACACCATTCTGCTTAGCTAATTCCAGTAGTGCGCGCCAATCTGTGCCGGGGGGAACACAAAATGGCAATCCACGCAAACAGATGATGAGCAATGCGGCTTCGCCGGCAGCATGCGAATTGTCTGGCGGCGGTGGATCCGGTAACGGATTGGGACTTCCTACAAGCGAATTGTCGATCGCTAACATCCCAATCCTCAATCCGGTGTGATGCCTGCCTCTTATCTATTTACGACCGCCTCAGGCGTAATCGACGTCCGCAGCGGCCAGGTTGTAATGCTGCAGCTAAGGCTTGCTGTGAATCGCCCGGGCTTTCGATGCGAACAACAACAGAGGAGCGGCGACAATCGCATACTTGCCATATCTTTCGATGAGTTCGCGACGGCTCGGCGTTTTCACCGAATCCAACGCGTCGTCACCGGAAGCGGTCTGTTCCTCCGCGCCAATGTGCGAAGATAACTTCTCTTCTTTCTCATTCATAGATTCACTAACCCTCCCTTTCCCCCAAATTAGAGATAAAAACACCTTTCCTCATCGCGCTTCGACTCGCTGTTATGGTGCAGTTACATTGGCCGAAGTGCTTTGTCCATATTTGCTCGCACCGTCAGGCGTGTATACAGCATGAAGCATGTCGCCTGGTGTCAACGCGAGTCCCGAATAAGGAACGGAGATCTGGGTACCGCCCAAGAGAACCCCGGTGTTGTTGCTGAAGCAATTGGATACCACGATATCGGGCGTGCCGTCCAAGTCGAGATCGCCCACTGCGGCAGAGTAGGGATTGTTGCCCACTTTGAACGTGCCGTTAAGCGTGAAGCTTCCTCCGGAACTGCCCAGTACGAGGTTCACCGTGCCATCGATGTAGTTCGCTACTGCCAGATCCTCGAATCCGTCTCCATTGATGTCGGTGAAAGTCAGATCGTCTGGTCCTTTGCCCACCGCCACAATTGTCTGCGCGCCGAATCCGCCGCTCCCGTTGCTTTGGAGAACGCTAACGGTGTTATCGAGGTAGTTTGCTACAGCCAGCTTCAGGCTGCTTCCCGACCCAGTGATGGCCAGCGCCTGTGGGCCCGAACGAGCCCCGCTTCCCACGCTGATAGTCGCCTTGGTGAAGGTCCCATTCTGGTTGTTCAAGAGGGTGGTTACAGTTCCATCTTGATAATTGGCAACCGCCAGGTCAGAAAAGCCATCGCCGTTGAAGTCGCCGGCTCGGATCGCTTCCGGCTCGCGTCCGACGCTAATGGGTGTTCCGGAAACACTGAGATTGCCTGCCCCATCGCCGAGGAGGATGCTGACGGTATTGTTTTCGGTGTTGGCGACAGCGACATCCAGATGGCCATCATCGTTGAAGTCGCCGGTGGTGAGCGAAGTGGGCGTGTTAGACGAGGTGCCGAGGGTATAAAAAACGGGCGTCTGGAAGGTGCCATTGCCGTTGCCCAGCAACACCGCGATCTCATTGGTGTTGAAGCTACCCACGATCAGGTCCTGCGTGCCGTTGCCGCGCAGGCTCACCAGGTGGCCTTCCGCAGGACCGAAGCCTGTGGCGATATGTGTAATCGTAGCCGCCTGGAAGGTGCCGTCACCGTTGCCCAACTGCACGCTCACGGAGTCGGTCTGGTAGAGCGAAGTAACCAGGTCGAGCTTGCCGTCGCCGTTGACGTCACCCAGCACCGTCCAATCTGGCAGCGTGTTGGCGCCCGTGCTGGTGGTAGTCTGCGGGCTCAGCGCGGCGGTAGCCGTAGCCGTATTGAGCGTCACCGGCGCAGCTACGGGGTTGCTTGTGGTCACATCGATAAAGCTAAGCTGGCCGCTTGGAGCGGTAAAACCAAGACCAAAGACGTCGATGGTGGCCGTGGTCGAGGTCAACGACGCAATCGTCGTCAATGATTTGCCGAGATTGGTCAGATTGAAGGTGGCTGACGCGCCTCCAGCCAATGCGGTAACGGTATACGATCCTGTTTTGAGATTGGCGGTGAAAGTACCTGCGTTGGCGATACCGGAAACGCTGGTAGGAACCGTGGTGGTCCCGGTCAAGTTGGAGAAAGTTCCGCTCTGCCCACTGCCGCCGGCGATGGCGGTAAAGATCACAGGGTAGCCGGAAATAACAACCGCATGAGCATCCGTTACTGTCACCGAGAGAGGGATGCCAAATCCGGCGCCGATGACGGCCGATTGGGTGCCCCCGCCATTGTTGATGATCACGCTGGCCGGTACCTGGAGTACGGTCGCGATATCAGACGCCGTGGCGCCATTCCCTGGACCGGTTTGTGTCGTGGAGCCACCGCCGTAGACGACCACATTGTTGGTTACCGAGGTGGGTGAGTTGGCCGGCACATTGACCGTCAGTTGAAGAACCGGGAACAAGCCACCCCCGCCGGCAACCACCTGGCTGCTGTGGCAAGTGACGGTGTTGCTTGAACCGGTGCAGCTCCAACCCGCGCCGCTCGAGCTCGCAAGAGTGTAGCCCGTAGGCAGCGTATCCAACGCGGTCACCTGCGCGCCGGTGGTCGGGTCCGCTGCGGATCCGGCTGCGTTGGATACCTGAAGGTTCCACACAGCGGTTGAGCCCTGGGTGAAGTTCCCGGTGTGCGACTTCGACACCGCCAGCACCGGGATTCCAGCGATGTTAATGGTTACGCTGACGGTCTGGTTATCGAGCTTGGCTGTGCCGCTGCCCGCGCCGGGGGTACCTCCGGCTGTAAAGGCCGAACCTGCCGTTCCTGTGCTGGTCGTCGCGCTCGTGGGGCTCGAGGTTCCCAGCGTGCCGCCGAAAGTGACTGAAGTGCCGTTGGGAATGGTGAATCCATTGTTGGCGAGAGTGGCCGTCAGATTAGAGGTGCCGCCCACGTCGATTTGCGTGGCGCTTGCGCCGATGCTAAGCACCAGCCAGGGACTGAAACTCACTGATGCATTGTCGCCTACGACGGTAGACGCATTCACCGTATCGCAGCCACTCATGTTTGGTCCGCCGTTGCAACCCCACCAATTGCCTTTCACCGTGCCGGCAGCACCCTGTTGCCAGTAGCCGCTGCCTCCCCCCGCGCCAGTGTTCCCTGCGATGCGGGAGTTTGAAACTGTCGTGGGACCCTCAGCATAAATCCCGCCTCCCTCTCCGTTCGTTCCCAGCGCCTCGTTCCCGGTAAAGGTCGAGCCGCTGACGGTGGCGGTGTCGCCGGCCATATTGAGCGCAATCTCCAAACCTCCTCCCTGCGCGGGGACGGATGAGGAAGCTGGAGCGGTGTTGCCGCTAAAAATGGAGTTCGTGATCGACAGGTTTCCTGCAACGTCGTCCAGAAAATATACTCCAGCTCCCAATCCCGTGCTGTTCGACGCAGTCGTTACGGAATTGTTCAGAAATGAGGAGTTGGTAATCGTAAAGCCTGGCCCGGACATGGCCACTCCACCGCCCTGGTTCCCGGCGTC
Source organism: uncultured Acidobacteriota bacterium (assembly GCA_963720285.1). GTDB lineage: Bacteria > Acidobacteriota > Terriglobia > Terriglobales > Acidobacteriaceae > Acidicapsa. The sequence continues at coordinate 32,444 of CAVREZ010000003.1, forward strand.
GGCGGTGTCGGCCGATATATTACTCTCCACGACCACGCTGCTGAGATTGAGAGTGTCCCCCGCAACAAAGCCTGCGAGCACGGCGCCTCCGCCGGCGCTGCAATCGAGACCGCTGGAGGTGCAGTGCCCTCCGGTCAGCGTCAGGTTAGAAATGGTAAGGGGAATATCGCCGTTTAGAAGCTCGTCCTGCTCGATGACTCGATCGATGCCGTTGGTCTGCTGGATAATGGTGGTGCTTGCGCCCGCTCCGATGATCGAAACGTTCTGGCCTGGGATGAATCCAACCTGGAGCTCCGCGGACGGCGATCCCGAATTGATGCCGGCGAAGGTGTTTAAACTCAACGAGTAAGTTCCCGCCGGGACATTGATGGTGTATGTCCCAGGAGAGGAGTTGTTGACGGCGCAGATTGCAGCACGCAAGCTGATCGGGGCGGTCAGGTTCGAAACTGTAATCCCAGAACCCAAACCGCACGCATTGTGCGAATCCGTATCAGCAGTCGTCGTAACGTTAACGGCCGGGTCGGCATCGGCCCTTATCACCAACGGCTCGGATTGAGCCGAGGTCAAGACCACCATATCCCGCGATGCGTCGATCTTCTGCGGCAGGGCCAGCGCAGCCACTGGAGCGCTGGGAAGCAAAATGGTCTCGCTGGATTTCGTCATCTTCCCCGAAGTTTCGAGGACACTGAGAAGGTTCCGCTCCCCATCGAGCACCAGCAAATCCCCGGTTGAAGAAGCAGCCAGACGTGGCGAACTGAAGGCCGAGGGCGAGACCGTCGTGGAAGCGGCGGATCCGGAGTAGGACAGCGTTTTTGCCACGGTCCAGGGACCCACGGATTCCGGGTTGGGATGCTGTTTTCGCTCAGCCCTCAGCTCGGCGCGGCGGCTGGTGGCATCCGCAGCGGTGAGGGGGCGGGTGTCCAGGGTTCCATGTTGCAGGATGTGAATGCCGCCATCGCTGGCCAGAACGGATATCTCCGTGCGGCCATCGCGATCCCAGATGAAGTCGCCTGCGACCAAGGCCTGCGCCTCAAACGGAAGCGCAATCATCTCGGTCTGCGGCGTCGCCGACAGCGCGTTGTAAATCACTACCACATTGGACCCTGCGGCTACCACCAAGTCGGCTCCGCCGCCCAGGTAGCTCCAGGCCACGGAATCGCCCCGCTCCGGCAACCTGTAGGTTGTGCCCGCGATCAGCCCCTGCGGGCTGGGTGTGAGTATCTGCAGCTTCGCGCCTCTAGGGCCGTCCATGCTAACCGCAACGTGACCATCGCCGGTAACCGCCAGAGCCCACACCGGGTTAGCCAACTGCACTACTTGCGGAGCCAACAATCCTCCCTTTCCATCTCCGGCCAGCAGGTAAAGACGACCGCCGCGCGAGGCTGTCAGCACGTCCTGGTGGCCGTCGCGGTTAAAATCGCCGGTTACCAACAGATCCGGCGACTCGGGCACCGCAAACACTCCGGCCTTGGGCAGGAAGGTGTCTGCAATGCTGCCTCGCATCGCCTTTTCGTACATTGTGGTATCGGTAGGCGCAAACGCATCGGGGTTGCCCAGCAGCACAGTCAGCACTGCGCCATCTTTCGTCGCGTATCCGGCCACCACATCCATTGCGCCGTCGGCATTGAAATCCGCCGAAGCAAGTGTCGTCGGTGTCGCACCCCCGCCTTGCAGGGTTCTCACCGCCATAGCGGCTCCAGTGTAATGGAGCTTCACGCTCTGCGGGCTCCTGAAGCTGACCAGGGGCTTTTCAGTCCTGATGCCACGCACCGCTTGCGCGGCCACGCATACACCCGCCAACAGCGGCATGGCCACCAGAACCAGGCCAGCCAGACGCAAAGCACGCGTCATGGAAATACGCGACTGAGAGCCTGAAGACGAGCGCGCAAGGCGCGGGACAGAGGAACACGGGCGGGCAACCATGCACTCGATACGCGATATCATTGAGAAGTCTCCTGGGGGTGGTTGATGTTAGAGGTCATGAGCCTCTCGGGGCCTCTTCAACCGAAGGCGACGACGGCTGCCAGGCTATGGCATGCTGAACAGAACAACGGTCGTAACTTCGCAATCGCAGTTTTCGATACCGCGCAATTCAGAATTCCGCCAGGCAAACAGCGAACCGCCTAAAACGGCATTCGCAGGCCGATGTGAGGGAGGGGATCTCGAAATGTTGCAGGCTTAGACCGCGGAGTCCTTCCTTCTAAACTTCGGGAAGGTATCTACAAATTAGCGACCGAATAGTCCGAACCGCACGAAATTATCTCAGCTGACTAAGATTGTCAAAGAAAATTCTCGCAACGAATTCATCGCGCCTCCTAATTCGCCCTAGGTCATCTGCCGGTGACCGGCATAACTCTGAGAATTATTGGCCTCCGCGCCGCGCGCCTCGGCGAATCGCGAGAACGCAGCCTCGTAGCGCATGCCGCCGGCATCGGGACCGTTGGGTACCAGAAATAGGTCGCACTCCCCCATTTGCACATGCTCAAGTTTGTGCTGCCCCTGCGGAAGCCAAGGTGAAGCGCTCCCCACAAAAGCAAGAGAAAACTGCTCCAGTTGGTCATTGGAACAATCCTTGACCGAAGTCAGGATCAATTCGAAGTCATCCTCTCCGGTAACTCTAAACCGTGTATCGACATGGGGTACGAAATCATCAGCGGTGAGATGTCTGGCCATCGAAAACCTTTCAGACCTGCTGGCGGGGATCCAGGCCATATGCAAATACATTGCGTCGGCTTCGCCTTCCGCGAACCCCAGCCGCCGATAGAGCCGAATCGCCGGGTTGTCTCTGAGCACCTGAAGGTGCAAAGTCCAGCTCTCTTTGACGCACTCCTTCTGAAGCTTGCCGATCAACTCGCTGCCGATGCCCTGGTTTCTTTGATCCTCCAATAGTGCGAGATCAATCAGGTGCAGCCCGGCTGGTTCACGATCCACCAGCATACGTCCAACTGGCGCGTCGTCCACGTACACGATCTGGTCTTCCGCATTGGGAAACGCCGCCGCATACGAGCGCTGTCTTGCTTCGAACTGCATCTGCAGAAACCACTCTTCTTGTTCTCGTGACCAGCCAAAATCTTTCACTTCCGGCCGTCGAGTATCCCGATACAAATGTCCGAGAAACGGAAGATCTGCCGCAGTTGCCTTGCGTAGCGCAATTGGAGTCTGCAAGACGCCCTCAGGAACGTGCTGGATAGATACCGGTCATAGCAATGATGAAGTTAACTGTCAAATAGGGGGGCAAGTTATTGTGCGGCTGGTTGCCACCAGTAAAACCTACCGCCGCGCCGGCCATAGAAACAGCGGCGCTGCTCAAGTAGGGCGCATATGCCGGCGGCTTTCCCCGGCCACCCGCTGCAAAGGCCATGGTTGGACCTGGAGCCCCGGAGTTACCGGCAGCGGCTGCATGAGGTGTGTGAGCGTGCGCCGGAATCTGATTCAGGAGAAGCGTAACCGTCGGTTCTCCTGCAGTCTCTCCTATGATTCGCTGAGATAGACCCACGCCCTGTCCTTGATCCATGGGTGCTACCCCCTGAAGGTTGGGCAACCCGAAATTCGACCTACCATCGCCGCCATAATAGGTGCCGAGCAGCGAAAACAAGGCAGTGTACTGCGAAATGGGAAGGATCTGCCCGTTGCAAAGCGCCCAGCCTATGGGGGCAAAGTTGAAACCGGTCATTCGGATTTCTCCGAGAAATTGGTCCGACATCGATTCGATCCTCTCTCAATTCCGCGAGGGAAAGATTCCCTGCAGCGCAATGATGAAATTCAAGACTAAATAGGGGGTCATGTTGTCATGCGGCTGGCTTCCGCCGACTTGACCAAGCACGCTTTGAGCCAGTGATGTGTTCGCGCCTGCGGCATACGGATTTTGCTGGGAATTCGCCCAGATGTTGCCGGTAGCGACATCGGTCGCAGCCGTTGTACTCACCCCCACAGCCCCATGGTTATGCTGTGGCATCTCTGTCATGACAAGCGTGTGTGATGACTGCCCTCCCGGCATTCCAATAAAGTATTCCGCGCCCTGATGGATGGGCATTCTCGCCTGCAGGTTGGGAAGTTGGAAAGTAGTTCTGCCATCCCCGCCGTAGTACGTTCCCAACAAGGAAAACAGAGCCGCATTTTGATTAATGGCGAGCGTCTGGCCGTTGCAAAGGGCCCAGCCCTTGGGCGCAAAGTTGAAAGTTACGATCCTGATCTCCGCGAGATACGGTGTACCCATAATTCTCCTCTGCTTTTCCGGTGTTCAGCCCTGGCTTGGGTAGACGCCGAAAAGGGAAATGACGAAGTTGATCACCAGGACCGGCGAAACGTTGTCATGCGGAAGGCTTCCGCCCGAGTTTGTCGTCCCATTGGAGCTCATCGCATTGTTCGGCGTCGCGGAAGAAAACTGATCCAACGAGGACCCAGCCCAGACGCCTGCAGCGGGACTGGGCTGGCCACCATTACCCGAGTTCGCGGCCAACGTATGTGTGTGCTGAGGGATCTGTTGCGTATTCAACGTTACCGACTCCGTACCCGCAATCTGGCCGATGGTAAAGCGATCCCCCATGCTGTTCGCACCCATATGAAATGGAATCCGGCTCTGCAGATTAGGGAGATTGAATGTGGTCTGCCCATCGCCCCCATAGGTCGTCCCGATGAGGTTGAACAACGTCTCGTACTGGGAGATCGGCAGACTCTGGCCATTGCAGAGTGCCCACTGTACCGGAGCAAAATTGAAGCCCACCATCCGAATTTCACCGACGTACGGTTGACCCATGGAGAATCCTCCAGTGCGTGTTGAATGATCTAACGTTCTGCAAAGACACTTCGAGCAGAATGCTCAAGGCTGTAGCTCGCCCGAAAACGATATGCAATACCTTGGAGAAGCGAGTTAATCCGTTGAGCGCTCCAACCAACATAAACAAGCGACGCGGGGATGATACCGCGGAATTCACCAGAGCGGAAATAAATTATTCCCGAATGTTTTTAAAGGTAGAGTCGATGGGCAGACCACCGGTCGTCGAACTATCGGCATCAGTTGGGGGCGTAGGGTGATGGACGATCGGGGGCGTGCTCATGACCATACATATTTGCGTGGGGTATGGTTCCCGCACCTGCGATCGGCGCTTTGGCCACTCCGAGGTCGATCAGTGTCAACCTACTGCACAGTTTCCTGCCTCTGCTTAACTGGAACCTGCGTGTAAACGTTCTGGCCCATATCGAGGTCGTGTCCTGCAGCATTTTCGGTTCTAGTCTCTGCAACCGCAAACTACAAAGTGCGGCTTTTCTTGAGGAAAAGCCGCGGGGCAACCATGGCGCCGTAAGCATCGGAGGCGAAAATGCTGTAGCACATCAGGTTGACCAGCGGTAACTTATTTCTGGATAAGAGGGAATATGCCTCGGCACAAATGCATTCCCACAAGCAAAATATTGCTAATTTGTTTGCGGTTGCCAGTTAGTGTTCGATTCATTATCAACGCTCCCCTTATGCCGTACATCCGCGCCTTTCACCCAGAAGATCACATCTTCCGCGATGTTGGTGGCGTGGTCGGCCACGCGCTCGAGGCTGCGGCAGACCATCAGCGCATTCAACGCCTGCGGAGCGAGGTGGCTCTGGGTGGCCATGACATTGGCCAGCGAGACATGCGCAGCGCGGTTCATGCCATCGACCGCGTCGTCGAGGGTCAGGATGGACTGGGCCATTTCGGCATCGGCTTCGATGAAGGATTGCAGAGCCTTGCGCACCATGTTCGAGGCCAAAGACGCCATGCGCGGTATGTCGACTGGAAGATCGGCGGTGGCCATGTTGTCCATCGTGCGGACGCGGTCGCTGATGGACTTGGCTCCGTCACCTACGCGCTCGAGATCGGCGTTGATCTTGATGACGGCGAGGATGAAGCGCAGGTCGATGGCCATGGGCTGCTCCATCGCGAGCAGGTCGAGGGCAGCCTGATCGATCTCGCGCTCAAGGCGATTAATGGCCATTTCGCTGCGGCTGACGAGATCGCAGATCGAGAGGTCGCGAACCCGGTAAGCCTCGATTGCGCGCTGAATGGCCTGCTCTGCGAGGCCCGCCATGACCAGGAGCTTTTCTTTCAAATCATCGAGACTACGGTGAAAGCGAATTCGCGTCATTGCGGGGACCCGGACCTTTCTTCAAAGCTAAGCCGGCTTCGCGGCCGGAGGATCATCCAAATCTACCTGTAATGTAATCTTCGGTTCGCTTGTCGCTTGGGTTCGTGAAAATTTTATGGGTGGAATCAAACTCGACCAGACGCCCATTCAGAAAGAAGCCGGTCTTCTCAGCGACACGCGCGGCCTGCTGCATGTTGTGCGTCACGATGACGATGGTGTACTGCGTCTTGAGCTCGAAGATAAGATCCTCGATCTTCGAAGTAGAGACTGGATCGAGCGCGGAGGCAGGCTCATCCATCAGCAACACTTCAGGGTCGACGGCGAGGGCGCGGGCGATGCACATACGCTGCTGCTGACCGCCGGAGAGGCTGGCGCCTGATTTCTTCTTGAGGTCGTCCTTGACTTCATCCCAAAGCGCAGACTGCCGCAAAGAACGTTCGACAACTTCATCGAGCATTTTGCGGTTGCGGAAACCATTGAGCTTGAGTCCGCTGCAGACATTGTCGTAGATGGACATGGTCGGAAACGGATTAGGACGCTGGAAGACCATGCCAACGCGGCGACGCACTTCAACCGGTGAGGCGTCGGCGTAGATGTCCTGGTCGCCAATACGAACGGAACCGGTAACGCGAGCGACGGGATTGGTTTCGTGCATGCGATTGAGGCAGCGCACAAAGGTTGACTTGCCGCAGCCCGAGGGCCCGATCAGCGCGGTAGCGTGGTTGGCCGGGACGGGCAGATTGATGTCCTGCAGCGTGTGATTGGTCCCATACCACGCGTTCAGATTGGTGACCTCGATACCGACTCCCACTTAACTGGCTCCCTTCAAAACTCCGCGGCTTGCTACGTACCGAACCAGAGCCACGGACAAGACGATCAATGCAATCAGCACCAGTGATCCAGCCCACGCCAGACGGTGTTGATCGTCATAGGGCGAGATAGCGTAGATATAAATCTGCAACGGCAGAGCCGCAATTTCACGATTGAGACTGACGCTCCAGAACTGATTGCCAAGCGCCGTAAAGAGCAGCGGCGCTGTCTCGCCGGCGACGCGCGCGAAAGCAAGCATGCATCCGGTGACTACGCCAGGCGAAGCGGTCTTGAGTGTAATGGCCAGCACAGAACGCCAGCTGGGGACACCGAGGCCAAGGGCTGCTTCGCGAATGGCGTGCGGCACCATGAGCAGCATCTCTTCGCTGCTGCGCGTCACGGTCGGGATCATCATGATGCCCAGCGCAACACCGCCGGCCAAAGCCGAGAAATGATGCATAGGAACAACAACAAGCGCATACGCGGCGATCCCTATCACGATGGAGGGGACGCCGTTCAGCACGTCGGCTGTGAAGCGGACGGCATTCGCAAGCTTCGTGCCGCGGCCATATTCGGCGAGATAGATGCCGCCGCCGATGCCGATGGGAATGCCGATGACACTGGCAATTGCAAGAACGACGGCTGAGCCAACGATGGCATTGGCCATGCCGCCGCCGACCTCACCCTCGGGCTTGGGAATCTGCGTGAAAAACGCAAAATTGAGCGAACTCGCGCCCTTGTAGACGAGATAGAAGAAGATGGCGATCAACGGCGCAACCACAAGAATGGTGGCTAACACAGCCAGTGCGGTGGCCACGTGATCCATCACCGTGCGCATGGAGTTGTGCAGCTTGTTCTGTTGCAATCTAGCGCTCATAGGCTTCAGTTCACCCGCGCCGGAGCGCCGCGCGTCACGGCCCACATCAGCAGACGGGCCAGACCGTTGACGATGATGGTGACAAGAAAGAGCGCCAGGCCGACCTCAATCAAAGCGCTGCGGTGCAGGTCGCTGGTGGCTTCGCTGAACTCATTGGCGATGACCGAGGCCATGGAGTTACCGGTAGAGAGAAGCGACATTTGGATCTGCGGCGTGTTGCCGATAACCATCGCAACGGCCATGGTTTCGCCGAGTGCGCGGCCAAGGCCCAGAATGATGGAGCCGACGATGCCGATACGGGCATTGCGCAGCACTGCGATGCGAATTGTTTCCCAGCGGGTGGCCCCGAGGGCCAACGCGGCTTCACGCTGGGAGTGGGGCACCGAGGTCATCACTTCGCGGGTGAGCGAGGCGATGATGGGCAGGATCATGATGGCCAGCACCACTCCTGCAGCGAACAGGCCGAGTCCAAGATTGACTCCGCCAAACAGTCCGTCATCACCCACCAGATCGGTCCAGCCAAAGATTCTCACCACCCATGGCGCACTAAAGACGGAGATAAAGATCGGATTGATGTGCTCGCGCAGCAGCGGCACCAGAACGAAGATTGCCCAGAGGCCGTAGACGACGCTGGGGATGGCGGCGAGCAGTTCGGTCAGGAAGGCCAACGATCCGCGCAGGAATTTGGGGCACATCTCGGTGAGGAAGATAGCAACACCGAGCGCTAGCGGCACAGCGATCACCAGCGCTATCAGCGAGGTCACCAGCGTTCCGTAAAGGAACGGAAGCGCGTAGAACGTGCCATTTACCGGATCCCAGAACAGCGGCATCTTCGTGACCGGGTCGACGTTGTACTTGTAGAAGAACGGCAGCCCAAACTTATGCCAGGTGGGTTGCGACTGCATCACCAGCTCAATGACTATGAGCCCGACAACGACAAAGATACTCAAGGCGCAGAGCATCATCAGGCCGCTTGAAGGCGCTATCCGCCATCGCCGAATTGCCGCGAGACTGAAGGAAGTCGTACGGATCTCGGAGATGCCCTGCGGCGGACTTTGAGGAACACCCCGGCCGTCGTTCTCTCGAACTGCAATCGCGGGTACGGTTCGGACACCTTCTGCCGCTGTTTCCGGTTTTCTCAGGCGAATCTCTGACAAGGGAACAGTCACCAAATCAAGGCTAAAGAGCGTAATATGAACAGGGTGTTAACGGGCTGCGAAATCAAGCGCATAGACCACTTTCCGCAGTAACCGCCTGGTAATTACTGCTGACGATTTGATGTTTCATACAGACGCGGCGGCCCGGAAGTCTTTTTCCGGGCCGCATCTGTGCAAAAGATTCAACTACTTGAGATTATCAACAGTCTGGTGCTCCCTGGCGATGAGCGAATCAGGCAAAGGAGCGTAGTAAAGCGCTGAAACCTCCTTTTCCCCGCCCATCAGCATCCAGTTTAAAAAGTCTTTCAGCACCTTCCGCTTGGCGGCATCCTGTCCCTGAGTGGGGATGAGCAGCCAGGTGAAGCTGGAGATCGGATAGGCGTCGGCGCCGGGCGCGTTGGTGATGGACACGCGGTAGTCGGCAGGCATCTGCTTGACGCTTGCGGCCGCAGCTGTGACGCCGGCAATCGAAGCCTTAACCCAGTTACCGGCAGCATTCTTCACTTCACCAAAGGCAATGTGATTCTGGAGAGCATAAATCAGCTCAACATAGCCGATGGAACCAGGAAGCTGGCGGATGTAGCCGGCGACGCCATCGTTGCCTTTACCGCCGATGCCCTTGGGCCAGTTGAGAGCAGCACCGCGACCCGGGCCGTTCTCCCAGTCCTTACTGACCTTGGCCAGGTAGTCGGTAAAGATGAACGTGGTGCCACTGCCTTCAGCCCTGTGTACGACACTGATCGAGAGGTTGGGTAGCTTTGCTCCCGGATTGTCCTTCGCTATGCGAGCGTCGTCCCAATTGGAGATCTTGCCGAGGAAGATGTCGGCGAGGACATCGGGCGAAAACTTCAGTTCATTGACGCCGGGAACATTGAACATCGGCACCACAGCACCGAGAACCGTGGGAATGTGAATGATCTTGATCTTGGAGTCGCTGAGCTGCTGATCCGTCATCGGTACGTCTGCAGCGCCGAAGTCGACCAGACCTGCAGTGACCTGCTTGATACCGCCGCCTGAGCCAATGGCCTGGTAGTTGATCTCCACGCCGGGATGTGCCGCGCTGTACTCGCTAAACCACTTGGAATAAATGGGATACGGAAATGTGGCGCCGGCGCCGGTGAGCTTCTGTCCATAAGCTGAGCCAACAGCAGTTAGCAAAAGGATTCCAGTCACAGCAACCGCCGTTTGAACAGTTCTGCCCCCCGAAAGCCAGATCGAATTTTTCTTCACAATAGACTCCGTTTCTGGGTAGTTTCATCCGTTATTTTCTGCGCGCAATGTTACTGGGAATTGAAATTTCACGGTAAAAACGATGGATTTACGAGGTGTGGCTTACGAACAGAAATAAAGATGGCATAAATATTGCGTCGGATGCAGCGTAGCTGGAGGGGCGTGAGCCTGCTCGGACAGTTCGGAGCTATCGAGTATGTGGCGGGACCGGGACGTTTTCAGTAGCTGACTCGGGCGACTCAGGCATCGCCGCATGCGACTCTCGCGAAACGATCGGCAGCGTGAAGTGAAAAGCGGCTCCATGGCCCAACTCGCTCTCCGCCCAGATGCGGCCGCCATGGGCCTGCACGATGTGCTTGACAATGGCGAGGCCGAGGCCTGTGCCGCCGGAGTCACGAGAGCGAGCCTTGTCCACGCGGTAAAATCGCTCGAAGATACGGTTGAGATGCTCGAAGGCGATGCCTGGGCCAAAATCCTGCACGACGAACTCGACTTCGCGCTCAGCGGTCTGCGCGGAGACGCGGATGCGGCCGCCGGACTTGCCGTACTTCATGGCGTTTTCAATCAGATTGCCGAAGACCTGGGTCATGCCGTCAGGATCAGCCATGACGATATCATCGGGCGCGCCGCCGGATTCAATCTCGATTCCGGAGTCGACTACCATGCCTGCAAGCGATTCGATTGCATCGTCCACCAGCGATGAAGCGCGAATGGGCTGCGCTGCAGCATATAGTCAGGGCTCTCGACACTGGCCAGTGCGAGCAGGTCCTCGGTGAGCCGATTCATGCGATTGGAGTTCTTAAGAATGATCGCAAGAAATTCGCGTGTGGTCTCGGGGCTGGGATGCAGGATCTTCGAGCAGGGTTTCGACGTAGCCGGAGATGGAGGTGAGCGGGGTTCGCAGCTCATGGCTCACATTTGCAATGAAGTCGCGCCGGGACTTTTCGGCGGCCTCGACGCTGGTGACGTCATGCAGAACCACAACAGCGCCACCACCAGGCATGGGTGCGGCGTTGATCTCGAAGATGCGGCCATGAACAAGTGAGGTAGCGCGGCCATAGCGGACCTCGCGCTCGCGAAGCGCTCCTTCGGCGCAGGCCAGAATGTCGGGGTCACGAACGGAGTGGACCAGAGCGCGGCCTTCGCGAATCTGTGTGCCGGTAAGACGCTGCATGACGGAGTTGGACCAGCTCACGTTGCCTTCGCGAGTGATAGCAACGACGGCCTCCTGCATGGAGTCGAGCAGGGCGGCCAGTTCGCTGCGGCGGCTCTCGACCTCCGCAAAGCTCTCCTGAAGACGCACCGCCGTAGTGTTGAGGGCTGTGGTCATGGTAGAGATTTCGTCGTTGTATCGGTCTTCAAGGCGCGCGTCGAGGTCGCCCTCTGCTACCCGATCGGCGAAGTCAACGACGCGGCGCAGGCGGCGCGAAATGCTGAGGGAAAACCAGGCTGCGAGCGGCAGCGCTACGAGAATAGCGACCAGGCCCGATATGAGCGCTTCCCTGCCCAGCACCGGCAGACCCTGGACGACGGCCGTCTGCACGATCTGCCGGAAGATGACTTCCATGGCCAGCGCATGGAAGACCAGCAACAGGCAGAAGGCGCCGAGTAATTTGTAGAAGACCTTGCGTGTCACGGGAAGGCCCTGCCTGGAGTTGAAAACCGGCGCGGATCAACACCGACACGCGCCGGGCAGCTATTCGCCTTTGGGAATCTCGAAGCGGTAACCGGCGCCGCGCACGGTCTTGAGATATCGGGGGTTTTCCGCATCCACCTCGATCTTCTCACGGATGCGGCGGACGTAGACGTCGACCGATCGAGGTGTAACAAAGCGCGCATCGCCCCAGACGGCGTCGAGCAGATGGTCACGACTGAAGACCCGTCCCGGATGCCGCGCCAGATAGTCGAGCAGGCGGAACTCGGTCGCCGTGGTTGTGGTCAGGTCGCCGCGCACCTTCAGTTGCATGGCGTTGGCGTCGATGATGATCTCTTCAAAACTGATGACCGTGGGCGAGGTGGGCCGCTCGAAGCGGCGCAGCACGGCCTTAACGCGGGCCAGCAGTTCGCGCGTGGCGAAGGGCTTGGTGATATAGTCGTCTGCGCCAAGCTCGAGACCGAGAACGCGGTCGTTTTCCCCGGCGCGCGCCGTGAGGAAGATGATCGGAATCGTCGACAGCGCAGGATGGTTGCGCAGCCGGCGGCAGACATCCAGGCCGTCTCCACCGGGCACCATGATGTCGAGCAGGAAGAGAGCCGGAGCCTGACGCTCGGCGTCGGGAATGAGATTGGCTGGGGTGTGATAGACGCGGGCCGTAAAGCCGGCGGCCTCAAGATGATGCTGAACGAGACGGGAGATATCCGTGTCGTCTTCAAGCACAAATATGGTCTGGCTCAACTGCGGAAGTCCTCGTGGTCAATTGGGCCGGGCGGCTCGCTGAGCCTTCGCGGCAGTGCAATCACGGGCACACCGGGCCACTTTCAGAGTAGACGGCGAGGGCAAAGAAATTGCAAACGTTTGATGAATTTGACACAGAGGCTATCCGGCACGGCCCTTCGGAATCAACATCAGAACCAATATCCCGGCGCGATGACACGCAAGGCCGCGCGGACGGTCTGGGTAATTGCCGCCTGAGGGGTACGGTAGCTGCGGGATTTGAATCCGGAATAGCCGACCGGCTCGATGTTGCAGGGAAAGCGCAGATAGTGACTGGGACGACCTTTGAATGGAATGACTTTGTGGAAGAACAGGTGTTCGAGGAGCCGTATATCGCTCGAGTTCATCTCTTCGCGCGAGCCTCGCAGGACGTCGTCATAGAAGCGGTGCGAGCACACAAATAGCTGAGTGAAAGCGTCAAAGCCGCGTCGCGGAAAGCCCAGCTTACGGCACTCGACCATTAGTTCGGGAGGGCCACCGCTGCGCCGCTCGATGAGGTCAATGGCCTTGCCCAGCGCAGGAAAAGTCAACCGTCCCGTCACTTTGACCAGATGCGTAGTTTCCCGGCGCAATCGGCTTTGCGTAAGACCGTCATCGAGCAGTTGCATCTCGGTATAGCCGTAGTTGCGGCCTTCGGGGATTTCGTTGCCGGGAATGGATAGAAATTCGACCGGCTTTTGCTGGGGATTCTCCACGGCGGCGATTGATTGGAGCTCCTTCAGGTTAGCGCCGGAGTTCTCAAGAAAAAGAATGCGGGCTGCTGAGGGGTGATCGTAGCTGAGCCAGAAGCGTAACGCCTGTTTGTAGTCTTCGAGGCGCACTCGCGGATCGGATCTCCGGACACCTGCGTTGGCCGCAGGGACGATGGTCGCGGTCATCGCCAGCAGATAGCTGGGAGTCGCGCCAATCGCCGGAATTTCGGGATTGAATCCGGAAGGTCCGGCCGCGGGCATGGAGCCATTGTAAAGAGGCTGCCCATGCCCTGCCCGGAGAATGACAAAGTATCAGGCGCGAGCAATAAAGCGAAGGCGCACATAGTCGCCAGTCCAGTTGCCTGCCTCATCACAAAGCGCGGGCTCAAGCAGTGCCACCGTCTCGTTGACTATGGTTTCGCGTTCGGACTCTGGGATTGCTTCGAGAACCCCGCGACGGAAGGTTCGGATCCACGCCCCCATCCCAGCAGGTAAAGGCGTGGGGCGCGGAATGAGCTGAATTTCGCGCACGTAGAAACCATGGCGTTCGAGCCGCGCGCGATAGGACTCCGGAGTTGGGAAGTAATTGCGCTGTTCGGCATTGAAAGCATGAGCGAAGCCGTGACGCTCGACAACCACCGCAAGAGCTACCTGAATGGCCGCGATGTTCCCGTGTCCACCCATTTCGGCAACAAAGCGTCCGCCGGGCTTGAGAGCGCGCTTGACGCCTGCGAGCATTGCGTCCTGATCGTGCACCCAGTGCAGAGCGGCATTGGAAAACACGGCGTCAAATTCGGCATGGAACGGAAGTGCCTCGGCGTTTCCCAGGCGCGCATCGAGACCCCGGTGGCGGGCGGCCTCAACCATGGCAGGCGAAGCATCGAGACCCACGACTTCAGCTCCCGCAATATCAATGCGGGCCGTCAACTGTCCGTCGCCACAGCCCAGATCGAGTATGCGGTCGCCTGCCTGCGGGTTGAGCCATTCAAGAACTCCTGCGCCTAGCGCAGGAACGAATGCGCCAGTGTCGGCATACGTTGTCGGATTCCAGGTTTGAACCATTGTCCCTCCTGAGATGAATTCTCAGCGCAGAGGCATATATAAAACAAAGTTATTTTGTTTTGGATTTTTATAAGAATTGCTTATACCTCTATCGAGCGTACGCAGGCGCTAGATAGATTGCACTGAAATCAACGTCAGATCGTCGACCAGAGCGACTTCGCGCTGCACGAAGGGCTCGCCATATTTAACTCCGGCGAGCAGGCCGTAGTGGCGGGCTTCGGCGAAGGTGCGCTCGCGGATCTCTTCCTCGGGAACGAACAATCCCCCGCCCTGCTGCTGGTTCGCATACTGCGAGCGATACGCCATTAGAGAAGCGAAACGCTGCTCGATAAAAGGCGTAATGTCGACGATGAAGGTGGGCCGTACATCGGCATAGAGGCTTGCGTAGACGATCTTGAACGGGCGGTGCGGAGGATTGGGACCGGCATCCATCCGCGAAAGACCGGCGACGAAACAGGCTTCATAACCAAGCGAGGCGCAGATGGCGTGATCGGGATGCCGGGCCTCCCAATAAGGAAGAATGACCACACGCGGACGCAGTTCGCGCAGGACCCGGGCGATTTTGAGCCGGTTTTCGAGGGTATTGGAGACGGCGCCGTCGGGCAGATCAAGAGCCTGCCGGTGGGTAACGCCCAGAATGCGAGCAGCATCTGCCGCTTCGGCTGCGCGTTCCGCAGCTGTGCCGCGCGTGCCGGATTCGCCCTGAGTCAGGTCCAGAATGCCGGTGCGCAGACCGCGCGCGGACATGCGCATGAGGGTGCCGCCGCAGGTCTGTTCCACATCATCGCGGTGGGCCGCGATGGCCAGCACATCGATTGCGGATTCAGATATGCCGGTCATGGGTAATTGCGTTAGTAAACCGTGTTGTCCCCGTCGCTCTGCGCGTCCATGTAGGCCACGTCGTAGGCGGTACCGGTAACGGTAACAAAGAAATTGTTGATCGCCGAGCCGTCGACGGTGGAGTAGATATAAACCTGTCCGCCCTCCGCGATGTAGATCTTGTGCAAGGTCGTCACCGCTGCGATGCCGGTGAGGTCACCCTGGAAGGGCTCAATCATTGTCACAGTATTGCTTGACGTGTCGAACATGGTCAGGCACCCGTAAGCCTGGCCCTTGGCGTAGCGCTCGCCCTGAGTGCAGCGTATTCCGCCCAACCACATGGTGTTGTCATCGGCCATAATCATGCGCGTCCGCAGGCCAGGTGCGCTGTCGGAGACAGAAATGGGACTGCCGGCGGTATTGGTGGCGAGATTGATCGGTGTCAGGTTCCCGGTAAACAGGCCATCGGGAAGAAGCTGCTCCCCAAGCACATAGAGCGTATTCGCGATTTCCAATGCGTTGCTTGCCCCGCCGGGAGTCGAGATGGTGGTCATGCTCGACTGGGTGGGAACGGCGCCAGACTGTTGACCATCCGTGATATTGAAGGGACCGGTAGGCAGGATGCTGACAGCAGAGGCGGTGCCTCCGCATTCCGGCCCGCAATTGAGCACAAAGATCGAACTGCCGTCCGCCGAGAAGACCCCCTTCACCGGCCGGTCAAAGACCAGCGGGTTTCCGCTCGGATCCTGCACCTGGGCCAGACACATGCCGGGCAGATTCTTGGGCTCGCAATCAACGTAAGGAGCAGGCCACGACTGGTTGGTGAGATAGTAGGCGGCAAGCGAGGTGGAATCAGCCGCGGTCAACTTGCGCGGATAGTACGCGTAGTTCGAATTCTGGACAAAGGCCAGCATGACCGTACCACCTGGATTCATCGACACGTGATAAACACCCGGCAGGCTGAGTGGGTATACTCTGGTGGCGGTGCGATCGAGAACGGTCACCACATCCGCTGACTGGTTGGCTCCGATAACCCAGAGCTGGTTCCGGGAAACGTAAGCCTCGGCGGAAAGCCCGCTCAACGTGCCTACCGAACCGGCCGTCGCTTCCTTGGCGTAGTTGATAAGCGTGAGGCTTCCATCGCCCGATCCGTAGACCGCGCCTACTTGCTCTTCGGGCATATTCTGAATGGTGCTGGGAAGCGCGCCACTGTAGCCGCTGATGCTGAAGCCGGGAATTTTGTCGTTGTAGCTCTGGCGAATGTCGTAGTAGGCGTCAACGAACTGGAGCGCACCTTTGGTCACGGAGGAGGGGTTCTGGATGGCGATCAATACCCGGTTGGCGATGCCGCTGGGCGGCAAAACGCGCCCGGCAAAGTAGTACGATATTTCCGCAGCCTGCGAGCACACCCGCGGTCGCAAGTGCCGCCAAGGCGCTAAACACGAGACTTCTCTTCTTCAAAATCCTATACCTCTGATCAACAGGCTGACTGGCCAAGTATAACAAAGCGGGGGTGCTCCTCCGCTCGTGCGGGGCGAACTCCTCAGCCCAGGAGAGCGCAACCAAATGTATTCAGAATCCGGGGCAAAAGGGCCGTGCCGCTCGCGGTTAGACGCAGAAGGGAGCGGCTTGGAAGCAGCCGTTTGGGGATGTATCCGGCTGAAAACGCGATAGCATAAGGGGCAGGATGCAAAAACCTGAAGGACATCTTTTCAGACCGGATAGTCTTGTGCGACGGCGCGATGGGAACAGTGCTATACGCCCGGGGCGTCTTCATCAACCGCTGTTATGACGAATTGAACCTCTCCGACCCGGCGCTGATTCTTTCCATTCACGAAGAGTATCTGCAGAGCGGCGCCGAGATTCTGGAGACAAATACCTTTGGCGCCAACCGCTTCCGGCTGGCCCGGCACGGACTCGCGAGCCGAACGGCGGAGATCAACGAAGCTGGAGTCCGCATCGCACGTCAGGCCGCTGAGCATCTGAAAGACAAGCAGGCTGGCGATGCCTGGATCGCCGGCTCCGTGGGGCCGCTGGGCGTGCACCTGGAGCCGCTGGGTAAAACCGGACTGGCGGAGGCGCGCGAAGCCTTTGAGGAGCAGATTGCGGCGTTGGCAGTAGCCGGAGCTGACATGTTGATGATCGAAACCATGCCCGCCCTGAATGAAGCACGCAGGCGCTGCTGGCCGCAAAAGACCGTCGCTCCGACATCTGCCCGCCTTTGTCATGGTCACGGTGGACGACGACAGCAACTGCCTGGACGGTTCCGCCCCTGCCCACGCGGCCGCTTTGCTGACCGAGTGGGGTGCGGACGCGATCGGCTGCAACTGCTCCACCGGACCAGCCACGGTGTTGACGGCGCTTGAAGCGATGCGGGCGGTAACAACGCTTCCGCTGGCTGCGATGCCCAATGCGGGCATGCCCCGGGCGGTGGAAGGCCGCAACATCTATTTGTGTTCGCCCGAATACATGGCCAGTTTTGCGCGCAAGGCGATCAAGGCCGGAGCACAATTTGTGGGCGGATGCTGCGGCACGACCCCGAATCACATCCGGGCAATGCGGTCGGCAATCCGGGCCATCGATGCGCAGAATCGCAATGTCGCGCAGAGCGAAGCTACCGTTGCCAGCGCTGCGGCCGAGCGAGCGGCGGAGGCGGCCTCGGAAGTACCGCCGGCTCCGCTAGAGAGCGCTCACGGCTGGGTGCGCTGATTGCCGAAGGCACGTTTGTGTCCCTGGTGGAGATAGTTCCTCCCAAAGGCATCAACTGCAGCAAGGAATTGAGGGAGCGCGGTTGCTGGCTTCACTCGGCGTGCATGCGATCAATGTGCCCGATTCGCCGCGAGCTAGAGCCTCGCATGAGCGCGCAGAGTCTGTGCATCCAGATTCAACAGCACACCGGCATCGAGACCGTGCTGCACTACACCTGCCGGGACCGCAACGTGCTCAGCATCCAGTCGGATTTGCTCGGCGCCTCGTCCATTGGCCTGAAAAATATCCTCTGCCTGACCGGCGATCCACCCAAGCTGGGCAATTATCCCGATGCCACGGCGGTCTTCGATGTGGATGCGATCGGCCTCGTCAACATCGTCCGGCGGCTGAATCATGGACTGGATATTGGCGGCAATTCTATCGGCGCATCGACGAATTTGACCATAGGCGTCGCCGCCAATCCCGGAGTTCCGGATATCGAGCAGGAGATCCGCCGTTTTGCCTGGAAAGTGGAAGCGGGAGCCGAGTATGCAATTACGCAGCCGGTCTTCGACATGCGGCTTCTTGAGACTTTCCTGCGCCGCATCGAGGAGTTCCGGATTCCGGTGATCGCGGGCATCTGGCCGCTGACCAGCCTTCGTAATGCCGAGTTCATGCGCAACGATCTACGTGTTTCGATGCCCGAAGCGGTGATGCTGCGAATGGCGCAGGTCGAGTCTCCCGATGCCGCGCGGGCTGAGGGAGTGCGGATTGCGCAGGAGATGCTCAAAGAAGCCAGGCCAATGGTACAGGGCGTGCAGGTAAGCGCACCTTTTGGCCGCTACGCTCTCGCTGCCGAGGTCATCGCATCCGTACTGCCGGAAGCATCGGTTCCTTCAAGATGATGACCCCTCCAGCACAAAGTCGATTGGTGAAACTGTATGGCGAAATTTGAAGAGTCGCTCAAGAAACTTGAAAACATCGTCGCTGAGCTTGAACAGGGAGAGCTCTCTTTGGAAGACTCCCTCAAACTTTTCGAGGAGGGCGTTGGCCTGTCCGCGCAGTGCAAACAGGAACTGGATGCCGCGGAAGGAAAAGTCCAGATGCTGATCAAGCAGCGGGATGGCAACCACAAACTTGAGCCGTTTCCCGGCAACAACGAGTAAGCGTCAGCGCGGCCTCTGCGCTGCTCTCGAATTCGCATCGTAAAACAGGCGTTCTAATTGCTGACACAACCCAAGCCAACCTTGTATGATCGGTGAGGCCGTTTTTTGCCTCGGCAGCATGAAACACATGACACGTAGATTTCTTCCATCTCCTCGTCGACACCAAAGCTGGCTGGATGCATGGCGAGAAGCGACGCTGAAGGAGGCGCAGTGAGTGACGCTTTTCGGCTTGACGGCCTTCATGCACTGGTAACCGGGGGCGCCAGCGGTATCGGCGAAGCAACCTGCCGCGAACTGGTTCGCGCCGGCGCATTTGTATGGATTGCAGACATTAACCTGACGGCGGCGGAGGCGTTGGCTGCGACGCTCGGTAATAGCCGCTCAGTTCGCATGGATGTGACCTCCGAGACTTCCATTGAAGAAGCTGCAAAGAACATCGAGCAACTCGATATTCTGGTCAACAACGCGGGCATTGGACACGTCGGCGGCATTGAAACGACACAGCGCGCGGACTTTGACCGGCTGCTCGACGTCAACGTGCGCTCGGTTTACCTGGTGACGCAGCGCCTGATATCACTGCTGCTGGCAAGCCCAAATAAAGGCAGCATCGTAAATATCGGTTCCGTAGCAGGCATGATCGGCATCAAGCAGCGATTCGCTTACTGCACGACCAAAGGAGCGGTGCTGGCTATGACTCGCCAGCTAGCCGTCGAGTATCCCAAGGAACTGCGCGTGAATGCGATCTGTCCTGGAACGGTCGAGACACCGTTTGTCGAGGGCTATCTGGACAAATATCACGCTCACGAAAAAGAGAAAATTCGCGTCGAACTGCGCGCGCGCCAGCCGATGGGGCGATTGGGGCAGCCGGAGGAAGTTGCGTCGATGGTTCGCTACCTCAGCTCGCGCGAGGCCGGCTTTATCAGCGGTTCCCTTTTCACCCTGGATGGCGGCTGGACTGCCGCATAGCAGAACCAAATTGCCGCATCAGATTCGAACGGAGATGCAATGAAGCTGGTTTCCTTTTCAAAAGCAGATGGTGTGGTGCGTCCCGGCGTGCTCATCGAAGATGCGGGCCTGGTCTTCGACCTGGGCTCTTCGTATGCCGATGCGCAGGCCGTCGTTGCGACGGGGGTAAAGAGCTTCGAGCAGGGCGCGGCTCATGCCGGGCACAAGCTGAGCGAGGTCAAGCTCCACGCGCCGCTGGCGAACCCGCCGCGCATCTTCTGCATTGGCCTCAACTATCGCGATCACGCCAAGGAATCGGGCATGGAGATTCCAAAATTTCCGGTAGTCTTTTTCAAGCTTGGCCCATCGGTCGTCGGACCGGGCGACGCAATCATGCTGCACTCGATCACAAAAGAGCCTGATTACGAGGCTGAGTTTGCATTTGTTATCGGCAAGGGCGGCTATCGAATTTCTGCGCAGGACGCGATGCAGCACGTCTACGGATACACGATTATCAACGACGTCAGCGCGCGCGACATTCAGTTCTCCACGTCGCAGTGGTCTCTTTCGAAGAGCCTTCCCACCTTCTGTCCGATGGGCCCGGCGATTGTGACAGCGGATGAAATCGCCGATCCGCACGCGCTCGACGTAAAGCTGGAGATCGATGGCGAGGTGCTGCAGCACTCGAACACGCGCGAACTCATCTTCAAGATTCCCGAGCTGATCGAGTACATCTCCTCGATCACGCCGCTGCTGCCTGGAGATGTGATCTCAACCGGAACACCTTTTGGCGTAGGCCTCGGACGCAATCCCAAACGCTGGCTCAAGCCGGGCGAGACCGTCACCATCACGATCGAAGGCCTCGGACAGCTTACAAATCCTGTCGTCGCGGAATAAATGCACAGAGCATGACGGGGAGTATTCCTACGCCCCGTCGCCCACAAGCTCATCCGGTTCCGGCTTCGAGAGGAACCACGCGTAGAGCGCAACTCCTACAAAGCAGAGCGCGGGAACAGAGTAAGACCGCGCCACGCCAGGCACAATGCCCATCAGCAGGGTGAGAGCTGCGCCGCCAACAATCGACATAACGATGAACGCGCTGCCAGTCTTGGTGTGGGTTCCGAGTCCTTTGACACCCAACGCAAAGATCGTCGGATACATCGTTGACATGAAGAAACTGACCGCGATGAGGCACCAGACGCCGATCATACCGGGCTGAAGAATTGCCACAGTGCAGATAACCGCATTGATGACGCCGAAAATACCGAGCAGCTTCGATCCCGATAGGAAACGCAGCAACCATGTGGAAACAAATCTCCCGGCGGTAAAGGCGACCAGCGCGCCGGTAAGCCAGTAGCCCGCTTCCCGCTGGCTGAGTTGAGTGTACGTTTTCGCGTAGGAGATGAAGAAGCTCCAGACACCAACCTGCGCGCCTACATAAAGAAACTGCGCAACGACCGCGAAGACAAAGTGTTTCCTTGCCCGCAGCGGCTTGGAGTGATCCTTGGCAATCGTGTTCTGCGAGTAGTCCAGGCCCGTATGCGGGAACGGTGTAAAAGCGATCAGCACAGCCCACAGCAGGACTACGGCACCCAGAACCAGGTACGGAGCCACGACGCGCATGGTCTCGGAATGCAGATAGGATGCGTAGGTGTGCTGCGCCTGCATCGCGGCAACCTGCGCAGGAGTCAGATCGACACCGGAAAAGATGAAGCGGCTGCCGACGAGGACCGCAGAAATGCTGCCAAGCGGATTGAAGGCCTGCGAAAAGTTAATCCTCTGTTCGGCGGTTTCCACATCGCCCACCTGCACAATGAATGGGCTGGCGGCGGTCTCAAGAAATGCTAGGCCGCTGGCGATGACAAAAAGCGCCATCAGAAAAACCCAATATTGCGTCACAATAGCGGCAGGCCAGAAAAGCATGCAGCCGGAGCCATACAGGATCAGGCCGACAAGTATGCCCGCCTTGTATCCGGCGCGCCGCATGAGTTGGGCAGCCGGCATGGCGAGCAGGAAATAGCCCATGTAAAACGCAAACTGTACTAGCCCAGCCTGAAGCCGGCTGATCTCAAAAGACTTCATGAACTGGCTAATCAGAATATCGTTGAAGTTGTTCGGTACGCCCCACAGGAAAAACAGAGCCGTCACCAGCACAAATGGCAGCAGCCGGCCCTGTGGAATGAGACGCTGGTCAGGATCGCGCGCAGAACGCCCTTGAGTAGTAGGTGGAGTGATATTCAAGCGGAGAGTACCTCGTTGCTGTCGTCTGCAAATTTCAGCCTGTAAGCCTTGATCGCGTTGCCGCCCAGAATCATCGCCTGTTCGTCACTGCTGAGCGAAGCCAGAAATTGCCGCACGATGGAAACCCATTTTCCGTAATGGCATGCGACAGCGCAAACCGGCCAGTCCGATCCGAAAAGCAGTCGCGATGGCCCGAAGGTTTCAAGAACCGTCTCGATGTAGGGACGCAGGCCGTCGATTGTCCATGCGGAGAAATCGGCCTCTGTAACCATGCCCGACAGCTTGCAGACCACGTGCGGCCGGCGGGCCAGCTCTCGGATATGCGTGCGCCACGGTTCGATTTCGCCGGCTTTGATAAGCGGCTTTGCTATGTGATCGAGAATCATGCTGTGGTAAGGATGACGGTCGACGAATTCAATGGCTGCGGGCAGCTGGCGTTGATGGATCAGGACATCGTAGGCGAGGTTGAACTTGCGAAGCATCGCCACGCCTCGATTGAAGTCATCGGTCAGCATGTACTCTGACGGCTCGGCCTGCAAAACGTGGCGGATGCCTTTCAGCTTTGGATTGGCTGCCAGGCGTTCGAGGGTCCGGCCAACGCTCGGGGAGACGAGCGGCGCCCAGCCGACAACGCCCGCGATCCAGTCGTTGCTCTCAGCCAGTTGCAGTAGCCAGTCCGTTTCGGCGACCGTCTGGCAGGCCTGAACAGCAACAGTGGCTGCAATGTCTGTCTCATCGAGCAGGGGCTTCAGATCGTCGGGCAAAAAATCGCGACGGATCGTCGCCATCGAGTCGTCGATCCAGCCAAACTCGGCCTCGGAATACTGCCAGAAATGCTGGTGCGCATCGACCCGTGGAGGCATGAAAGCGTTTCCCATAAGCAACGCCATCGTATCCGCTCGCGCGCATGGTTGGCTATGCTATTCTCTGCCGTGCGTTGTGCGCTGAGTCCCACGCGCAGTGGATGCATCGAATGAGTGGAAGGTTATGAAACCGGTTTATATTGCTGCGTATCATCAGTCGAAATTCGGGAAGCTGTCTCAGCTTTCTCAAGAGCAGATGATCTGCCAGGCCGTCAGCGGCGTCTGTGCCGAAATCGGCGTGACGCCCACGGTTTTGGATTCTGCATCGATCGCGGCCGCATGCAATTTCTCTCTGCATCAGCAAGGCCTGATGGCCGGTCTGCTAGCAGGCGTAGAAGGCATGGCAGCGAAACCCATCGAGGCTGTCGAGAACGCATGCGCTTCCGGCGGGCAGGCCGTCCTGTCGGGTATCTACAAGCTACAGTCGGGGATGGGTGACACGGCACTGGCCGTGGGCCTTGAGAAGATGCGCGATGCGAATGGGAAGGCGGATGGCGCGCGTGTCGGCGAGGCGCTCGGATATTTTTCCGATCCAGATGAGCGCGGGGGCAAGACCTTCGTCTTTCCGCATATTTTCGCCGAAATCATGCAGCAGTATATGGAGCGCTGGCGCGTGACCGAGCGCGATCTTGCGCAGATCACAGTGCAGGAATACGCCAATGCGCAACACAACCCGTATGCACAGATGCAGAATTTGTCTGTGACTCTGGACCAGGCGGCAAAGATTGAAGGCATCAATCGCTATGTGGTCGACGGGCTGCCGCTGAAGACTTACGACTGCTCGCAGATTACCGATGGCTATGCGGCGTTGATTCTCGCAACGGAGGAAGGGCTCAATAAGCTCGGCCTTCGCAAACAAGACTGCGTGCAGATCGCCGGATGGGGACAGGCTGTCGATCCGCTGCAGCGTGAGCAGCGCCATGTACTCGAGCCTGCGGGCGCGTATCGCGCGATGCGCTCGGCCTATGCCATGGCTGGCGTGACTCCGGTAGAGATAAAGGCCGCGGAAATCCACGACTGCTTCACGGTGATGGGCGCTCTGGGGACAGAGATCATCGGCAAAGCAAAGCCGGGCGAGGCGCGGCTTTCTGGGCCGATGGCAACGCCGCGCCGGATGGAGCCTGCGGCATCAATACTTCAGGCGGCCTGATTGCGAAGGGACATCCCGTGGGCGCAACAGGTATCGCCATGATTGGATGGGCCTCGTGGCAGCTTTTGCAAAAAGTTCCAGCGCCACTGCAGGTGAAAGGTGCTGAACACGCGGCTACATTCAATATCGGCGGCCCGGTCTGCGCTTCGGTCTGCACGGTGTTGCGCGGACCTCAATAGCGGCCCTTAGCCCAGTGGAATCCAGCCACTCAAAGCGCTCGGGAAGATGCCGAGCAGTACAACTGCCAAAGCGATGAGAAGCAGAACCAGTTGCTCCAGCGCCGACGCGGCCATGGGCTCGTCGGTCGTCCCCGGAGTGACGTATACACGCTTGAGCACTTGCAGATAATAGTAGAGCGAGACAGCGCTCGCTGCCAGAGCAAAGATCACCATACCAAGCGCCCACATGCCCGCTCCTGGCGCGCGAAGCACTGCGGCAAAGAGATTGAATTTGGCCCAGAAGCCGACCAGCGGTGGTATGCCTGCGAGCGACAGCAGAAAGATCAGCATCGTAGCGGCAAGCAGCGGATTACGGCGGCTCATTCCGGCAAATGCTTCGAGCCGGTCACTGCCAGCGTTACGCTCGACAACCGCGATGACACCGAATGCGCCAACTGTTGTGAGCGCGTAGGTGAGCGCGTAATAGAAGACCGCCGCGCCGGCTTGTGGCGTGTTCGCTGCAATGCCGAGCAGCATGTAGCCGGCATGCGCTATGGCCGAGTAAGCCAGCAGGCGGCGCACGCTTGTCTGTGCCAGTGCGCCAAGATTGCCGAGCAGAATCGAAGCACCGGCCATCCAGACCAGCACGACGATCCAGGTTGCACCGCGGCCCGCATTCGCTGCCGGAATCAGGCTGCCGGTGAGAGCGACGAGAACGGCGAAGCTCGCGACCTTCGATCCGGACGCGATGAGCGCGGCAACCGGAGCGGGCGCGCCCTGATATGTATCGGGCGCCCAGAGATGAAATGGTACTGCGGCGACTTTGAATCCAAGGCCTGCAGCGACGAGAACCATTGCGACAATGACTAGCGGACTTGCACCCTGCGATGCGAGAGAAACAGCGATGCCATTTAGGTTAGTCGTGCCGGTAAGCCCGTAAAGGTAGCTGAAGCCAAAGAGCATCAGCGCAGCGCTCATGCCGCCGAAGAGATAGTATTTCAGCGCCGATTCGGCGGAGAGAGCAGAGCTCTTTGCGAAGGCAGTAAGCACATACAGCGAGATGCTCAGTAGTTCAAGCGCAACGAAAATGACAAGCAGATCGCGAGCTGCGGCGACAAGCATCATACCTGTCGTTGCGAGTAGCACGATCGCCACATATTCACCGGGATTGCGTGAGAACTTGGCTTTGAAGCTGAGCAAGAGCGCGAACGCGGTCAGAAGCAGAATGCCGATCTGCGCAGCAGCGACGAGTTGGTTGGCTACAAGCGCGTCTCCGGCAAAGCTCGCTGAGCCAGCGTGCGTGAATAGCCAAAGGCCGGCAAGGACTGCGCCGATCACGCCGAGCATGCAAGCCGTCGACATGCGGGCAGAGTTTGCGCTCTTGCGCAGAAAGCCGAGATCGACAATCAGAACCAGCAGCGAGACGACTTCGAGAATCGTCTCCGGTGCCGTGATGGAAAGAAGGCTGCCGTAGTTCACTGTAATTGCGCCCACTAGCGGCCTCCTTTCACAAGCAGTTCAGGCAAGGCTTGTACCGCAGGCGTAATGACATCTAGCAGCACGCGCGGGAAAAGACCGACAATCAAGCTGGTTCCAATAAGAAGAGCGACACCGGCCTTCTCAGCCCAGGTGACGGGAGCGTAAGGCTCATGAGCTTCGTGCGCCGTTTCAGATACTGGAGCCTCGTTGAAGAAGGCCCGCTGCATCGCGCGCCATGTATAGGCGACGCCGACCACGATGCCAACTCCAGCGACTGCAGCAAACCATGGGAATGCACGCCACGCGCCGATGAGTACCTGCACTTCCGCAATGAATCCGCTGAATCCGGGCAGTCCCATCGATGCGATGCCCGCGACAACAAAGAGCACCGCTGCAAAAGGCATAGTCTTACCAAGATGTAGCCTGCTCAGGATATTGAGATCGCGCGTATGCGTTCGCTCATAGACCACACGGCCCACCGTTGCGAAGAGCAAGCCTGCGAGAATGCCGTGTGAGAACATCTGCAGCACCGCGCCATCGAGACCGATCTGCGTGAGCGTCATCAACCCAAGCAGCACAAGACCCATGTGGCTGACGCTCGAGTATCCGATAACGAACTTGAAATCGTTTTGCACCAGCGCAACAGCCGCTCCGTAGACGATGCCGATGGCGGCGAGCAGCGCAAAGACCATGCGCCACGAAGTAAGCCCGAGAACAGAGAATCCCCACGGATCGAGGCCATGCGGGAAGAGCGTCATGGCCACACGCAAACAACCGTAAGCTCCCAGCTTCATGACAACACCGGCCAGCAGCATCGACGCGGCGGTAGGCGCAGCCACATGACCGGTCGGCGCCCAGGTGTGGAAGGGCCACATGCCGGCAAGGATCGCAAATCCGACGAAGACCAGCGGGAAGGTCCACATCTGGAAATGAACCGGGAACTGGTAGTGCGCCATCGCCTGCAGATTCATGGTGTGGCTGCCCGACAATGTATACGCGGCGAGCAGGCCAATCAGCACCATGGCCGATCCGGCGAAAGAGTAGAGCGCTAGCTTCATCGCTCCATACTCACGTCGGGTCGAGCCCCATATCGCGATGAGGAAGTACTTCGGCACGATGGCGATTTCGTAGAAGACAAATAAGAGAAACAGATCGGCGGAGAGGAAGACACCATAGACGCCGCCAATGAGGGCGAGGAAAAAAGCGAAGAACTCATTGGCGCGATCACCCTCCTTCTCGCCGATGTTCCACGAGAAGAGAATACCGGCTACTGCAGCGATGCCCGTAAGCAGCACCAGCACACGGCTGATCCCGTCCGCTGCCAGCGTATAGCGGATGCCCATGGCCGGGATCCACGCGGCGTCTGCAACCGTGATGGTTCCGGAACTCCCTGCGCTGATGAATCCAGTGAGCGCAATGACAAGGCCAGCAAGCGCTACGAGTAGTGCGAAGACACGCGCGCTCCTTTGCAGCGCCTTGGGAAAGAGCGCCAACACAAGTGCACCGGCGAATGAAAGATAGATGGTATACGCGAACATCAGAATCTCCACCCCGCCAGCAAGTGCGTTACGGTTGCGTTCACTGTTCCAAGAATCAGTTGAGGGTAGAGGCCGAGAACTGCCATGAGAATGAGCACCGGGGCCACGGCAATGCGTTCTCCCGTCGAGAGATCGGTGAAGGCCTGCCAGCGTGGATTCACGGGACCAGTAAAGACGCGTTGAATCACGGTGAGAATAACCGCTGCTGTAATGAGCAGGCCGAGCACTGCGATTGTTGCTGACAGCCAACTCAGCGGGAAGACCCCACGCAAGATCAAGAATTCACTGACGAAGCCATTCAGACCCGGCAGACCAAGAGATGAGAAGAGCGCGATGCCCATCAGTCCGCAAAGCACGGGAGCAACCTTGCGCAGGCCGCCGAAATCATTCAGACCGAGCGCTCCGCCCGATCGTTCCTCGATCATCGCTAGAAACCAGAAGATAGCGGCTGCAGTGATGCCATGGTTGAACATCTGCAAGATGACGCCGTCGAGAGCAGCAGTCTGCGTGAGCGCCGAAGGAGACGCCGACACCGGCAAGGCAACCGCAAAGAGAGCCAGCAGGCAGTACCCCAGATGGTTGACCGAGGAGTACGCGAAGACGCGCTTCAAATCTTTCTGCACCACGGCTGCCCATGCTCCAGCTACAACAGTTAACGTGGCAAGCGCAAGCAATGGAGTGCGAATCTCCGCCAGTTGCGCGCCAAAGATAGGCAGCGCCAGTCGCAGCAGGCCATAAACACCCATCTTCGACATTGCGCCGGTCAGCAGCATGGTCACCGGCGATGGAGCCTTTGAATAGGTTGCCGGAAGCCAGGTGTGAAATGGCATCAGCGGGACTTTTACCGCAAAGCCCAGCAGTACGCAGAGCGCGAGCAACAGGGAGACCGGACCAAGATGCGACTGGATCGCCGGTACAAGTTGTCCGTTCGATGCCATTGCGGTGAGCGTCTCGAAGTCCATAGAGTTGGTGGCGAGATAGAGCGCTAGAAACGCCAGCAGCAGCGCAACCGAACCGACCATGGTGTAGACGAAAAACTGTGTAGCCGCTTTGCCGCGCCCCTCCCCGCCCCACAACTTGATGAGGAAGAAAGCGGGAATCAGGCTGAGTTCCCAGAAAAGAAACCAGTGGAAGAAATTGAGCGCGGTAAAGGTGCCGAAGAGACCGGATTCGAGCAGCAGGATAAGCGCGAAGTAGAGTCCTGGCTGCTGCGCAACCTTGCGCGACGCAGCAATCGCCATCACTGTGACGATCGCCGAGAGCACCAGCATCAGCGCGCCAAGGCCGTCGACTCCAAGATGATATTCGATGCCGAGGTCGGATACCCAGTCCGCCCGCTCAACGAAGCTCATGGCTCCGCTTGGTCCAAGGCTTGACCCGAGCGAGAACCAAACCCACAGTGCAAGCAACAGCGAGACCACACCCGTCACGAATGCGATGGTGCGCGCAGTGGCAAGCCGGTTGCCCGCAAGCAATGTGATCACAGCACCAATAACCGGGATCGCAGTCAGGATAGAGAGCACATGCGTCATGGGCGCACCTGCCCGGTTGCAGTTGCGACAACGAGAGCGATGCCGGCAAGCACCAGTGCTCCAACAGTCAGTGCGCGAAGATAGAGCGGCGAGCGATCTGCCTGCAGCCACGCCAGTACACTACCGCTGGTTACCAGTTCTTCGCAGGTCTTGTCGAATGCTCCATCAATCAATTGGGAGTCCACTATTTTATTTGTCCAGCCCAGGCTGCGGAACGAGGCGGCAACGGCTGCGACGATGCCGCCCCACACACGGCGATCAAACCAGTCCGATAGCCACGCGAGCGCGCCATACCAGCGAATGACGGTTGCTGCATACAGCTCATCGAAGTAAAGACGATTCGCCAGCCATAACCAGGCGGTTGGCATTGCGCCTTCAACAACATCGACGATATCTCCGCTCTCGTGCTGTGGTTCGTCGCCGTGTTCCTGGGCGTGATGATGCTCAAGCGCCGATCCTGGTTTGTTCACTGTGCGCCGCACATAGAGCAGCCAGCCGGCTCCAAGACCGAGAAAGACGAGAATAATGGCGAAGCCCATCAGCGGCAACAAGCCCGGCTCACTGAATCCGGCGAAATCAACCGCCAACGACTTGCCCTCGATGAGGCTCGCGAACCATGGCCACGCGGGCGTACCGAATAAGCCGAGGAAGACCGCGAAGACCGCGAGAATCGACAGCGGCACCGTCATTACAGATGGGCTTTCATGCGGATGGCCATGTCCACGCCACGGTCCAAAGAAGACGTAGCCGACCTGACGCATCATGTAGAAGGCGGTCAGCAACGCGCCGATGACAAGCAGCACAAACGGCCCTTTCGACATGGGCCAGTGAAAGGCCGAGCCGATGATCGCGTCCTTGCTCCAGAATCCGGAGAAGAGCGGAAATCCGCTGAGCGCGAGCATGCCAGCAAGATAAGCAAAGAAGGTTCGAGGCATCGCATGACGCAGACCACCCATGCGACGAATGTCCTGCTCTTCGTGACAGCCGTGAATGACGGAGCCCGCGCCGAGAAAGAGCAGCGCCTTGAAGAACGCATGCGTGATGAGATGGAACATGCCTACGGCGACTCCACCGACGGCCAGGCCGACCATCATATATCCAAGCTGCGAAACAGTGGAGTAGGCGAGGATGCGCTTGATGTCGTTCTGCGCCACCGCAACCAGCGATCCGAAGAGCGCCGTGAGAGCACCGACCCATGCGACGGTGGTGAGTGAAACGGTAGAGCCGCCGGCTGTAGCGCCCGCGCTCATCAGCGGGTAGACACGCGCGACGAGATAGACGCCTGCAGCGACCATGGTTGCCGCGTGAATGAGTGCTGAAACTGGTGTCGGGCCTTCCATTGCATCGGGCAGCCAGACATGCAATGGAAGCTGGCCGCTCTTGCCTGCGGCGCCGGCGAAGATCAGCAGACCGATGACAGTAGCGGCAGAGAGTCCCCATGCGGCTGGTTGGTGCAGTAGAGTTGCAAGTGCTGTCGGTTCAATCGCGCCTGTGCCGAAGTTGTAGAAGAGCGTGGTGCCGGTCTGAGCGAAGAGCCAGACGATGCCGAGCAGGAAGAAGATATCGCCGACGCGCGTGGTCAGGAATGCCTTCTTGGCTGCGGCGGCCGCGCTCGGCTTGTGATACCAGAATCCGATAAGCAAGTACGACGTAAGGCCGACAATCTCCCAGCACATGAAGAGCAGCAGGATGCTGTTGGCGATGATTACGCCGAGCATGCCGCCGGCGAAGAGCGAGAGGAAGCAGAAGAAGCGAGTGAAGTTCTCGTCCTCCGCCATGTAGCCGGTGGAGTAGATAAAGATCAGCAGGCCGACGAAGGTGACCATCACCAGCATGACAGCGGCCAGCGGATCGAGCAGCCAGCCCATCTGCATGTGCGTCGCGCCGAGGTCGAACCAGTTGAAGGTGACCACTTCTCGCGTTGCGCCCCCGCTGCCCCATGCACCCAGCACATGCGCGAATGCCGCGATGGCGAGCAGGAGAGAAGAGGCCAGTCCTGCGATGGCCAAACCCGCCGCGGTGCGGCGGCGTGGCTGCTTGAGCAGCGCGATGAGACCCGCGGCAACCATCGGGATTGCGGGAATCAGCCACAGTATGCGCGTGATGGAAGACGCTCCGGCCAACGCCGAAGTGGCCATTACTCCACCTTCCTGCGCGAGCCAGGTGGCGATGAGAGATGCACAGCCTGCGATCATCTGGTGCGTCATCCCTTCATCCTTGGCATGGCATCGAGGTCGGTGGTTTTCGCATGGCGATGATAGGCGATCACAAGGCCGAGCCCTACCGCAGCCTCTGCAGCGGCGACGGCAATTGAGAAGATCGCGAACATCATGCCGGTCAAAGCCTCGGGATGCGGGCTAAAGCGCCAGAAGGCGATGAGGTTCAGATTCGCGGCGTTGAGCATCAGCTCGATGCCGATCAGAACCATGATCGCGTTGCGCCGAGTGAGAGCAATCGCGAGCCCGATGGCAAAGACAAGCGCGGCAACAATGAGGAACCCTGCGAGCGGCGTCACTGAGCACCACCCTTCTGCTCGCCCGATCTCGCATCGCGTGTGTCATGCATGGCGACGATTACAGCGCCGATCAATGCTACGGTCAGAACCACTGCGACGATTTCGAGTGGCAGCACGTAGGTCGACATAAGAGCTTGACCAATTGACAGCACCGTGACAGCAGGCGCGGCGCTTGCGGTAGCACCCACAGGCAAGCTGGTGATCACACACCATGTGAGCAGCGCAAAGACCGCCGCTGAGATCACGATGCCTGCGAACCAGGAAGAGGTGTAGATGCGATATTCGGACGCGCCTGCGCCGCGGGTCAGCAGAATTGCGAAGACCACGAGGATGGCCACAGCGCCGATGTAGACCAATATCTGCGCGAAGCCCGCGAACTGCGCATCAAGCTGCAGATACAGGATTGCCAGCCCGGCAAAGGTGACAGTGAGGCTCAGCGCGCAGTGCACGAGGCTCTTGAGCAGCGCCGCAGCCAGCGCACCCGCAACCGTGAACAAAGCAGTTATCCAGAAAGCAACGCTAAGACCGAAGATCATCATTCCTCCGGTACGATGCGAACTCTAAGCTATTCAGCATAGCGATAACTCCTTGCGGCGAGCCGTTGCTTGCGCATGAGTGTGCGGCCGAGCCCGACGTAAGCCAGCAGAAGCACGCCAGCGCAAAGTATCCAGCGCAGCCATGCGCCCGTGGGGCTGTCGCCGAGAAAGCGCCACGCCGCGGCAACCAACAGATTGAGCAGCGTCATGGGGAGCATGAACTTCCATGCGAAGTTCATCAACTGATCCTGACGCAGACGAGGCAGCGTGCCACGCAGCCAGATAAAGAATGCGATGGCGCAGAAAAGCTTGGCGAAGAACCACGCCCACGAGGGAATGATCGTGAGGAACGAAAACGGCGCGCCCCATCCGCCAAGAAAGAGCGTGATGCCGAAACCGGCGATCGAAAACATGCCAAGATATTCGCCGAGAAAGAAGAGCGCGAACTTGAACCCCGAGTACTCGGTGAAGTATCCGGCAACGAGCTCCGACTCGCCTTCCGGCAGATCGAAGGGTGAGCGGTTCGTTTCGGCGAGTGCCGAGATCACGAACAGCACGAATCCCGCGAGACCCCACGGCGTAAAGACGTACCAGCGGGGAAAAATGCCAGTGAATCCGCCCTGTGCCTCGACAATCTTTACGGTCGAGAGCGAGCCCGTCATCATCACGGCAACCACCGCCGACATCAGCAGCGGTACTTCATAGCTGATCATCTGCGCCACTGCGCGCATGGCGCCCAGCAGCGAATACTTGTTGCGGCTCGACCATCCAGCCATGAAAATCGAAAGCTCAGTCGATGCGCCCACGGCGAAGAAGAACAGCAAGCCGGCATCAATGTTGACCAGCACCATATTGCGCCCGATGGGCAACGATGCGTAGCCAAGGAAAATGGCAACGACCAACACCACCGGCGCGAGAAAGTGGACGACCGCGTCGGCTGAGACTGGAACGATATCTTCCTTGGTCAGCGATTTGATGCCATCGGCCACAGGCTGGAAGATACCAAGCGGACCAACGCGATTCGGGCCGAGGCGATTCTGCATACGGCCCAGCCCCTTGCGCTCCAGAACCGTTGTCAGCGCGAAGATTGCCGGGAACGACGCCACGATCCCGATCACGCCAAGCAACGCACCGATGGCCGGTTGCCAATGCGCGGGGAAGAATCCCACAATCCAATGTTGCAGGAGAACGAAGATCTGATCCAGCTTGTCGGAAAGGCTCGCGGCCTGGAAGCTAGCGTAGGACAAATTCACGCGCCCGGCTCCTTCGCTGGATCTTTCGCCGGAGCGGGTTTTGCGACAGCTTCACCCGCGGCAGCCGCTGCAGCTTTGGCCGCAGCGGCGGCAGCGGCAGCCGCTGCCTTAGCCTCGACTTTGACTTTCTCTTCAGCCAGACGCGCATCCACCTCTGCGGCCTCGGTAGGATGAATCCTGTTGTAGTACTCGTTCGATTTCGAGAGCTGTTCGCGATCAAAAACCAGGCCGCCGAAGCGGTCGGTCGTGCTCAGCTCAAATTCCGTGTCCATCTTGATCGCTTCAAAGGGACAGACCTCGACGCAAATCTGGCAGCTCATGCAGACGGAGATATCGATATCGAAACGCGCAGGATAAATCTGCGGTTTGCCCACGTAATCCGGCTTCTTGTCGGTGGACTTGACGATATAAATGCACTTCGGCGGACACTCCTTTTCGCATATCTGGCAGGCAACACATCGCAGGCCTGCCATCGGATCGGCGCCATCATAAATGAGGAACGGAAAATCGCGCGTATTCTCGATGGGTTCAATGCGCTCTTCGGGATACTGCACAGTCGTAAGCCGTTCTTTGGAGACAAAGCTACCCGCGAAGTTTTTCGCCGTCTCCGCCAGTCCTTTCACAATGCCTTCGCCTAGCATTGGGTGTCCTTTCCTGCGAGTCGCATCAGCGGTCCACCTCGCCGAGCACGATATCGACACTGCCGAAGATGAGCACCACATCAGCCACGTTCTGGCCGAGGCACATGTCTTCAAGAACAGTCAGATTGATGAGCGATGGCGGCCGCACGCGATACCGGTACGGATTGCCGCTGCCATCGCTGATGAGGAAGAAGCCAAGCTCGCCCTTGGGACCTTCGATACGCCCATAGGCCTCGCCAGCCTTGGGCCGGAAGCCGCGTACCTTCTGCTTGGGATCGACAATAGGGCCAGCCGGAACGTCCTTGATCGCCTGCCTGAGAATGCCCACCGACTCGCGCATCTCGAGCACGCGAATCATATAGCGATCGAAGATGTCACCGTGATCGCCCAGCGGCACACGGAACTGAAAGCGGTCGTAAATGCCGTAATGATCAACCTTGCGAATGTCGTAGTTGACGCCGGTCGCGCGCAGCATGGGGCCGGTGATGCCGGCATTCACAGCGAGATCAGGCTTCAGCACGCCCACGCCCTGCGAGCGAGCCATCAGAATCTCGTTGCCCGTCAGCAGAGCCTCGGTCTCGTCGATGAATCGCGGCAGCCCGTCAACAATCGTTGCGACCTTGGCAAGCCAGTCCCTGGGCAGCTCCACGCGGCAGCCGCCAAAGCGCATGTAGTTGCACATCATGCGGGAGCCGGTCAGCTCTTCGAAGATGTCGAGAATCTTTTCACGCTCGCGGAAGGCGTACATCAGCGGCGTGCCGCTCGCGCCCATTTCCTGCAGCAGAAAGCCGATGGCGCTGGCGTGATTCTGAATGCGCGTAAGCTCGGCCGTGATAACGCGAATGTATTGCGCGCGCTCGGGAACCTCGATGCCGGCCAGCTTTTCTACGGCCAGCGCGTAGGCCCAGTTGTTGGTCAGAGAACAAAAGTAATCGAGCCGGTCGGTATATGGCATCGACGCGAGATACGACGCCTTTTCCGCAATCTTCTCGTGATTGCGATGCAGATAGCCAAAGACCGGCTTGAGCCTGATGACAACCTCGCCATCGAGCGCGACATCCATGCGAAAGACGCCGTGAGTCGAGGGGTGATGCGGCCCCATGGCCACTTCGAGAAGTTCACCATCGTCGCTGGGCTCGATCACCGGAGGGCGGTAGCTCTTGAATGTGGTAGCGCTCATGGCGTCACCTCCGCGGCCGTCTTGATTCGATCCTGTTGGGCCCGATGCTCCTGAGCGCGCTTCAGCACTTCGTCATGCGGGGTCGGCTCGTACTCGTAATCGTCCGGGTCCACGTAATCGCGACGCATCGGATGATCCTGAAAACCATCCCACATCAGAATGCGGCGCAGATCGGGGTGCCCCTTGAATACGATTCCATACAGATCGAAAATCTCCCGCTCCTGGAACTCGCAGGAACGCCAAACCGGCGTCAGCGACGGCAGCTCCACCTGGTCGGTGCGATTTACCGTGTGCATCCGCAGCACGACGGGACCGTGCTTGAGGTGCATGGAATAGAGATGGTAGACAGCTTCGAGATAACCGGGGTGCAGATGCTTTACGGTCTCTTCGACAACCTTCTCTTCGCCGTCGACAACCTTGGTCACCTTGACCTTTTCAGATGTTTCCTTGTCGAGCCAGTCGACACCAGTCGCGTTGGAGCAAAAATCAAGCGTCAGATCAGAATCGTCGCGAAGGAAGACGGCCACTGCCACCGCGTCCCGAGACGCCACAAGCAGAGAGTGCTGGCCCGATGGACTGGGATTCTTCACCAGTTCCACCTTTGCGCCGGGCAAAGCCGCCTTGATTGTCGCCAAAATCTCTTCAGCAGTCTTCATCCGTGCTTCTCCGTAGCATCCGGTTTCGGAGCAGGCAGCGGCCATACCAGCGAATTCGTGGGAGGCTCCAGGTCATGCGCGCCCTGCTCCGGCACCGGGAAGATTCCCTGCGCCTCAGCGTCAAGATGACGCGGGCGGTTCTCACCGGTCAGCGGCTGTTCATCGATACGCTTCTGCAGCGTCATAAATGCGTGGATCAGGGCCTCAGGACGCGGCGGACAGCCCGGAATGTGGACATCGACCGGAATGTAGCGGTCGATTCCTTTCAGTACGTTATAACCCTGCTTGAAGGGTCCGCCTGAGATCGCGCAGGCGCCCATCGCGATCACATAACGCGGCTCCGCCATCTGGTTGTAGAGGCGAACCACCTGTGGTGCCATCTTCTTCGTAACGGTGCCGGAAATGATCATCAAATCGGCCTGACGTGGCGACGGGCGGAAGACCTCCGCCCCAAATCGCGCCAGATCGTAGCGAGCCATGGTGGTCGCAATCATCTCGATAGCGCAACAGGCGAGGCCAAACTGCATCGGCCACACCGAGTTCCGGCGTCCCCAGTTATATAACTCGTTCAGCGTGGTAACAAAAATGCCCTGCTTGCCGAGTTCAATCTTCAGATCTGGCTCAACCGCCATGTATGTTCCTCAAAACATTGCAAATTGGTGCGTTTTGCGCGCCGCTTGTCCGCGTCAAGCCCAGGTCAGGATCCCCTTGGCCCAGGCCCACGCCAGCCCCTCGATCAGCAACAGCACGAAGACCAGCATAGACAGGCATGCACCCGCTCCCAGCCCTGTGAAAGCGACGGCAAAGGGGAGCAGAAAGACGGCCTCGACATCAAAAACCAGAAAGATAATGGCGTAAAGGTAATAAGCCGATCGGAACTGGACCCACGCGTCGCCCCTGGACTCCAATCCACACTCGTAAATCGCGTTTTTGATGGCGTTCGGTTTGGCGGGCGAAACCAGTCTCGCCCAGGCCCAGGCCAGGCCCAGTGGAGCGAGCCCGAAGCCCAGCGCCACAACGAACAAAACTGCCAATGGAAAGTAGGGACTGGAAAGCATGCTATTGCCGCAAAAAACGCGTCTCAAATACCGTAGCAGCTTACCCGCTGCCCGAGGCAATGGTGGTGTCCCACATCACAAACCACACCCGCTTTTTGCCAGTTCATCGTACAAGATTCGCCGTTCGCTGCGCCAGACTGCATGGCCGAAACGCTTCTCCGCCCCTGCTCTCAGGTACGACTCTCACGCACAACGCTCAGCGGCTTCCGGCCAGTGGACCGAGATGCGCTCCGCATGAGCTGCGAACCACCAGCTTCGTTGGCACCAGCACATCGCGAACCGGAAGCTCCGGGTGCGCTACCCGCTCAAGCATCGTGGCCATGGCCACCGCCCCAATGGCTGCACAGTTCTGGTGAATCGTCGTCAGAGGCACCGGCAGCAGGCTCGCATATTTCACATCGTCAATGCCTGCAATGCGAATATCGTCGGGAATGCGGTAACCCAACGCGAGCAACGACTGCATCAGCCGCGCAGCCGTCACATCGTTCGCGCATACGACACCCTGCGGCCGGCAGCTTTCCAGCATCCTCACCACAAACGACCGGTCCATGGGACTGCCTCGCCAGGCCCACTCTCCATCCGGACGTATCCCATGGATTCGCAGCGCTTCAAAGAATCCGGTCAATCTCGCGTCCACCGTCTGCGCCGCATATTCTTCTCCCAGAAACGCCAGTCTCGTCACGCCAAGGCGAAGCAGGTGATCGGTGATTTTGAAGCCCGTGCGGCGATTGTCGATACCGACCAGATCATGCGCCGAACGCTCCGGATACTGCTGATAGCAGCGATCCAGCAACACAATCGGAATGCGCGCCCGCTCCAGCGCACGCACAACGCGGCGGTTGGCTGTCTCGCTGTCGGAGATCAGCTCCAGCGGAGCAAAGAAGACACCGGCCATGTTTTGCGCAATGAAGCGGTGCGTCATCTGCTCCGCCAGTTCTACGGACTCCCGATGCGATCCAGATCCTTCACCGCTCGACGCGCTGCCCCACACCAGCGTATGCGGACGCGCAAACGAAGATCGCGCCATGCCGTGACACACCGGCTCGAATATCTCGGTAAGACCCAGTTCTGGAATGAGGAGCCCGAAGCTTCGCCCCTCCAATTGAGGCTGAAGCTTGACGTGCGTTCCCGCGCCCGGTCTGCGTGTGACAAGATCCAGCCGCTGCAACTCCAGCACCGCTTTCGCAGCCGTAATTCGCGAGGCGTCGAACATCTTGCATAGCTCGGCTTCACTCGGCAACCGGTCGCCTGGCTTGAATTCACCGGATGCGATGCGGCTGTGCAGATACTCAAACACCACCTGGTGCTTTGGCATCCGTCTCCGATCGGCGTCTGGCGCCGTCTCGTTTCCGTTCCCCGCATTGCTCACCAAATCCGGCCCCCTGAATATCGCGCCACAACCAGTTCTCCGTGCGCTCACGAAAGCACAAAGACTCTCGGCCGCGTCCCGGCATGAACGCGACACCAATACATTCATCGACAGATTGTCGATGCGATTGCAAATGAAATGTTAGTTCAAGACCCGGCCTTGACGCTGAGACTCAGCCTTCAATCTCCCGCGTGATGCGGTCGATCGTTTCTTCCGGAATCTCCGGCATGGCTCCGTTACGCGAGGCGATGAAGCTGCCCCAGCGATTCCCTGCCTCGTTGACCACCCGCAGTGGCGCGCCTCGCAACAGATAGTGCGTGAGAGCGGCGGTAAAAGCATCCCCGGCTCCGATGGTGTCGGCAACAATGGTGGGAACTCCAGGATGGGAATCAAACTCGCTGTGGCTTATCAGCAAACTGCCCGAGCCCCCGCATGTGATAGCCACTAGATGAAGATTGGGAAACGCGCCCAGTAGAGCCTCGGCTCCTGCGCGGTACGAGGCAGGCGCCGGCAACCCGAGAAGTTCAGTCACCACCAGAACCTCGCTGTCGTTCATCTTCATTACCGTGGCCAGCTGCAATGAAGTGCGAACCAGCTCCGCGGAATAATATGGAGCGCGCAGATTGACATCGAAAATGCGATGGCATTCCGGCCCCGTCGCCCGCACCAGCGCCTGAATGGTTGCGCGCGAAACCGCATTGCGTTGTCCCAGGGTTCCGAAGCAAACAGCGTCTGCGTCCGCCGCGGCGGAAAGCCAGTCGTCGGTCAGCTCCATAAAGTCCCAGGCCACCGGCTCGTGGATCGTAAAGCTGGGCTGGCCTTCGCGAAGTTCCACTGTGGCCCAGCCCGTGGGCTGTTGCGGATCGGTCTGGAGCAGGCTGCAGTCGACCGGCATGGGAAGCAGCACCTGCAAAGCCCGTTCGCTCATGGAGTCAGCGCCGATACGGCTCATCGGCACGGCATGATTGCCCAGGCGGCCCGCCATGACCGTGTAGTTCGCGGGCGCTCCACCCAGCTGCAGGCCTTCGGGCAGAACGTCCCAAAGCAGTTCCCCAATTCCCAGGATCGTCTTCACTCTACTGACCTCAATGTGGGCAATCTCCTCGATTGTATGTTCCCGAAGCAGAAAATGAACGGCAGCGCCCGAATGAAAAAAGAACAAAACCGGGAGATTGCAATCCAATTTGACTGGCATTGGTGACATCGCACGCCCGATCGCGGTAGTCTAATCGGTATTCTCGAAGCAGGAGAAACGAGGTCCCTAAACGATGCCCATCCAGCCTACAGAGAAAATCTGGCATAACGGCCAGCTCATTCCCTGGGAACAGGCCACTATCCACGTCATGAGCCACGTGATCCACTACGGCTCCAGCGTTTTTGAAGGCATCCGCTGCTACGGTCAGCCCTCGGGCTCGGCGGTTTTCCGCCTTCCCGAGCACATGCAGCGGCTGATCGACTCGGCCAAGATCTACCGCATGGAGCTTCCCTTACACGCTCGACGAGCTTTGCGCCGCCGTCGTCGACGTGATCGAAGCCAACGGCGTTGCGCCCTGCTACATTCGCCCCATCGCCCTGCGCGGCTACGGCGAAATCGGCGTCAACCCCAACGGCTCGCCCATCGAGGTCTACATCGCCAACTTCCCCTGGGGCAAATACATCGCCGGGCACCGGCGGCGCCGATGTCTGCATCTCGAGCTGGAACCGCCTGGCGCCCAACACCATGCCCGCGCTGGCCAAGGCCGGCGCCAACTACATGAACTCGCAGCTCATCCGCATGGAAGCCGACATCAACGGCTACCACGAGGGCATCGGGCTCGACGTCAACGGCCTGGTCAGCGAGGGCTCCGGCGAGAACATCTTCGTCGTCCGCAACGGCGTGCATTTACACGCCGCCGCTGTCGAACTCCGCGCTCTCCGGCATCACCCGCGACTCGGTGCTCACCATCGCCCGCCATCTCGGCCTCCGGTGATCGAGCAGTCCATTCCGCGCGAGCTGCTCTACATTGCCGACGAAGTCTTCTTCACCGGCACCGCGGCCGAAGTTTCGCCCATCCGCTCCATCGACCGCATCGTGATCGGCGACGGCAATCCCGGCGAAATCACCAAGCAGATCGCCGACGAGTTCTTCGGCATCGCCAACGGCCTCAAGCCCGACCGCTTCGGCTGGCTGACGCCGGTCAAGGTAGCGGCTGCCGAACCCGTCAACGCATAGTTTCAACCAGACGAAAAAAGGGAGTGAGCGCCACGCTCACTCCCTTTTCTCGTCTGCCCTCATTGCTTAAATGCCGAAGAGCCTTGCCAGGCCGCGCGAACGGCGGCGTGATGGTTGTGCCTCCGCAGCGATCACGGGGGCGGTAATTTCAATGAGCTCAGCGGGCGCTCCCGAGCCCGTCGCGACAATCGACGCAGCCACGTCGGTAGCGTGCGTGATGCTCACCACGTGTGGAAGGCGTTCGCAGCCGCCATTGCCGGCCAGGGTCAGGTAAGGCTTTCCTCCGGCGTCGTGAGCCACGGCAATCCGCGGGAACTCGACCTGAGCAAAAGCCGGATCGCACTTGCGCAGCGCCTCTTTGGCACACCAGAAACCCGCAAAGTGCGTTCGAGGCTCCGGTTGTTGCACCGCGTAGGCAATCTCCGACTTCGCAAAGCTGCCGCGATAGAATTCGTGCTCCCAATAATCGGCAGCGGCCGGCAGCGCGCCGATTTCTTCAACATCGAGGCCCACTTGAATCTGGCCGCTTGCCACTGCCGCACCATGTGACAACGAAGCAGCCTGGGGTGCCCGAGGTTGGCCGGGCGCAGCAGGCTCAGTAGTGCCATCCAACGCCTCAATCAGCCCTGCGTACGTTCGCGGTAAGACGCCGGATGGCAAGGCCAGACCAAGACGTTTGAGGCCCAGCCGCAGCTTCGTGGAACCGAGCGAGGTTGTGAATGGAGCCAGTGAAGTCTCCTCGCGAACCTCGGACGGAGACATCATCAACATGGTGGCGATCATGCCGCGAACTTCGTCATTTCGGCTCATGACAACTCCGCCAGGCAGACCGAGCAAACGTAGCCGGCCGGTATCTCGGACTTCACCAGAATGCCGCGAATCGCCTTGAGAGCCGCGCGGTCGCGTTGACAGAGAGAACAGAACGGCGCGTTCACAGGAGCTTCATCGACCGGCGTCGGCTCGACCGCGGCGTGCGCTTCGAGCCGCGCCGCCAGTTCACGCACAAACTGAGCGGCCTTACGCCCTTCACCAAGCTGGTGATCAAAAGCCAGCGTCAGGCAGAGCGTCTCCTTCCCTGCTCCATCGAGTTCCGCGCCAACACCTAGAATTGCCGACTGCCCTTGGCTGATCAGCGGATGGAAGTGGCTCACGCCGTCGCCGGAAAGATCCGAGACCGTGAATGTCCCTCCCAGAAAATCAGAAGTCGCAAGCTTCCTTTCCACATACGCATCCACGTGTCGCTGCATCGTCTCGACGATTTCTTGAGGTGTCTTCGTGTTCGCGGAAGCAACGACTGGAACCATCAGACCCTGGTCCGTTTCCACGCCCCCATCGACCGCCCAGCCTATGTTGATTGCGTCATAGGCGCCCATGCGGCCGCGATCATGCACGGCGTTGAACTCGGGAAATTTGAGCAGCAGACGCGAGGCCTCGTAGATCACCAGTGCTCCCAGACCGACCGCTCCCCACCCCAGCCGCTCCAGGCGCGCGCGCAAATGCGGAATGCGCACGGTGATGGTCACCTGGCTTTGTATCGTGCGGGCCTGCCCTTGCCCCAGCACCCGGGACTCGAAGAGCTTACGCCGCGGCAGATCGGACCATGTTACCGGAACACCGGCGACCGGAGCATTTTCGACCGGTTCGTTCGCAGGCTTCGAAGCCGCGGAAGCAACAGAGGCGGCGACCGCAGGTACCGAGGCCGGAGCGGACAGCTTGCCGGCGCGGCGCAGCACGTCGTCGCGGCGAACGAGCGCGCCGCGCGGGAAGGAATCCTTGGCAAAGCCAAACTCAACAGCCAGCTTCGCCGCCAGCGGTGTCAGGCGAGCAGGCGGAAGATCGGCCTCGGAGATCTTCGGCTCAACGGCTTGATCCGCAGGAACCCGAAGATCCGTTCCTGCCGGTTCTGGAGAAGCAACAGCTGCCGATTCCGCTATCGCGACCTCCGCCTCGACCTGCGCCCGGACCGCCGATGCCTGCCCGGCCAGGTCATTCTGAGCAATGGACGAAGCCATGTCCTCCATCGATGGAACAGCCATGCCCTCCGGTACAATCTGGCAGATCGTCGAGCCAACCGGGACTTCGTCGCCGGCTTGTGCCGAGTAGATCACGGTACCTGCGTCCGGAGCTTCGATATCCATGACAGCCTTGCTGGTCTCGACCTCACAAAGCTGCTGATCTTTTTCTACCTTGCTGCCCGATGCGACTTTCCATGCCAGAATACGCACGCTCTCATCGTTCACCGTTTCCTGCGGAATGGTTACGTAGACAATCTCAGGCATGACTCACCAACTCCACAACACCCGCGACGATTGTATCGGCGCTGGGCAGGCTGTCGGCCTCTGCGTGCTTGCTTGAGGCGAGCGGATGAGGCTTGGCTCCGAGCCTCCGCGTAAGGAATGCGGGCTCGTTCGATTTTCCTCTCGATGCCTCCCGCAGCGCAGCCACCACCTCCGCTCCGAAACCACAGAAGGATTGCCCCTCCTCCACCACGAAGAGGTGACCCGAGCGCTGGACCGAATCGAGTATGGGCCGATAGTTGAGCGGGTAAAGCTGCAGCGGGCAAATGATCTCGACGATCAGTTCATGTTCATCGAAGAGTTTGTCCGCGGCCTTCTCCGCCTCATGCAGCATGCCGCCGTAACAGACCACCGTAACATCGGGCTTCGCCTGGGAACGGATACGCGTGGTAGGAAACTCCTCGTTCGAATGCTCCACCCAGAAGCCTTGCAGCGTCTGGTGCGTGACGTACTCGCCATACATTGTCTTGTTCTCAATCACGATCGTTGGCCGGTCAATCGACGCGAAGAGGCGGTCGTACATCTCATGGGGATCGAATCGCGGATGCACCGCCAGCACGCGGGTTCCGGGTATCCCGAGGAAGTGCTTCTCCAGACATTGGCTGTGCGTGGAGCCATAGCCGCGCCGGCCGCCCATGGGCGTGCGGATAATCGTCGGTACCGTCACCTGGTCGTTGTACATCCACTTGAATTTGGACGCGTGGTTGATGATCTGATCCGCCGTCAGCGTCATAAAGTCGCCGAACATGATCTCGCAGACAGGTCGCATGCCCATCAGCGCGAGGCCGTTTCCGATTCCCGCAATGGCCGCCTCGCTGATCGGAGTGTTGCGCACGCGGCCGGCGTAAAGCTGGCTCAAATCTTTTGTGACTTTGAAAGCGCCGCCATAAGGTCCTTGAATGTCTTCGCCAAGCAGGAACGCGCGATCGTCGCGTTCCATCTGTTGCTTGAGGGCCTGGTAGATCCGCGTGACCACTCGTTCCCTGCCTTCGATCTGCGTGCGCTCCCAAACCGGCGCTGAAAGATCTACCTCTTCGTCCACTCCGTTTTCCGCAAACGCGGCGACGCTCGCCAGTTCCACCGCCGTATCGATCTTCGCTTCGGCATCGCGCTTCAGTTCCGCGGCATACTCGGGAAATTGCTCCGTAAAACGGGTGATCGGGTCCTCAGACCAGTAGCCCGCAAGTTCGTCCTTGGGACGATCGTCGTCGCCCTTGGAATGAGCCATCAGACGCGAAGTATCAATCCGGAAAAACGCCGGGCGGCTCTCTTCGCGCACCAGCGCAACTGCCTCCGCCATCAGATCCTGGAGAGCCCGCGGACTGGAAGTCGTGCCGTGAAACGATGCGATACCGAAAGCCTCG
Organism: uncultured Acidobacteriota bacterium; assembly: GCA_963720285.1. GTDB lineage: Bacteria > Acidobacteriota > Terriglobia > Terriglobales > Acidobacteriaceae > Acidicapsa. The sequence goes on from CAVREZ010000003.1 coordinate 76,480, forward strand.
GCACGCGCGCAGATATCCCCCGCGAGCGTGAGTTGTTGCGAGGTGCTCTGCGCGTACAGATTATTCTCGAGCACGATCATCATCGGGAGATCCCACTTCGAGATGATGTTCAGCGTCTCGTAGAGCGTGCCTTCACCCAGCGTGCCGTCGCCGATGAATGTAACGACTACATTTCCCGTCCGATTAAGCTTCTGCGCAAGAGCCATGCCGGCCGAGACAGGCGTCATGCCACCCTGGATGCCGTTGCTGAAGACCCCATGCGCACAAATGTGCTGGCTGCCGCCACGCCCGCCACAGATGCCGGTCTGTCGCCCCATCACCTCGGCCATCAGGCCGTCGGCGTCGGCGGTGCGGGCCAGATAGTGCCCATGGCAGCGATGATTACTGACGATCAGGTCGCCAGGAATCAATTGGCTGGCCACCGCGACACCGGTAAATTCCTGGCCGATGCATGTATGCACCGTGCCGAAAAGCTTGCCTTCCGAGAAAAGTTTCAGCAGACGTTCTTCAAAAGATCGAATCAAAAACGCACGCGACCAGCAGACGGAGTCGCGCGAAAGAACCTCACAGTTCAATCGAACCATCCTCGCTCTTCCGGATTGGGGAATATACCGGAAGAAGATCGTAAGTTGCCGCTGCCAGTGAAGCCAGGCACATGAGAATCGCGCCGTATTTCGAAATGCAGCAGTTTCATGCGTTGCTTATGCCGATACGCTCCGGATGACCGGCACAATGGACGGGGACTACTCCATCATGGTTTCATGGTGGCGAGTACCTGTCAACGCAAAGTGAGATTACATCGGGTATATCCTGAATGGCTGAATTTAGCGTCTTCCACAGAAATCAATCACCGCCCATACAATACCTGCGGACCATCTTATTAAGTACAGCCAGGCATCGAAGATTTGACGATAACTTCATCCTGCTTGAAGTTATCGAATCCTCGCCATCCAACAGAAAGGCGGCGTTGAACTTCCAGGTTCAACGCCGCCTTCATGTCAACTATATCATCAGGAACTTAGTAAGGCCGGTAGTAATAACCCGGCGGTGGCGGAGGAGGAGGATATCCGTACGGATAATAGCCCCTGCGATAAAGAGTGGGACGCTGCGACGGCGGCGGCGCGTTTTGCGCAAGCCGCTGTGCCTCCCGCGGACTTACAGGCTGCACCGTCAGCGGAGCGTTAAGGTGGAAGTCCATCAGAGCTTCCGCGGGAATCCATACCTGCGGGCCCGGAGTGGCCGCGGATGCCGCTGTCCCTCCCACCGCGCCGGCTCCAGCCCCGATGGCCGCTCCGCCGCCGCCGCCAACAGCACCGCCAATCAGCGCGCCCAAAATAGCTCCGCCGATTGCGTTGCCTGCGGTGCGTCCTGCTTTGTTCGGACCTCTCACCTCGAACGGATCGGCGCTAAGAGCATAACTATTGCCGCCAAGATCCAGGTTTTCGATACTCAGCCCAAGTTCTGGACTACCCGACAGCGCGCCTGCATGCCTGACGCTGACAACCTCGCCGCGAATCGTCGCTCCCCGCGGAATCGCGAGAACGCCGCCCGCATATACATCGTGGTACACGGTGAACTCGACCGGCGTTCCAGTCCTGGCTTTCTTGCTAACCAACGGCTCGCTGCTGCGAACCCTCAGCAGCGTTCCTTGCGGAATCGTCACAGGTCCACTGGGAACCTGGGCAGACTGCGGCTCCGCCGGATAGCCATTACCCCCCTGTGCCGGATAACTAGGCTGAGGAGGATAGTTAGGCTGTGCTGGATAGTTAGGCTGCGCGGGATACTGGGGCTGATTTGGCTCATAGCCAGGTTGAGGCTCTGCGCCATTCGAGGCGTCTGCCGCAGGCTGGCCACCTTGAGCATCGTCCCCTAACGGCACCTGATCCTGCGGCTGCCCCTGACCATTCGCGGCCGACTGCGGATCCCCTACCTTCAAGTTGTTCACAACCTTGATCACACCGGGAACCTTGCCGGCTGTCGATTCCGCCAGCTTCCGGTTCGCATCCGATGCGCATGTGCCGGACAGAGTAACTTCACCCTGCACCGTTCCAGCCGTGATCCAATCCTGCTGCAGAGCAGCTTGAGCGTCGAGAGCATGCACGACATCCATCTCGATCTGTCCGTCGCTATGCTGGCCGCTCGTTCCCGATGCCTGCCCCGCTCCCTGATCCTGCGCAACTGCCGGAACCACCAGGCCGCTGCCCAATCCGGCGACACCACCCATGGCAAGAACCACCGGCAAAATTCTACGAATTTTTGTTTTAGTCATGGCTGATTTCCTGCTGTTCGTCCGGTCCATCGGAACAATCCTTACTCTTCTTCACGAATCGCTCCTGCTCCGCACACCGGCACCTTCCACCCGTTTAGACCCGGACACAAGAGAAAAGTTCCGCGAAAAATTGCCCATTCAGGACACAGCGGCACACATCCGAAAAGTGAAAGTACGACAGCAGGATAACTTGACAGCAAGCCAAACGGCGCGGAATCAGGAACTGGTAACCGGAAGGCGCTCCCGGTATTTCAGCAGCAGGGGTGCAAGATGGCGTGCGTCCCAGTAGCGCGGGAAAAAACGCCGGGGATCGGCCACCGTGCGATACAGCCAGCCAAGCCCCATCTGGTCTGCCCACTCAGGAATGCGCACCTGGTCGCCGCTGAGAAACGCGATTGCAGCACCGATGCAATGGATGGCTGGACGATAGCTGAGATTCTTCTTCAAAAACAGCCCAAGCCGTTCTTGTGTTCCGCCTCCAACCCCAAGAACGATGTGCCGCGGGCGAAGCTCTTCCAGTTGCTCCAGCAAAGCCTCGTCACGAACCGCTGCGCCGTACAGTGGCGCCAAGTATACATTTTCGCTCGCGACCCTGATACCGTTTTCGCGCAACCAGCGCATGTTCCTCTGGGCGCTCGCCGCCGTCGGCATCACCCAGAATGTGTTGCCGGAGGTGCGAAAATCCGGCTCGTCAAGCAAGGCTCGAAGATAGCGCAGCCCGGACAGTTTAGGAATGCGGTTCCGGTCGATCAAGTTCCACATCAACACCATGAACGCGCTGTCGGCTATCGCAAAGTCCGCGCCCAGCAACGCCTCCCGGTATCCAATATCCGCAGCCAGATTCTTCAGCGCCGGTGCCGCGGGCACGACGACCAGACCGCCTTTTTGAGACACTTCTTCGATCGCCCCTCGAGCGTCTCCCACATAAAACCGGACGCCCAGGATTTGCTGAAACCGTGCGTTGGAACTCATGCAGAACTCCTACTTGGTTGCAACATCAGTAAGCATTTGCTGCTCAATCCAAGCCATCGTGCGTGCCAGCCCGTCGCGTAGTTTGATGCTGGGTTCCCATCCCAGATACTGCAGAATCTTGGTATTGTCGCTGTTGCGCCCGTTTACCCCGCGAGGCGCGGTGAGATTGTAGTTCCGCTTCAATTTGATCCCGGCAAGTTCTTCCGCCAGATCCACAAGCTGGTTGATCGTGACCAGTTCGTCAGACCCCAGATTAATCGGCTCTTCAATAGAACTGTTGAATATCTTGACGACGCCCTCTGTGCAATCGTCTACATACATGAAACTTCTTGTCTGATGGCCGTCGCCCCAGATCTCAATCTCATGCTTGCCGGAGATGCTTGGCTTCCAGCACCTTGCGGCAAATCGCAGCGGGCGCTTTTTCGCGGCCACCCTGCCAGGTACCGGAGGGACCATAGACATTATGAAAACGCGCTACCCGAGTCTCCAGCCCGTAATCTTCAAAAAAGTGCCGGCACATGCGTTCGCTGAAAAGCTTCTCCCAGCCGTAGCCGTCTTCCGGCAAAGCCGGGTAAGCATCCTCTTCCTTCAGGGCAACCACATCGGGGTTCGTCTGCTTTTCTCCGTTGTATACACAAGCCGACGATGAGTAGAAGAATCGCTTCACCCCCGCTTCACGCGCGGCCATCAGCATATGTGTGCTGGTCAGCACGCTAAGCATGCACAGTGCTTTATTGTTCTCAATAAAGCCCATGCCCCCCATGTCCGCGGCCAGTTGAAAAACCGCGTCCGTTCCCCGCGCCGCCTGAATACAGGCCGCTTTCCCCTGCAGATCGAGCACAAGGCTTTCGGCAGCAGGGTTCTTCTGGTACCACTCTTCGAATGGCTTCACATCGACGGCTCTAACGCTCGCCGACGCCGGAATCCAGCAATGTGTTGACAAGGTGGCCGCCAATGAAACCGCCGGCTCCACAAACCAGTGCGTGTGCACCACGAATATCCATATATGAAAGTACCCTTTCCAGCGAAGGCAATCCCACCTGACAAATCTAAATTCTGCAGTGGTGAGTATGAAGGAATCCCAGACGAGGGCAGGACACACCCTAAAGATGCCGTCCGGCACGGGTATCGACGGAACACCTACTATACGAACAGATTACAGCATTCCGTCGAAAAATGCGCGGGCCCCGATATTCGAGAGACAATACAACCGCGCAGCTATCTCAATCATCTAACTCACGGCCTCAGTAGTGCCCATGAATGCCGCGGAGATAATAAGTTGCACCGATCGTGAAACCATTCGGATTCAAGTCGTTCGGCCCCAGATATTGGTTCCAGAATTGGTATTCGTAGTCACCGCGAGCATATAACGTCTTCCATAACTTATACTCCGCGCCACCGCCAAATGCCCAGACGGTGTAAGTATCATGCGTATAAAACGGATTGCGTGAAGGAAAATCGATGCTGCCGAATCCGACAAGAGCCTTGGCGTACGGACGAATTCCAAAAAAGACCGTGTCCGGTAAATAACTCCGCCCTTTCCAGTGTCTTGCCTCATCCGGGTCAACGAAGAGGGCTTATCCGCAAAAATCGAAGTGCCTTCGGCATCGAACCCAATCCGTGAAAAAGTTCGTAATTGACCCACGCAGAGATGCCAAACATCCGGCGTCCCGGGCCGTAGTCCAGACTGTAGTCTGAGAAGCCGCCTCCTATTCCGAGAGGAAGGCTGTTGATCTTTACTGCCGGCGCTACTTGCGCAAAGACAGGCAGGGTTGACGAAGGTAAGCAGTGCTGCCAGAACAAGCTTCGATCGCATTCGATTTCTCCTTGTGATTGCAGACCTCCTCCCCCGAGGCCGATCTTTTGTCCAAGTGTACAACGAAGGCTACCGGAAATCCAATGCAAAGAAATTGCAAAGAGATTGCAGGGAAAAGGGCCTACACGCAAAATTGACGCGTAACCATGGCACAATTCCGCGAGCATCCCGCAGCAAATTCCCAGAATCCGGGAATTCGTAACCTATGAGCATCCATCAGTAACCTGCCCTTTAGTACAGTAGGTCCCCTGTTTCTCATGAATCTGCCGTCAAGAAATCCCGTGAGAACCCCTATGCGATCCTCTGCAAGCCCTTCGATTGCGGGAGCCGCAGCTTGCCGGGAAGCTCTCGATAGCACGTTCGAGCACCGGAACTACATCCGAGAAAAGACTGAAGCGGGTGTCTCTGCCAACTTTGACAAAGGCCCGCAGCGCCCCAATAGCGCCAAGTTGCTCCAGAATATCCGCGTCCCGAAGCACAATCGCCTCCCGCGACCGCGGCTCGTCTTTCGGCTGGTGCGTGCGGATCGCTTCGCAAACCGCGTCTAACTTTTGCACCGGAAAACCCCACTCCCTAAGCAGGCTTATCGTCTTTTCGACCGTATACGGCACATGATCCCAAGCGGCCAACCTGGCCGGATCGGATGGCCGGTGCCCCAGAAACACTCCGATATCGTGCATCCATGCCGCCGCAAACAGCACATCGTCGTCGCAGTCCTCACCCTCGGCGATTCTGGCCGCAAGCGCATAGAGACGAGGCTGATGCCCGAATTTGTCCACAGGCTGAGCTTCGCGACGAATATACGACTTTACGGATGCGCGCCAGGCATGCTCCGTCATGCCTTTGGCCACCGCGGCGTGATCCGGATCAATTCCAAAGCGCCCTTGGAGCAATCCGCCATGCCGGAGAAGCCGCCGGGATGGCCACAATTCCGCAGGGCGGCAATTCCACGGCAGTAAACCCTGCCTCGTTCTCTGCAACTATCTCGCCCGATCCGGACGCCGCGAAAAGATAGCTAAGAGCGGATTTTTCGTCGCCCAGGAACTCCTCAGGCAACGCCAGATCCGCACCCGACTTCGATCCCTCAATCCGGATACGCTCCACGCAGAAGTACTCGCGATCGACTAGAACAGTGCGATCGGCCAACTCCACCGGCTTTACCTTACCCGCCGCCGTGTGAAGTCGAGTCGCCTCCAGCGCCTTCGCCACATGCAGTTCTCGAGGCCGTCCGTAGTCGTAAAGACGATAAGTCAGGTCGCAGTTTTGCTGGGTTTCAAGCAGCACCGATCCCGGCCAGATGGCATGCACGGTTCCGGCATCCACATACACCATGTCGCCAGCCGTAACCGGCACCAGCGTCAGGCTCTGCTCGAGCGTCCCCTCGCGAACACCCTGCTCCACCTCTTCCAGTGTTACGCCGGGGTTAAGTCCGGCAGCCACTTCGGCGCCTGATTGCGCCGCCAGGGTGTACCAGCATTCCGTCTTACCGCGCGGCTGACCATACTTCTGAGCCAGTTTGTCGTCAGGATGCACCTGAACACTGAGCTTTTCCCTCGCGAAAATAACCTTCAACAGGAGCGGAGATTGCCCCTGCATCCGCTCGGAAGCAGCCGGGCCAAGCATCGCCTCCGCATCCTCCGCAAATACCGCCGCAAGGGTTTTTCCCGCCAACGGTCCAGAGGTAACACGGCATTCATCGCCGGTCAGCCAGACCTCGCCGATCGGGGTCTGCCCGGACGCCGGCTCGGTCACATGGTCGTACCACGGCCGCAGATCGGCGGTTCCCCAGATTCGCTCGACAAACTTCGGTTCAAGACTGAGAGGAGCAAGGCTTTGGACACCAGGCATGTGCTACGATCCCTTCTCTGTGCGGGGCCGGCAAGACCCGACTTCTTCAATGTAACAAAGCGGCTCTGAGATACCGTTAAGTTTAGACCACGTAAAAGCGAAGAGACAAAAATACCACAATACAGTACATTTTATTGATTATCAGAATATGTACCGTATTAAGGTACGAATGACCGACCGGAAGCCCTCCAGGGACTGTTCCTCGCTCGTCTCGGCCGCTAGACTAAGCGAGAGCAGTTGATTCGTGACCCGCCTACGCTGCGGCTGGGTGTCGAGGCATGAGTCGTCAGTTCAATCTTCTTTCGAATCGCCAGGACGTTTCACCGTCTTCATCTGTCAGAGCCAGGCGCCAATGCAACCAGGGCACAGGCCAGGAAATCTCCTGGGGCCTGCCCAAGGAGAGCCAAATATATGTCGGATTCTGTTTCCATTTGCGTCATCGGATCGGGTTACGTAGGACTCGTCGCCGCCGTTTGCTTCGCCGAGATCGGCCACAAAGTGATCTGCGTCGACAACAACGAAGACAAAATTCGCACCCTCAATGAAGGGGGCGTACCGATTTATGAGGAACATCTCCCGGACATGCTGGCCAAGCACCTCAACCATGGCGTCGAATTCACGACGGACCTGGCCTATGGCGTTCAGAGCTGCGAGGCCGTGTTCATTGCAGTGGGCACTCCTCAGGGAAGCACCGGCTCGGCCGATCTCTCCTACGTGGAAGCCGTTGTCAGTGAAATCGCCCACGCCACCAACGGTTATAAAGTACTGGTGGAAAAGAGCACTGTCCCTGTCTATACCAACGAATGGGTGTCGCGTTGCATGCTTCGCCACGGGGTAGAACCGACTGATTTTGATGTGGTGTCGAACCCTGAGTTTCTGCGCGAAGGCACGGCGGTTGGCGATTTCCTGCATCCGGACCGTATCGTCGTAGGAGCGAATAATGAGCGCTCTGCGAACCTGCTGCGCCGTATTTACGCTCCGCTGACCGATGGCAGTTATTACACCCGCGAAGACTCTTTGCCCGGCATGCTCAGTCCGAGCAACCCGGCAACTCTGCTGGTTACATCTGCCCAAAGCGCCGAGATCATCAAGCACGCCTCGAACGCTTTTCTAGCGCTGAAGATCTCATTCATCAACGCGGTCTCCAATCTGGCCGAGGTCGTCGACGCCGATATTGAAGACGTCGCGGCGGGCATGGGTCTCGATTCGCGCATCGGTCCCAAGTTTCTGCGCGCTGGGCTCGGGTACGGGGGCTCCTGCTTTCCCAAGGACGTTGCGGCCTTCTACTGGGTGGCTCAACAGCAGGGCATCAACTTCCAGCTCCTCGACGAGGTGCGGAAGATCAATGTCAGCCAGCAGGACATCTTCTTCAACAAAGTTCGGGGCGCGTTGTGGACGCTGCGCGGCAAAAAGTTGGCCGCTCTCGGTCTTTCCTTCAAGGGTGACACGGACGATATTCGCGAATCCCCTGCTCTCGACATCGTGCGCAGGCTGATCGAGGCGGGAGCGAATGTCTCCGCTTACGATCCGGCAGCCATGGAAAAGGCGCAGACTATCCTGAAGCCCTCGGAGAATCTGAGCTACGCCTTCAATGCGTACGAGGCCGCAGAGGGAGCGGACGCGTTGCTCATCCTGACCGATTGGAAGGAGTTTGGCAGGCTCGACCTGCACCGTCTGCATCAGGTCTTGAAGTTCCCCATCATTATTGATGGGCGCAACCTCTACAAACCTGCTCAGATGGTGGAACATGGCTTTACCTATCTGAGCGTCGGCAGGCCGGCGGCATACACCGCACAGCAGGGCAAGCCGCGCAAGCTCGTGCTGTCGTAGGGTATCGAGAGTACTGACGCGGCCGGAGATTCCGGCCGCTAATGCCCGGGTGGATTTGCTATCCGGCCTTTGTTGCGCAACACGGAGCGAATGAGATTCATGCGTGTTCTGGTTACCGGCGCTGCCGGATTTCTCGGGTCGCATCTTACGGACCGGCTTCTCGGCGAGGGCCATACGGTCCTGGGCGTTGACAATCTCTCCACGGGCGACCTGGGCAACATCGCACATCTCAAGAGCGAGTCGCGGTTCTCGTTTGAAGAGCGCGATACCTGCCAGCCCTTCGATCCCGGCAAGATCGATTACGTCTTCAACATGGCTTCGCCTGCGAGCCCTCCGGAATATTTAAGGCTGGCCATCGAGACACTGCGCGTTGGTTCGGTAGGCACGGAGAATACGCTGGAAATCGCGCATAAGTACGGCGCGGGATTTCTGCACGCCTCCACTTCCGAATGCTACGGTGATCCGCTGCAGCATCCACAGAACGAGAGCTACTGGGGCAATGTCAATCCGGTGGGTCCGCGCTCTGTCTATGACGAGGCGAAGCGGTACGCTGAATCGCTGACGATGGCTTACCACCGCTATCGCGGCGTGAACACGCATCTGGTCCGCATCTTCAATACATACGGGCCGCGTCTGCATCCATCGGATGGGCGCGTCATCTCCAACTTCATCATGCAGGCGCTGCGCAATGAGCCGCTGACGGTTTACGGCGACGGCAAGCAGACACGCAGCTTCTGCTTTGTCGCCGATCTTATCGAAGGCATTCTGCGGCTGAGCCGGTCGGACGAGCATCTGCCGACCAACATCGGCAATCCGACAGAGTTCACGATTCTGGAATGCGCCGAGGCGGTGCTGGAAGTGACGGGATCGAGCAGCGAGCTCAAATTTGAGGCGCTGCCGCAGGACGATCCGACGCGCCGCAAGCCGGATATTACCAAGGCGAAGCAGATCCTCGACTGGCAGCCGAAGATCAGCCTGCGCGAAGGGCTGCAGTTGTCTCTGGAGTTCTTCAAGTCGAAGCTGTAGACGAGCCAGAATTGCTCCACGTGGAGCAATTTTGGTTGTAAGAAATGTTCCACGTGGAGCAATTTGAGATCCGGCGCAGTGTTTTCGGTCGAAATTGCTCCACGTGGAACATTTGCCGTTTCCCGCATTGTGGGTGTCAAGCGGAAATGTTGTAAGTGACGCAGATAGTTTGGTTTAAGTTTGCGTGCCGTTGGCACTATTTATGTTGGAATGAAGGGCAGGAGCCATCGGTTTGCGACGATGGTTTTTTGCCTTAGCGTTGTTTTCGGCGACTTTTCGAACCTGAAATTCTCTATTCCCTTTCCAGCGGATCTGATCTTTCGGCACATGCCTCCTTGCCGATCGGGCCGGTATACTCGCGGCAATGAATCGTCTGGGATTTTGGTGTTTCATTGCGGCTTCCCTGTTGTCCGTTTCTCTCGTTGCTCAAACCAACGCCCAACCGTCAACCGCGTCGATTCCGTTCCAGTGGGTGATGCAGGAGTCGGGGACAACGGCCAGTTTGCGCGGGATTGATTCGGTCGATGGCAAGGTGGCGTGGGCGAGTGGGACAGAAGGGACTGTTCTGCGCACGGTGGACGGCGGGGAGCATTGGACGCGCTGCGCTACGCCGGATGCAGATAAAGATGGTGCGACGCTTGATTTTCGCGGGGTTCAGGCGTGGGATGCGCAGACGGCGATTGTAATGGCCTCGGGGCCGGGCGATAAGAGCCGGTTGTATAGGACGAGCGATGGATGCGAGACATGGAATCTGTTGGTCACAAACGAGAAAAAAGATGGATTTTGGGATGCGATCCGTTGGATTCCAACGGAAGGTACACCGCAGATCCTGATACTTGGCGATCCTGTCGAACACCGGTTTGTCTTCGATGAGTTCTTTCGCGACGGAGATTCGAGAACGCATGTGCTTACTGGAAAGGCTGCCGAAGCTACGCTGCTGGCGCCGGAAGGGGCAGGTGCTTTTGCTGCGAGTAATTCTTCGCTTGCTATCGGCTTTGCTTCTAGAGCGATTGGCATCTTTGGCACGGGTGGGACTTCCGGCGCAGCAATTTATAGGGCCAATTTAGCCATGACTCACTCCCGAGGGGTTTCTCCGGGAGTCCGTTGGCACAGAATTGCTGTTCCTCTAGCAGGTGGCACTGCGAGCAGTGGGGTATTTTCACTGAACTTTGGCAACAATGCTCGCATGGTTGCTGTCGGCGGCGACTACACCAAGCCCAATGAATCTTCTGATACGACTGCCTATTCGACTGACGGCGGATTGCACTGGATCGCCTCCACTATCCCGCCTCACGGTTATCGCTCCGCAGTTCAATGGAGCCCAGACCTAAAGACTTGGATCACTGTAGGTACAAATGGCAGCGATATCAGTTATGACGACGGCAAGACGTGGCAGCCGGTCGATGACGGCAACTGGAATGCGCTTTCGCTTCCTTTTGTTGTGGGACCGAAAGGCCGCATTGCGCGGATTAGCGCCGCAAAGCCCTGATGTTGCCGTCACGCCTCGACCTGAAAAGTCTGCCAGAACAGCTCGCTAGCGATGCGGGTATGAAAGGCCCGGGCTGAAGCCCAAGTCTTTCATGCCGGTAATTCAGGGGCATGAATGCCCTTGCTCCCTCCGGTTCGCACTTTCGCGCGAATTCGGTGTTCTGATGGAGCGAACTGCGGTGGTTGCCCGCTTATTTCACACAATGGGAGGTATGGATGGCACTTGTGAAATCTGCAACAGCCAGCATCCATAGCCGCGACAGTATCTCTGTGCCTGATTGCGGAGACAGGTGGCCGCCCATCATAGCTTTTGATTCTTGGCTATGTCCCATCCAACCGGAAGCTTGTTGCCGGATGTGCCTGATCCTCCAGCTGATTGCTGAGTGAAGGCCTGGAGCTGGCTCTCGACCTGTGCTGCGGTTGGTGTGTACTGCTGGTGGCCGATGAAATAAAGCAGCGTCTGGATGAGGGCGACCTGTTGTGCTTCGGACATTTATTGAACCTCCTGCGGATGGCGCGAATTCTACCACTCCAGAAGAGTCCGGCAGAGCTTCGCAGCGAACAGAAGCCACTTGTCAAAATGGGAAGGAAGGGGGCGCAGGCAGGCCCGGCTGCTTCCAAACGCACCCATCGCGCATCCAACAAAAGTAGCACTCCATCAATTTCGTGGATTGCGGAGAATCATGCTATCCCGCGATAGGATAGGAGTCACTGGAATGGAAGGATCCTCATCCACCCCGAGCTCACGCGGCAGAAGTGTAGCCGTTCCTCTGCCGGAACCGGGGACGCGCCTGAATCCAGATAAAGAAGCCGCTGGGTCGCTGTTGCGCGTTGAAGGACTGCGCAAGGAATATCCAGGTAACAGTCGCAGCGGGCGGAGCACGCTGGTTCTTTTTGATGGTCTCAATTTTGAGATCGGCCGTGGAGAGCTGATCGCGATTGTCGGCCAGTCCGGAAGTGGAAAAAGCACACTTTTACACATGCTAGGCGCGCTTGATGCGCCAACGGCGGGAACTGTATACTGCGCCACAACTCAAGTGACGAAATTGACCGCTCGCGAAGCGGCCCGGTTTCGTAATGACCATGTCGGATACGTCTGGCAGTTTCACTATCTGCTGCCGGAGTTCACCGCACAGGAAAACGCCGCCATGCCGCTTCTGGCGCGCGGCATGGATCGGAAGAAGGCCATGCAGGAAGCAGCGGCGTGGCTGGATGAAGTGGGACTCGCCAACCGGGCAGACCATCGGCCCGGCGAGTTGAGTGGTGGGGAGCAGCAGCGAGTCGCACTGGCGCGCGCTCTGGTGACAAAGCCTCAGCTTTTACTGGCTGATGAGCCCACCGGAGACCTGGACAACACGTCAGCGGATCTGGTGTTTGCATTGTTAGAACGGCTGCACGAAGCGCACGGACTCACCTCCGTGCTGGTAACGCACAACCTGGAACTGGCCCGGCGATGTACGCGGACCTTACGTTTAGCGGGAGGCAGGCTCGAAGTGGTCTCTCACACCGAGGACGAGGCGTTAACGCAATAACTCAATCCGGCAGTTACGGAATTTTCGCAACTTCCGGTCCCCGCAGCCGATAGTAACACCCAAGGGAAGGACACCATGTTCGAACGCTACACCGAGAAAGCGCGGCGCGTTATCTTCTTCGCCAGATATGAGGCCAGCCAGTTTGGTTCTCCTTATATCGAGACCGAGCACCTGCTGCTTGGCCTGTTGCGCGAAGACAAGGCATTAACCAATCGTTTCCTGCGCTCTCATGCTTCGGTGGAGTCGATCCGCAAGCAGATTGAGGCGCACACCACGATTCGCGAGAAGGTTTCGACTTCGGTCGATCTGCCGCTCTCGAACGAATGCAAGCGCGTGCTGGCTTATGCCGCGGAAGAAGCGGAGCGGCTGGGCCACAAGCACATCGGAACGGAGCACTTGCTGCTTGGGCTGCTGCGTGAGGAAAAATGCTTCGCTGCGGAGATTTTGCAAGAGCGCGGGCTGAAACTGGCGGCGATTCGCGAGGAACTGGCGCGGGTGACGCAGGAAAAAGCTCCGGCGCAGCAGCGGCAGCGCGAGTCGAGCCTGCTGGCGGAGTTCAGCCGCGACCTGACACAGTCGGCGATGGATGGACAGCTTGATCCGCTGGTTGGGCGCGACGGAGAGCTGGAGCGCGTGGTGCAGATTCTGTGCCGCCGTACGAAGAACAATCCCGTGCTGATTGGTGAGCCGGGTGTGGGCAAGACGGCGATTGTCGAGGGACTGGCGCAGCGGATTGCCGATGGTGAGGTGCCGAGCTTCCTGGCCGACAAGCGCGTGCTGGCGCTGGATCTCTCGCTTATCGTCGCGGGTACGAAGTATCGCGGTCAGTTTGAAGAGCGGTTGAAGACGATCATGAAGGAGCTGATGGAAAATCAGAACTCCATTGTCTTCATCGATGAGCTGCACACGCTCGTGGGCGCTGGATCTGCGGAAGGTTCGCTCGACGCGGCCAACATTCTTAAGCCGGCTCTTTCGCGCGGTGAGATTCAGTGCATCGGTGCGACGACGCCGGCGGAGTTTCGCAAATCGATTGAGAAGGACCGCTCACTTGAGCGCCGCTTCCAGGCGGTTAAAGTGCCCCCGCCGAACGAAGTTGACGCGATCAAGATCATCATGGGCATCAAGGACCGCTATGAGAAGTTCCACGCGGTCAGCTACACCGATGCAGCCATCGAGTTCGCTGTATCGCATTCGAACCGGTATATCCCGGATCGGTTCCTGCCGGACAAGGCTATCGATCTCATCGACGAAGCGGGAGCACGGGTGAAGCTGCGCCAGACTTCCCTGCCCGAAGAAATCACCGAGGTGCAGAAGCGGATCAAGTTCATTGTGCACCGCATGGACTCGGCGATTGCGAATCATGAGTTCGAGAAAGCGCGCTTCTATTCGGATGAGGAGCGCAAGGAGCGCGAGAACCTGCGCACTCTGCGCGAGAAATATCACCTCGACGATTCGGCTGCGGGCATCGTGGGCCGCGAAGATATTGAAGATGTGGTCAGCCGCTGGACTGGCGTGCCGATTACTTCGATCAAGGAAGAAGAGACGCAGAAGCTGCTGCGCGTGGAAGAAGAGCTGCACAAGCGTGTGATTTCGCAGGAGAAAGCGATCTCTGCGCTGGCGCGTGCGATTCGCCGCTCGCGTGCGGGGCTCAAATCGCCGGCGCGGCCGATTGGCAGCTTCCTGTTCCTGGGACCGACGGGCGTGGGCAAGACGGAGATGGCGCGGACGCTGGCGCAGTTCCTGTTTGGCAGCGAGAAGGCGCTGATCCGCTTCGATATGTCGGAGTTCATGGAGAAGCATTCGGTGTCGAAGCTGATTGGTTCGCCTCCGGGATATGTGGGTTACGAAGAAGGCGGCCAGCTTACGGAGCGTGTGAAGCGTTCGCCGTATTCGGTGGTGCTGCTGGATGAGGTTGAGAAGGCGCATCCGGATGTCTTCAATCTGCTGCTGCAGGTGTTTGAAGATGGACAACTCACAGACGGCCTCGGCAACACGGTGGACTTCAAGAACACCATCATCATCATGACGTCGAACATTGGTGCGCGGCACCTGATGAAGAAGCAGGGGCTGGGCTTCCAGAGCGATCGCGAAGATCTGGTGATGGATAAGATCGAGGAGCTGGTGAAGAGCGAGGTCAAGCGCACCTTCAATCCAGAGTTCCTCAATCGTATCGACGAGGTCATCATCTTCCAGGCTCTGTCGGATGCCGACCTGATCCAGATTGTCGATCTGCTGGTGAACCAGTTGAACGCGAACCTGGCGCAGAAGTCGATTACGATCTCGGTGGATGAAGAGGCGAAGAAGTGGATTCTCGATAAGACGCTTGGCGACCGTAGCTATGGTGCGCGACCGCTGCGCAGGGCGCTGCAGCGCTATATCGAGGACCCGCTTTCGGAGGCTCTGATCGGCGGTCATATCATGGATCGTCCGGCATTCCTGGAGGTCTACATCATGAACAGCCAGCTCTTCTATCGCTCGGTTTCGAATGAAACTGATGAGAAGAACGAGGGAGTGCTGTTGTACAGCGCGTAAATTAGGGAAGATTACCCACAAAAGCCTCCGAGACATCGGAGGCTTGTTTTTGTGCCTGCCTTTCCTTTTTGACATGCAGAGTCTACGAGTACCGCATCTTCTACACTCATACTTCACACTCGCACTCCGAATGTTACGATGTTGGGAATATCCAACGCGGAGCCTGACATGACTGAAGCTGCCCAACTCGATACACTCTCCACCGAGCAAGTTACCAGCATCACCCGTCAGACGAACTATGGCACCTGGCGCATCCAGAAGACGTGGAAGCCGCTGCATGTGGTGGATGCTGATGGCTGCTACTTTATCGACGCTGCGGGCAAGCGGTATCTTGATTTTTCAGCGCAGCTCATGTGCGTCAATCTTGGGCACAAGAATCCGAAGGTGGTGGAGTCGATTGCGCAGCAGGCGCGGGAGCTGCCTTATATGGCTCCGGGGTACGCGACGACTTCGCGGGCGCTGCTTTCGCAGAAGCTGCTGGAGGTGCTGCCGGAGGGGCTGGAGAAGTTCTTCTTTGCTACTTCTGGGACTGAGGCGAATGAGGCAGCTTTCAAGATTGCGCGGATGGTAACGGGTAAGACGAAGATCATCTCGCGGTACCGTAGCTATCACGGATCTACGACTTCTTCGATTTCCGCGACGGGCGATCCGCGGCGGTGGGCGATGGAGCCTAGCGGCAAGGGTATCGGCCACATCTTTGCGCCGGAGACGAACTGTTACAAGTGTCCCATCAAGCATACGTATCCCGAGTGCGGCGTGGCGTGTGCA
Source organism: uncultured Acidobacteriota bacterium (assembly GCA_963720285.1). Taxonomy (GTDB): domain Bacteria; phylum Acidobacteriota; class Terriglobia; order Terriglobales; family Acidobacteriaceae; genus Acidicapsa. The sequence goes on from CAVREZ010000003.1 coordinate 92,561, forward strand.
GATTACATCGAGCATATGATCGCGAACGAGACCGATGTTGCGGCGATCATTGTCGAGCCGGTGGTTGGGACGAATGGCGTGCTGGTGCCCCCGCCTGAGTACATGCCAAAGCTGAAGGCGATCTGCGAGAAGTATGGCGTACTGTTTATTGCCGATGAAGTGATGACTGGCTGGGGACGCACGGGCAAATGGTTCTGTGTGGATCACTGGGGTGTTAAGCCAGACATTCTGGTTACGGCCAAGGGGATCACTTCGGCCTATGTGCCGCTGGGGCTGTGCGCTACTTCGAAGAAGATCGCTGACTTCTTTGAAGAGAACTACTTTGCGCATGGTCACACCTACGAGGCACATCCGATGACGCTGGGGCCGGCGGTGGCGACGATTGAAGAGATGCAGCGGCTCAATCTTGTGGAGCGCGCTGCCTCGCTTGAGCCTTACGTGCGCGAGAAGCTGAACGCGCTCAAAGAGAAGCATCCAAGCATCGGCGACGTGCGCGGTCTTGGCCTTTTCTGGGGTGTTGAACTAGTCAAGAACCACAAGACCAAGGAGCCTTTCAACACCATGCGCGACAAGGTTGAGGGCAAGCCGCTGGTGGTGGATCAGATTGCGGCGAAGATGATGGGCATGGGCGTGGCGCAGCAGGCGTGGATCAGCCACTTTGTGATTGCTCCGCCGCTGATTGTTACGAAAGAAGAGCTGGACTTCGGCATCAATGCGCTGGATGAGGCACTGGCGATTGCTGACGCGCTGGTGGAGTAATTTCGGTTTGCTGCGCTTTGGAGAAGGTAGCCAGAGTTAACCTGCGGGTAGTCAAGAGCTCTCACGATTCCGATTTAGACTCAGCCGGCCATTGAAAGCAAAGCACGTAGCCGTCCGGATCGGTGATATACAACTGGTTCATTCCGTAGTACGCAACTCTCGGTTCCGGAGCTGCGATGCCGCGCGCAACGAGATAGGTATGAGCTGCATCCACATCACGGCATCCAAAGTAGAGCGCGGTATCCCGGTGCGCTGCGGTGCGAGAGGCATCGGGAGCATCCGGCCGGATGTTGTCTTCATAGGCGTTATTGACCATCAGCTCCACGCCGTTCAGGCGGAGCAAGGCCCAGCCGTAATCGTCCTTCGCGTCTGTAAATGGCTTTGAGGTATTTACGACCTCGAAGCCCAGTACATCCCGGTAAAAGGAGATGGATGCTGGCACATCGAACACCATCAGCAAAGGTGTTGCGCCTTCAATTGCAATAGCCATTCAATCCCTCCATCACAATCGTTCTGAGTGTAATAGACGACGCTCCATGTCCTACTTAGCTCAAAGCTGACTCAACGATTGGCACACGGCTAACCTGCATGAGCGCCGCATAAATCATACCCGCCAGGAAGAACCCCACAAACCAGGAGTAGTCATACAAGAACCGCAGCGATGGCACAAACAGCCCGATCAGCGCCACAACTACGCCAATCACCAGCGCCACAATCGCGCGCGGATTGATGCCCTTGGTGTAGTGGTAGATGCCTTCGCGGTGATAGAGCGAGTAGAGCGAGAGCTTTGTTCCGCGGATAAAGAAGTAATCGCAGATCATGATGCCTGCGATGGGGCCCATGAGGCCACCATAGCCCTCAAGCCAGCCGAATATGTAGGCATCAGGTGAGGCCAGCAGCTTCCATGGTTGCATCGCCAGGCCGAGAAAGCCGGTGATCATGCCGCCGGTGCGATAGCTGATGAGCCGTGGATAGAGGTTTGAGAAATCATTGGAGGGCGAGACGACGTTGGCTCCGATGTTGACGTTGAGCGTGGCAACGAGGATCGCGATGAGAGCGACGAATGCTACGACCGGCTGGCCGAAGCGGGCGATGAGCGTGATGGGGTTCCAGATGGGCTCGCCGAAGATGACAACTGAGGCCGAGGTGACAGCGATGCCGACGAAGGTATACAGCGTCATCGCGACAGGCAGCCCGAAGCCTTGCCCGATGATCTGCGCGCCCTGCGACTTTGAGTAGCGCGTGAAGTCCGGGATGTTGAGCGCGAGCGTGGCCCAGTAGCCGACCATGCCGGTGAGCGCGGGAAAGAAGACGGGCAGAAACTCATGCCATGAATGAAATTTGCTTGGGGTCTGGAGCATTACTCCAAAGCTGCCGGCCTTGACTCGTACCCAGATCAGCAGCGCCGCAGCCATGACAAACATGAAGGGCGCGCCGAATGCCTGAATGAAGCGGATCGACTCGACGCCGCGCCATACCACTGCCATATTCAAAAGCCAGAAGCCGAGGAAGCATGCCCACAGCGCCCACTCGACATGGGCCACAGAAGGCCACACCACCAGCAGCATGGCGTGAATGGCTTGGCCGCCAATCCACGACTGAATGCCGAACCATCCGCAGGCAACGAGCGCGCGCATGATCGCAGGCACGTTCGCCCCGAGCACACCGAACGGCGCACGAATGAAGACCGGAAACGGAATGCCATACTTCGCCCCTGCGTGCGCATTCAACAGCATCGGAACGAGCACGATCAGATTGCCCAGCGCTACGGTGCCGATGGCCTGCTTCCAATCCATGCCCTTGGCGATCAGCGAGGAAGCAAGCTGGTAGGTTGTAATCTCCATCGACATGGAAAACCACAGCGCGATGTAGTTGTACGTGCCCCAGGTGCGGTGTTCGCGCGTGGTCGGCGCGAGATCGGCATTGGCCAGCGTGGGGTCGAGCTTTGTTGTGAACCCGATGTCCAATCGCCCTCCGGTGAGACTGCTTCTCTTTCGTCTACGTCCAATTTTCGCGGTTGAAACTTTGAAAATAACGGAAAGCCGCTGCCGCATCAATGCTTTTATTGCACCGGATCACGCCGCGTGCATCGCTCGATTCAAAACGATTCAAATCCGTTGCGTTGCTGGCCGATACGCGATATCAAAGAAAGATGCGATCCAAAAGCCTGACTTTCTGCGCTCTTCTCGCCGCGGTGTCTTTGCTGTCATCGCCTTTTCTTCAAGCGCAGTCGACAGCCAAGCTGCTGGTGAAGAACGCGCGCCTCTTCACCATGGCGCCCAGCCAGAAGCAGGTCTTTACCGGCTACTTCGTGGTCGGTAACGATGGAAAGATCGAAGCCATCGCAGCTGGAGATCCGCCGCCGTCGATCCACGCGAAGGAGACCCTCGACGCGCACGGCCATTGGATCATGCCCGGTTTTCTCTCGGCGCACAGCCATCTGTGGCAGGCGGCTTTTCGCGGCATCGCGGCCGACAAGACGCTGCCCGGCTGGATCGACGGGCTTTACAACCAGAAGGCCAGCAAGGCGCATCCGGAAGACTTCTATTGGTTCACGCTCGATGGCGCGCTCGATCACCTGCAGCATGGCGTCACCGCGGCCTACAGCTTTAACTATGGAGGCACACGCCGGGGGCTGTGCCACGAAAACGACTGCGACGAGCTCGAATACAAGGCCGAGATCGACTCAGGCATCCGTTTTGTGCACGGTTATCAGCCAGACCAGATCGGCCCGGACGATCAGCTTCCGAGGACGCGAGAGCGGCTTAAGGCGTTTCTCGACTGGCAGGCGGCGCAACCGAGGTCGTCGCAGTTCCTGAGCGTGATGATCAACGGGTCCACGGCATTCAACGAGACGATCGATCAGGCCAAGGCGGAAAAGGCGATGATGGATGAGTTCCATCTCGGCAATCAGAGCCATTATCTCGAGCCGCCGGATACTATCGCGGCCGAGCGTGCGAAGTTCAAATGGTTTGAAGAGAGCGGGCTGTTGGGACCCACGCTTTACTTTGGCCACTTCATTCATCCCGACGATTACATCCTTGAAAAAGCTGTGGCATATCACTGCGGCATGAGCTGGAATCCGCTCTCAAACGGGCGGCTTGCCTCCGGTGTTGCCGATATACCGAAGTACCTCAAGCTGGGTCTGCGCGTTGGGATGGGTGTTGATGGTGAAGCCAGCGCCGACCTTGCCGATCCGTTTGAAAACATGCGCACGGGGCTTTATGCCATACGCGACAAGTATGAAGATGCAACGATCATGAGCCCCTACGAGGTGCTCTATCTGCACACGATGGGCTCGGCCGATGTGATGGGCGTAAAGGACAAGCTGGGCAGCCTTGAGCCGGGTAAATATGCGGATTTTCTGGTTATCGATCCGACACGGTTCGGCACCGTCTTCGATCCTTATGCGAGCCTTGTGCTTGTTGCCGGTGAGCGCGATCTGGAGCGTGTGTATGTTGGCGGCGAATTGAAGGTTGATCATGGCAAGATGCTCGGCCAGGACTACGACAAAGTCCTCACGGAGTCCGCCAAACGTTCCGCTGCCGCGCGCTAACTCCATACCGTATTCGAAAATCGAGATACTCGTTGCAATGAACACAATCGCGGACGCCCGACGCAGTGCAACATTTGCATTGCAGGCAACGTCCCCATATCTGTGTGAAGCCGGATGCGTAGTGGCTTCATTCGGAAAGGTTTCGCAAGATGCCAGCTCGACGTTGTCTCGTTGCCTGCCTCGTCCTCTCGTCGCTCTCGTTCCCTGCCATAGCCCAGAAGCTTCGCCTCGCCGACAACAGCACTTCCGTCGGCCATGGCTACGCCCCCAGCGATCACATCCCTGCAGGGTTACTCTCCGCCAAAACCATCTTTCTCTCTAACGCAGGCGCAGACAGCGGTCTCTTCCCGCAGCCATTCAGCGGTGATCCCAATCGCGGCTACCAAGGCCTCTACTCGATGCTCAAAGCCTCGGGCGGACATCAGATCGTTGATGATCCCTCGCAGGCGGATCTCGTCTTGGAGTTGCGATTGATCGCACCGAACGGTCCTTCCAGCGGCAACAAACAAAACGGCGCCTCGGACCCGCTCCCAATGTTCCGCCTCACCATCTACGACCGCAAGACGCACTACATCCTCTGGGCGCTTACCGAAACCATTGAAACCGCTATGCTGCAGAAGACCCACGATAAGAACTTCGACCAGGCGCTCTCGAATATCGCTTACGATTTCGAGCAGGTCACAACTCCGCTCACAACGAAGCCGCAGTAGAAGGACTTAATACTCCACTTTCGCCGGCGACTCGATCCACAAGGCAAAGGCCGCCCATGCTTCTTCCGGCATCAGCTGCGCCGCGGGAATCTTGCGCTCACTGGGATTTTTTCGGAATTCCTCGTACAAGAAGGCGTCATCAAAACCGGCTTTGGCTGCATCCTGCTGGCTGCTGCCGTAGTAAAGAGCGCCCAGCCGCGCCCAGTAGATTGCCGCGAGGCACATTGGGCATGGTTCGCAGCTTGAGTAGATCTCGCAACCCTCGAGGGTGAACGTGCCGAGCGCGGCGCATGCCTTGCGGATAGCGTTCACTTCACCGTGCGCCGTGGGATCATTCGTTGTGGTCACCGAGTTCGCTGCTTCCGCGATCACTTCGCCGTTGCGCACAATCAGCGCCGCGAACGGACCGCCAGTGCCGTTTGAGACATTCTGTTTCGCGAGTTCGACTGCGCGGCGAAGAAAGGCAGGATTCGGCGTCTGGGGCATGAAGTTATGAGGTCTCCGATACACTTGATTCTCAGGAATCATCGTCAGTATGGCACACGGCGCTCCAGCGAATGACGGCTCACCGGCGGAGGATCACGGCGGCGGCGTGGCATTCCGTTCGCGGCGGGTTGTGACGGACGGGGATGTGCGTCCTGTAGCGGTGTTGGTCCGGAATGGTGTCATCGTCGAGCTTACGGAATGGGATTCGGTCCCTCGGAACGCCGTGCTACGAGACTTCGGCGATCACGTTTTGCTGCCGGGCTCGTTGATACGCACGTCCACATCAACGACCCGGGGCGCGCAAGTTGGGAAGGATTTGCCACGGCAACGCGCGCTGCGGCAGCCGGTGGAGTTACGACGCTGATTGACATGCCGCTCAACTGCAGCCCGGAGACTACTTCTGTTGAAGCGCTTGAGGCAAAGCGGGCCGCTGCCGCGGGGCACTGTCTGGTGGACTGGGCCACCTGGGGCGGAGTCGTCGGGCACGAAGGGACTGTCGGCAACGAGGCTGATATTTCTGGTCTTGTCGCGGCGGGAGTGCCGGGCTTCAAGTGCTTCCTTATTGATTCCGGCATCGACGGCTTTGCCTGGAGCGATGAAGCGCAATTGCGCAAAGCTCTGGCTTTGCTTGAGGATTCTGGACTGCCGCTGCTGGCTCACGCCGAGGTGGCCGGACCGGTTGTCGAAGCGGCCGCGCGGCTCAACTCTGAGCCGGCTGATTGGCGTCAGTATGCAACTTACTTAGCTTCGCGTCCGGACGAGGCGGAGCTGCGAGGCGATCGAGCTGCTTGTCCGGCTGGCCGCGGAATTCGATCGCACATATCCATATCGTCCATCTGGCTACGGCGCGGGCGCTCCCTATTTTCAAGACAGCGCGCGAATCTGGACTGAGGATCACGGTTGAGACCTGCCCACAGTACCTCTGGTTTGCGGCGGGTGAAGTACCCGATGGCGCAACTGAATACAAATGCGCGCCACCGATCCGGTCTGCCGCTAATCGAGAGGCGCTATGGCAAGGACTGCGCGACGGAATCATCGACTTTGTCGCCACCGATCACTCGCCATGTCCGCCGGAAATGAAGCGTCGTGATTTGGGAGTACCGGGCTTGGACTATCCCGACTCGGGCCGGTTCGATCGTGCCTGGGGCGGAATCGCCAGCCTGGGGCTTGCGCTGCCGATCATCTGGACGGGAATGCAGAGCCGGGGCGGCGATTTGTCTTCGATTGTGAGGTGGCTGGCGACTGGACCGGCTCGTCTGGCGGGACTGGATGGCCTATCCAACCCTGGTTCGAGCCGAAAAGGCCGCATCATGCCGGGCTTTGACGCTGACTTCGCGGTCTTCGATCCAACTGAATATTGGACGGTTAGTGAGGTGGATCTTCACTTCCGGCACAAGCTCTCGCCGTACCTGAGGGCAGAACTGCAAGGCAAGGTGCTCGAAACCTGGCTTCGTGGTGAGAGAATCTTTCAACGAAGCGATGGCAGAAGCCTTTTCGCGAATGCCTCAACCGGTCGGGAATTGCGCCGAAACCAACAATAGAAGATGACCGACTCCTTCCAACCGATGGAAATTACCTATTCCGTAGGTCTCCGGCGACGTGCGACCGAAGCCATCGCCGAGTGCCGGTTGCTGGCCGCCATGAGTGAAGAACCGGGGCGGCTGACTCGCCGCTACCTCACTCCGCCAGTCGCTGAAGTTCATGCCTACCTGCGCAGGCGCATGACAGACCTCGGCATGTCAGTCTGGGCCGATGCCGTGGGAAACCTCCGCGGGCTCTGGAATCCGACTGGTTCTGCGGACCAGCGGCTTATTCTTGGCTCTCATATTGATACCGTTCCCGACGCCGGAGCTTTTGATGGTGTGCTGGGCGTTGTGCTGGCGCTGGAGTGGGTTCGGATTGCGCAGAAGCTTGCAGCCAACCGGCCTATCGAGGTGATCTCTTTCTCGGAAGAAGAGGGCGTCCGCTATGGGATACCGTTTCTTGGTAGCCGGGCTGTGGCGGGCACTTTTGACCCGGCGATTCTGGCTTACGAGGATGCTGACGGCGTCTCGCTCGGAGATGCGATCCGGAACTTTGGTCTCGATCCAGCGGGAATTCCGGAAGCTCGTCTGGCTAAGGACGCGGCTGGTTTCATAGAAATTCACATCGAGCAAGGGCCGGTACTCGAATCGGAAGGAATGCCTCTCGCAGTCGTGAGCGGAATTGTCGGACAGACGCGGCTTGGGCTCCGCTTCACGGGGCAGGCCAACCATGCCGGGACGACTCCGATGAATCTTCGCCGCGATGCCCTGGCAGCAGCAGCCGAATGGATGAATTTCGTCGAGACAACGGCTCGCGAGGTTGACGGTCTCGTCGCTACCATCGGAAAATTTGCGATTGTGCCAAATGCCGGCAACGTAATTCCCGGCAGGGTGGATCTCAGCCTCGATGTCCGGCACATCAGCAATCGAACCCGCGAACACTATGTCGACGAATTTACCAGCATGGCAAACTCGATTGCTCATGCCAGAGGCATTGAAGTGGAAACCGCTGTCAAGCTACGCGAATCGACAGTCGATATGGACACAATTCTCTCGAACGAATTGCGCGTTGCGGTGGAGCGGGCGGGTTACCCTGTGAGGACGATGCCGAGCGGTGCCGGTCATGACGCGATGGTGATGGCGCGTTGTGTACCGGCAGCGATGCTCTTTTTGCGCAGCCCTGGAGGCATCAGTCATCACCCCTCGGAGGCAGTGCTGGAAGAAGATGTCGAGGCTGCGCTGAAAGTCGGGGAACAATTCATCCTTCAAACTTCTATCCAGTACAACACAAATGAAATCAATACTTAATAGCGATTTTTGAAAGCAAAACCTATGCTCTTCCAACTTGGCGAAACGCGAAGCAGCCTCAAATCGGACCATCTGCTGCAGACTCCCGACGCCTTCATTCGGACGCCGCTGGCCGGTTCGCCGGGAGTCGATTTCATTGTGCATACGGCTCCGCGAATCGGCGCGGGATTAACGCAGATGACGGCTGAGTTCCGGGATGGCGGCAAAATGGGGCCTGCCGGTGGCGGCATCGAGCGCTTTCTCTTTGTGCTTGAGGGGAGCCTCACCGCCGAAACCGGGGCAGGCGCGCAGGCTCATACGCTTGATGCCGGTGATTTCCTCTATCTTCCTCCTGGCTGTGGATATTCGGTTTCAGGAACTCCTGGATCGCGTACCGCTCTAATCGAGAAGCGATACCAGCGCTTGAGTTCACATGCAGAAGTTCAAGTAAAACTTGAAGTCATGGCTGGACGCGAAAGTGAGATCGCATCAGAGCCATTGGGTGGCGATCCGGATCTGCTGGTGCGCCGCCTGATGCCCGACGGCCCGGCCTGGGATTTTGCGGTGAACACCATGACCTATGCTCCGGGAGCTGCTCTTTCACAGGTAGAGATTCATGTGATGGAGCATGGACTGTTGATGCTGGAAGGTGGCGGCATCTATCGGCTGGGCGATAGCTGGTACCCAGTGACGGCTGGCGACTTTATATGGATGGCGCCTTACTGTCCGCAGTGGTTTGGGGCTATCGGCAAACAGCCGGCCAAGTACCTCATCTATAAGGATTGGTATCGCCATCCGCTGGAGGATGATGCGCGATGAGCTTACCTGACCCTTCACCTGTCGTAATTGATGTTGAGCGGCTTTCAGCGGAGCTGGTTGCGCTTGCCCGGATCACCGAGTCTGAGCCGCCGGTTGTGACACGGGTGGTCTTCAGCGAAGCCGATCTGAGGGCGCGTGATTGGGTAAAAGAGCTGTGCCGTGAGGCTGGGCTGACTATCCGGGAAGATGCGGTCGGTAACACTTTCGTGCGCTGGGAGGGTTTGGAGCCGACGCTGCCGCCGGTTGCGACAGGGTCGCATATCGATGCCATTCCGAATGCGGGAGCTTATGACGGCGTGGTGGGGGTGCTCGGCGGTCTGGAGGCGATCCGGGCGCTTCAGCGAGCTGGCTTTCGTCTGCGACGGTCGATTGAGCTGGTGATCTTCACCTCCGAGGAGCCGACGCGGTTTGGGATTGGGTGCCTGGGTAGCCGGATGATGGGCGGTGTGCTCTCGGTTGAACAGGCGCTAGCGCTCAGAGATAAGGAAGGTTGTGGGCTGGAAGAACTGCGCGCCGCGGCGGGATTTGTGGGGTCGCTGGATTGGGTGCAGCTGGCTGAGGGTCACTACTCGGCGTTTGTGGAGCTGCATATTGAGCAGGGACCGATTCTGGAGCGTGAGGGTATCGATGTCGGCGTGGTAACGCATATTGCCGCGCCGGCTTCGCTGCGGGTGGTGATTGAGGGTGAAGGCGGACATGCGGGCGCGATGCTGATGCCGATGCGGCATGATGCGATGTGTGCTGCGGCGGAGCTGGTGCTCGCTCTGGAGACGGCGGCCAAGGGAACAGGCGTCATCGATACGGTTGGAACGGTTGGGGTTTGCGAGGTGTTTCCGGGAGCGGTGAATTCAGTGCCGTCGCGAGTGCGGCTGGAGACGGATATTCGGGATATTGATGGCTGGCGGCGCGATGGAGTGATTGCCAGCCTGAGGGCTGCGGCGGAAGAGATTGCCGAACGACGCGGAGTGCGGATCGGATTCGAGACGGTGAATGCCGATCCACCGACGGCTTGCGAGCCGGAGATTCTGGATGCTATCGAGCGGGCGGCGAAAGTGGCTGGGCGAAGCTCGCGGCGGATGGTTAGCCGCGCTTATCATGACTCGCTGTTTGTGGCGCGGTTTGCGCCGGTGGCGATGATCTTCATTCCTTGCCGAGGCGGTGTCAGCCATCGTCCGGATGAGTATGCGAGTCCGGAGTGGATTGCTGCAGGAGTTGAGGTTTTGGCGCGGACGCTGGCGGATTTGGCTTCTTAGTGGTCGCAGTGTGCAAAATGCGCTTTTGTGTTTTATTTTCTGATATTTATAACGCAATACTTCATGTGGATTACAAGGACAGAAATTCGGAGACCTCAACTTCCCTTTATTCAAAATAAAGAAGTTAAGGATGGGGGGAGGGGATTTAATATTCTGAGCAACAGAATTGCAGTCAAAGTTTACCTTTTCAGCAACACCCTGGGACCGTGGAGTGACTCATGCAGATAAGGCACCGTCTTGCTCCATTTCCATTGTGCAGTTATCCGGCATAATTATCGGCAAAGTAAGCGACTCAAAGTCAGCCGCACAACGATAAGATCGCGGCGGGAGCGAGGATATGGCTGAGCAGGAGACGATTGACTGGTTGCTGAATTCGGATCCGGCGATTCGTTGGCAGGTGATGCGGGATCTGACGAATGCTGATCCGGCGGCGGTTGCCGCGGAGCGGGCACGAGTGGCGCGTGAGGGGCTGGGTGCGCGGATTCTTCTCAGTCGAAGACCGGATGGAGCATGGCGGGTAACCGGAAAGCCGACCTGGCTTTCGACGCTTTTTACCTTGCAGCAGTTGCGGGCTATGGGGATCGATCCGGCGGATCGGACCGTGGTGAGTACGATGGAATTGGCTGAGAGCAACCTGCGCTGGAGTGATCGGCCGGAAGGATGGGATCTGAGATCGCCGGAGTTTGGTGGGAATCCGTTTTATGAGGGTGAGGTTGAGCCTTGCATCAACGGCGGCGTGCTGGCGTATGGGAGCTACTTTGGGCATCCGGCGGAAAGGCTGACGCGGCGGCTTTTGGGTGAGCAGCTTGCGGATGGGGGATGGAACTGCGAGGCGCCGAAGAGTGTGCGGTCTTCGTTTCACACGACGATCTGTGTGCTGGAGGGGTTGCTGGAGTATGAGCGGACGGCTGGCCAGTCGTCGGAACTGACGCCTGAGGTGTCGGAGGCTCGGCGGCGGGGTGAGGAGTATCTGCTGGAGCGTGGGCTGTTCCTGCGGCTTTCGACTGGCGAGGTGGCCAATCCGGGATTTCTGGAGCTGGCGTTTCCTCCGCGGTACCGGTACGACGTGCTGCGGGCGCTGGACTATTTCCGGGCTGCGGGCGGGAGCCTGATTCGCGGATGAGTGAGGCGGTGCGGATCGTCGAGAGCAGGCGGATGGCGGATGGGCGATGGCTGCTGGAGGCTGCTTATGATGAGGGGCTGCCGGAGCCCTTTGGGGAGCGCGTGGGTGAGCCTAGCCGATGGGTTACCCTGCGGGCTTTGAGGGTGTTGCGGTGGTTTGAACGATAGAAACATTGCGAAATTGATATGGCCATAAGTGATTTAATCGAAGGGCTATCGAGCCGAAATAACCGATACTGGAAGCCTCCCTCCTGGCGAAACATCTTCATCACTTTGCCATGGGTAATCGGCTTGATCTTCTCGATCTGTGGGTTTGTATCAGATCGCGCGATTGCTGGTCGCGAACGGATGACCCACGGCATCATTCGTACGCATGAACCTGCGAACCACGACCGATTCGGATATGAATTCTCGGTGAATGAGAAGCGATATAACGGTTGGCAAATTCCCTCGCGGGAATTCGAAATTGGGCAGCAGGTTCTTGTCTATTACGACCCTCATGATCCAACTACCAATTCGCTGGATAGTTTCGCGGAAGCTGCGGACAGAAATCTGGGGCCAGCTCTATGTTGCGCCTTTGGCATTGCCGTTGCGGCAGCCATTATCTTTGCGACTCGACGTTCTCGCGTACGAAGACAAGAGGATTTGAGTACGTAGCACTTTGCTCTCCCTCTGGGCTGGGATGTGCTGGGCTTTTGGCCCTTGATGGCTAGGCAAGGGCTAAAGCCCTCCTACCGCAGTGGGCCTTTGCGGCACGACTGAAGTCGTGCCCTGTTACAAAGCTGGGAAAATGTTCAAGCTTGTTTCGAGGACTTCGAAGCTGTGCCAGGGAAAAGCAGATCCCCTTCGGGGATGACAGACAGAAAAACAAGAACAACAACAACAAAAGCAAGAACAACAACAAAGACAAAACGCTGTAAATAAAGAAAGGCGGCTCGTGGTGCGAGCCGCCTTTTGCTGGGGGAGGAAAGTTGATAGGGCCGATTCTGATCGATCGGGTTATGCGAGGAATTTGCCGGCCTGGCTGATGTCGGCTGTGGTGTCTTGCGGGCGGGCATTGAGGAGGGGCAGGGCTACTGCCAGTACCTCCTCGATGCGGCTTGCGTAGTGGATGGTAACGCCCTCGGTCTGGGCCGGGAGCAAATCCTCTTCTACGTTTTGCCGGTTTTCTGCCGGCAGGATTACGTGCTTGACCCCGGCGCGGCGGGCGGCGAGGAACTTCTCCTTGATGCCACCGACGGGGAGGACGTTGCCGCTCAGCGTGACTTCACCGGTCATGGCGGTGAAGGGCCGGACGGGGGTGTTGGTCATGAGCGACACCAGAGTCGTGACCATGGTGACGCCTGCTGAGGGACCGTCTTTGGGGATGGCGCCTGCGGGGACGTGGATGTGCAGGTCTACGGAGGAGTTGAAGTCCTCTTCGAGGCCTACGGATGGGGCGTTGGAACGGACCCAGGTCATTGCGGCCTGCATCGATTCCTGCATGACCTCTCCGATCTGGCCGGTCACGGTGAAACCGCCCTTGCCTTTCATTTTGTTGGCTTCGACAAAGAGCACGTCGCCGCCTGCTGGGGTCCAAGCCAAGCCGACTGCTACTCCGGGACGGCGGGTGCGCTCGAAGACTTCCATATCGACGCGGACCTGGACGCCACCCAGGAATTCCTGCAGGTGCTCCTTGGTGACGACGAGCTTGTCTTTGTTGCCCTCGACGAAGCGGCGGGCAACCTTGCGGCAGACGGTGCCGAGGACCTGTTCCAGGCGGCGGACACCGGCTTCGCGCGTGTAATGGCGCACGAGGTGCTGGACCGTCTCATTGGGGAACTCGATGACGTCTTCCGTGATTCCGTTGGCCTTGATCTGGCGCGGAATCAGGTATTTGAAGGCGATGTTGACCTTCTCTTCCTCGGTATAGCCCTGCAGCGAGATGATCTCCATACGGTCAAGCAGCGGCTCGGGGACTGTGTCCAGCATGTTGGCGGTGCAGATGAAGAGCACCTTGGACAGGTCGAACGGCACGTCCAGGTAGTTATCCCGGAAGGTGTTGTTCTGCTCGGGGTCGAGCGTTTCGAGCAGAGCGGCAGCCGGGTCGCCACGGAAGTCGCGGCCGAGCTTGTCGATCTCGTCGAGCATGATCACTGGATCGTTGGTATCGGCACGGCGGATCGACTGGATGATCTGGCCGGGCATGGCTCCAACGTAGGTGCGGCGATGACCGCGGATCTCGGCCTCGTCATGCATGCCGCCGAGCGACACGCGCTGGAACTTGCGCCCCAGGGCGCGGGCGATGGATCGGCCGAGCGAGGTCTTGCCAACTCCGGGAGGTCCGACGAAGCAGAGGATGGGCCCTTTCATGTCGGGCTTGAGCTCAAGGACGCTCAGGTAATCCAGAATGCGATCCTTTACCTTTTTGAGGCCATAGTGATCATCTGCAAGGATTTCTGCTGCTTTGCCGATATCGACTTTTTCGCCAGTGCTCTTGGCCCACGGCAGGGACGCCAGCCACTCGACGTAGTTGCGGACGAGGGATGAGTCGGAGGCCATGGGGGACATGCGCGAGAGCCGGTTGAGCTCTTTCAGCGCTTCTTTCTTGACGTCGTCGGGCATGCCAGCGGCTTCGATCTTCTCGCGCAGCTCGTCGATATCCTTTTGCCCTTCATCGATTTCGCCCAGCTCCTTTTGAATTGCCTTCATCTGCTCGCGCAGGTAATACTCGCGCTGCGACTGCTGAACCTGATCCTGGACTTCGGTCTGGATCTTGTTGCGAAGCTGCTGGACTTCGATTTCCTTGGCGAGAAGCTGGTTCAACTTCTCCAGGCGTTTCGCGGTGTCGGCGGATTCAAGCAGATCCTGCTTGTCGGCTGTGGTCAGGAACGGCAGAGAAGAGGCGATAAAGTCCGCGGCGCGGCCAGGTTCGTTGATGCTGGCGGCGATGGTCTGCAGTTCGTCAGAAAGCGTGGTGGATGCGCTGACGATCTGCTGGAATTCAAAGACGACGTTGCGGTGCAGGGCTTCGATGGAGGCTTTGTCGGCTTCGGCGGCGGATTCGGGCTCAGTCTCAGCAACCGGCTCGACCTCGGCCATCATGTAGGGCTCGGTCTGGGCGAAGCGGGTGAGGCGTACGCGGGCCGTTCCTTCGGTGAAGACGAAGCGGCTCTGATTGGGCATTTTCACTACTTTATGTACGGTAGCCAGAGTGCCGTATTCGTGGAGCTGATCTGGCTGAGGGGTGTCGACACGCGCATCCCGCTGGGCTACAACCACGATCGTGCGCTGATCTCCCAGGGACTCGATGAGTTGGATCGAGCTTTCGCGGCCCACTGTGAGGGGTAGGACGGCGTGGGGAAAGAGCACGGTATCGCGTACCGGCAGCACGGGCAAGGCCTTGGCTGAGGGTACGGTTGTGGCCGGTCCATTGGAAGCAGTGGAAGGAGCGGCTTTTGGATCAGGAATTGGATTGAACATTGCGTGTCCTCGTATCAACTTTCCTTATTAGACACCACACACCCTGGAAAGTTTCAGAAACGAACCGGTGGTTGGAATATCGGCCAGATTGCTGTGTCTCTTCCTCGAATACGTGTTTCATGCGCTGTGTTGTTCCAGCCTCGTCTAACGATGGCTGACCAGCCCTGAAAACACGCCGGGGGCTGCATAAAGAGATGTATCGGCAGGCAGGAAAGGAGCCTTCATGGCCGGAAAGAGGACACGGCTGCTTAAAAAGCGCTGAAAACAGGAGGGATATGCTGGCTCCAGTTCAATTACGGGAGTACATGATGGGGAGGAGAGAAAGAAGCAGAGCTAGTGGCTTGCTTCAACGTAGCGGCCCAGCTCTTTGACCATGGAACAGTGGCAGCGGAGGGCGGAAACGGCACGGGCACCGTCTTCGGGAGTCTGGAGCTGGCAGTCTACGTAAAAGACATACTCCCAAGGGTGGCCGTGAACGGGGCGCGACTCGATCTTGGTGAGGTTAGTTCCCTCTTTGGCCAACTCGGAGAGAGCTGAGACCAGGGTGCCGACGCGGTTCTCGACGGTGAAGGCGAGGCTCATCTTGTTGGCGTAGGGGTTCTGGATCGCGTCTGCCCTGCGGCGGAGGTAGAAGAAGCGTGTGTAGTTTTCCGGGTTGTCCTCGATGTCGGCAACGAGAATCTGGGCACCGTAATAGCTGGCGGCTTCGCGGCTTGCAATGGCGGCGGCGTGGCGGTCGCGGAGCTCGACGAGCTGCTTGACGCTGCCGGCGGTGTCGTAAAAGGCGAAGGACTCCATGTGCGGGTGCTCGGCGAGGAAGCGGCGGCATTGAGCCAGTGCGACAGGGTGGGAGAAGACCCGGTCGATCTCGGTGAGGTTGGCGCCGGAGAGGGCGATGAGATTGTGGCGGATCCGGAGGAGGATCTCGCGCTCGACGGTGACGTCGTTCTGGAGCATGAGGTCGAAGTGCTCGGTGACGGAACCGGCGAGGGAGTTTTCGATGGGGATGGCGGCAGCATCTACCTCGCCACCCATCAGCGCTGCGAAGACCTCGGCAGATACCGAAAACGGCACAATGCGCGGCTGCTCGCCCATTTCGGCGGCGAGGCGCAAGGCGGCTTCATGGCTGAAGGAGCCGGGTTCTCCCTGGATGGCGATTCTGGTCAAGATCAGGCGAAGCTCCTCGCACGGGCGTGATGACTAGCCCCGCAGGCGGGTGGGGATGACTGCTTCTGTTCGAAACATACCACAGGTCGCATCGTGCGCAAGGTGGTGGAGTGAGACGGCTGCGAAATCAGTGCGCCAGCCAGATATCGGCGGCGACGAATGCGAAGAAGACCATAGCGATGACGCCGTTCATGGTGAAGAAGGCGGCGTTGAGGCGGCGCAGGTCGCGCGGGGAGACGATGAGGTGTTCGTAGAGGAGCAGGAGAGCGACGGCTGCTACACCGATCTGGCCGGCGAGGCCGAAGTGGAAGAGCACCGCGAACCAGGCGAGTAGGACGACGACGACCAGGTGGAGGATGCGGGAGATCCAGAAAGCTGCGTCGATGCCGACGGCCTGAGGAATGCTGAAGAGGCCCACGGTGCGGTCGTGGTTCATGTCCTGGCAGGCGTAGAGGATGTCGAAGCCGGCGACCCAGCAGGTGACGATGGCGGTAAGCAGGGTGATGCGCGGGTCGAGCGAGCCGCGGACGGCGATCCACGCGCCGGATGGAGCGATGCCGAGGGCAAGGCCGAGGATGACGTGCGAGAAGCGCGTCAGGCGCTTCATGTAGGAGTAGCCGAGCAGGACGGCCAGCACGATGGGCGAGAGCATCAGAGTGAGGCGGTTGAGCTGCCAGCAGGCGAGTTCGAAGACTGCGATCATGAGCAGCGTGAAGCCGAAAACGAAGCCGCGGGTGAGCAGGCCAGCGGGGATGGCACGGGTGCTGGTGCGGGGATTGGCGGCGTCGAGGTCGGCGTCTGCCCAGCGGTTGAAGGCCATGGCGGCGGAACGCGCGGAGACCATGGCGACCAGGATCCAAAGGAGAGTGCGCCAGGCAGGAATGCCGCGAGCGGCAAGAAGAGCGCCGGTGAGTGCAAATGGGAGAGCGAAGATGGAGTGCTCCCACTTGATCATTTCGAGGGTGGTTTTCGTTCTGGACCAGATACCGGGCATTATGCGCTCTCTGTTAGTTTACCGGAGCGATGCAGAGACGAAGCCAGATCGATTCTTGGGATAGGACTGTGAGCTAGTGCTTGCCGTAGGCTTGGATCCAATCAGGCACATTGGGTTCGAGGCTGCCGTCTACATGGACTCCGCGCTGCACGGCCCAACGATAGCCCCACATGGGGCCGAAAGCTGCCGATTTGGCGATGTATGGGTCGGGCTGGCGGTAGATGGGGTCGGACTCGGCTTGTGAGAGCGTGACGAAACGGAAGCCGCGTTCTTCGAAGAGGTCGAGGAGGTCGTCGATGACGTCAGCGTTGAGCGGATTGTCGTGCATGAGCATGATGTGTGGCGCGTCGTAGCCAAGAACCTGCTGGTCGAGCTTGAGGAAGTAGTCGATCTGGGCGGCTGCGAAGGCGAGGTAGTCGGCTCGGACTCTGGCGATCGCGGCCTGGTCATGACGGGAACGAGCGAGAAAGTATGTTGCGTTGAAGAGCCAGTCAGAGTCTTCGATGGTGCAGGGAGCGAGGCGGTATCCGCGCCGGGCCAGGAAGGCAGCGAGCGCGTCGTGTTTCTGCTGCGTATCGCCGGTGTGGTTATAGGGAAAACGGAAGAACTGGAGCTTGCGATGTTCGGATGCCATCAGCGGCTTGATGGCGGCTTCGCCGCGCGTGACCTGGTCTTCAAACTGGGGGACGGTTAGGTCGTTGAAGTTCGGATGGGCGTAGCTGTGGTTGCCGAGATCGAAGCCTTGCTTGATCCATTCGCGGAGGATCGCGGTGCCTGCGTCTGTACCGAGAGCTTCAACTCCGTGTTGGATAACGAAGCCGGTCACGGGTACATGATGGCGGCCGAGGCCCGCAAGCAGCTTCCGATTGGATTGCTCTGCCGCTTTGGCGTCGACTGGAGTCATGGGTCGGCTGTTGTCACCGGTGATGAAGGGCAAGTCGTCGATGGTGATTGCTACGGTGTGAGTCGTTGCCTGGGAAAATGCCAATGCAGATGCCAGAGCAATCGATAACGGAGCAATCAGAAGATACCGGGCGAGGCGCATGTTCACGATGATAGTTGCCAATGTTGCGATGGGCTCTTGCTTTTGTGCGAGGCAGGGACCTGAACTGACAAGGCAGGATACACTGGGCGCATGTTTACGACGAGATCTTGGGGCTGCCTGTTCCCTGCCCTTCTATTGACTGCGAGCGCGCTGCTGGCGCAAGGTCCGGCTGACGCGGCGCGGAGTTATGTTGCGCCTCGCAAGGCGGAGCTGACGCGGCAGTTCAGCGACTTTCTTTCAATTCCGAATGTGGCTGCCGATCTGGCGGGGTTGAAGAAGAATGCGGATTTTCTGTTGCATGAGCTGACGCGACGCGGAGTGGATGCGCAACTCTTTACGCAGGATGGTCTTCCGCCCGTCGTTTATGGCGAGGTCAGGACGCCGGGCGCGAAACACACGATCGTTTTCTACGCGCACTACGATGGGCAGCCGGTGACTAACTCCGAATGGACGGTTTCGCCGCCGTTTACCCCGGTTGTCCGTGATGTGAATGGCGAGCAGCGCGGCGATTTGCGAATATGGGCCCGCGGTGCGGGAGATGACAAGGCAGCGATCTTCGCGCAGTTGACAGCGCTGGATGCGCTGCGTGAGGCGAAGATACCGCTAAAAGCGAATATACGGTTTGTGTGGGAGGGTGAGGAAGAGGCGGGATCTCCGCATCTGGAAGAGATGCTGGATGCGCATCGCGATCTGATTGACGGCGATGTTTGGCTGATCTGCGATGGGCCTGTGGACCAGAGCGGGCGGCAGACGGTGGTGTTTGGCGCGCGCGGCGATACGCATATGGAGATCACGGTGTATGGGCCGAATCATGGATTGCACAGCGGGCACTACGGCAACTGGGCTCCAAACCCTGGGATGGAGCTGGCGCAGTTGCTCGCGGGGATGAAGGATGAGAACGGGCATGTGCTGATTCCGCATTTCTACGATGACATTGCGCCATTATCGGCAATGGAGAAACAGGCTCTGGCTGAGGCTCCGGTGAATGACCCGATGCTGATGGATGTCTTTTCACTGGGCCATACGGATGGGGATGGGCGGCATCTGCTGGACCTGATCAATGAGCCTTCGCTGAACATCAACGGCATCTCTTCAGGGCAAACGGGAACGCACGCGGCGAACGTGATTCCGCCAACGGCAACGGTTGATCTGGATATGCGGCTGGTGGTGGGGGTGGACTGGAAGGTACAGCAGCAGAGAGTGGTCGATTACGTAACGTCACGTGGATATTTCGTTGTGGACACGGAGCCGACGAAAGAGATTCTGCTAGCTCATCCAAAGGTCGCGAAGATTATGCGCGACCCGGCGAGCTACAACGCGGTGCGCACTCCGATGGATCTGCCGATTGCGCAGGAGGTGATTGCGGCGGTGAAGAATGCGCGAGGCGAAGTTGAGTTATTGCCGACGATGGGTGGGAGTGTGCCGCTGGAGATGATGATTCGCGCGGCGCATACGCATACGATCACAGTGCCGATTGCGAACTACGACGACAACCAGCATGCGGCGAATGAGAATCTGCGGTTGAAGAATCTTTGGGATGGTGTGGAGACGATGGCTGCGCTGATCAGCATGAACTAGATAGCGGAGCTTCAGAACTCGCGCACACGTAGATCATCGTTCAGGGCGAAACTCTTTTGTAATTCAATGCGATTCTGTGGCAAATCTTCGATGACTCCGCATCGATTTAGTGCGAGTCGTGTCGTATTTGGTTCATGTTCTGGACGTGGTCCTTTGTGATAGTCAAGCGGAGCGTAAAGAACAAGCAGGTAGGTTTGATCTGCATTTAGCTGTTCTGCTGCAAACGTCGGTTCGTTATTAGAATCTCCAAGGTAGGGATAGACATCGAGCATTGTGCCTGGCGGCCATGCAACATTCCCCTTGAGCACACTCTTGAGCTTCACCCCAGCTTTCTCGTAACCGGAATCCTCACTCTTAATGCGCTTGCTCGAAATTATGCTCACGTCGAGTATTTCGGCCGCGTCGCGACCGATTGCCCAGAGAGGCGTGCGGCATGATTGCGGCAGTCCTTCATTCGGAGTTGCTGGTTGATCGTTTGGCAAGCCAAAAGGAGGTTCATAGAGGTGCCATTCTTTTGCAGCCGGCAACACATCTTCCAGGATCTGGCAAGGATTACGGCGAGTAAGGCAATCGAACTGGTAATTCGTTAGCCACTTATATTCTTCCGGTGGCGTCTGCACGGCATACGTCACATCACCTTCAAGGCAAGATTCACAGCCGTCAGGTCTTCCGGATTTGTAATTCGGATGATCGGCAATCTGCTCATTACCGCCAAGTATCCAATTGCCGTGGTTGAAATCATCAGGCTCTCGTAAGGACTGTCTGCTCTGCGCCGATAGATTGAGCGTGCCCCACGGCTCGTCGGGCACGAAGTGGAAACCCTTTGGCGGCAACTCGATTTCGAGCCAGGTCGACCGACGCCAGATGGTTCCGTCTTGCACGATAAACCCGACTGAAAATTGGGCAAATCGTCCGCCCATCAGACGATATATGCCTGCGACAGTCTCATTCCGAATGCAGTTAAGGAACCAGTGCCCCTCAGGCAGCTTCAAATTGACGCTGCGGAGAAAGTTGGCGATTTCTATCTTATATGTGCAGTTAGTCCAAGTGCATGAGCCCTCATAGTGGCCCCAGGCACCCCAACGCTGCATGAGGATTTGAGCCTCCTGCCATGTGGACTGATGCAAACGAACGGCCTGCATATCGGCAAGCAGATGTTCAGCGCGATAACGGAAGAGGTACTGTTGCACCTGCACAAATAGAGCCGCGAGAAACACTACGGCAAGGAGGGTACAGCCCGTCCACATGGCTACCCGCACCCACGTTCGTCGTAATGACATATCAAAGAGATAGACACCACAGCCGTCAGTCTTGTTCCCGACGCGCTTGATTGAAGGTAAACTGAAGGCCCTGGATACGGGGGTGGGCATCGGCGTGTTTTATCGAAGATACAATCCGGCTCCTCCGCTGGCGGGACTGGTCTCGTGCCTTTGGTATTCCGAGGGATTTGAGGGCGGGCACAAGCAGGAGCGGTTGCTGCCGAATGGAGAGTCGGGGATTGTCTTTGATCTGCGCGAGGCTCCTATTCAGATTTACAACGCGGATAATGTGACGATTTCGAGCACGTTTGAGCCCGCGGTGTTTTGCGGAGCGCGGACGGACTGCTTTGTGATCGATACGAGCGCACAGCAGCGCGTGGCGGGGATTCAGTTCGAGCCGGGCGGAGCATTTCCCTTCCTCGGCATCCCGGCGAATGAAGTAGCGCGGGCGACCTATTCTCTTGAAGATGTATGGCCGTCGGATGCGCGCCGCATGCGCGAGCGGTTGCTGACGGCGCGAAGTGTGGGAGAGATGTTTGCTGTGCTGGAGCATGAGCTTGCGGCAAGACTTGTGAAACAACAGAAGGTGTTGCACGGCGGGGTGATCGCCGCGACGAAGCAGTTGGCGCGCGGAGTGCGGGTGCGCGATGTGGCGGACCAGATTGGGCTAAGTTCGCGGTGGCTGAACGATTTGTTCGAGATGCAGACCGGGCTTACGCCCAAGGCTTTTCAGCGGGTGCGGCGCTTTCAGCGCGCTTTGCTCAAGTTGCATAAGGGCTGGGAGGCGGAATGGACTTCGCTGGCACTCGATTGCGGATATTACGACCAGGCGCATTTCATCCATGACTTCCGTGCATTCTCCGGAATGACTCCCGGTGAATATGTGGCTGTGGCAACGCCGCATCTGAACCATGTGCCGCTGCGGTAAACGATGGGTTCCAATTAGCGAAAGCTGTGACTACGAATCAGACGCGCTTGTTGCTCATTACCAATGCGACGCCGCTGCGCAGGCGCGCCTTGTGGCCTTCGAGAGCCGGCCGGAGCTTGGGTGCGAGCACGAGCGGGTAGCGGCGCATCTCGGCTTCGATGCGCGGGCCGGCGATATCCCAAAGCGTCGTGATATCGCCAACAATGACAATCTCAGCAGGGGCAACGGCGAGCGCGATCATGTGCATGCCTCGGCCGAGGGCCTCGCACATGAGATCAAGAGCTTTGGTTGCATTGCGATCGCCCTTGCGAACCAGTTGCAGAAGCGCGTCAAGAGAGGGAAGCTCGCGCTTTGCGATTTGCGCATAGTAACGCAAGCCAGCGCGGTTGGAGGCGATGGTCTCCCAGCACCCTTTGCCGCCGCATCCGCAAACGGGGCCCTTGGGATCGATCTGGATGTGACCGAATTCACCAGCGACTCCAGCCTCGCCCCGCATCAGTTGACCATTGGCAAAGATGCCTGCGCCTATGCCTTCGGATATGTTGACGGCAACGAGATAGCTCTCCGCGTCGCTATAGCCGAACCATACTTCTGACAGCGCGCAAGCGTTGGCAACGTTATCGGCGACGGCCGATAAACCAGTCGCGCTCTCAAGCCGCGCCTTGAGCTGACCGAGCGGCCACGGAATGTTGGGGGCAAAGATGGAGGTCTCGACGCATGGGTTGAAGCGCCCCGGCAGGCTCATGCCAATGCCTTCGAAACTGAAGGCAGCATGCGCGGCGATCAATCTGCGTACATGTTTAACGATTGTGGCTATAACTTTATTGGGCTCAGATGGAAGAGCGAGCATCTCTTCCGCAACGACCTTGCCGCCGATGTCGATGACTGCCAATGAAATCTGGGTTGGATGAACGTCGAGCGTGAGGACGACCCGCTTGTCATTGAGGTGAAGGAAGGTGGGCTTGCGGCCTCGCGGGATCTGGCCAATGGAGCCTTCCTCGATCCAACGGTCGGCGAGCAGCTCTTCCACGATGAGCGAGACGGTGCTTCGTTGCAGACCGGATACGCGGGCGAGGTCGGCGCGTGAGATCGGCTGCCGGACGCGAATCTGATTGAAGATGAGATTGCGATTGATCTGCCGGGCGATGCGGTTGGAAGCGCTCTCCTGATTGTTCATTAACAAACGCGCCGTCGGCATGAGAAACCCCTTGAGTTCTGCGCGGAAACGTTCTTCGCGTGCAACAAGAGAAACAATACTGCGGCGCAAGCCCGATTTTTTTTAAGTAGTTCGGGCTAGTATAGCGGGCAGCGGTGTTCGAATCGGAATTGTCCGCTGCCGCGAGTCTCTGTCATACCAAATGCTGGGTCACTGTTCGCTCGGTCAGATATGAGGAGCCCAGCCTTTTTCGTATTCGCGGCCCCAGCCCTTCATTGCTTCCGAATCATTCCTGATCTTGCCGTCGGCGGGGTTGAGATCGAGAACCCGATTGACTTCCCAGGCGATGTTGGAAAGCTGCAGCATAGTGACGGCTACATTGCCGACCTGGATGGGCGCGTGAAGCCTTTCGCCCTTTTGCACTCCGGCGATGAAGTTGGCAAAGTGCGCGTCGGTCATGGAGTCGCGGCCGGTGAGATCGGAAGATGAGGTCTCCTTCCCGGTACGGAACTCATCGGTCTTTTTGCCATTGAGGTCGTAGATCTCGTATCCGTCGCGATCGACGAGAACTGTGCCTTCGGTGCCCATGATGGTCGATCCGCGGTCGCGTCCGTAAAACTTCATGCCCTGACAGCACTTGCCTTCCCACGAGATCATCTTGTCTTCGTAGTTGAAGTTGGTGATGAGAGTGTCGTAGAACTGCCAGTCATCCTTGAACTGATAGCGGCCGCCGGATGCCGAAACGCTGTTGGGAAAATCGACGCCTAGAGCCCAGCGGCAGACATCGATCTCGTGCGTACCGTTGTTGAGCGTTTCGCCGGTGCCCCAGATGCGAAACCAGTGCCAGTTATAGGGCTGCACATTGTCTTTGTAGGGTTGGCGCGGAGCGGGACCTTGCCAGAGATCCCAGTCGAGTTGCGCCGGGACGGGAGCTTCTTTGCCTACGCCGATCGACTTGCGCGTGTTGCTGTACCAGGCCTTGGCGTAATAGGCGCGGCCAATGAGGCCATTGTGAATCTTGTCGACAATCTCGATGGTGTGCTTTGAGGAACGCTGCTGCGTGCCCATCTGCACGACCTTGCCGTACTTGCGCTGCGCCTCGACAAGCAGCGCGCCCTCGGCAGGATTGTGGCTGCAGGGTTTTTCTACATATACATTCTTGCCTGCCTGAAGGCCGAGGATGGCCATGGGGGCGTGCCAGTGGTCGGGCGCAGCGATGGTGATGGCGTCGATTTCCTTCTTCTGGAGGATGTGGCGGAAATCCTGGTCCGTGGCGGGAGCTTCACCCATCTCCTTCTCGGTCTCCGCGGCGAACTTGGCCATGGTGTTGCGATCCACATCGCACACGTAAGCGATGCGGGCGTTGGCCTTGTTTGCCTTGAGCGACGATAGATGGGCGTAAGCGCGGGAGTGAAGGCCGATGACGGCAAAGTTGAGACGGTCGTTTGCGCCCATGATCTGCGCGTAGCTCTTGGCTGAAGTACCGAGCGTTATGCCCGCTGCTCCAACGGCGAGTGAATCGAGAAACTCTCTTCGGGTCACCATGAATTCTCTCCGATATTGTTTGTGACGATTGCAATGGGAATAGAGTTGCGATGATGCGGCCGAAATGCAGGCCATCGAGCCTATATAGTTCGAACTGCGAACTGAAAGTACTCGCCGCAAATCGTGCTTGTCAAGTGGATTCCATCTCACGCACGGTTATGGAAGTCACTCGCGAGAGGCGGGATCTTCTTCTAAATACCCGAAAAGAGGAACTCCGATCGGCAGTTCGCTTTTTTACAATCGCTACCGGACTCGGTTGTCCGAGAATGTTCCTTGTCAGGAGGAGAAAGAAGATGGCACGGAAGATTCCCGAAGGTTACAACACGGTTCAACCCTATCTCATGTTCAAGAACACGCGCGAGGCGATCGAGTTCTACGCGAAAATCTATGGAGCAAAAGAGAAGTTGTGCATGACCTCGCCCGAAGGCCGCGTAGTACACGCAGAGATCACCATCGGCGACTCGGTGCTGATGATGGCCGACGAGCACCCGGAGATTGGCGCCTATGCGGTTGCTCACTATGGAGGGTCGCCGATCAACCTGATGATCTACGTGGATGACTGCGACACCACTTACAAACTGGCATTGGAGGCGGGCGCGTCAAGCGAACGCGAGCCAACGGATCAGCCTTATGGAGACCGCATGGGTGGAATCCTCGATCCCTTTGGGTATAAATGGTGGATCGGGCACTCTCTCGCTCAGGAGAAGTGAGAATACCCCCGGCGGGAGCCGGGGGATCTCCCCTTGCATGAGACATATTGCTGCCGCGGAACTGGCGGTCATGGAGTGCACTTGCTCGCATGTCATAACGTTCGCGCTCGTCGGCTCCGCGCACCGTCCTCGCATCGGACTCTACCTCAAGTTGTCGCCTGCGAGGAATAGTCTATTGTTTTCGAGTAACATGGCCAATCATGATGACCGGTAATCCGGTCGTGATGTCGCTTTGAATGGCGTCGGTAACTGTCACAACTACCAGTTACTCAGCCGCAGATTGAATCGTCGAGGCTTCGGTCGAAGCGCGGGCCGGTTTTCGCAAGTCGTTGCAACCAAAATGTCGCTTTCCTTAGGGATTGCGATCGATCCTGAGGTCGTGCCTGTCAGGCGAGAATACGCGGCAATGCTATCGAGTTGTCTCGCAAACCCAACTGACGCAACAAGTTAAGGCGTCTCTAACTTTTGTTACTTCCAATTGCTTCCATGGTGGGGTACTATTCGGTGCAACGCGGATCTTGCAGTCTCAAGAGGACTGCCGCTGGACCGGCAGCGAGATAGCCTCGGCCTTGAATTTCGAACTGAGTAATTAAATGGATTCCATCCACAGTTGCGGACCACATTGCACGTTTCGGCTCTTCGATCTTTGGAGCGATCAAGAATACGGTAGTAAACCTACCGTGGGTCAACTGGCCCTCGAAATGAATTTTTGAGTTTTGAATCGCGAGTCTAGTTATCCTGGAGTACCTTTTGTAAGTCCGTCATCGTCGCCGTCGAAAGCAAGCGTCTTTGAAATGGAGCGATGCGATGAGCAAATTTTGCCTGGCGTTGTTTCTGATTCTAATGGCTGCACCCTCGGCGCGGCCCGCTGTCGCTGCGCAGAGCCTCAAAGTTGTTCTTGCGCTCTATTCTGAAGAGCGATCCTTGCCTGCGAATATAGCTATAGAGACTGGTCTGCGCCAGGTATTGGCAACGAATTCCAGCACGGAACTCACATTTCTGAGCGAGTACCTCGATGAGCCACGCTTTGATGAAATCGGCTATGACAAGCTGATGAACGACTTCCTCCGTGCAAAGTATGCGCGGCAACATATCGATGCTATCGTCGCCGTTGGTCCGGAGGCTCTTATGTTCTTGCAAAGTCACCGAGCCCAGCTATTCTCTGGAATACCGGTGGTTGTCTGCGAGGTCGACCCCGATGTCTACGCGAGTCAGCCACGGCCGCCGGGATATCTGGATGTTCCCTTGGTCCTCGATCAACTGGGCACATTGGATCTTGCGATGCGTCTGCAACCTGACGCCGCCCAGATCGTGCTGATGACCGGCAATTCAGAGCGAGGCCGTCGGTGGAAAGCAAGGTTTCAGAGAGCCATAGCAGGTTGGAAAAGTCACCCGCCAATCCGGTATCTCGATGGTTTGACGCCGGATGCATTTCTCAGGGAACTCGCCAGCCTACCACGCAATTCGATCGTATATGGTGGCGGAATCTCGCGAGACAGCACCGACCAGACATACATCAGTCGAGAGGTTTGGCAGCACATGGCCGAGGTCTCCGCCGCCCCCGTATACAACTCCTACAGCACCTTGACAGGGTACGGCGTCGTCGGCGGAGATGTATACGATCTGACCGGCTTGGGACAGCAGACAGGCGAAGTGGTTCGACGCATCCTGAACGGCGAAAAACTGACGCAAAGAGATATGCCCGCCTCTGTGCCGCTACATTATGTTGTCGATTGGAGGCAACTACAGCGCTGGCATATGAGTGAGCGGAACCTTCCTCCGGGCACCGTTGTGATGTATCGTGAGCCCTCTGTCTGGATGCTCTATCGTTCTTATATATTGATCGCCGTCCTGTTTCTGCTGGTGGAGACGGCCCTGATGGCGGCCTTACTGGTGGAGAGGAGAAAGACCAGGCAGGCAAAGATGCTCCTCGAACGGCGCTTGGGAATTGAAAACCTCATCTCGGAGAGATCTACGCGGCTCTCCAATTGTGCAGCCGAACAAGTCGAGGATGAGATCGTGAGCGCCCTGAGGGCCATCCTGCATATAGAGGGAGCCGATCGGGCATCGTGGTTTGTAATTGATGGCTCCGGAGCGGGGGTTCATAACATTTACTCCGTTCACAGTCTGGGCACAGAAGCGACGCCGGAGTTTATCACTCGTCCGGAATTGCCATGGGTGACTGAGACGCTGCTCCGTAGCGTCCCCGTGGTGCTCAGCCAGATGGATGATCTTCCACCGGAAGCTGAGGTTGACAGGGCCTACTTCGAGCAAAGGCATATAAAGTCTCTGGCGCTCGTGCCCTCCAGTCCGGCAGATTCTTCACGCGGTGTGCTCGTCGTTGTATGTTCAACCAACGAACGAACATGGTCGGAGCATCTGGTTAACCGCATGGGCGTGCTCGGCAACATCTTCGCCAATGCTCTCGCGCGCAAACAAGCACAGGAGGACAAACAAGAGAGCGAACGCAGGTTCCGCTGCCTGGTTGAGGAAGCGCCCATCGGGATCGCACTCGAAGATTTGAACGGCAAGATATTGTTTTCCAATCCCGCGCTTAGTTCAATGCTCGGATACACCATGGAAGAGATGGCCACGATGGACTGTTCCCAGTTCGCGGATGCGGCGGGCGGGCCGGGCGACTCGGATCAATTTCAAGAGATGCAGTCTGGATTGCGAGACGGTTACCGGGTTGAAAAGTGCTACGCCCGCAAAGATGGCCTGAAGATATGGGCAAACCTGAATGTCTCCCTGCTGAAAGGCAGCGGAGCTACTCTTGTGCTTGCCACCGTGGAGGATATCTCCGAAAAGAAAGCCGCTGTTGAAAGTCTTACCAGCGCGCACACGGAACTACAGCAACTCACCCTGCGACTGCTGCAGACGCAGGAAGACGAAAGACAGAGGATCGCTCGCGATCTGCACGACGATGTGGGGCAGCGGCTCTCGTTGATCATGCTGGACCTTGATTTGCTGAATAATGAGATGCCCGCGGAACAAACAACTGAACATGAGAAACTCCGCAGCCTGCTCGGTCAGGTCGACGAACTGGTAACGGACGTCCATAACATGTCGCATCAACTGCATTCGTCCAAACTAAAGCATCTTGGATTGAGCGTGGCACTGAAGGAAGTGTGCCACCAAGTGTCCAGGCAGCATAGGGTCGAGATAAAGCTGCACGCGGACCAGATGCCTCATCTCCTGCCGGAGCAGGTTTCGCTGTGCCTATACCGTGTGGCTCAGGAGGCTCTGCAAAATGCCGTGAAGCACAGCCGCGCCGAAAGAATTGAAGTCACGCTGACCAATGACGGATCCGTTGTTCGCCTGCAGATTACAGATTTCGGAGTTGGGTTCGACTCAAAGATTCGGAACAGCGGGTTGGGGTTGGTCACCATGCAGGAGCGGCTGCGGATGATCGATGGAAGACTTCGAGTCGAGTCGGAGCCTGGAACCGGCACTCGAATTGTGGCGGAAGCAGATATCGACTGCCAATCGGTCTTCAGCGAAGACAGCCTGACTTATCCGAGTCAGGTTTCGCTATGAATCTTTCCCTGAGAAGATATTTGTGGAGCGCCTGATCGACCCCATTGGCCTACTTCACTTCCGACGGGCGGGCGGAAATAAAAAGGTTGCCTTTAAGGACCTCTTCAATGGCATGAATCAGATCCGACCGAATGGAGGATTTGAGCACATATCCAGTTGCGCCGCTTTCCAACGCAGCAACTACGTAATCCTCATCTCCATAGACAGTTAGAAAGAGAAGTCTTGTTTTACAGTGCTGCAATCGCCGCACCTCGTTAGCAACCTCGAACCCATCGAGTTCGGGCATCGAGATGTCCAATATCGCAACATCGGGATCATACCGCATTACAGCCTCGACAGCTTTCCGCCCGTCGCTGACCGCGGCGACCACATCGTAGCCCGGACTGAGCAGCCGCGATACGTTCTCGATGACACCAGCGTGGTCGTCTGCCAAAACAATCTTCGGGCGTGCTGCGCTCCTCATGTAGAACTTAAGATTGCTGTGCGAGAGGCTTGGTTGCATGGTTCCATTCCACAGCATTTCCGGTTCGTCGCCAACTGTGATTGTGACCAGAGGTTCGTCTGTAAATTGCTGATCTGTCAATTCTTACCACTGTGGATAGCCGCCGCGAGAGAATCAAGCCACACGACTCTCTGCCCCTCGTCCACATTGGTAAGCGAAAAACGTCGAAGTCACGAAGGCATATAGAGACAGCTTCTACTCGCTACGCAGCACTACCTGCGGGTTCACGCGAGCCGCTCGCCGGGCTGGAATCCAGCAAGCCGCCAGCGCAATCGCAAGCAGGAACACCGGCACCGCGGCGAACGTCAGCGGATCGTTGTTTCCGATACCGTAGAGCACACTCGTGAACAGGCGTGAGATCGCGATTGCTCCAGGAATGCCTAGCCCTAAAGCAATGAGGGAGAGCACGACTCCCTGTCGCAGGATAAGCCTCTGCACCTGAGCCGCCTGCGCCCCCAGCGCCATGCGAATGCCAATCTCGCGGGTACGTCGGCTAACGGAGTAGCTCATCATGCCGTAAAGCCCAACCGCCGCCAGGATCATGCCAATTGCGCCGAATACGCCAAACAACGTGGCGGCGAGCCTCGGCAGTACGAACGCTTCTTTGATGTGCTCCTCAATTGTCGACACATTGTAAACAGCGATCGCAGAGTCCAGCTCTCTTACGGATTCTCGTGCTGCCGACAGGATCGCTCCAGCATCGCCTGCATACCGAATCACTACCGTGTACCCCATCATGGCCGGGTCATAGCTTACCGTTTGATCAATCGAACGGAACAAAACCGCTCTTGTTGACTCGCCCAACGTCCGTGATTTGATGTTTCCGGCAACTCCAATGATCTGGTAGGTAATTCCACCGCCGGTCACAAGCTGCCCGATAGGATTTTCCGAGCCAAATATCTGCCGGACAAATTCTTCATTTACGATCGCTGCTTTCGGACCTGCCGTCGCAGCCTCATGTTGAAAATCCCGGCCCGCAATCAAGGAAATCCCCATAGTCGAAAGGTATCCGTGCATCACCATATAGAGTTCCGTATTCGCACTCCCTGCATTCGAACCTGTATCTCCCTTAGGCCGCACCACGGCGGAAATGCTATCGCTCCGGCCGCCGCCACTTAGCGGCAACGTATCGGTGATCACCGCAGACTGCACACCCGGCTTCGCTGCTATACGATCGCGCAGCTCATGCAGAAATGTAACCGTACGTTCCGGCGAATATCCGTTTACTCGCGGATCCACCTGCAGGCTCACCATACCGTGAGAGCGAAATCCAATGTCGATGCTCGCTGCCTTCTCAAGGCTTCGCAAGAACAGGCCAGTAGCAGTCAGCAATATGGCGCACATAGCGATCTGCGCCACAATCAGAACACTGCGCAGCGTGATTCGCCGCCCCGGCCGCGCCAATGGGTCCTCTCCTTTCAACGCATTGGTTAACATTGGCCGCGAAGCCGCCCACGCTGGAATCACACTGAAGAGAAACCCCGCGCCGACACTGAGCCCAAACGCGTATAGCAGCACGCGCCAATCCACATTGACTGCGACATCCAGTGGCACCGGAGCCGGAATGCGAAAGGCTGATAATGACTGTGTCGACCACAGCGATAACAGCACTCCCAATACCCCTCCCCCCAACGCCAGCACGACTGACTCCAACACCATCTGCTGGAGAATTCTTCTGCGCGTCGCACCTACGGCGAGACGCACGGCCATCTCCCGCTGTCGTCCAACGGTCTGCGCTAACAACAGATTCGCCACGTTCGCGCAGGCAATGCATAACACCAGGAGAACGACGATCGAAAGTGCCGTCAAAAATAAAATAATCGTTGTTTTCTCACGAGGTGGCAGAGAGCCAGCCTGCTCAAACCGAAATCCATTGTCTTTATCGGTTGCTGGATACGCTGCCGCGAGTCGTTGCGCTATCGTGCCCAATTCAGCCGCCGCTTGCTCACGGCTCACACCCGGTTTAAGCCTTGCGGCAACCTGCAACCAATGTTGATCCCGCGAATGTTCATCCAGGGAGTCCGCCACAAGCGAATGAACATTGCTCAACGGCACCCAGAAATCTGTATCGAGAATCTGGTCGAGTCCATGAAACCCTTTCGGCGCAACACCCACCACGGTATAGGGTTTCCCGGAAACTATGATCTTCCGTCCGGCGATCGCCTGATCTGCTGCGAAACGTGTTTGCCATAGCCTCCGGCCCAAGACAATTACCTGCCGGTCCTCTTCCTCCGGTAAAAAGCCTCGTCCGAGCGTCATGTGAGATTGCAACACGCTAAAGAAGTTTGCAGTTACTGCCTGTCCCCAGCTACGCAGCGGTTCACCATTGCCGCCAATCGATGCCGGTACAAGTTCGTAAAATGCGGCTACGCCGCTGAAAGACTTTGCTTGATCCCGCACATCGTCATACACCGGTTTGGGGAATGCATTGCAGCATTGGTCTCCGTCATGCAACGTGTGCAAAGACAACAGCGTCGATGGATCCCCCACCGGCGCTGGACGCAACACAAAACGGCTCACTATCGAGAAGATCGTCGCATTGGCTGCTACACCCAGCCCGATCGATACAATCACTGCCGCCGCAAAGCCCTTGGAACGTGACAACCGGCGGACAATATAGCTAATGTCCTGGCAAAAAATGTCTAGAGCAGGCAGTCCACGCGTCTCTCGTTGCAACTCTTTCGCTTGCATAATTCCTCCGAATTGGATCTGCGCCTGGCGGCGCGCTTCGCTCCGGGACAGACCGCGACGCATGTTCTCTTCCGTCGCGAAATAAAGATGCGCCTCAAGCTCCTCGTTCAAGTCTTGATCGAGAGGAGTTTTGCGAAAGAAAGAAACTAATCTGCCGCTCGCTCTGCGAATTGAGCCTGAGACCGAATCAAGGCGAGGATCTCGCGCATTCGTACTCATCATTCACCGCTTTCTGCTTCCATGGTGAGAACGCGACCCATGAGATCAGACAAACGCTGCCAGTGAGTCGCGTCCTTTGCAAGCTGCTTTTTACCTGCACGAGTGATCTCGTAGAACTTAGCTTTACGGTTGTTGTCCGAGACACCCCATGATGCTGAAATCCACCCTCGCTGTTGCAGACGCACCAGTGAGGCATAAATCGTGCCCTGGTTTAACAAGACTGCATCTCCACTGATCTGCTCGATGCGCCTGGCCACCCCATAGCCATGCTGCGATCCCATTACCGCGAGTGTCTGCAGGACCATCACGTCCAGCGTTCCCTGCAATAAATCAAGCCTGGATTCGGTCAACACTATCTCCTGTGCGAATACCACATGAGTATGTCACAACTCCTGTGGAGATGCCACAGGGATATACGTAGATCAGATTGAAAAAGTTCGATTACGTAGAAGCCCGGCCAGCTGCTCCGAACGGAAGACGCAGGCAGGCCTTGCATCCATGAGTATCGGCGCGATTAATGAGTTGCACCGATCCGGAGTGCCCTTGCGCAATTTGCTGCGCAAGCACAAGACCAATTCCGGTACCTTGCGGCTTCGTTGTGTAGAAGGGTACAAAGAGGTTTTCTGCACTGGTTAGTCCCGGGCCATTATCGAGAACCGTGATGACCACGTCCTCCTGTCCGATCTCCCAGAATATTTCGACGAGCGGCTCACAAGGTCCTGCTGTCTTATCGCCCTTTTCCGCAGCCGCGGCCTGTAACGCATCGGGACTCAGTGCCGCCTCTGCCGCGTTGCGCACCAGATTGATCAGCGCATGCGCCAACTGATCCGGGTCCGCATCCACCAGTACATCCTCAGTCACACGCACGGTCACTGGAAGGCGAGTCTCAAGCTTCGCGATGCGTCCAATCACCGCTGCCAGCGAAACGCGTTCAATTCGGGGTGCCGGAAGCCCTGTCAGTTCCCGATAAGCTTGCAGGAATCGATTCAACGATTCCGCGCGGTCTTCAATCACCTCAAGCCCGCGTGCGAAATCCTCATCGTCCTCTGAGAGAGTCTTACTCGTGCTGAATCGTCCGCGCAGGCTCTCCGCAATCGACTTGATGGGCGTGAGCGAATTATTAATCTCGTGCCCCATCACCCGAATCAGGCGCTTCCATGCCAACCGCTCTTCCTCGCGAAGAGCCTCGCTCACATCCGACAGCACAAACAATGTATGCGGAATGCCGCGCAGCCGAAATTTGCTTCGCTTCACGACCCATCGCTCCGTGTGCTGCGGATCACCCACCGAAAGAATGTCATTGTCTTCCGACCGCAGCAGCCGGTCGACATCGAGTTTGCTGCTGTTCGAACGTGTCGCCGAGCGCTGCACACCGCGCGGCAGCAGATTAAAGGCGCGTTCCGCCGCTGTATTCAGCAGCTTCAGCTTTCCGTCAGGATCGAAGGCCAGAACCGGCGACTGCATGGATTTCATCACCCGTTCCACCAGCGCCATCGCTTCCATCGCGCCCACGCGCTGCACCTGCAGCATGCCCGCCAGCGCATTGATCTCAAGCGCCAGATCGCCCATCGCGTCGTAGCGCCGCGCGCCGCGCGCACGAAATGAGTAGTCATCCTCGCGCAGTGCGGCCACCACATTGGCCAGCGTCTGCAGCGGACGAATCACATGCTCCATCACCAGCGAGACAACGAACATCCACGCAAACGCCGCCGCCGGCAGAGCAATCCACATGATCGACGAATCCACATTGTGTTGCCAAAGCTCAAGCGCGATCAGTCCAAACGTCGGCAACCCCAGCAGATAGAGCCACAGCCGCAGCGCTCGCTCAAAGCTCAACCGCCTGCGCGAACGCCCCAGTGCGAGGCGCTTGCGCTTCACTACCGGCAGCGGCAAATCCTCAGCACGATCCTCGAACTCGTGATACGCGCCGGTCTCGCTATAGGCCATATTTCTCGATACGCCTGTAAAGAGCTCCACGGCTCAACCCAAGCGCCTCCGCGGCCTGGCTCACATTGCCGCCCGCGCGCGCCAGCGCCTTGCGAATCAGGATAGCTTCTACAGCTTCCAGGCTCATGTCATCCAGCGAAGTGGACGTCGCTGTGCTGCGCTGGCCATGCAGTCCAAGATCCGTTACCTCGATCAGATCTCCGCGTGCCATCAGCACGGCTCGTTCGATCGTGTGATCGAGTTCGCGCACATTGCCCGGCCAGGCATACTGCAGCATCATCTGCAGCGCCGCCGGTTCAATCCCCTGGATCTGACGGCGATAGCGCGTTGCGTGCCGGGCAAGAAAATGTGCCGTCAACGCTGGAATATCTTCACGCCTCTCGCGCAGCGGCGGCAAATGGATCTCGACTGTATTCAAACGGAATAACAGATCCTCGCGGAACCGCCCATCCGCGGCGTCCTGCCGCAGATTTGCGTTCGTCGCTGAAAGCACACGCGCGTCGACGGAGATGGTTCGCGAAGAACCGACGCGCTCCAGTTCGCCCGTTTCCAGCACGCGCAAAATCTTCGCCTGCTGCCGAACCGGAATATTCGCGATCTCGTCCAGAAACAGCGTGCCGCCATTTGCCAGCTCAAAACGTCCGATACGATCCGTGCGGGCATCCGTAAACGCGCCCTTCACGTGACCAAACAACTCGCTCTCAAATGTCCCCTCGGGCAGGGCGCCCGTATTCACTGCTACAAGTGTGCGCAAGGCACGTGACGACAGACGATGCAACATCTGCGCCACCACTTCCTTGCCTGTGCCGTGTTCGCCTGTAATTAAGACATTGGCATCCGACGGCCCCACGCGCGACATCGTCTCCAGCACCTGCCGCATCGACTCCGCCGATGCAATAAAGTCCGGCGCACCAGGCGCTCGCAATATCCGGTTTTCCGCTTCGAGCCATTGCGTACGCCGCTGGCTCCGGTGCAGCTCCATCTGCGTACGCAGGATGCTCAGCAGCCGCGCATTCTCCCATGGTTTCTGTATGAAGTCGCCCGCCCCGCGCCGCATCGCCTCAACAGCCAGATCGATATTGCCCCACGCGGTCATCACGATCACCGGCAGTTGCGCATCGATCTCCTTGATGCGTGCCACCAGCTCCATGCCTTCCTGGCCTGAAGTGGTGTCGCGCGTGTAGTTCAAGTCGATCAACACACCGTCGAAACTTTCGTGCATCAGCGCCTCAAGCAACAACGCCGGAGTGCGCACCATCTCCAGCTTGTAGCCCTCCGGCTTCAACAGCAGCCGCAGAGCTTCAAGAATCTGCGGCTGATCATCGGCAATCAGCAGCCGAAATGGCCGTTCAGCGCCGTCGTTCGATCGGTTACCGGTGTTCATGGGTACCGCCAGTGTGTCAGTCTGCATCGTTTACTGTCCAGTTGGGCTCGCGCCTGGCGCCGGAGTCGCCTGCGCCGGCGTACTCGGCACAGGTGCATTTTTATCCTTCTTCGCCTGCTCGATCGAAATGCCATATGCGCTCAGCGTTGTGCCAGTCACGTAGAGTATTTGAACCTGGGCCTTTGCATAGTCTGTTTCCGCTGTGACCAGAGCATTTTCCGCCACGGCCAGGTCATGTTCGGCAGCAAGCGTCTGTTGATTTGAGCCTGAACCGAGCTGCTGCTGCTTCTGTGCGATGTCGAGCATCTTAGCCGCCAAATCACGCGCTTCGCGAGCCGCATCCACGCGGCTCGATCCCTGCTCCAACGCAAACCTGGCGCTCCTCACTTCGATTCGCACACTCTTCTTCTTCTCTTCGAGACCGATCTGAGACTGTCGATACTCAAGCTCCGTGCGGTATTGGTCGGCCTTGGCTACCCGATTGCGCAAAGGAATGCCAAGCTGAAAACCCACCTGGTACTCGGGAGACGAATAGTTGAAAGCGTTCTGCAAAGCTCCCCCGTAGCCGTTCGATGGAGTTGTGGTGCCCGGGGGAGCAGTGGGAGCGAGCGGACCCGAAAAACCAGTGCCGGTGATGTAGCCGTAGACAGAAAGCGAAGGCAGCAGGTTGTTGCGCTCGGTCTTGCGGCTGAGCTCGCTGTTCTGCAAGTTCAGCTCCTGCTCCTGCACATCGGGACGGTCCTTGAGCGCCTCTGCAATCATGTCCTGAATCGGCGTGGACGGCCCTCCTGTGTCTGTCGCAATATGATCGACCGGCACCACCGGCATATCCTCTAACAGAGGATCGTCGAGGCTGCGAGTGATGGCGTTCTTCATATATAACTCTTGCTGTTCCAGAGTGGTGCTGGCCACAGTGAGTGCCTGCTTGCGGGTCGCCACGTCACTTTCCGCTTTGAGCACGTCGGTCTGCGGAATGGCCTGCAGCTCAAGCTGCTTGCGGCTTTTTTCGAGCGTTTCGTTGGCAAAGTCGACTGAACGCTGATTCACCTGAGCTGTGTCGTACGCGGCCACCAGATCCCAATAGATATTGCAGATCTGCGTCACGGTCGCGATGACTTGAGCACGAAATGCAATGTCCGAAACCCTCTGGTTGGTCTTGGCGATGCGCAGATATCGCAGGTTGGGACCGAAACCGAAGCCGGAAAGCAGCGGCTGCGATGCGTACACCTCGCCAAAGGAAAAGAACTGCGGATTGTAAGCGTAATTGGGGCTGTTGAAGGTCTGACGATTGTTGTTCCAGGCGGCCTGAATGTAACCGCCGGTCGGAAATGCCTGGCTATAGGTAAAGTTCGCCGCCACTGTAT
The DNA here is from genome assembly GCA_963720285.1 of uncultured Acidobacteriota bacterium. Taxonomy (GTDB): domain Bacteria; phylum Acidobacteriota; class Terriglobia; order Terriglobales; family Acidobacteriaceae; genus Acidicapsa. The sequence goes on from CAVREZ010000003.1 coordinate 129,564, forward strand.
TGTTGTGAACGACGGGAACACCGTAGAGCACCTGGTTGTTGACCGCCTGCGTCAAGTGATCCACATAGACCTGAGCTGTGACATAGGGATCGAAGTTCGATACTGAAGAGCCGCCTCCCAGTGTCGATGTCACCAGGCCACCGTTCCCGGCGCCAGCGCCACCCGCTCCGAGCGAAGTGCCACCGGCTCCGGCGCCACCACCTCCGCTCGTGCTCGCGCCGCCCGGTGTGCCGGATACAACGCCGGTATTCACGCCGCGCGGATACGCACCGGCCGCTCCACGCAGTACGTCGAGTTGCGCGATGGGCAGGTTGTAGCGGGCGATCACCATGTCGAGGTTGTCGTCAAGAGCCAGATCGATGGCGTCTCGCAAAGTCAGATAGATCTTGCCGTCTTTGATATAGGAATTGAGGCGCGGCGAATTGGCCATGTTCACAGGAGGAACACCCTTGCCGCGATAAAAATCGAGCGGGTCCCACGACCGCTTGAGAAACAAATCGAACGGCACACTGACCGTAGATGTTTTGGGCTCTGACGCCGACGACACGTCAGTCTGTGCCGCGGGAACGACCGGTGTCTGACTCTGCGCTATCGCCGTCAATCCCGGTTCGAATGCCATAGTTACTACGCAGAACGCGGCGACGCTGCCTGAAAAAGCTTTACGCAGCGCATAAGCCAGCACTGGATGTTTTTTTGAATGTGTCGTCATTTGCTCAAGAGATGAATTCACGATTGGACCCCTACCGGTTGCGCAATACCCGCGGTATCGGAATACAGCCATCCGTCCCGCAGTTCGATAATGCGCGAACCAAACTTAGCGTTTTCTTCCGAGTGCGTAACCTGGATAATGGTCGTACCCTCTTCGTTGAGTTTCTTGAACAGCTCCATAATCTCCCGCGCCTGTCCCGAATGCAGATTGCCTGTCGGCTCATCCGCCAGCAGCAGGCTGGGTTTGTGGATCACGGCGCGGGCAATACCCACCAGTTGCTGCTGTCCGCCCGAAAGCTGGCTCGGAAACAAATCCTTCTTGCCGACAATCTGAAACTTGTCCAACGTGTCGGCCACCAGCGCCTGCCGTTCCGCTCGCGGAATGTCTTTGTACGAAAGCGGCAGATCGATGTTCTCGGCAACGCTCAGGTCATCCAGCAGGTGATAGCTCTGGAAGACCATGCCCGTACGCCGCCGCGCCAGTTCCGCGCGCTGCTTGCGGTTCATCCGATGCACCGGCTCGCCATCGAAAAAGAACTCGCCCTTCCACTGATCGTCCAGCATCGCCAGCACGTTCAGCATCGACGACTTCCCCGCTCCCGACGGCCCCATGATCGTTACAAACTCACCTTGCCTGATCGTGAGATTGACATGCCGCAGCACCCACGTCTCCGTGTGCCCGGTCTTGTAACTTCTTTCGATTTTGTTCAGTTCAATCATCTTTGTGTGTAACTCCTGTTCCTCTCAAAGCCTTGCTACTCCGTCCTCAATGCTTCCATGGGATCAACCGAGGCTGCGCGCCGCGCCGGTACGGCAGCCGCGATCGCCACCATCAGAGCGCTGATCAAGATGCATGCCAATAAAGTAATCGGATCTCCCGGCTGAACGCCATACAACTGGCTGCGCAACAATCTCGACAACAAAAACGCGGCCGGCAAAGCAACCGCGACTCCAATTGCGGCCGTCAGCGCCATCTCTCGCAACACCAGCACAATCATCGAACTCCGCTGCGCACCGAGCGCCATGCGCACACCAATCTCACGCGTTCTTTGCTTCGTCGCATAAGCCAGCACGCCATACAAGCCCACAGCGGTCATCAACATGGCCAGCGCGGAGAAGCTCATCGAAAGCATGGCGAGCGCTCGCTGGTTGGAAATGCTGATGTCGATCTGTTGATCCATCGTACGCATCGAATCGACAACCAGCTTGGGATCGAGCCGGTGTATGCGCTCGCGAATTTCATTCTCCACCAGTTCCGGCTTCTGCGCCGTCAGCGCATACATCTGCAAACCAAAGGTGTTATCCAGTTGCGTATATGGCTGGTAGATCGTGCCGCGCGGCGCATCGTGCATATTCTCATGCCGCACATCGCCCACCACGCCAACAATCGTGATGTCATACTTTTCATGATTGCTCGCGCCAAACCCAATCAGCCTACCAATCGCACTCTGTGGAGAACCATAAAAGCGCTTCGCAAACGTCAGATTTACCACCGCAACCTTGGGACTGGTCTTCGCATCGGCCTCGGTAAATTCATGCCCTGCAAGGATCGGCTGATGCAGCGTTGCGAAATAATTGGAAGTGATCCATGAGCTCTCGAAGTTCATGTTCTCATCTTCCGGCGCAATGTGCCCCTGCACGGAGTAATTCGAAGTACTGGAGTCACCGGAGATTTCTGGATCGGTCGTCCCAGCAGCCTGGGATACGCCTGGCAGACCACGTAGCGCGTCCAATACTTCCCTATCCACTTCGCCCACATGGTCTCCGCTATATCCCGCCACTGACGGGTCCATACCGAAGCTCACCAGATCAGCCGTCTCGAACCCGATGTTCTGGCTCCGGAGATTCGTGAGCGTCCGCAGGAACAGTCCGGCACAACCGACCAGCAAAACGGTAAGCGAAATCTGCAGACCCACGGCTACTTTGCGAAAGCGCTGTGAAGCTCGCGACGCGGTGCCGCTATTCTGGCGCAGCGCATCGGCCAGCCTGGGGCGCAGGAACTGCAAGGCGGGAGCCGCGCTGAAGAGCAGCGTAACCAATATCGAAAGCCCCAGCGCATACAGCAGGATACGCACATCCACAGAGGTAGAGTATGGTCCCTGTTGCGTTGGATCGTCGCCGCTGGCAATCATGCTCACCAGTCCGCGCGCAATCAAAGGCGACAGCGCCACACCGGCAATCGCGCCACACAGTCCAAGTACGCCGCCCTCGACAAACAACTGCGACACGATCCGTGACCGCGCAGCACCAAGCGCATAACGCATCGAAATCTCACGCACGCGCCCCGCGGCGCGCAGTAGCAGCAGGGTCGCCACATTGATCGCGCACATCGCGGCCAGCACGCCAACCATGCCCATCAGCACATACAGCGGTGTCTTGAGATCATCGCGTCTAGGCATGAATCCGGTCGAATCGTCCTTCACGAAAAGACGCGTCTGATCCAGAAACCGGTGCTTGAATTGCGCCGAAGTATTGCCATAGCCCGTCAGTTCCTGCGCACGCAGCGAATGCCACAGCGGCCCGAGGCTCGCCTCAGCCTGTTGACGTGTCACACCCGGCTTGAGGCGCGCAATCAGCGTCAGCCACACTGACTTGTGATTATTCAGATCGTCGCGCTCCGCCGTCCATGGCATGGCAACTGCCGACATCGTGATCGGCAAAAAGACTCCCGGCGTGTAGCTGTCGATCGCGCTCTGAAATCCCTCCGGCGCCACGCCGACAATCGTAAAGGGCTGCCCATTGATCAGCAGCGTCTTTCCGGGCACACTCGACGATGCATTGAATCGCGTCTTCCAGTAGTCGTAAGCCAGCACAACTACCGGGTTCGCTCCCTTCGCCGTATTATCCGCATCCGTAAACAACCGGCCCACCACAGGCCGCAGCCCCAACACCTCGAAGTAATTGCCGCTGACAATCTCAGCCTCTTTATCTTCAGCCCGATTCTCCCAGGAGACGCCAACACTATTCCTCATCGCCGCCAGAACACCCGTAAACACCGTGTTCTTCCCGCGCAGGTCCTTGAACATCGGATAAGAAAAATAACTGTTCTTTCCCGGAGCGTCGCCGCCAAAGCTGCTCATCGAGCCGGAGAATGCGCCCGTCCACTCAAAGCGCACCAACTCCTTTGGGCTCTGCACGGGAAGCATCCGCAGCATCACCTGATCAAAGATCGTGAAGATGGCCGTATTCGCCGCGATACCGAGCGCCAGGGTCACGATCACTGTCGCCGCAAAACCCGGTGCGCGCGTCACCTGCCGCAGCGCATATCGAACATCCTGAAGAATCCTATTCATAAAACCCTTCCACCCATCTCCTATTCCGTGCGTAAAGCATTCATTGGTTCGATCGATGCCGCCCGCTGCGCTGGAATGAATCCAGCCACCAGCGCGCAGCAGCACAAGACAATAACTGCGGCGACCATGGCCGTCGCATCATACCCACTCACGCCATACAACTGGCTCTTCATGTAGTGTCCGGCCAACAGCGCGGAAGGAACACCCAACGCCAATCCCAGCCCAATCTGCCACGCTACGCTGCGCAACACAAGCCGTACAACTCCACCGCGTGTCGACCCTAGCGCCATGCGAATCCCAATCTCGCTCGTACGCCGCACCACCAGATACGACGTCACGCCATACAACCCCACCGAAGCGAGAATCAACGCAAGCACGCCAAACAGAGTCGTCAATCGTGCCAGCAATCTGTCCTGATCGAAGTTACCCGCGACCTGCGAATCCAGCGATCGCAGATCGTTCACTGTCAGATTCGGATCGACGCTCGCCAACGTCCTGCGTATCAGCGAATCCGCGTCCTGTTGCGGGCGGTTAAAGCGCAGCATAATCGAATTCGCATACATCGATTGATCTTCCGTGCTGATGAAGCCCGGCTCCGTATACGGCTTGTAATACTGCGTCATCGGCCTGAGAAATACCGGCCGTGGCTCCTGTCTCGGATTGTTGAGCTTGAAGTCCTTGAAGACGCCAATGATTTCCCAACTTCCGGAGTACTTCACATCGTCAATGCCAAAGTGCCGCCCGATTGGATCCTGATTGGGAAAGAACCGCTTCACAAACGTCTGGTTCACAATCGCCACCGGCTCTGACGACGCCGTGTCCTGGTCGGTGAATTCGCGCCCGCGAAGCACAGGCACACCAATCACACTCAGATAGCCCGCAGTCACGCGATCCCACGTGGATCCGCAATGTTCTCCTGGCCTCGGCGCGGCATGTCCCTGCTGGATCACGCATTCACCCCAGTTATCGCCCTCCAGCGGGCTGTACAGGGCTAATCCAACACCAGTCACGCCGGGCAAAGAGGCAAAGCGATTCTCGATCTCGCGATAGAGAGCCGGCAGCCGGTCCAGCGAGTAGCCTGCCCCATGCGGATCGAAATGCGCCACATACCGATTCGCCGTCACGATGCCGAAATCCTGATGCTCCAGTTTGTTCAGAGACTTCGTCATCAGCACCGCGCCCACCAGCAGCACCAACGAAAGCGCCGCCTGAAACACCACGAGCGCCTTCTGTGGCAGAGACGAGCGATCACTCGTGGACCGGCTCGATCCGCGCAAAACCTCGGCGGGCTGCGCATGTGAGGACATCCACGCTGGCGCCGTCCCGAACAGAACACCCGTCAGCAGTGACAGGCCAAAAGCAAACCCAAGCACCTGCCATGAGGGTGTCGCGCTTACCGGCAGATATTTTGCATCAGGAAACGCCAGCGTCAGAATCACCCGCGATCCCGCATACGCCACTGCCAGCCCAGCAAGTCCGCCAATCAGGCTCAGCAGTACACTCTCCGTAAAGTATCTGCCTTACCAGCCGCGCCCGTCCCGAGCCAAGGGCCATACGAAGCGAAATTTCCGACTTTCGCGCCGTCGCCCTCGCCAGCAGCAGATTCGCGATATTCGCGCAGGCAATCAGCAGAACCACGCTCGAAAGAATCATCAGCATCTTGAGCCCGTCACCCGACTCCTGCTGCAGGCTCTGAATACCTCCACCTGCCGGCACCACCGTCACATGCTGTTTTGGAATCTCCGCTGACGCTCCGTTTTGCGTGTATACCGGGCGCGTCGTCATCCACTGGCGCATCGTAGCCGATAGCTTCGACTGCAGCGCGGAGATCGAAGTACCTGGCTTGACCCGTCCTATCGCGTACAGAAAATTCGCATCCGGATGATGCAGTATCGATCCATTGCCCGAAATGATCGGCTCCGTATTCAACGGAATCCACAGCATCGGTGGACTACCTGTAATCCGGTCGCCAAAGAATCCCGGCGGCGCGACACCGATAACTGTAAAGGGATGCGTCTCCACAACAATCGTCGAGCCCACGATCGAGGCATCGCTGGCAAACTCGTTCTGCCATCCCTGATAGCTCAGCACCACGGCGGGCGCCGCGCCCGGCGCATCATCGCTATCGGAAAGAACACGCCCCAGGAAAGGCCCGATGCCCAGCGTAGAAAAGTAGTTCCCCGAAACATACTCACCGGTCAGTTCCTTGGCGGCTTCATTGCCGCGCCGCACGCTAAATCCACCAAAGCCCGCACGCATCGCAGCCAGTTGCTCAAACTCCGGAGCCGCCTGTTTGAACTGCAGATACAAGTCATAAGAAAAGATGTCGAAGTCGCCGTTGTCGCCGACAAAGCCACCCTCTACACAGCAGTCGTCTTTGTCGCCGATACGATACAACTGCGCAGGATCAGAGAACGGTAGCGAGCGCAACAGAATGCCCTGCACGAGCGTGAAGATCGCTGCATTCGCGCCGATCCCGAGCGCCAGCGTAATCACCGCCGTCAGCGTAAAGCCGGGTGATTTGCGCAACTGCCGCAATCCGTAACGCGCATCCTGCCAGAGCTTGTTCATTCTTCTCGTCCCTGCTCCCTATTCCGTTCTCAGTGCCTGCATCGGCTCTACCGCCGCGGCGCGCCTCGCCGGCATCCAACTCGCCAGCACACTTGCCGCGAGCACAACCACCAACGCCAGCAGCGCGCCTTCCACGCCAGTCACAATCACGTGCGAAGCTGCCGCACTCATTTCGTCTGCTGGGTCAATGCCGGCATCGGAAAGCAGATGACTCAACACCGGCCGCATCCACCAGCTCATCGCCAGTCCAAGCGCAACCCCCGCGCTCGCCAGCATCAGGCCACGCCCCATAAATCGCCGCAGAATCGAGCCGCGCGTTGCCCCCAGCGCCATGCGCACGCCGATCTCACGCGTCCGCTGTGTCACCTGGTAGCTCATCAGCCCAAACATCCCGATTACCGTCAGCACCAGCGCAAACGCCGAGAAGCACGTAGCCAGCACCGAGAAGAATCGCGGCGCTTGAATCGAATCATCGATCACCGCCTGCATCGTCGTCATCCGAGTCACTGGAATCTCCGCATTCGCCTGCCCAACCGCCTTCGCAATAGGCTCGGCGAGGTTCAGATGCGCCGCCGTCCGCACCGCAAACGTCGTCGGGAACCAGCCATTGATCATGGCCATGAACTTGTCATCGATCTGCGTCATCGGCCCATAGATCACAATCCCATTGCTCTCCACCAGCGAATGCATCTGCACATCGGCCACAACGCCAACAATGCGGCATCGGATGTTGTTCCCACCAAGCCGGATCATCTCTCCAATCGGTGACCGCCCAGGCCACCACTTCTTCGCAGCCTCCGCCCCAATCAACACAACGCGGTCACTGTCCGCGCGATCGCTCTCCGCAATGTCGCGTCCCGCAAGCAGCGAGATCCCCATAGTCTGAAAGTATCCCGGCGTGATCGAACGGAACTCGACGACCTGCCCCAAGTCCGGCCTGTCCGCGGGCGATCCGCCCATATTCAATCCGCGGTCGAGCGGCAATCCATTCACGGCAGCCACGCGATCCACGCCGGGCAAATGTTCAAGTTGCCCCAGCACAGCCGTCACGAACCGCGTTGTGGTCCGGGTATTCGCATAGCGGTCACCCTTCAGTTCCACTTGAAAAACCGTCAACTGCTTCGGTACAACTCCCGAGGGCAGAGCCTGCAACTTTACAAATGTACCCAGCAGCACCGATGCCATCGACACCAGCACCATCGCCAGCGCTACCTGCGCTACCACCAGTGCGCGTGAGAACCGCGCGTGCGAAATCGTCTCACCCACCGACTGGCTTCCCAACCGGATCTCGCCGCTGCGCCTGCGCAGAATCAGCCAGGCCGGCAGCAATGAAAACACCGCCATCGCCGCAAGCACAACAGCCATCACCGCCGCCCCCACCAGCAACAAGTTCAGCTCATGATGCAGCTTGGGAATCTCCAGCGGAGCTGCGCTCAGCAGAATCCGGGTTCCCACCCGCTGCACCACCAAGGCCAGCAGGCCTCCGCCGACCGCCAGCAGTAATCCCTCACTTACCAGCAATCGCAGCAGTTGCCCACGCGTCGCACCCAGTGCCGACCGCACCGCAATCTCACGCGACCTGCGCAGCGCCCGTGCAATCATCAGCCCGGCAAGATTGAAGCAGGCCACCAGCAACACCGCAATCACGGCGCCCAGCACCGTCAGCAGGCTGCGCCGCACATTGCCCACCACCACATCTTTCAGCTTCCATATGTGCAACTCATGCAATACCTTGCCCGCGCGCGTCCATTTTTTGTATGAGGGATACTGCTGATAGAAGGGCTCATTCAGTGCATTCAGCTGCTGCTGCGCCTGCTGAAGCGAAACACCGTCGCGAAGCCGCGCATACATCTGATAGTTGTCGCCCTCATATCCTGGATCTTTCGGACTTAACTGCAGAGGCTCCCAAAGATCGGGATTGCCCGTGACTCCCGGCCCGGTTTCACCACTCACCGCAAAGGTCGCCGGCATGATTCCAACAACCGTGAAGCTCTCCTGGTTGATTCGTATCGTTTTGCCGACGATGTCCGCATCGCCTGCAAAGACGCGCTTCCAGAGCCCGTCGCTCAACACCACGGTCCGCGGCCCATTCGACCGGTCTTCGTCCTGCGTAAACGCGCGCCCGATCGCCGGCGTCACGCCCAGTGTCGCAAAATAATCTTTGGAAACGCGCAGCGCATGCACTTCGACAGCATGGCCACCATTCACCGAAAGATTCGCCGGGCTCATGCCATCATCCATCACTGCCGTCCAAGCAAAGGCATCACTGTGCTCGCGCACAAAATCCGCCGCCGTTCCCACCTGCTCCGCGCTCGCTGGCATTCCCGGATAGCTCCACGTCACACCCACCAGCCTGTCCTGATCGGGATACGGCAACGGCTGCAGCAGCACCATCTGCACCACCAGCAGCACAGCCGCGGTAATTCCAATGCCAAAGGCGAGCGTGAGCAGCGCCGTCACCGTAAATCCCGGTGACTTCCGCAACTGCCGGAACGCAAACCGCATATCCTGCATTCCTTCACTCATCGCTGCCCTCCCCTCCGCATTCCTGCTGCTCCACTCAGTCAACCCGATTCCGCCGGTTACTCCATGCGCAAAGCCTGCATCGGCTCCAGCCGCGACGCACGCCTCGCAGGCAATAACGCTGCGCTCATGGCCACTACCGTCATCGCGGCGATCGCGATCGCAAAGCTCATCGGATCGAACGGTGACATCTGATACAACATTGATTTCAGCGGACGAATCGCAAACCAGGTCAGCGGCAATCCCACCGCAAGCCCCGCTAGCAGAATCCACGCACTCTCGCGCATCACCATGGCCAGCACGTGCATGCGCGTCGCGCCAAGCGCCATGCGCACACCAATCTCGGTCGTGCGCCGGCTCACGCGGAAGGAATGCGTGCCGTACAGACCCGTCGCCACCAGCACCGCCGCCAGCACGCCGAAGAAGCCGCCCATCGCAGCGAACATGCGCTGATTCTCATACGACTTCTCGAACTGCTCCTCCTGAGTCATCGGCTTTTCCAGCGGCACATTCGGATAGGCATCTGCCACCACCTTGCGCAATACCGGCAACATGGCACCCGCATCGCCGCGGATGCGCACCTCCATGCTCATAGAGCCGATAGGCAACTCTTGCAACGCCGGGTAATACGCCATCGGCCTTGCTTCTTCCGATACGCCGGTGTACTTGCTGTCCGCGACCAAGCCAACAATCGTTAATCTCGTTTTGTTGCCCAGTTGATGTCCGATCGGGCTGCCATTCGGGAAAAACTTCTTCGCAAACGAGTCGTTCACGATCGCAACCCGCTGCGATTTTTCCGTGTCCGTATCGCGGAAATCTCGCCCTTGCAAAATCGGCACACCCAACGTCGTAAAGAAGTCCGCGCCCACATCGTTAGACCGCAGAGAAAACCCGTCCTTGTGTACGCCATCCAGCGTCATGTCGTTGTTGTTGCTCCAGCCCGACCCCGGCCGGTTCTGCGCCATCGAGACCGAAACCACGTTTGGAGTAGCGTGCAGGCGATCAATCAAGGTGCGATAGAACGCCTGCCCGTCGATCCCACCCTGCGGAGTAACGCCAAAAACCACCAGCCCCTGCGTCTGTACTCCAAGATTCTCCGCCGCGTAGTTATGCAGCGTGCGCAGCAACAATCCGCCGGCCATCAGCAGGACCAGGCAAACCGCCATCTGAACAGCCAGTACGACTCGACCGCCGAGCACACGGCTCCGGTTCGACGTCGTCGAAGTCGAGGTTGCCCGCAGCACCGCGGCCACCGGAGCATGCATCGCGCTCCACAGCGGCACCAGACCGAACAACAACGCAGCAACGGCGGAAACCCCCAACGTGAACAGCAGCACCCGGGCATCCGGATTCAGGCCGCTTTCAATCTCCGACCATGTCGCCAGAGCCTTCGTCGCTGACACCGCGAACAACCATCCCAGAGCCGCGCCCGCGCCGACCAGCAGCAGGCTCTCGCACAATAACTGACGAAATATCCTCGCGCTGCCCGCGCCGATTGCCATGCGCAGGCTGAACTCACGCTGACGCACCACATTGCGCGCCTGCACCATCATCGCCACGTTGGTACACGCAATCAGCAGTATCAACCCCACCAGCCACATCAGGATCTCGACTGGCTCGCGATACTGATCGTTGTATCCTGCAATCCCACGCGCTGGAATAAAGTCCAGCGACGGCACCCACTGCTTGGGATCGATCTTGCCGTGGCTCTGTTCCACCACCTGCAGAAATGTTCCTGCCAGCGCCTGCTCTGCCCGTTGTGGTGTCACGCCCGCGCGCAGTCGCGCCATCATACGCAATGCCCACCACTTCGGATCCGCATAGAGCCGACTGTATGACGCGCCCCATGCGTTCAGCCGCGCGTCTGTCTGCAGCGGAATCCAGAAGTCGGTCGACCCTCCCGGTTCAATCCCCTTGAAGCCCCGCGCCGTGATCCCCACAATCGTCATCGGCACGCTCTTCACATACAGCGTTTTACCAATTGCCGCCGGATCACGCGAAAACTCCTTCGTCCAGTAGTCGTAGCTGATCACCGCAATTGCGTTGTGGCTCTTCTCGTCGTTCAGCGTAAAGCCGCGTCCACCTTCAATGCGGGCGCCTACGCCTGAAAAGAAGTTGCCACTGACTTCTTCGCCTTCCGCCTCGCTCGGCAGAGTTCCCGTGCGCACCGCCACGCTACCTGTAAAACTCAGCGGAACATATCCCACCAGATCTTCGAAGATATCGGTGCGTTGCCGCAATGCCTCAAACGTCGGCTCAGTAAACGAAGTAGAGCTGTCGCCGGTATTTCCTCCACCCGGCGCCTGTCCCTGCCCTTTACCGATGTAGACATAGCTCAACCCTTCCGGCCGGCTCACTGGCAAGAATTGGAGCAGGATTGAATTCATCACGCTGAACACAGCCGTGTTCGCACCGATTCCCAGTGCCAGCGTCAATACCACAACCAGCGTGAAGCCCCACGACTTCAGCAACTGCCGCAGCGCATATCGAATATCCTGCATCCAGTTCGTCATCGTTTCTACTCGCTCCTCAATGCCACTACCGGTTCAATCGTCGCCGCATGCCGCGCAGGCATCCACGCGGCGGCAAAACATGCCGCAGCCAGCACGCCAATCACCGATCCAAACGTGACCGCATCATGCGCCTGTACACCATAGATGTAGCCTTGCGCCAGCTTCACCGCAAACCACGCCATCGCCGTCCCGCACCCCAATCCCACAGCCACCAGCATCAACGCCTTGCGCAACACCATCTGCAAAATGTTGCTCTGTTGCGCGCCCAGTGCAAACCTCAGCGCAAACTCGCGCGTGCGCTGCGCAACAGCAAAGGAAAGCAATCCGTACAATCCCACTGACGCGATCACCAGCGCCAACCCGGCGAACCCCTCCAGCAGGGAAGAGGTCAGCTCCTGGCTACCAAAGGAATTCTCCACTGCCTCATGAATCGTCATCACATCCGTCGTCGTGGCGTCCGGCGCTACCTCATGCAGCGCTTTATCAAACTGGCCACGCAATGCATCCGCCGGCACAAATCCACGAATCGCCACCTGCATGAACGCCTTCGCAATTCCATACAGCGGTGTCCCCGGCTCGATCTGCGCCAGACAGAAATACATCTCAGGCTTAGTCGGCTTCGTCACGTCAGTCTGCTTCGTATTGGCGATTACGCCCACTATGTGAGCATCCGCATATTTTCCCTTGCCCATCGAAACGACATGTCCGACCGGATTCTGTCCTGCAAAATACTTATTCGCAAATGCCTCGTTGACCACTACAACAACGGGCGCAGTAACCGAATCTGCATCGGTAAAGAAGCGCCCGCGCACCATTGGAATGCCCAGCGCGTCTACTAACCCCGCGGAGGCAAGCCGCCCATCTGCAACCGGATTCTGATCATAAGAAGTCTTCTTATGATCCAGCGTCATCGACAGGCTCACGGCAAATTCACTGCGCATCGGCAGCACCGAACTGAGTGCTGCAACTTTGACACCCGGAATCGCACGCAGCCGATCTAACAGCGGGAGATATGCGGTCTGGACGACATTCGGTCCACGCAGTTCCGCCGCATCATCGTCGTCCATGTTCATCGTTGGCTGAACGATCACTCCGCCAGTCAATACATTCTGCTGCGCAAACCCCAGCGGCACCTGGCGTAAAGCATTGATCGTCCGCACAAACAATCCGGCGCCCACCAGAAACACCAGAGTCAATGCCAGCTGCGCCACTACCAGCACTTCTCGCGTTCGCGTATGGCTTGTCGAGGAGGTACTATTCATTCCATGCAGATCGCTCTGGACACTCCGTCGGGAAGCACGCAAAGCCGGCGCGATTCCCGTCAACAGCGTGGTGACGCAGGTCAATCCAATCAAACCAGCGATCACATGCCACTCAAGATGCACTGCACTGGTCAGCGGCAGATTGCGTTCAATCTGATGCCAGAGCAACTTCAATACCAACTGACCAACAAGCAATCCCAGCAGACTGCCCGCCAGACTCAGTAATAGACTCTCCACAATCGACTGCTGCAACAACCGCGATCTGCTCGCACCTAATGCAGAGCGAACCGCCATCTCGCGGCTACGTCCCACCGCGCGCACCAGCATTAGACTTGTGACGTTCAGGCACGCCAAAACCCAGATGCCCACTACCACACCGTAAAGCAGCAACAGAGGCTTGCGCGCGCCATGGTTGAGCGTGGTCTGATAGTCTGCGACCTCCAGCTTCTTTGGGACGTCGTCACCGGAAACTTCCTTGGCGATCTGCAACTGGGCGCGGTTGAGGTTGGCTTCGAGTTGCTGTACGGTCATGCCCTCCGGCAACCTTGCGAAGAGCGTGCCCCACGCCACCCCGGAACCATTCATCTTGGTTGCGGCTGCGGTGGTGATGGCGGCGGGCGACCACACCTTCATCTCTTCACCGAATGGGAAAGAAAAGCCCTTGGGCATGACACCGATGATGAGACAGCTCTGCCCCTTGATGATCAGGCTCTGGCCCACCGCCTTGGGGTCCGAACGGAAAAGACGCCGCCACACCTCTTCGCCGATGAGCAGCACATGCTCGCGTCCTGGCTCGTTCTCTTCGGGACGGAAGTCGCGTCCCAGCACCGGTTGCACGCCAAGCAAACGCATCATGCTGGCCGTGACCGAGATTTGCTCCACCTGTAGCCGCCCACCGGGACCCACAACGCTGGCATTCGACTGGTCGAGGACCACGCCTGTCTGCACATTCGAGCCCGCGGCATCGCTAAGCTGGCGCTCATCGGCGTAGTTCAACATCATGGTGTAGCCATTGGTCCAGGACGGAGAGATCGAAACGATACGGTCCGCATGCGCATATGGCAATGGCCGCAGCAGAATGCCATCCACCAGCGTGAAGACACCAACATTCGCTCCCAGCCCCAGCGTCAGCACCGCTACCGCCGTAAACGCAAACCCCGGCGCCTTACGCAACTGCCGCAGCGCATAGCGAAGATCCTGGTACAGATGCTTCATCTCTGCTCTATTCCTCCCGCAGCGCGTGCATCGGCTGAATCGACGCTGCCCGCATCGCAGGCATCCAGCTTGCCACCAGTGCCGCCGCGAACAACACCGACCCCACCGCAGCCACTGCCGTGATATCCATCGATCCCACGCCGTAAAGGCTGCTATGCATTCCGCGACCCACGAAGTACGCACCGATCAACCCGAATCCAAGCCCGAGTAAAGCCAGCACCGTTCCCTCTTTCAAAATGAGCCGCACCACATTGCCCCGGCTTGCACCCAGTGCCATGCGCAATCCAATCTCATGCTCCCGCTGCGAGACGGTAAACGCCATTACGCCGTAAATACCGATCGCCGCGAGCGCCAATGCGACAAGGGCAAAACTTGCATACAGCACCATCGTGAACCGGTCGTCTGAAAGCACCCTGCTCTTGATCTCATCCATCGTGCGCATCTCTGCGAGCGCAATCTCCGGATCCACCGAATGCACCGCACCTTCAATCGCCCGCGTCATCAATGCCGGATCGCCCGCAGTACGCACGCCGAAATTGGCCGACGGCCACGGTATCTGCCAGAACGGAATCTCGATCTCCGGCCGTCCCTCGCGCAGACCGTTACCGCGCACATCGTGAAAGACACCGACTATCTGCCACGTGATCGGTGGTCCCAGCTTCGTCACGCCTGGAATCAGCTCTTCCACGTTGATCCGCTGCTGCAGCGGGTCTTTGTCTTTGAAATACTTCTGCACGAAGTTCTCGCTCACCACCGCCACGTGCACACTGGCCGCCGTATCCTGATCGGTGAATCCACGCCCCCGCACAATCTGAATACCAAAGGTCTTGAAGTAGTCCGGCGTCACCATGCCAAACGCCGCGCCCGGCCTCTGCGAAGGATCCTTGATATCCGGCGCGCCCGCGATCGTGAACGGCATGCCGAATCCCGCTCCATACAGCGGCAGTCCCGTCGATACGGAAACATCCGTCACACCCGGCAGCGCCTTAATCTGCTCCAGCATGCGCCGGTAGTACGCCGCAATCAGAACCGGATCTTTGGGCCTTTCGTCAGGCACCGGCAAATAGAACGTCTGCACGTGCTCCGTGTTGGTGCCAAGATCCACCTGCTCCAGATTCCAGAAGCTGTGAATCGCCAACCCGGCGCCCGTCAACAGCGCGAGTGCCATCGCAAACTCGCCCACCACCAGCACCCGCCGCAACCCGCGTCGTCCCGAGCTCGCTCCCGTGCGCCCGCCTTCTTTCAGAGCCTCGCCCGGATCCACATGCGTCGCATACCACGCCGGCGCACAGCCAAACAGCAATCCGCTCAGCACTGAAGCCGCGAGAGAAAAAGCAGAACCGGCACATTCAGGGTCAGATCCGCCTCAGAGGGCAATGTCCCCTGCGGCATGATGTATTCCAGCCCCTTTAGTGCCAGCCATCCTACACCTACTCCAATCAACCCGCCCGTAATCCCCAACAGTACGTTCTCCGTGAGGAACTGTGCAAAGATCGCGCGCCGTTTTGCTCCGAGAGCAACGCGAACAGCTATTTCCTTCTGCCGAGTCGTCCCTTTGGCCAGCAGCAGATTCGCCACGTTCACACAGGCGATCAGCAGCACAAATCCCACCGCACCCAGCAGCAGCCAGAGCGTCTGAATTCGCTCCTTCGACATGAAGTCATTCTTCAGCGGCTCAACAAAAGAGCCCCAACCCTGATTGCTCTTCGGATTATCCTTCGCAATACTGTGCAGTCACCGCATCCATGTTGGCGTTCGCCTGCGCCATCGTGACGCCGGGCTTCAAACGCCCCAT
Organism: uncultured Acidobacteriota bacterium; assembly: GCA_963720285.1. Taxonomy (GTDB): domain Bacteria; phylum Acidobacteriota; class Terriglobia; order Terriglobales; family Acidobacteriaceae; genus Acidicapsa. The sequence continues at coordinate 145,444 of CAVREZ010000003.1, forward strand.
CACCAGCAGCCAGTGAAAGTCATGATTCAACTGCTCGGGCTTGAACGCCAGCGGCACCACCAGATTCTGATTGAGACGGTCGGTAATGCCGGGAGCCAGCACCCCCACCACCGTGTACGGCTCACCGTTGATCTTCATCGGCTTGCCGACGATATTGGGATCAGAACCAAGCTTCTTCCAAAGCTTATTGAGCAGAATCACCTCGTGATCGCGCCCTTCTACACCTTCTTCCGGTAAAAAGTCGCGCCCGAGCTGAAACTTCACTCCCATCGTCTTGTAGAAGCCAGGCGTGGTTGACTGGCCTTCCACGTACTCCGGCTGGTCCTTGGTCGCAAGATTGAAGTTGCCGCCCGTCCACGCATTTAACGCCTGAAACGAAGTGCTCTGCCGTCGCCAGTCGTCGAAGTCTCCCGCTGAAACTCCGTTATGAAAGCCCTGAATCTTCGACCACACCATCACCAGTTGATTCGGCTCTGGATAGGGCATGGGCGCAAGCAGAGTAGCGTATACCACCGTAAAGATGGCCGTGTTCGCTCCAATCCCCAATGCCAGCGTGATAATCGCCGTGATCGTAAACCCCGGCGACTTTAATAGCTGGCGCACCGCAAAGCGGGTGTTCTGGACCAGATTTGAAAACACGGCTCCCCCTCGGAAGAAAACGCGGGTTTCTCCGCCAATTCCGGCCGGAGTCAGTTGTCAACCAACTGACTCCTCCACTCGCTAGCTCGTTGACTCGCTTACTAGCTCTCGCTAGGCGTCTAGACTTCCGCCAGCAACTGGTTCAGCTCACCTTCGGCAACCACCTTGCCGTCAAAGAGATGAACCTGCCGCTCGGCATGCGCTGCAAAACGCGGATCGTGTGTCACCATGCAGATCGTCGCACCTTCCTGGTGCAGCTCCTGCAACAGCTTCATCACGGCTTCGCCGTTCTTCGAGTCCAGGTTTCCGGTAGGTTCGTCAGCCAGCAGAATCGATGGCGACCCGGCCAGTGCGCGCGCTACAGCCACACGCTGTTGCTGACCACCGGAGAGCTGCGCCGGATAGTGCCGCATGCGGTGCGCCATATTCACGCGCTCCAGCGACTCCTGCACCTTCTTCTTGCGCTCTGCCGAGGGCATGCCCGTGCGATACGTCAACGGAAGCTCAACATTTTCAGCCACCGTCAGGTCGCCGATCAGGTTGAAGCTCTGGAAGATGAAGCCGATCTCCTGGTTGCGAATGCGTGAGCGGTCCGCGAAATTGAGGTTCGCGACCTCTTTGCCGTTCAGCGTGTAGCGACCGCCGGTCGGCGTGTCGAGTAGCCCGATGATCGACAGCAGAGTCGATTTGCCGCAGCCCGAGGGACCGGACATGGCAACATACTCGCCGCGATCAATGGTCAAGTGGACGCCGGAGAGAGCATGTGTCTCGATCTCATCCGTATAAAACACCTTGGTCAGGTTCTCGATTTCGATAATCGTTCCGCTCATTCCCCTCAGTTCCTCTCTGTTGCCTATTCCAGGCGGATTTTGTCTACCGCGTCTTCTCTGCTCATATCCGACAGGATGACCGTGTCGCCTTCCTGCAGTCCCTGAAGCACCTGAATGTAGTTCACTGAAGCCTTGCCCACCTTAACCGAAACACGGGTCGCGGTCTTGTGGTCGGGGCTTTCTTTGAACAAGCTGATCGTGCTGTTTTCATTTCCAAAGGCCGGCCGCTCGACATACAGCACGTCGCTCAGCGTCTCCAGGTTGATCGTTCCGTCGACACTCAAGTTCGGAACCGCACCCGCCGGAAGATTCCCATCAAGGGATACGTCAACCACGCGCGTTCCGTTCAATACTGTCGGATCGATACGTGTAACATGCCCCTGCACGATGCCGTTATGCGTGTCCACCTCGGCTGGCTGACCAATCGCGATGTCATGCGCCTGCGTCTCGGCGACGTTCAGCGCCGCCTTTAGCTTGTCCGGTTGCACCACCTCGGCCACTGAAGTTCCCGCCACCACGTGCTGGCCCACCGCCACTGGCGTCGGCAGCGTTGAGAGCACGCCGCTGATCCCTGCCTTCACCTGCAGTTCATCTTTCTGCTTCCTGTAGAGGTCGTAAAGCGCCTGCGCCTGGTCCACCTTTGCCTGCGACGAGGCCAGCTGTATTGCAATCGCCTTCGCATTCACATCAAGCTGCTCTTCGCTGATCCGCCTTTGCGCAGCAAGCTGCTCGGCCTTGTTCTTCGAGGCATTCGCCAAAAGACCCGACTGCACACCAAGCTGAAACAGCTTCTGATCAGTCTGTGCTTGCAGTTGGTCTTGCGAATAATCCGAGTTGATCTGCGCCGCTGTCGCTTTCTTGTCCATCAGCGCACTCTGGAGCGTCGCCTGCATGGACTTGTAATCGGCCTGAGCGCCCTTCAGCGCCTGCTCTGCGCTCACCAACTGCTGATCTAGCTGCGGATCGGCAAGATCCAGCAGGATCGTCTCCGGCGTCACATGCGTGCCAGGCAGCACACGGATCCGCACCACCGTCGCATCCGTCTGCGCCGGAATGAGCTGAATGCTGTCCTCGCGCGGCGTCAGAACTCCCGGACCGCGCACCTGGCGGATAAACGTCCCGCGCTTCACGGTTCCCGGCCAGATCGTCGCCGCATCCACGGTCGGAGACGCCGGCTTCAATCGGCTCACTGCATAGGCCGTTGCCGCTAACAAAACCACCGCTACGACCGCCCATACAATCTGCTGGCGGCGCTTCTTCTTCTTGATGTCTGGTCTTGAGATATCCATCGCAGCTCCTTACTTGCACGTGTGTGGCCATCACAGGTTATTTATTTCCAGTAACTTACACCTCGCTCCAAAAAACTCGCTGTCCGCCCCCGGATTGAACTGTCCGGTTCCGGACAGTTTCTCGAGTCCAGATCGCTTTGGAACACTCTTCGATACCCGATACGCAGTTCGCAAGAGAAATGTTTACGGTTGCAAAGCTTCAATTTCGTATGTATACACTGTATACATGGTGAGCCGAGCCATCGTTGTCTCGACCGCGGCGAAGATCCTCGACGCCGCCCGCCGTCTGCTCGACAACGAGGGCGCCGACGCGGTGACCATGCGCCGCGTCGCTCAGGCTACCGGCATCACCGCTATGGCCATCTACCGCCACTACCCCAACCGGGAAGGCCTGCTCAACACGCTGGCAGACGAAGGATTCACCGAACTAGCCGCTCAACTCGCCGAGCGGCGCTTCTCAGGCAGCATCGAGCAGAGGCTGACCGAGATGGCCGACATCTATATCGATCACGCGCTCCACAATCCCCGCCTCTTCGAGCTCATGTTCCTCAAACCTCGTCCCGGAGCGCGCCGCTATCCGCAGGACTTCAAGACTGGCCAATCCCCCACCGCCAATCTAATGGTCGAAACCATCCGCGAAGGCATCGCCTCCGGCTACTTCCGCGAAGACGACCCGTGGGAGATCACCTTCGAAATGGGCGGCCTTTCCCACGGCCTCATCATGCTCTACCTGGGCGGACGCATGGACGTAACCCCGGATGAGTTCCGTGCGCTCTACCAACGTTCCTTCCGGAGATATATCCATGGCATCCGCAGCTAAATCCCGCATCGTCGCAGCCATCCTCGTCGTCTTCGTCAGCGCCGCCCTCTTCTGGTTCGGCAATGGACTCGATCCCTGGTGGCCGCTCATCTGGCTCGCGCCGCTGCCAGTCATGCTCTTCGCCGCACGCAGTTCGCGAACGAGCACAGCCGCAGTCGCCTTCTTCTCTCTCCTGCTCGGCAGCCTCAGCATGTGGCATTACTTCGTGGTGCTTCAATCGCCGCCTTACGTGTGGTTCCTCATCTACCTCACCGTCGCCATCGTTTGGACACTCGCGATGCTGCTCTTCCGCACCCTGCTGTTGCGCGGCGCCATCTGGAGCGCACTCTTCTCTTTCCCCGCCACCTGGGTCACCTTCGAATACCTGCGCAATCTCTACACGCCACACGGAACCGCCGGCAGTCTCGCCTACACGCAGTTGCGGTTCCTGCCTTTCCTGCAACTCGCCTCCATCACCGGCCCATGGGGCATGAGCTTCTTAATCCTGTTGCTGCCCACATCCCTGGCAATCGCGTGGCATCTCCGCACCACGGCTCCGCGCAAAGCCGGACGCATCCTGATCGCGAGCCTCAGCCTCATCGTCTGCGTTCTCATCTTCGGAGCCATTCGTCTCGCCCGCCCGCAATCCGGCAACAGCGTCACCGTAGGCCTCATCGCTTCCGATCTCCCACACAACCTCCACGCCAACGCAGGCCCAGCCACCGAGCGTCTCTTTCACGACTATTCCATCTACGCCCAACAGCTAGCCGCACAGGGAGCACAGGCCATCGTGATCCCAGAAAAAATCGGCACCGTCGTCGATCCCAACGCCGCGCCCAGCGACTCTGTCCTGCAATCCATCGCCGACACTACCGGAGTTGTCATCATCACCGGCGTCGTACACAAAGCATCACCTGTTCAGTACAACGAAGCCCGCATCTACCAGCCGCACCTGCCTGTTCTGACCTACGAAAAGCACCACATGCTGCCGCCCTTCGAATCCATGTTCAAACCCGGCACAACCATCTCCACGATCCACAAGCCGCAAACAACCTGGGGCGTCGCCATCTGCAAAGACATGGACTTCACCCAACTCTCACGGCAGTATGGCAACGTGGGCACAGGCCTGCTCTTCGATCCCGGTTGGGACTTCAACATCGACCGCGGCTGGCATGGACATATCGCCATCATGCGCGGAGTCGAAAGCGGCTTCAGCATTGCCCATGCCGCAAAGAACGGCTACCTCACCGTCACCGACGACCGCGGCCGAATCCTCGCAGAGACACGCAGCGACTCCGCAGCCTTCGCAACCCTCCTCGCAACCGTCCCCGAAGGACACGACACCACACTCTATCTCCGCCTCGGCGATTGGTTTGCATGGCTGTCTATGGTTCTCTTCGCGATCACGCTGACACAAAGTTTCTTGGTTCGCCATCGAACCTAGCCGGGCATCTGTTTAGTCTCTTCAATCATCCTCGTCCTTACGCCTGTGTAACTTTGACCACCCTTCAATGGTGTTCCTATTCCAGGGACAACTGTGTTCGCGCACAGGGGCATCCCAATCCACGGATCGACTCTGGAAGGAGACACGAAAAAATGAAATCCTCACACTCCCCCCGGCAGCTTTGGATTGCTTCAGCAACAGTGCTCGCCGGCGCCTTGGCTCTCGCAGGCTGTCACACCCACGCTGATCATCCAGACGAAAAATCTGCCGTCACCACATCGCTCACTAACAGCAACCTGAACGCTGTCAGCGTCTCGCAGGATCGCGACAAAGGAGTCATGACTCTTACCGGCAACGTCACGTCAGCCGACCAGAAGACGCAGGCCGAAAACCTCGCCAAGCAGGCCGCACCCGACTACACCATCGCCGACGAAATCGGCGTGCGTCCTCCCGACGAGAGCAACGCTGGCGCCGTCGCCTCTAACCTGGATACCGGCATCGAACATGACTTTAAAGCCGCCATCAAGGAACATAAGAACCTTGACGACCAGAGCATCGACTACTCCGCCAAGAACGGGACCCTGATGCTGAAAGGTTCTGTAAAGACATCGGAACAAAAGCATGAAGCCGAACAATTAGCCAAGAAAGTTCCAAACGTTCAGCAGGTTGTCAACGAGATCAAAGTGGAACCCAGGAAGCACTCAACAGCCGCTTCTTAACGGATAGATAGAACTCGCGCTCAAGGCTCGTCGCTGTATATGCCCGTCTGGATCGTTCCTCCCTCGGCGAGCCTTGCGCGAAACATCCCCGGGGTATTGAAGCTCCAAGCCATCTGTCCATCCGGCGCAATCGCAATCACACCGCCATCTCCATGAATCGCTCCCAACTGCCGCTGCACCACATCGTCCGCCGCAGCCTGCAGGCTCATCCCCTTGTACTGCACCAGCGCGCATATCGTCCGTGCCACAGTCAGCCGGATAAAGAACTCACCAATCCCCGTACCCGATACCGCGCAGGATTGATTCGAAGCATACGTTCCCGCGCCGATAATCGGTGAGTCGCCAACGCGATTCCAATGCTTCGCCGTGATCCCTCCCGTCGATGTTCCCGCTGCAACATTCCCATCGCGATCCAGTGCCACAACGCCAACAGTTCCGTATTTATGGTTCTCCGGCGACTCAAAAAACGCCACCGGCTTGGCTGGCGCAAGCGGAGCACCCTCAGGCCGCGCCGGAACCGGCAGGCCTTCCTTCTTCAACTCTTTCTCAAGTTGTTCCCATCGATGTTCGGTAAAGAAAAAGCTCTGCGGCACCTGCTCCAATCCAACATGCGCAGCAAAGGCATCCGCACCCGCACCCACCAGCATCACGTGCCCCGACTTCTCCATCACCGCGCGCGCCAGCGATATCGGATGCCGCGTATGCTGCACATCCGCCACAGCACCAGCCTCCATCGTCTTGCCGTCCATAATCGCTGCATCAAGCTGGTTCGTTCCATCCGCGGCAAACACCGCTCCACGCCCTGCGTTGAACATGGGGTTATCTTCAAGCAGCTTGATCGCGGCTTCAATCGCATCTACCGCCGACCCACCATGATCCAGCACCGCAGCCGCAGCCTGCGTCGCTTCAGTGATCCCCGCGCGATACTGCTTCTCGGCATCCGGCGTCATCGACGAGCGCTCAATCACTCCCGCCCCGCCATGCACCACGACTGCCCACTTGTGCGGTTGAGCCTGTGCGAATCCCAGGCCGCTACCCCCAAAGATGAGGACAGCACATACAATCTGGCAGATATGCGCTCGAAGAATCATGTACTCCTCCCAGAAAAGGCATTCCGAACACAATCATCTAATCCAAGTCATAGATGAAATGGATGGATGATCATCAAAACGCAAGAAACGAGCAGAGGTGGTAAAAACACTTGCCAAAAGTTAAACTTCAACGTCGCGCCCCCACGGCGGACAACATACCAATTATTCATCCATACAAAAAGCCACCAAAGTCCCGTCAGGGCAAGTGAAGAGACAAGACCGATAGCGACAGATAGAAGCACGTCATCAAGTGTTAAGGACATCAATCAAATTCTCAAGAGGCGCAAAGGTTAGCCATCAGAATTCTATTGCCGGGCACTACCCTTGTATACAGTTCCATCCTTCATCACAAACGCCACCTTCGTCGTCACCGAAATATCCTTCAGCGGATCGCCCGGCACCGCAATCACATCTGCATAAAACCCCTGCTTCAACTGCCCAATCTCATCCGCCCAGTCCAGCAGCTTCGCGCCGTTGATCATATCCGCATAAAGCGCCTGCGCCGGAGTCATCCCAAACTGCACCATCAGCTCCAGCTCGCGCGCCTGCGTCCCATGCGGAAATGGCCCCACATCCGACCCCACTGCGAACGGCACGCCCGCCGCAAGCTGCCGCTTGAACTGCGCCGCATGAAACTTCTGCGAATCATCACCCCAGTCACCCACCGAAGGATCAGCGTGCTTGCCGAAGTATTCAACAATCGCAAACGTCGGCACCGCGTAAATCTGCTTCTCCTTCATAATGCGCATCGTCTCGTCGCTCAGATAGTCCGCATGATCGATCGAAGCCACGCCGGCCTTCGCAGCATACAGCGCACCCGGCTCGCCCGTGCAGTGCACGCCAACCCTCGTGCCCACACGCGCAGTTTCCTTCACTGCGACAGCGAGCTCTTCCTCTGTGTACTGATAAGGCGTCGTAAACTTCCCATCCTTCAGATGATCCTTGCCCGTCTCATAAATCTTGATGAAGTCCGCGCCTTCTTTCAACTGCTGGCGAATCGTCTCCACCAGCTCCGTCGCATTGTTCGCATAGTCCGCATTCGAAGAAATATGCTCCGCCGGATTGAAGTCGTTCGCATCCTCATGCCCGCCAAGAATGCTGATCGCATTGCCGCTCATCCGCATCCGCGGCCCGGGAATAATCCCCTGATCGATCGCATCGCGCACCGCGCTGCTCGCCGACCCCGCGCCCTCCGTGCCCATATCGCGCTCAGCCGTGTAGCCGCCCATCAAGTCAGCCTTAGCCGCCTGCTCAGCAAGAATCGTCCGCCACGGCACCGACTCCTTCACCGTCTGCAGATCCTCCGCACCAGGATGCAGAAACAGATGCACATGCGCATCGATCAACCCCGGCATCAGCGTGAGATCGCCAAGATCGATCACCTCGGCCCCCGCAGGATGCGTCACCGACGAGCCCACCTCGGCAATCTTGTTGCCCCGCACCAGCACCTCACCCGGCGCAACAATCGCACCGCGCTCCACATCCAGCAACCGCGCCGCATGCAACACGATCACTTTTTCTGAAGCACCGGAAGGAGGCTGCGCACAAGCAGCACAGAAGGACAAGACACATATTGGAATCACGAGAAAGGAAGCCAATCGCCGGAACATGGAAGCGATACTAGCACGGCGCTGTCCCAAATGAGCGCACTGCCGATTTGGCATGAATTGCAAGCGTAGTCAGGTATGCGGCCCGTTAGGCCTATGGAGTATTTAGGCAAAGATCTTCTCTGAACGGAAAATCTCTTGACAGATATCATGGCGTGCTTCGCATGTCATCATGCGACATGACGCAAGAACTAATTCTAGCAAAACGAAGCCGCTCACCGAGCCGGTTGTGCTTATTCTCGCGAGTCTCGCTGAACAGCCTCGTCACGGATATGCACTCCTCGCAGATATTGAAAAGTTGAGTGAGGGGCGCGTTTGTCTGAGCACAGGAACACTCTACGGCGCTATCCGACGGCTTCTCGATGACGGTTGGATTGAGCGATTCGAGCAAGAAGACACTTCACGTGATAAACAGGCTTACAAAATGACAAAAGCAGGTCGAAGAGCACTGGAATCCGAAGCCTTGCGGCTACGCCATCTTATGCAATTGACGGCAATGCGATTGAGACAAAAGGAGGCTTGAAATGAACATTCAGACGGTTTATCGCATGCTACTGTGTCTCTATCCCTACAGCTTTCGAAAACAGTTTGCAGAAGAAATGCGCGAGATCTTTCGGCGGTTGATTCAGAATCATGTCGCGACGCGATGGTTGATGTTTGCTTCGTTTGTACTTCGTGAATTTATAGGTTTGCTAATTGGAGCAGTGGGCGCATGGATAGTAATCATCATGCCCAAGAGAGAACATATAGTTATTCCTGTGCCATATATTTCGGAATATTTTCCGAGGCCCACCGCGGAGGAAGCTGCATTGAGTACGCCAGAGCTTCAACAGCGCCTAGATGCAACCAGAGCCAGCATGTTTGAGGCCGCCGCCCGTCATGATTTGGTCATCGCTCGCTCCTATGAGGCTGAAAGCGCACGTCTTCAGCTATTCCTGAACAGACGGAACCGCCCCCGCAAATCGTAGGTTTATACAATCCGACGATGAGTTGTCCGAAGACTATTCGACCGGCAATAACGGAGCAATGCGCTCATTGAAAAACGAAGTGAATCTGTGCCGTTTGGAGAAAGAACACACAGTCATAACTCAAAGAATCCTTCGCGTAATACAGCAATCCGCACTCACCCCTCCATCAACTCTCGCGCCCGCTGAAAAATCTTCAAAAACATCCCCTTCGTCAACTTCCCCGTATTCGTATTCTGCAGCGAAGGATGATACGTCCCCATCAGATGCACTCCGTTCGGCAGCGTGTACTCCGCTCCATGGCCGAACTCAAGCCCACGCCGCGACTGCACCAGGCCCGTTCGCACCATATGCCCCACAAACGCATCGAACCCGATCTTCCCCAGGCACACCACCACGCGCATCCGCTTCAGCAGCGCGACTTCCTCGTCCAGCCAGTGCGCACAGTTCCTCTGCTCATCCGGAGCAGGCTTGTTCCCCGGCGGAGCACACCGCACCGCTGCAGTGATCCACATGTCAGTCAGCTTCATGCCATCGTCGCGGCTAACCGCCTTCGGCTGCGAAGCGAACCCCGCCTCATACAGCACCGGAAACATGAACTCCCCCGACCCATCCCCGGTAAACGGCCTTCCAGTCCGATTCGACCCATGCGCCCCCGGAGCCAGTCCCACAATCAACACTCGCGCATTCTCATCCCCAAACGAAGGCACCGGCTTGCCCCAGTAGCTCCAGTCTCTCCACTGCCGCCGTTTCTCCTGCGCAATCTCTTCGCAATACGCACGCAGCCGCGGACAAGCCTCGCAGGCCACGATCCGCGCGTTCAATATCTCTAATGTTTTCGCTCCCGGCATAGCACAATTCTATCCACCCACCGTTCTCGGACGGCTTCAGAGACGAAGTGAACCGGACCCGAACAGTGAACGAAATTCGAATGAAAGGTACGGGATAGGTACCGAATATTCGAATGAGAGGTACAGGATATTCAAATGAAGGGTACGGGCTTCAGCTCGTACATGCCCCATCTCAGCTAATTGGGGCTTGAGCCCCTGGGGTCGTGTCGTGAAACAACCAGTTCGCTGGCGATGTCCCGGCGCACTCACACCCTGCTGTCGTACAATGGCTCCGCTTTGAGAAAACCTTTCCCGACGCGAGTTCTCACTCTCCGCCAACGCATCCCGGGCGTGAAATCACCGCGTTGCATCACACCTTCGAGGACCTCAGCATGAACGCACCGCGCCCGCATTTCTCTTTTGGCATCTCACTCTCAGCCGCTATAGTTGCCGCAGTTACCGGATTAGCCATGATGCCACCAGCCCACGCACAATCGCCTTCAGTCACCATCAACGGCATGCCCTCCGTGACGCTGACCCGCAAGCCGACTCCCGGCGCTACCAAGCCTGAATTCACCTCCGTTACCGTCCTTCCGGGCCGCGCTCTCATGCTGCAACAGGTCACCGCCTACTTCCCCGGTAAAGGTGAAGTCAACGTCCTCGCCTCGCCCAGTCTCGAAGAATCCGCCCACATGCTCAACGACATGGACACGCCTAATGGCGATCTCGGCTATCGCCTCGGCGCGGCCTTCCTCTTCCCCTACCCCAACCGCATCCGTGGCAAGCTCTCGGCCGACGGCAAAACCCTCACCACCGAGTGGCACGACAAAGCCATCAACCTGCCCGCCAATAGCATCGGCAAGAACGCCGGCGCCGAGCGCCACGCCATGCACGGCCTCATCCTCAAGACGCCTGTGCAGGACCTCAAAGTCGTCCATACCGCAGACGGAGGCACCATCTCCGGCGTCATTCACGGCGGCGACTTCAACGGGCACTGGCTCTCGAAAACCGACCTCGTCATCCGCGTCACTCTCAGCGCCAACGGCCTCGACGCCTCCATCGTCGCCCACAACGTCGGCACGGAACCCGAACCCGTCGGCATCGGCTGGCATCCCTACTTCAACCTCCCCAGCGGAGATCGCAAGCAGGTTCGCCTCCACATCCCCGGCAGCGAGCTTGCCAAAGTGGACAACTACGATAACGTCTTTCCCACCGGTCAACTCGTCCCCGTCACCGGCACGCCTTATGACTTTCAGGCTCCCGACGGCAAAGCTCTCGGCGATCAGTTCCTCGACGACAACTGGAGCCACCTGACTCGCACCGCCGGCGTAGTCGTCGTCAAGGTCATCGATCCGGCGGCCAAATACGGCGTTCGCATCGAGGGCATCTCGCCGCAGATCAAAACTGTCCAGGCCTACGCGCCGCCCACCCAGAAATTCGTCGCCATCGAAGACCAGTTCAACTTCGGCGATCCCTTCGGCAAAGAGTGGGGCAAGATGGACACCGGCATGGTCACCCTCCAGCCCGGCCAGAGCACCAGTGGCACGTCCGCCTCGGTCTCTTCATTCCATAATCAGCCCACTGGTTCTGATGAACTCTCCGAAGGCGGACACCTGTCCGCCTTCGTTGTTTCTGCGCTCAACCCCTGCCGCGCCATCGCTCAAACCGTTTTGTCTCGGGCCAATTCCCTACCCCCGTATCTCAAAATATTTGCGATACATGCCCGCGGCAAAGGATTAGAATTGCGACTCAAAATCAGTTAGCCCCCGCTGCATCCCCGACAGCGAGCTCTTTTCTTTCACTTCCGAAAGGAGCCCAGAAATGCCAGCCCTCCGCATCTATCTTCAAACGCGCCTGTGCCCACGGCCTGCCACAGTTCTTTTTGGGGTGCTCATTGCAATCTCCCTGATTTGCTTAATGGGTCAAGCCAATGGCCAAGTGTGTCCCGGAGAACGCAACGACATTCAGGCAACTGTGTTCGACCAGAACCACAACTTTCTAACTGGCGGAACGATCGAAATTTATGGCACATCGGTAGTGACATTGACCAATGTGGGACAGTTCTATACAAGTGCTATCTGCACCCACCCTCCCTTATCCTGCTCCGAAGATCTGGCTTACCGCAATCCCGGCTTCCCTTCGTTTTCACCTCTAAAACTGCGTGATGCGGTATTCTTTCCCGCAGCCTCCGCCCGCGGAAATCTATCCTTCACTCCAACTCAACTCCGCGCGGCAGCTTATGTCGAGGAAAAAGCCGAGTCGGCATCAACAGTCGTCGCTGGGAAGCAAATCAAGCCTCAATGGCAGATTTTCCTGGAATCGATCGGCGGCGCGGCAATCATCACCGTCTTCGGTGGAGGAATCATCGGAGCGCTGCTGACAAGCTTCCTGCAGCGCGGCGCAAAGGAGCGTGAAATCCTCCTTCAGCGACTGGATGCCGACAAACAGCGCAGCCTTCAGCGGGAGCAGGTCTATCTCGAGGACGAACTCAAGGTTGCTGCTGAGATTCTTGAGATGGTCACGGCAGTCCGCTCAAAATCCGAGAACCTGACCCGTCTTACGACAACCCGCTTCTCGCAGAAAGACAACCCGTCTGTAGAACTAAAGGACTATCGAAATCAGGTACGGTCCGATTTCAATCACCTCGTGGATACATGGAGATCGAGGCGCGAGATTCTTGGTGCATTACTCGGCACCTATCACAAGCAAGACTCTGAGATTGTCAAGCATTGGATCGGCCTGCGAAGGGCAACTACAGCCTTCATGGAAAAAAGCGAGACCATTTACAACATCTACTTCGACAAAGGCCAGGTCCCGCGCCCTGAGGAGGTTGTTGAGAAGGACTATGCCATCGAACTCACTGCAATAGAAAAAGCCCTTGGTGAATTTTCCGAGGCGCTCTTCCGCTTCCGGTCTCAGTTCATCCGCAACGGAGATAGATTCGAGAGCGCTCAGACTTCCCCCGCCTGATGCGTTTGTGCCCTGATGCGTTTGGAGCCCGCTCCGGCCGAACCAAAGCACCGTATAGTGCCTGCCTCGGCCTCGTCACCCAGTAGATGCTCGCGCACGTCAAACCGCGAACCGGCCCCGTACGCCATCCGCCCGCAAGTCAGTTTCTTTGCGCCGCGCACCGCCCACATTGCCTATTCCGCTGAATACGCTAAACATTTCATGAGATACCAGTCCGTATTCCCTTGCAACGCTATCCAGCGCAGGAGCACTATATTGCGGCTGGGCTGAAGCGGACCTCTGCATTCGCTCGATGAATGCGGCAGAACAACAGCCATGTCGTTCCTACCAACCTATAGGAGAACCCCCATGGCAAATGACAAGCTTCAATTGAATCCAGCGCTCGTCCAATGGCTCAATGCACGTCAGAGCGCGCTCAAAATCGTCAAAACCACTACCACCCCCAGCGGCCAGACCATCGACTGGGTTCCCATCGAGAGCCAGCATCCCTCAGGCAAAATCGCCTCCCCACCAGTCGCTGCTCTCGCCCACACCGCCCCGACCGAAATCGCCCGCGCTGAAGAATCAATGAAGGCCGTCGACGCCCTCAAGCGTCCCGTCGCCGTCGAAGATAAACAGGAAGTCGGCGCCGTCACCTTCGAGTTCGACAATCCAGGCGTTGAGCGCGGCCCTGCAGGCACCGTGCCCATCCTGAGGCCAGACATCTCGCGCTTCCGTCAGGATGTCTCCATCGAGCAGCTTCACCGCAAGCTCGGCGGCCTCAAGGTCAACGCCGGCCGTCCCAGCGGCGGTCCCACCGATCCCGACCCTGCCGGTTACTTTCACGACACCGATAGCCAGAGCATCAAGTGCTACGGCTGGGACGGCCGCTTCAGCATGTGGGATCCCACCATCAACAACCCCAACGGCGCGGGCAACGATCATTCCATCCTTCAGGTCTGGCTACAGAACTACTCCAAGCCTCAACTGCAGTCCATCGAAGGCGGATGGACTGTCGACAACAGCCTCAACGGCGATACGCAGCCGCACGTCTTCACCTACTACACCACCAACGGATACTCCGCCGACGGCGACAATAAGGGCGGTTACAACATGCTGAACAAAGGCTTCGTGCAGTACAGCAGCTCCGTCTTCCCCGGCATCCGCATCAACGGCGCCAGCACCTACGGTGGCTCGCAACTGGAAATCTCCATGAAATTCCAGCTCTACAAGGAGCCCAACAATAACGACGTCAACTGGTGGGTCTCTGTTCAAGGCGTCTGGATGGGCTACTACCCCGCCTCCCTCTTCAACGGCGGCATCGGCGATCACGTCGACTGGTGCGGCTCCGGCGGCGAAGTCTACTCCAGCCTCTCCAACCCCGAAACCACGCTGGACCAGATGGGCAGCGGCCACCAGGCCTCGGCTGGGTGGACCAAAGCCGCGTTCCTGCGCCTTCTGCGCACCCAGTCCGACATGGCCGGCAACATGGCCAACAACAACGGCACGGGCACCAGCGACGCCGCGGTCTCGGGCGGCGCCAACCCCTACACCATCGACATGCACATGAACAGCGGCTCCTCCTGGGGCAGCTACTTCTACCTAGGTGGACCCACCCGCAACCTCCGCTTCCCACCCTTCCCACTCAAAGACATCGAGAAGGAAAGACTCGAGCCGGTCGAGCATCTGATCAAGTAGCCATCCGCGCCGCATCACGCTGTCCGTTACGCGGCGCCATCTTTCTCATTTTTTTCAGAAGATTGCCCACGCGCACCAGGGCAATGAAGAGCACGGTGGACGATTCAACCGGATATGCGCAGATATCCGGCCAAACCGCCCACCGTCCGCTCCGAACCTCTCCGCATCCACCACCCGCCGCCGTGTGACACTCTCATCTCCTCCAGCCCCAGACGCTTTCCACTCAGAGCGTTGTAAGCGTTCCCGCGTTTCGCCTCGTCTCTCCAGAGAGCATGAACCAGGCCATCTACCGCTGCCCCTGCTGCTGCGCACGCACCCTCCGCCATCCTGAATCCATGGAACTATGCCCGGTCTGCTGGTGGGAAGACGATGGCCAGGATTCCTCCGACGACTCCGAGTTCCGCCTCACCGTCAACGGTACCCTCAGCCTGCGCGAAGCCCGGCGCAACTACGAGCTTTGCGGAGCGGCCCACCCCAGCTTCCTCCGCTACGTCCGCAAGGCCCTGCCCGAAGAGGCCTGAATCCAACCGGATGATGTCTCAGGCCAGTCCTTGGTACTGCTCGTCCGCAACCTGCTCCATAATGTTTTGTCCTTTCAAACGAGACTTTCCGCCCCCGGCCGGCGCGTCAATCCCTCTCAGGCCACAACGCTCCCCGTCCCGCTGGTTTGACCACCCCTCCGAACCCTCTTACCATAAGAAAGTACGCCCATTTGCCCGCAGTTCTCGTCAGGCACACGGCATGCTCCGGAGCAACCTCCGGCTGCACCCGCATTCGCCGCCCGCGTCCCGGAAGCAATTGAGGCATCAGCACTTTGGAAGGCACACCATTGAGTACTGCAGATACCCTCGAAAACACCCCCGCGGCCGGTCTTGAACCCACGTCCGTCGGCGAAGCCCACGACCACACTCACGATCATGACCATGCCGGACACGACCACGACCATGATCACGATCATGAGGGTCATCAGCACGGCCCGGTCCTGAACCCCGACTGTGTCCGCGAGGTCAAGATCGAAGCCACCGTCGAGGAAGTCGACAAAGCCTTTGCGCGTGTCCTCAAGGAATACAAGAAGTACGCCAAGATCCCCGGCTTCCGTCCCGGCAAGGTTCCCGAGCCGGTTGTTCGCCGCCGCTTTGCCGAGCAGATCCGCAAAGACGTCGTCGAGTCACTGCTCCCCGCGCGCTTCCGCGCCGCCATCGAGGCCGCCGGCGTCGTCCCGATCTCGGAGCCCCAGCTCTCCAACCTCACCCTTGAAGAAGGCAAGGCTCTCGACGGCACCGCTGTCTTCGAAGTCATCCCGGCCTTCTCCATCGAGGGCTACCAGGACGTGACCGCCCCCAGGCCGGCCATCGAAACCAGCGGCGAGGCTTTTGAAGCCGCCATCCAGAGCGAACTCCAGCAGCTTCGCGAGTCCCGTGCCACCATCGAGCCGGTCGAAGAAGACCGCGCCATCGCCGACGGTGACTGGGTCCAGATCAGCTACAGCGGCACCCTCCAGGGCGAAGAAGGAGAGTCCGCCCCTCCGCTCGCCGGCCAAGACTCTCTCATCGAAATTGGCGGATCGGAGACCCTCCCCGCCTTCACCGAAGCCCTGCGCGGTTCCAAGCCTGGCCAGGAGCTCGGGGTCGAGGTCACTTACCCGGCCGACTACACCGAAGCTCAG
This sequence comes from uncultured Acidobacteriota bacterium, assembly GCA_963720285.1. GTDB lineage: Bacteria > Acidobacteriota > Terriglobia > Terriglobales > Acidobacteriaceae > Acidicapsa. The sequence goes on from CAVREZ010000003.1 coordinate 161,970, forward strand.
CTCGCCGGCAAGTCCGTCGCCTACAACCTCGAAGTCAAGGCCATCAAGAAGCGCAATCTGCCTGTGCTCGACGACGAATTCGTCAAGGAGCTCGGCGACTACGAAAACCTCGCCGCACTGGAAGCCCGCATTCGCGAAAACCTCACCGCGCGCAAGGAGCGCGAAGCCGAGCAGCAGACCCGCGAAGCGCTCTTTGCCGCGCTCAGCGAGAAGTTCGACTTCCCCATCCCCGAGTCGCTCGTGCAGCAGCAGGTCGACGCCCGCCTCGAGCGCGGTCTCCGTGCTCTCGCTCAGCAGGGCATGAGCGCCGACATGATGCGCAAGCTCGACTTCACCCGCCTGCGCGGGGCCCAGCGTGACTCCGCTACCGGCGAAGTCAAGACCTCGCTCCTTCTCGATCGCATCGCCGACGCCGAAAACGTCACCGTTAGTGATGAAGAGCTCGACCGCGAGATCTACATCGCCTCCCTTCAGTCCCGTGAGCCGGTCGAAACCGTCCGCGCTCGTTTGACGGAAGACGGCAGCCTCGCTAGAATCCGGGAACAATTGCGCCGCGAAAAGACAGCCAGCCTGCTCTATCAACGGCTGCCGGCGGCGTAGTCAGCAAGCGGATCTTCCTGGTTTTTCTCGTGATCCGGGCCGATAACTATTGCAAAAGGAAAAACGCAACAGGGCCCGGCATCACTACACCTTAACGAACTGACCAGCGCAAGCACGTCGGCTCCCGGGCTCATTAGCGAAAAATAGGCCTCTGGCGAGAATCACTTACCCCGGTCCAAATGGACTCGTCGCAAAAGTGAGAGAATAAGAGAATGGCATTAGTCCCAATGGTGGTCGAGCAGACGAGCCGAGGCGAACGCGCCTACGACATCTATTCGCGTCTGCTCCGCGATAACATCATCTTCCTCGGTACGCCTATCGACGATCAGATTGCCAACCTGGTAGTGGCTCAGATGCTCTTCCTCTCCGGCGAAGATCCGGAGAAGGATATTCAGTTGTACATCAATTCCCCCGGTGGCTCCATTACCGCGGGGCTGGCCATATACGATACGATGCAATTCATACGCAACAACGTTGTCACGTACTGCATCGGGCAGGCCGCCAGCATGGGTGCTTTTCTGCTGCTTTCCGGAACCAAAGGCAAGCGCTTTGCGCTTCCCAACTCGCGAATTCTCATTCATCAGCCCTCCATGGGCGGTCTGAGCGGGCAGGCGACGGACATTGACATTCATGCCCGTGAAATTCTCCGCATTCGCGAAATCACGAATCGGCTGATGGCCAAGCACACCGGCCAGACACTCGATCAGATCGAAAAGGATGTTGAGCGCGACTTCATCATGAACGCCCAGCAGTCCAAGGAATATGGCATCATTGATGAAATCATCGATAGGCCAAGAACCACCTAAGTAAGCTGTACCGCTCTCTCGGGAGGAAGCAGTTCCATGAAAACACGCACGGGACCTGAAGACACACTACGGTGCTCGTTCTGCCATAAATCGCAGGACGCTGTTGCCAAGCTGATTTCCTCACCCAGCGACTACCCCCGTGCCTACATCTGCGATGAGTGCGTCGGCGTCTGCAACTCGATCCTCGAAGACGATCGCGGTGAAACTTCAACAACTGCTTCCCCCTCCCATCTTCCCAAGCCGCAGGACGTCAAAGCCTTCCTCGACGAGTACGTCATCGGGCAGGATCAGACCAAGAAAAAGCTCGCCGTTGCTGTCTACAACCATTACAAGCGGATTCAGATGAATCGCACCCACAGCAATGAGGTAGAGCTCTCCAAATCCAACATCCTGCTCATCGGCCCCACAGGCTCAGGTAAAACTCTCCTCGCGCACACCCTGGCCAAGATGCTTGACGTTCCCTTCGCCATCGTGGATGCGACCACCCTCACCGAAGCCGGCTACGTCGGTGAAGACGTGGAAAACATCATCCTCAAGCTTCTGCAAGCCGCCGATGGCGACGTCAACCGCGCCCAGACCGGCATTATCTATATCGACGAAATCGACAAGATCGGCCGCAAGGACGAGAACCCCTCCATCACCCGCGACGTCTCCGGTGAAGGCGTTCAGCAGGCGCTGCTCAAAATCCTCGAAGGCACCGTCGCCAACGTTCCTCCGCAGGGCGGCCGCAAGCATCCGCACCAGGAATTCACGGCAGTCGATACCACCAACATTCTCTTCATCTGCGGCGGAGCCTTCGTGGGCATCGAGAAGATTGTCGGTCGCCGCGTTGGCAAAAAAACCCTCGGCTTCAAAGTCGAAAGCGAAGGCGAGAACACCGTAGCCATCCGCGCGCAGCGTGACACTGAGCTGCTCCGTCAGACCGAGCCCCAGGACCTCATCAAGTTCGGGCTCATCCCCGAGTTCGTCGGCCGCCTGCCCGTCGTTGGCGTCCTCGACGAGCTCGATGAAGCCGCCCTGGTCGAGATCCTCACCAAGCCGCGCAACGCCATCCTCAAGCAATACCAGCGTCTCTTCGAATATGAGAACGTCCACCTGCACTTCACGCAGGACGCCGCCAGCGCTATCGCCCGCGAAGCTCTGCACCGCAAGGTCGGCGCCCGCGGCCTGCGCATGATCCTCGAAGAGCTCATGCTCGACCTCATGTACCACCTGCCCTCGAACAAGCGCGTACGCGACCTCGAGATCACGAAGGACATGGTCGAGCGACGCGATCTCTCCCTTTCCCTCTCGCTCCTCGAGAAGGCCGGCTAATTCCCGCAGTCTCGCGAACCTCTTCGACCCGGCATCTCTCGCACAAACAAGAACGCTCCCCTCGCGGGGAGCGTTCTTGTTTTAATGCTTAGGCTGTTCCTAATCCCTGGTCCTTAATCCCTGATCCCTGCTTTTAGTGGCCGGTGCCGGCAGGCTTAGGATCGGCCTTGTCATAGCGGGCAACCTGAACCTTGCGGGCCAGGCCAATCTTCGACAGTGCCCAAATGACGTAGAAGTTGGGATCGATCTCATACCAGGTAAGGCCATGGCGGGCGCTCACCGGGTGGGCGTGATGGTTATTATGCCAGCCTTCGCCGCCGGTCAACAGGGCCACCCAGAGGCTGTTGCGGGAGTCATCGCGGGTCTCGAAGCGGCGGCCACCCCAGAGGTGAGTCGCGGAATTAACGAGCCACGTCGCATGCAGTCCCAGCGTCACGCGCAGGAAGATGCCCCACAGAACCATCTTGACGCCGCCCATGATGCCATGGTCGAGCCACCAGCCGAATCCAAGAAGCAGTACTCCGACAGAAACAAGCGAAACCCAGTGGTACTTGCTCATCCATACATGAAACCGGTCTCGGATTAGATCGGGCACGTATCGGCCGAGCTCTTTCGTCTTGGCATGCATCGACTTGCCAAGAACCAGCCAGCCAATGTGCGCCCACCAGGGGCCTTCCTTGGGTGTATGCGGATCGCCGGTGTGGTCGCTGTGCTGGTGATGAACGCGGTGTACCGCAACCCAGAAGATCGGTCCACCCTCCAGCGAGAGCGTGGCGCAGAAAGTAAGAATGTACTCGACCCACTTGGGCGTCTGGAAACCGCGGTGCGTCAGCAGGCGATGGTAGCAGACGCCGATGCCGCAATTGATGGCCAGAAACCAGAGCACGGCGGCTACCGCCAGGCGGCTCCAGCTAAAGCAGAAAAACGCCGCGATGGCCCCGATGTGAAAAGCGGCGATGAAGAGCGCCGTGATCCAGTTGATGTTGCCGTCGTTGTAAGCGCGGCCCATCTGGAGATCGTCACGAACGGCCGCGTTGGCCGACTTGCGGCCGAGCGCCGGGGCTGGACTGGCAACTGCAGTGGAGGTGGCGACGCTAGATGCGGGGTCTTGCAAAAGGTTTGATGGAGCAGGAGACATCCGTGGGTAAGGCCTTTCGGGGGGATACGCGCGACGATCGGACGACCGGTATATCGATTGTATCGTCCGATTAGGCTATTTGAGTGAAAGGAAATGCATCATTGGACACAAGTTGTATGCGAAAAGCGGGAATTGTTCGCTGAATGGAAAACCCGGGGACCGTCGCCAGCCCCCATTTGCCGCGGCTCAGTTGCCTGCCACCGGAGCGATAAGCGGCACTGGCGAAGGGTTGCGTTCGGTGAATTGGCGTTGATGCCAATAGGGATAGACAGGCTGCTGGTCGCTGGCGCGGTCGAGCTTGGCGACCTGCCCAGCCGTAAGATTCCAGCCCTCGGATGCCAGATTCTGCCTCAGTTGCTCTTCGTTGCGCGCTCCCATGATGATCGAAGAAACCGTCGGCCGCTGGATGAGCCAGTTCAGCGCCACCTGCGGCACAGTCTTGCCTGTCTCGGCGGCAACCTCGTCGAGCGCGTCCACGACGTTATACAGGTATTCGTCCGTCATCTGCGGACCCCCATCTGCGGTTTTGTGCAGACGGCTGCCCGCGGGCCACGGCTGCCCACGGCGGATCTTGCCGGTCAGGCGTCCCCACCCAAGCGGGCTCCAGACGAGCGCGCCCACTTTCTGGTCGAGGCCAAGTGGCATCAACTCCCACTCATATTCGCGCCCGATAAGAGAGTAGTAGACCTGGTGGGCCACATACCGCGCCCATCCATACCGCTCTGAGACTGCAAGCGACTTCATCAAATGCCATCCGGAAAAGTTCGAGCAGGCGATATACCGAACTTTGCCTTCGCGCACAAACTTGTCCAGCGTATTCAGTGTTTCCTCGATCGGTGTCTGCGCGTCGAAGGCATGCAGGTGATAGATGTCGACGTAGTCGGTGTTGAGCCTGCGCAGGCTGGCCTCAAGCTCCATCGTCAGGTGGTAACGCGAAGAGCCTTTGTCATTCGGCCCGTCCCCCATGGTAAAGGTCGCCTTCGTCGAGATGAGAGCCTTATCGCGCTTGCCCTCCAGGGCCGCGCCGAGAATCTCTTCGGAGAGCCCGCGTGAGTAAATGTTGGCTGTGTCAAAGAGATTGACGCCCGCATCGAAGCAGATGTCGATCAGCCGTCGAGCTTCCTCTACGTCCGTCGATCCCCATGCTTGAAAGAATTCGCCACGGCCGCCAAAAGTGCCGGCGCCAAAAGAAAGAACGGAAACTTTGAGGCCGGAGCCTCCGAGAAGACGGTATTCCATGTCGTTTTCGATGCTCCTGAATAAACGTTGGTATGGAGAAGCGAGAGCCGCGTCTTACCAGATGCGACTAACACCATAGAGATCCAATTGTCTGTCGCGGCTAAGAATAGGGATGTTCATTTCGAGAGATTGAGCAGCCAAAAGACGATCGAACGGATCGCGGTGGTGAAATGGAAGCAGGCCAGAGCGAATCGCGTGCAGCGGATCGATTCCAATCACTATGAAGCCCGTTTCACGCATGACCCTATGAAAACTAGACAGCAATGGATACATCGGAATCTTCTTAGTATTCGCCTTGATCGCAATCTCCCCTGGAAGTACTGGGGAGACGAAAATCTCAGAATCCGGATTCTGAATGATCTCACGCGCCTGCTCGCTAAGCTGGTCCGGTGCTTCGAGCGCCCAAAGAAGCGCATGAGTATCAAGAAGATATTTCACTGGAAAGGGTCGAAAGAATCCGCTGATTTGCCGTCGATCATGATGTCAAAACCGTATTCACGCAATTCTTCATCGGTTTCCAGGGGTTTAAGCAGTTCCTCTGGAAAGTTGAATTGGCCTGCGTACAAACCCAAAACTCGCGGTTGCCGCGTGGAAGTAGGAGCTGCAACCTCGGTGACATCCAGCCGGAGTGTCGGCATGCCCTCACTCTCGATAACGACTTCCTTGCCTTCCCGAGCTTCAGCGAGAAGCTGAGCGAGGTTGGACTGCGCCTGCTCGAGCGTATAGGTCATGAATCCAGTATGGTTACAGCGAAACCGGAAGTCAACGAGGCTGGAGAAAGATGGTCATAAAGAGTCTCGTGCATGTCCGTTAAACTAGATAGGTTATGACCACATTGAAAGCTGTACGGGGCACGCGCGATCTCCTGCCCCCGGAAACAGAGCTCTGGAACCGAATCGACACCGTAGCGCGAAGCGTCTTCGCCCGTTACAACTTCGGCGAAATTCGTACACCAATCTTCGAAGACACCGCCCTCTTCGCACGCGGAGTCGGCGAAGAAACCGACATTGTCTCGAAGGAAATGTACACGTGGGAAGATCGGGCTCGTGCCCAGAGTGAAAAAAGCCAAAGCCTGACCCTCCGACCCGAAAATACTGCCGGCGTCGTCCGCGCCTACATCGAACACAAGCTCGGCGAAACAGGCCAACTACAGAAGCTCTACTACATCGGCCCGCAGTTCCGGCGCGAGCGCCCGCAGAAGGGCCGCTACCGGCAGTTCTACCAAATCGGCGCCGAAGTCATCGGTCCGCCTTCATCCGGCAGCGAGTCTCCCCTGCGCGACGCCGAAATCCTCGAAATGCTCGCCACCCTCCTCGACGAACTGAGCATCACCGGCTGGGCCCTCAAAATCAACTCCGTCGGATCCGCAAGCGACCGTCCAAACTACATCGAGATTCTGCGCGAGGCGCTGAAACCGGTCGTAGGCCAGATGTGCGAAGACTGCCAGCGCCGCGCCGAGACCAATCCCCTCCGCGTCCTCGACTGCAAAGTCCCGCACGATCAGCCCTACATCGATGCCCTGCCCAAAATCGCCGATCACCTCGACGAAAACTCCAAGGCGCACTTCGCCGCAGTCTGCGCCGCCCTCGACGTCTGCGGAGTGCCTTATGTGCGCGATCACCGCCTCGTGCGCGGCCTCGACTACTACACCCGCACCACCTTCGAGTTCACCCACGACGCAGGCCTCGGCACGCAAAATGCGCTGCTCGGCGGCGGCCGCTACGACGGCCTCAGCGAAGCCATCGGCGGACCCAAGGCTCCCGGCATCGGCTTCGCCATGGGCGAGGATCGGCTGGTGCTAACCCTGCAAACGATGGAAACAGAAAAAGCTCAACTCGCCGACGCCTACATCGCCCCGCTCGGCGAAGCGCAAAACGCCGCAGCACTGGAACTGGCCCGCGAACTGCGCTGCGCCACACCCGATCGGCCCGGCTTGAAAATCGAACTGGGCGATGGAAGCTTCCGGCTGAAAAAGTCGTTTGAAGCAGCCGACAAAGTAGCCCGCAAGATCGTCCTGCTGGGCGAGGACGAGGTCAACTCCGGTATTCTGACGGTCAAGGATTTCTCCACCGGGACACAGTCCAAGATCGCGCGCAATGAACTGTCCGCGCATCTGGCTCCTTCAATCAAATAAAGGACATTCGCAGTGTTGGATTTTATTGGCAAGCTGGAACGGACGCATCTGTGCGGCGAGTTGCGCGCCTCCGATGCAGGCAAACAGGTAGTACTGATGGGCTGGGTAAACCGGCGCCGCGATCACGGCAATCTTATTTTCCTTGACGTGCGCGACCGCAGCGGCATCGCCCAGGTGGTTCTCGATCGCGACCTGACTCCCGACGGCCACGCCAAAGGCGAAGCCGTGCGGCCAGAATATGTAGTTGCAGCCGTAGGCAAGGTCCGTCTGCGCGACGCCGCAGCCATCAACCCCAAGATGATAACGGGCGAAATCGAGATTGAAGCAAAGGAACTGCTCGTTCTCAACGATGCCCGGCTGGCTCCGTTCTCTCCGGCCGAAGAAGCCATCGCCAATGAAGAGGTGCGGCTCAAATACCGCTACATCGATCTGCGGCGCACGGAAATGCAGCAGAACTTCGCCGTTCGTCACCGCATCACGCTGGCGATTCGCGAAAGCCTCAGCGAGCAGGGTTTCCTTGAAATTGAAACGCCCATCCTTACCAAGTCCACCCCCGAGGGCGCGCGCGACTTCCTCGTTCCCAGCCGCATACACGGAGGCGAGTTCTACGCCCTCCCGCAATCGCCGCAGATTTTCAAGCAGATCCTGATGATCTCCGGCTTCGACCGCTACTTCCAGATCGCCCGCTGTTTCCGCGACGAAGACCTCCGCGCCGACCGCCAGCTCGAGTTTACCCAGGTCGATCTAGAGATGAGCTTCCCGCAGCAGGAAACCGTATTCGGAGTGGTGGAGAAGTTCATGGTCGCCGGCTTCGCAGCCGCCGGCGTAGAGATCAAAGCGCCCTTTCCGCGCATCACCTATGACGAGTCGATGAAGCGCTTCGGCAGCGACAAGCCCGACATGCGGCTGCCGGGACTCACCGATGTGCGCGAAGCCTTCACCGACGAGCAGTTGGCGACGCTGCAGATTGATCCTGCATTGCCCGTAGTAGCGCTGCGCATTCCCAACGTCGGCGAACTCAGCCGCAAAGAGCGCGAAGACAACCATCCCCTCTTCGACCTGAAAAAGGGCGCAAAGTTCATCGACGACTTCAAGCGTCTCGCCAAAGGATTCCCCGAATCCGCAGCAAAGGTACGCGAACTCACCGGCGCCGCCGAAGCCGACTTCGTCATCATCGTTGCCGGCGACCCAGCGCATCACATCAAGGCCAGCGACACCAAGTTCCCGGGGCGCCTCTCCGAGCGCGAGATCAACGTGCTCGTAACCGCCGGCAACTTCCGCAGCGAACTCGCCAAGAAATACGCCGACCGCCACGGAGCCTTCGGCGCCACAGAAAAGGTCGTCGCCGAAGCCAGTGCGCTCACGGTAGCTGAGGGAGGCTCGAAGCCGTCAACCTCGATCGATGGCTCTGAAGCATTCCAGCCCATCTGGGTCACTGACTTCCCCATGTTCGAGTACGAAGTCGACGCGCAAAAATGGGTCCCCGCGCATCATCCCTTCACCGCGCCATTCGAACACGACATGCCCAATCTCGTCAGCGATCCGGCCAGCGTCCGCGCCAACTGCTACGACCTCGCAATGAACGGCCTCGAACTCGGCTCAGGCTCCATCCGTATTCACCGCAAAGATGTGCAACAGCAAATCTTCGCTGCGCTCGGCATCTCGGAAGAAGAAGCACGTGCCCGCTTCGGCTTCTTCCTCGACGCGCTTGATTACGGCACACCCCCGCACGGCGGCATCGCCCTCGGCCTTGACCGTATCGCCATGCTGCTCGCCGGCGCACCCAGTCTGCGCGAAGTAATCGCCTTCCCCAAAACAGCCAAAGCCATCGACCTCATGGTCGACGCACCAACTTCAGTAACAGAACAACAACTCCGCGAACTGCATCTCAGAGTCGCATTGAAAAGCTAGACAACGCAACAGTTCGAAAGCATACAAAACGGGCTGTCAGGTGTTTGTTGCCAACCTGACAGCCCGTTTTGTTTTGTGTGAAACCTTGTTAGTTAAGGCTGCTCAACCATGACTGGAAGTTAGTCCCCTGCGTCTCCCGCAGCGTCACACAGTCCTGAATGTGATCCTTCGCGCGAGAAAGAGCACGCGCACTCGCAGCGACCTTATGTGCAGCAAAGAACTTCGCCACCTCGTCACTGCGCTCCGCAGAACAGAATCCGCCCGCCGCACCGACAAGCTCCGCTCCCGCGAAAGTAGTGAACTGCGCACTAACCTTTGCCCAGTTGTCTTGAATGTATTGCCACGCCAGATCCTGTGTATCCCGGCGTGCAAGCTCAACGGAAAGAAAGCCTGCCGCATCCTGATTGCGCACCTTCCCCGAAACGGCAAAGTCCAAAGCCCGCCGCTCCAGATCAGGATCACGAAAACGCTCCAGCGCACGAAGCGCATTCGCCCGCACCTGCGCACTTTCCGAGTCCGTGCTGAGCTTCACCAGCCGATCGAACAATGCCGAATCACCGTTGCGTGCCGCAGCAAACAACGCCGTATTGGCGAGCGTTGGATCCACCGATCCCGGATCGTCGAGACCGCGCATCGCAATCGACTTCGCCTCTGCAATCGCTTCCGGATCATCACCCAGCCCCGCCGCGATGCCCAACAACTCAGCGCGCAGTTCGCGCTTCCCCGCCGAATCAGACTCTTGCGGAGCACCAAGCGCCTTCCACGCAGGCGCAAATTGCCCGCGCACCCATGCAGAAAACTTCGTGCGCTCATCCGCACTCGCTGCAATCTGCGCGTCGATTGTATTGAGCCCATCCGCAGCCCGCTCAATCACCTCTGCACTCGCGTCATCGTGAACGGCCGAAATCGCTTCAAGATAAGTGGTAATCGCCGCGCGGCCCGAATGGATCATCGCCCACTGATCCCCAAGAACAGCAATGCGCTCTTCCGGAGTAAGACTGCTTTCCATCTTCGCAATAAGACCGTGCTGCGTCTCCGCAGGGTAAAGACTGCGGAAGTATCCCCGGCCCGTCGCGTCGGCATACAACAAACCGCTAGATGAAATCTTAAGAGACGGCTCCGACGGAGTCAGCACCTCGCAATGCTCACCCTCACCAGCCTTAAAGCAGACAGGCAGCGTCCACGCCTGAGCGGTACTAGTCTTCACCGTCGGATCGAGAAAGAATCGGCTCTGTTTCACCGGCACACTCGCGCCACTCGTCGCACCAAATGTGAGCAGCGGCACACCAGGCTGCGAAACCAGTGAATCCATAATCTTGTCCACCGGCTTATGGCTCACCTCGGCTTCCGTATTCCAGAAGTCTTCAGCCGTAGCGTTGCCATACATGTGAGCCAACAAATACTTGTGCACGCCCTGCCGGAAAGTCTCCTTTCCAAGATAATTCTCGACCATATCGAGCATGCCGCCTGCTTTGCCGTAGCTGATGCCGTCGAACATCTCGTTGATTTCGTCAGGCGTAGTCGCTTTCGCGCGAATCGTGCGGGTGGTGCGCTGCGCATCCAGATCGAGCGTGCCCTGCAGATCGCCGGCTACCTCGGCCGTCATGTTCCATTCAGGCTTCCAGGCATCGATGGGCTTGGCTTCCATCCAGTTCGCAAAGCCTTCATTGAGCCAGGTGTTGTCCCACCACGCCAGCGTAACCATGTCGCCGAACCACTGATGTGCCATCTCATGAGCCACCACGATACCGACGCGTCGCAGCGCTCCAACAGAAGCATGATCCGGATCGACCAGAAAATCGGACTCGCGATAAGTAATCGCGCCAAAGTTCTCCATCGCCCCAGCCTCAAAATCCGGGATGGCAATCATATCCAGCTTCGGCATCGGATACTTGATGCCAAAGTAGTTGTTGTAGTAATGCAGAACATATTCAGCCGCGGAGAGCGCAAATTTTCCATACTGCACCTGGTTCGGCGTAGCGCAGGCGCGGATAGGAACCCCGTCGCTGGAACCAGAGACACACTGAAAATCGCCAACGAGAAACGCCAGCAGATAAGTAGACATCTTCGGCGTAGTGGCAAAGGTAAGAGCATGCTTGCCGGGCTCGCCCGAAACCGGCTTGTCGCTCACAATATTCGTGTTCGAGATTGCAGTATCGCCCTTGTCGACGATCAGCGTCACAGAAAACGTCGCCTTCATCGCCGGCTCGTCAAAGCTCGGAAAAGCACGGCGAGCATCGGTCGACTCAAACTGGGTAACGGCGTAGTTGCGCTTCGCCGTCTTCGACAGATAGAACCCGCGAAGCTCGTTGTTGAGCAGGCCGGTGTAGCGGACATGGATCTTCAGCGGTCCCGCCGGAAGCTGCTCGCCAAAGTCGAAGGTAGCCTGCTGCTTCGTAGCGTCTTCGCTGACCTTGGCGGTAAGAGCTTTGCCTGCGACCGTGGTAGTCACGCTGCGGAAGTTGATCTCAGCCGCGTTCAGGGTGATGGCGCTGAGCGGCTCGGTAAGAACGACCTCGATGGTTTCATCGCCGGTAAACGTCGCGGCCTGAAGATCGGGCGCCAGCTTCAGCGTGTAATGCTCCGGCTTGACCGTCTTCGGTAAGCGCTGGGCTTCCATGCTCGGTGTGAGGGCTGAAACGAGAAGGGCAACTGCAACGAGTCCGCCAGACAGATGGCGGGATACGGCGATACGCATAGATTTGGTTATAGCACCAGGGGCTGTTTGGCTGCCGGGTGAAGCGTATACCCCGGAATCCCAGCCCGCAGCCAGAGGACGCCATCCATGCGCGACTCCGATAAACTTGTAGGTTGGAGCGGAGGAATCAGATGATTCGCAGCTATCAGGGCCATCGGCCCGTCGTGCCGGATACAAGTTACGTAGATCTTTCAGCGCAGGTGATCGGCGACGTGGTTCTCGGCGAGCACTCCAGCGTGTGGATGAACGCGGTGATGCGCGGCGACGTGCACTCGATCCGCGTCGGTTCGAACTCCAATGTTCAGGATTGCGCCGTGCTCCACGGCCAACGCTATCAGTTCTCTGTAACCGTAGGCGACTGGGTAACCATCGGCCATAACGCAGTCGTTCACGGCTGCGTGCTCGAAGACATGGTGCTCATCGGAATGAACGCTACCGTGCTCAACGGAGCGCGCATCGGCGAAGGCTCCATCATCGCCGCCGGCGCAGTCGTTCCGGAAGGAACCATCGTTCCTCCGCGAACGCTGTGGGCAGGAGTACCCGCAAAAATGCGCCGGGAACTGGACGATAAAGATCGCGAACTGATCCGGATGTACGCAAAGAACTACCTCGACTACACCGAAATTTATCTGCGAGAGACAGGGCGCTGAAAACGCTCTGGCTCTAACCCGCCTTCGCGAACCGGAGCGATGGACAAGGAATGGATCAAGCCTGCCGCCGGCGCGCTTTTTCCTTGCGGCCACCATTCTCCGCGCCATCAGGAATCTCTTGACTTTCCCATCCATCGCCGCTAGCTTGTCACCCATCGCAGATTCACTCGTTCTCTGACGCTTACTGCAACACTTTCTCTGCGGCCATCTAGCCGCTGCCTCACCTGATTTCATCCGAGCCGCATCTCCCGTTTCCCCCGCTTCATCGCTATCCCTTCCGCAAAACTCACATCCGGTTCACTAAAAACACAACGTCTTTCCAACCTTGAGAGGTGTTTCGATGCATTCCGCGCTCCCGACACGTAATCTCCCTGGAAATTCCGGCCGCTGCCTTCTGACCGCTTTCTCTGCCTCTGGTGCTCTTCTCGCCTTGCTCGGCGCGGCACTTCCCGGCGCCGGCCAGTCTCCGCTCGCCCATCGCTCCCAGGCCAGACGCACTCCCATCATCCCCGCCGTCAGCCACGCGCAGCCCGGTGATCGCGGCGTGCGCATGCATACCAACGTCCGCTACATGGCCGGCTTCTCGCCCTCCGAATTGCCTCCGTTCGGCGGCTATGGCTACGAAACCCCTGCGTCGCTAGCCTGCATTTACGGCATCGCGGCCCACACCCAGGGATGCAACCCGAACCAGACCACTCAGAACCCCACAGGCGGCGGCCAGACCATCGCCATCGTCGACGCATACGACGACCCCAACGCCGCCGGCGACCTCGCCTTTTTCTCCTCCTCAGTTCGGCCTGCCCTTTGATTCATCGAAGTTCAAAGTCGTCTACGCCCAGGGCGCCCAGCCTGCGGAAGACCCCACCGGCGGATGGGAGTTCGAAGAATCCCTCGATATCGAATACGCCCACGCCATGGCGCCCGACGCCACCATCTATCTCGTAGAAGCCAACTCCAACGAAGACAGCGATCTCTTCCCCGCTATCCGGGTCGCCAGCAATCTCGTCGTCTGTGGAAAAACCACCACCTGCCCCGCTGGCAGTAAGGGCAAAGGTGAAGTCTCCATGAGCTTCGGCAGTGAGGAATTTTCCCAGGAGTCCGGCCTCGACTCCTTCTTCACCACTCCCGGCGTCGTCTACTTCGCCGCCTCCGGAGACGCCCCCGGCGTCAGCTATCCCTGCGCTTCCCCCAACGTCGTCTGCGTCGGCGGTACAACCGACTCACGCAGCCTCGAAACCGGCAACCTCATCGCCCAGATCTCCTGGTCGGAGGCCGGCGGCGGCCTCAGCTCCTATGAACCCATCCCCAAATACCAGGCTCAGAACCGCTTCATCGCGCAGCAGCTTCAGGGTTCTCGTGGTGTCCCTGACGTATCGGCCGTCGCCAACCTCGACACCGGGGTCTGGGTCTGGGATACCTTCTCGGACGGCGGCGAAACGGGCTGGTTCATCGCCGGCGGTACAAGTGTTGCTACCCCGGTCGTCGCCGGCATCGTCAACGCCGGCGGCAGCTTCGCATCCTCCAGCGCCGCCGAGCTCACCAGGCTCTACGGCAACAGCCTTCTCTTCCTTAACGGCCAGGTCATCGACATCACCTACGGCGCATGCAACTTCTACGCCGGCTCCTTCGCCCAGATCGGCTGGGATGAATGCACCGGCCTCGGCTCACCCTACAAACTGAAGTAACCCTTAGACGCCGCCTCGATGTAGTGGCATTAAAATCAGCGCCCGCAGAGCATCTCATCTGCGGGCGTTCTCCTTTTCATCACCTCGGCACTTGAGCGTTCACAGAGCCAACTCCCGTATTGCTCCTATTTGCCACAACCTCAAATTTGTCGCAGTATTACAATCTACCTAAGCACCGGCGCAGCCGCTCTGCGACGGGATGCAGTTTGGCGCATCTCTTTAAGTTAAGGAACCCCAATGACTTCATCCCCGAGAGAGAAACACGAAGCACGAAAACTCCCCATGATGCCCATCCGCGACATGGTCATCTTCCCCTACATGGTCACGCCGTTCGTCGTCGGACGCGAATCCAGCGTCCGCTCCCTTGAAGAAGCGCTCAACGGCGACCGCAAGATCTTCCTGGCCACCCAGCATGACGCCAGCATCGACGAGCCAAAGGCCAAGGAGATCTACCAGGTAGGCACCATCTGCAACATTGTCCAGTCCGTAAAAATGCCCGACGGCAACATCAAGGTTCTCGTCGAAGGCGTCGAGCGCGCCAAGGCCACCGATGTCACCGACACCGACGGCTTCTTCGTCGCTACCGTGCGCAAGGGCAAATCCAACTTCGAAATGACGCCTGCCCTCGAAGCCCTCATGCAGCGCGTCACCACGCTCTTTGAGAACTACGTCAAGCTCCAGCAGTCGCTCAATTACGAAACCATGATCGCCAGCGTGCGCATGGACGAGCCTGCGAAACTCTCCGACGTCATCGCAGCCAATCTCCAGCTCGGCATTGAAGAAAAGCAGGAGCTCCTCGGCATCTTCGACCCGGCCGCGCGCCTAACCCGCATCGCCGATGTCCTCGACGTTGAAATCGAAAAGCTCGACCTCGACCGCAACATCCAGTCGCGCGTCAAGCGCCAGATGGAGCGGGCCCAGAAAGAGTACTACCTCAACGAAAAGATCAAGGCCATCCAAAAGGAGCTCGGCCGCGGCGAAAAGAACGAGTTCGACGAACTCCGCAAGAAGATCGAGACCAGCGGCATGCCCAAAGAAGTCATGGAAAAGGCCACGCAGGAGCTGGCGAAGCTCGAAGCCATGCCTCCCATGTCCGCCGAATCCACCGTCAGCCGCAACTACCTCGACTGGCTCCTCGCCGTGCCGTGGAAGAAAAAATCCAAGGAGACGCGCAACATCGATTTTGCCGAAAAGGTCCTCAATGAAGACCACTACGGCCTCGAAAAGATCAAAGAGCGCATCCTCGAGTTCCTCGCCGTCCGTCAGCTCGTCAAGAACCCCAAAGGCTCTATCCTTTGCTTCGTCGGGCCTCCGGGCGTCGGCAAAACCTCGCTCGGCATGTCCATCGCCAAGGCCACCGGACGCAAGTTCGTCCGGCTCTCTCTCGGCGGCGTGCGCGATGAGGCCGAAATCCGGGGCCATCGCCGCACTTACATCGGTGCCCTGCCCGGCCAGATCATCCAGTCGATGAAGCGCGCCGGCACCAAAAACCCGGTCTTCCTCCTCGATGAAGTCGACAAGATGGCCTCCGACTTCCGCGGCGACCCGGCGTCTGCTCTTCTCGAAGTACTCGACCCCGAGCAGAACACCACCTTCCAGGACCACTATCTCGACGTAGACTACGATCTTTCCGAAGTCCTGTTTGTCGCGACAGCCAACGTCCTGCACACCATCCCGGCCCCGCTTCAGGACCGCATGGAAATCCTGCGCCTCCAGGGCTACACCGAGCTCGAAAAGCTCGAGATCGCCAAAAACTACCTGCTCAAAAAGCAGCGGGAAGGCACCGGCCTCACCGAGCAGAACATCACCTTCCAGGACGACGCCATCCAGGCCATCATTCGCAGCTATACCCGCGAAGCAGGCGTCCGCAACCTTGAGCGCGAGATCGGCAATGTCTGCCGCAAAGTCGCCCGCCGCGTCGTGAAAAACGGCAGCAAACACAAGGAAGAGATCACCGGAACCAACATCTCCGACTTCCTCGGCGTAGCCCGCTTCCGCAGCTCCGAAGTCCACGACAGCCCCGAAGTCGGCCTCGTCACCGGCCTCGCCTGGACCGAAGTCGGTGGCAGCATCCTCACCACCGAAGTGCAGGTCCTCGACGGCAAAGGCAAGCTCACCATCACCGGCCAGCTCGGCGATGTCATGCAAGAGTCCGCTCAGGCCGCCCTCAGCTACATCCGTGGCCGTTCCGCAGCCCTCGGTCTGCAGCGCGACTTCTACCGCAACGTCGATCTCCACCTGCACGTTCCCGAAGGCGCCATCCCCAAAGACGGCCCTTCAGCCGGCATCACCATCGCCACGGCACTCGCATCGGCTCTGGCCAAGATCCCCGTCCGTCGCGACATCGCCATGACGGGCGAAATCACCCTCCGCGGTAAGGTCCTGGCCATCGGTGGCCTTAAGGAAAAGCTCCTCGCAGCCCAGCGCGCCGGAGTCTTCGAAGCCATCCTGCCGCGGGACAACGAACGCGACATTCCCGACCTGCCCGACACCATCAAGAACAACATGAAGCTCCACTTCGTCGACCAGATGGACGAGGTCCTCAAGCTCGCCCTCGAACGAGCCCCCAAAGCCCTCGAAGAGCCATCACCAGGCGAACTGCCCGTCATTCCCCCCACCGAGCTGCCCGCGGGCCAGACAGCTCGCCAGTAAGCCTCATTCACCCATCCAACAAGAAAAGCCGGGACATCCTCCCGGCTTTTCTCAGTGCTGATGATAAATTTCCCGGGCGTGAAGGGTACGGGCTTCAGCCCGTACATAAGGTCAACCAATTCATCGGGGCTTCAGCCCCTGAGGAGAGTTTTTCGATTTTGTCAGCAGTCTGAAGAAAAGCCATGACGCCCTCCCGGCTTTTCAGCGTCAAAATAAGCCTTCGCCGTTCCCAATCTCTTCCTTAAAGGACCAGCCATGATCATGCGCATGAACGAATACATCACCCTCGGCCGCTCCGGCTTGCGCGTAAGCCCGCTCTGTCTGGGCACCATGACCTACGGCAACAATCGCTGGGGCTCTGAAGATGCCGTGTCCCGAACCATCTTCGACAGCTACATCAACGCCGGCGGTAACTTTCTCGACACCGCCGACGGCTACGCCGAAGGCAAGAGCGAAGAAATCCTCGGCCGCTTCGTCGCCGAAACCAGCCTGCGCGACAAGCTCGTCATCGCCACCAAATTCACCTTCAATCTCACCCAGGGCAATCCCAACGCCGGCGGCAACGGCCGCAAGAATATCTACCGTGCCCTCGACGGCTCCCTCAAGCGTCTCGGCATGGACTACGTCGACCTCTACTGGATGCACGCCTGGGACAAAGTCACGCCCGTCGAAGAGGTCATCGAAACCCTCGACACCCTCGTCCGCGCCGGCAAGATCCGCCACTACGCCTTCTCCGACGTCCCCGCCTGGTACTACTCTCGCGCCGCCACCTCGCCGAGTGCCACAGCCTCTCCAAACCCATAGCACTCCAACTCGAATATTCCCTGGTCGAGCGCACCATCGAACGCGAGCACATCCCAGCAGCCCGCGAGCTCGGCGCATCCGTCTGTCCATGGAGCCCGCTGGCCAGCGGCTTCCTCGCCGGCAAGTACCGCCGCGATCAAACCACCGAAGGTGGCAAAGGCCGTCTCGAAGTCCTCAAAGGCACGACCAACCCGGTCTTTGAAAAGTTCACCGACCGCAACTGGCGCATCCTCGACACGCTCGACTCAGTCGCCAAAGAGCTCGGCCGCTCCATGGCCCAGGTAGCCCTGCATTGGGCCGCAACTCAGCCCGGCATCACCTCCACGCTAATCGGCGCCACCAGCCTCAAGCAACTCGAAGACAATCTCGCCGCCCTGGACTTCAACCTGCCTGCCGAACTGCGTAACAAGCTGGACGAAGTCAGCGCCCTCGACCCCGCCCACCCCTACATGTTCTTTGAAGACACACTCCAGTCCCGCATCCACGGCAGCGTCAAAGTCCACCCCTGGACCTAAACCCGAACAGTTGCCCTTTTCACCATGACCCCAAGTCTGCAATTCTCAACCAGAATAAGTAACTGTCCACTAACCACTGTCTCTGCCAATGCTCGACTACCGCGCCTGGATCGCCGCCGCCCTCCTACTGCTCGCCGGAGCAGGCGCTTACGTCTACTGGCTCTACCGTCCCAAGGCCACCTACACCGCCCGTTCCCTCACTGCCCCACACAACAACACCAAACCCCTGCATGTCGACGGCTGCCAGGAAGACTTCATCACCAGCCCCGGCGAGCTCATCGAACCCCTCGTTATCCCCGGCGCCCCGCTCGATCAGTTCACTAAGGCATACGGCGAACCCACCGAGCACGCGGCCGAGCACACCAGGGATGGCGGCTCCTATGCCTGGAAAGAGGAAGCCTTCGTGCTGACCTCAACCCCGCCCCCATCTGAAGCCATCAGCATCTCCGTCAACGGCCGCCACGTCGTAGAAACCCTCGACGGCATCGAGTTAGGCCTCGATTCCTTCGGCCGCATCTTCAGCAAGATGCAGGACAAGAAAGTCGAAATCCACGAGCGCCTGCTCAAGGACGACAAAAACTGGACCCTAACCGTCACCCTGTACTCCGCCTGCGGCCATAAATTCCGCAGCGAATACACCCGCACCCTGCCCCGCGACCCCGAAACCGACCGCGAAATCACCCAACTCCCACCATCCCCCGGCTTAGACCCCAACGTCCTCCGCTCCGACGTCTTCATGAACAAAGTCGCCTACGACTATGCCTTAGTACCCAGCAACGGCAAGAATGAAGTCTCTGAAGGCCAACCATCCGAACACGAATAGCTCAAATAAGAAAAGTCCTCATGAGCCAAGACGATTCCATTCGCCATGGACGACACAGTCATGCCTTGTCAATCACAATGACTCACTGCTGATGAGGGTAAGGATAGCTTCCAGGGGCTTGAGCTGCTGAACTTCGAGGTGTCCAATTGGAGAAGGCTACGACGTAAAGAACTACAAGGTTAATTAGAGGCAGATAGATAAGCAACGAAAGCCACGGTGAAAAGCCAGACTTCTTGAAGATCATCCGATAAGGTGAAATCAGCCCCGGGATCACCACAAGTGCAATCAGTCCTGCAATGACTTGAATAAGCGTAGTTGAATCCATTTCGCCTCCGGCACCTAACTCGAGGCCAGCAACTTGTAACACACTTGAGTTACTGATTCAAATACGGGTTCTTTCTTGCCGAGTAAGGCAATTCTTTCGTCATTCCCTAATTCCTGTTCCCTATTCCCTTAAAATCGTCTGAATGCCCTACTGGTACCGGCGAGTCTTCCTCCTCGCCATCCCCCTCATCCTCTCCAACCTCACCCAGCCACTGCTCTCCACAGTGGACACAGTCCTCTCCGGCCATCTCCCCGGCCCCGCAGCCCTCGGCGGAGTCGCCATCGGCGGCATCTTCTTCAATTCCATCTACTGGACCTTCGGCTTCCTCCGCATGGCCACCACCGGCCTCGTCGCACAATCCCACGGCGCGCAGGACGAAGACGCCCAGATCCACCACTTCGGCCGCGCCTTGCTCACCGCGTTCCTCATCGGAGCCGTCATCCTCATCCTCCAGCGTCCGCTCATCTCGGCCGCGCTCACCCTGCTCGGAGCCAGTCCCGAAGTCCGCCAAAACGCCCTGATCTACTGCACCATCCGCATCTGGTCCGCACCCGCCGCCCTCGCCAACTACACCATCCTCGGCTACCTCCTCGGCCGCCAGCACGCCCGCACCGCCCTCGTCCTTCAGGCCGCTATCAACGTCGTCAACGTCGCCGCAGCCCTCGCGCTCGTCCTCGGCCTCCATTGGGGAGTAGCCGGCATCGCCACCGCCACCATGGCCGCCGAGTGGTCCGGCTTCCTCATCGGCCTCGCCCTCATGCTTGCCCTCGGCGCTCGCCCATCGCATCTCCGCTGGACCCGGCTCATCCACGGCCCCAGCGTGCGGCACCTCTTCGCGCTTAACCGCGACATCCTCCTGCGCACCCTATCGCTCGTCGCAGCCTACGTCTGGTTCACCCGTACCGGCGCGCGCAGCGGAGACGCCATCCTCGCCGCCAACTCGGTCCTCATCAATTTCCTCTGGATCGCCGGCTACGGCCTCGACGGCTTCGCCAACGCCACCGAAGCCCTCGTCGGCCAGGCCATCGGCGCCCAGCGTCTCGCCGACTACCGCTCCATCCTCCGCGCCAGC
Organism: uncultured Acidobacteriota bacterium; assembly: GCA_963720285.1. Lineage (GTDB taxonomy): Bacteria > Acidobacteriota > Terriglobia > Terriglobales > Acidobacteriaceae > Acidicapsa. Next base: position 182,336 of record CAVREZ010000003.1, read on the forward strand.
TCCGTCTCCGCCTTCACCGTCGCCATGTTCATCTCGCTAGCCTACCTCGCCCTCGGTCGGCCCGTCATCGCCCTCTTCACCAATCAGGAGCCCATCCGCCTCCTCGCCGCCCAATATCTCCCCTGGCTCGTCGTCCTGCCTCTCATCGGCGTCTGGAGCTTCCTCCTCGACGGCATCTTCATCGGCGCCACTCGCGCCCCAGAGCTCCGCGACAGCATGCTGATCTCCTTCGCCGGATACCTGCTGCTAGCCATCTTCCTTTCGGCCCGCTACGGCAATCACGGCCTCTGGTGCGCCATGCTCGCCTTCATGGCCCTCCGCGCCATCACCCTCGCCCTGCGCCTCCCCGCAATCGAACGCAAATCCTTTCCACTCGCCCAGGAACCGATCCAGGCATAACCCGCGTCCAGAGATGACCCACCGAAAGCCTTTGCACTTGTCTTTCTGGCTGTTCTCCCCGCAGGGAATGCGCTTCACCTTCGCGCGCAAGAGCGAACCCGTTCGTTATTCCCTGGTCCCTATTCCCTGGTCCCTGCCTTTATTCCCGTATCCTGAAATCTGTCCAACTATGCGCTACCGAACCCAATTCCTCCTCCCCGTCACCGACCCCGCCCAGTTCCCCACCTCCGGCGCACCGGAAATCGCCTTCCTGGGCCGCTCCAACGTCGGCAAATCCAGCCTGCTCAACGCGCTCGTCGGCGAAAAAGCCGCCAAAGTCTCCTCCACCCCCGGCCGCACCCGCGCCATCAACTTTTTTGCCCTCACCAACGCCGAGACCCCCGAGACCGCGAACCCGCGCGCCAAAATCGTCTTCGCTGACCTGCCCGGCTACGGATACGCCAAAATCTCCAAATCCATCTCCTCCACCTGGCCCGCCTTCATCGAGCCTTACCTCGCCGAGCGCCCGCAGCTCCGCCTTTGTATCTGCCTCGTCGACGCCAAAATTCCCGCGCAGGAGAGCGACCACCAGCTACTCAGCTGGCTCCGCCACACCGGCCGCGCCTTCGCCGTCGTCGGCACCAAAGCCGACCGCCTCAGCGGCAACGAACGCACCCGCAGCCTCGCCGCGCTCAAACGCGACCTCGAAGCCGACAACCTCTTCCTGATTTCCTCAAAGACAGGTTTCGGACTCAAAACCCTCTGGCAGCAGATCGAAACCGCCGCGCAAGAGGCTTGATCTTAAGCTTCGGCAAGCTCAGTTAGTACGCTCAATCTTCACTGCGGCAGGCTCCTCTCCGGCAGCAACCCACTCCGCCATCAATGCTTCGGCCGCTGTTCGAAACTTCTCCGCCTCTACCGCCGACAACACAACCCCCCGTCGCTGCGATGCGTTCCTGCCCAAATACCGCGGAGCCAACCGAATCCATCGTCTCCTCAACACATCCCCTTCAGGCACAACTCCCAGAACAACCGCATCCAGCCTCGGCAACCAGACCGGAGACCTCCGATCCACCGTCCAGGCGACAAAGTCTCCGCCATCCCCTGGCCCCCCCGGGCTCCGCGCACCCCAGCGCTTCAATGTCGCTTCAGCCTCTTGACCAATCCCAGCGCTCGCTGAATCCCATCCTGACGGCGGCAGCAGATCCGGCAACACCCCGCGCCCGATCATCTGCTCCACCACCCGTTCCGGCGACGCCGCCACCCCCACCGCAACCGGCTGCTTCTTCCGCAACTCGTTCTTGAGAATCCGCAGCGCCTCCTCCAGAGAAGTCACCACAAAATCGATCTCTCCCTCGCGCATCGCCCGGCGCAGCGCCGCCCCATCCGCCGAAACTCCGAGCGACGCCGCTCCAGCCACGCTCGCTGCCGTCGGCAGCCTGTTCTCCGCCTCAATTCGTCCCGCAAACAAAAGCCGGCCGCCCAGACCCCGCTCCGGATCAAACGGCAAACTCCCGGCCACCGCCGCATACAGGCGATAGACTGCCGCAAACGAACCGGATTGCAGTGATGAAGTAGAAAACGAGGAAGACATTCCTCTTAGTGTAGGCCCGCAAAACGTGAATGATCACCAAGCGCCTGCGCAAGCACTCTTACCACGTCGAATAAGGCTGCCCGTCGCTGCCCGTCTGCTGATCGCCCGAGTGCACATCGTCCACACCCGGCTCCGTCTGATCCACCGAGTGCAGTTCGTCACTCGTATCCGTCACCCAGGTATCCGTGGCGTGCGTGAACGGGTCCACAGGGATCTTCCGCAGATACCCGGCGTCCACCAGATCCTGCAGCGACTGCGGAGCCTTCTGCTTGTCCATCGTGTAGGAATCGATGGCATTGCGCATCACATGCAGATCTTCTTTCAGAACCGACTCATTCGCAGCGCGCATGGCAGCTACATAATTCGGCACGGCAATCGCCATCAGGATGCCGATGATCAGCATCACCACCATCAGCTCGATGAGCGTAAATCCCGTCTCTGTCCGTCGCCTCACGCGCATCGCCTAGTCCCTACCAGTTCGCATACTTCGTGCCATCCAGCGCCGTGCCATCCGACTTGGAGTACACATCGAAGACATTCTGCCCGCCCCACGTATCGCTGTCCGCGTCATCCTGCATCGACCGCATCCCCCACTCCGCCCTGCCCGTCATCGGATCGACCGGAATCCGCCGCAGGAACTTTACCTTCTTACCCTGTACCTCGACCCCGTTCACCAGTTCTTCCAGGGTCGGCGGATAATTCATGCTATCCACCTTGGTCATGAATGCGCCTTTGTCCGCAGCATCCTTGTAGTGGTCGATCGCGTCGCGCATCTGCCACAGGTCGTACCGCAACTCGCGCTCACGCTGCCGCTGCACCTGGAATCTCGCAATCGGCACGGCAGCCGTAGCCAGCACACCTAGGATCGCGACCGTAACGATCAGCTCGACCAGCGTCAGCCCAGCTTCTCTGCGACGCCGCACACTCCCGCCCCTCACCGGCCTGCCGCAGCCCGGCTTCGGATCACTTTCCGGCATCCGCGCGGTAGAGAACAGCAGCAGCATTTCGGCCAGACTCCTTCACTAATGTACGACGATCGTAGCCGGCTGAGCGCTCGCCTGAACCGGCTTCTGCGCCGAATCCATCGCTCCCGGATGCGTGATGACGATCTGGCTTGACCCCGCCTGCTTCGCCTGGAAGGTCAGCACGAACACCACCCCGGATCCGGATTTCCCCGGAGATCCCGGCGGCAATGAGCTCACCACCGAAACCGTATGCAGCGGCGTTCCCGCAACTTCTTCGTCGCGATGCACCAGCGCCGGCAGTTGCCCGTTCCTGATCAGGAAGTCGCCGCTGTTCACGTTCACCAGGCTTAGCTGGCTCGCATCGTATTGAATCTGCAGCGGAACCGAAGCAACATCCTTCGCGCCATTCAGCACCACCGGCACCTGGAACGTCGAGCCGGCCGCCACCGGAGCCACAGGCGCGGTAATTGAAAACGCCGTGCTCCCTGGCGCCACGGTAGCCGCGGACGTAGCCGGAGGGGGAGGCGTCACCCGCGGAACATCCGACATCGCTCCCTGCCGCATCTGCTGCAGCGCCGAAGCCGTAGCTGCCGCCGCGGTCTGCCCCTGCAGCGGAGCCACCGAACTCGACGGCTGCATCCGTGCGCCATTGGGCGACGCCGCGCCCGCTGGCTTCTGCTCCGGAAGCTGCCCCACAGGCCGCAGAGAAATCCCCTGTCCCGAGCCGGTGTCGATGCTGCGCAGGTTCAGCGGAGTAATGTCGGGGCCGCGCACCACATGCGGAATCAGCACAAACACCACTTCGTCGTCGATATGCTCAACAGATTTCGAGCCGAAGATGTAGCGCAGGATCGGCAGCTCGCCCAGCCCCGGAATACCCGTCGAGCTGATCAGGTCCTGCTTATTGAGAATGCCCGCCAGGATCGTCGCCTCTCCCTCGCGCAGCCGGATCGTCTGCTCCGAAGTCTTCTGCGCGATGATCGGTTCGGTAACGCCGCTGATAGTTGTCGTGCCACTTTCTGACTTGTCTTCTACCTTCAATTTGAGGGTGATGTCGTGATCGTAATGCACCGTCGGCGTCATCTCGATATTCACACCTACGTCCTGGTACTGGAACTGCGTATTCACCAGCGAACTGGTGATGGCCGTCGTCGCACCCGTCTGGTAAGAGCCAGTGGCCACCGGAATTTGCTCGCCGACCTTCAGTGTCGCCTTCTGACCGTCCAGCGCCCGGATGCGCGGGTTCTGCAGAATCTTGCTGTCCGAGTCCGTCAGCAGCAGGTTTGCCGTCGCCGAGCTGACCGTCACAGCGAAATTGTTCGCATTCAGGTTTGCCAGGTTATTCAACGTCAGAGCCGTCGTGCTCGTCGTTCCGTCCGTACTGGTCGTACTTGTCGTACTCGTACTCGACGTTGGCGGCTGCAGAGCAAAGCTGATGCTTCCCGGCCAGCTCAGGCCAATATTCCGCAGCTTGTCCTTGTCCACTTCCATGATCGCGACATCCACCACCACCTCGGGCCGCGCCTTATCCAGATCGTTGATGATCTTCTGCGCCAGCGTCAGCTCATCGGGCGTACCGCGCATCACAATCGCGTTCTGGCTCGGAACTCCGTAGGCATGCGCGTTGGCCATCACATTGCGCAGCGCCTGCACCACGTCGTTCAGATCGCTCTGCTGCCAGGCGTTGGAGAGATAAAACGTCTGCACCGCCTGCTCGTCGAGTTCCGTATGTTTCGTCCGCGTATTGGCCGCCACAAAGATCGTGTTATCCGTCACCGGCCGCCAGAAGGTGTTCGACTCAATGCTCACGATCCGCAGCGCATCCATCAGAGTCACATTGAGCAGGGCGACCTGGATGCCCTTGCCTTCGTAACTCGGATCAAACAGTACATTGATCCCGGCCGCCTTGCCGATCGCCTCGTACACCACCTTCGAGTCCGCCGTCATGTGCAGCGTCAGCTCTTCGTTCGAAATAGGCTTCAGCGTCGCCGGAGAGCCCGAGTCCTCGATCTCCTGCAACGAACTGTCGCTCAGGCTCGATTCCCGTGGAGCCGGCGTCCCGTTCTCCTTCGCGCGGATCTTCGCAATCTCCTGTAGCGCCGCCTCATTGCCCGGATCGATCTCTGTCGCCCGCAAGAACTGCGCCAGCGCGCTCTGCTGGTCTCCCTGGCTCAGCAACTGCCTGCCCTGGGTCACATGGGTCGACGACGCCGTCTGACGCATCCGGTAGTACGACGTGCGCATGCGCAAATCGTCCGGAGCCTTCGCGTATGCCTTCTTGTAAGCCTCATAAGCCGCGTCGTAATCCTCGCGATCCTCGGCCTTCTGCCCCATCTTGTACATTTTTGCCGCGGAGTCGGCCGCAAACGCAGGCACGGAGAAGCCGTTGCAGACAAGCAAAGCCATCAGCAAAGAAACAATCACGGTCCTGCAGGCTTGAATCAGAATTGCAAAGCGGCTCATCAAACTCCCATACAGATGTTTGGAAGCAGGCAACACCTGGCCGCTTCCCCAACGGTTCCCATTCCCTGGCCGGACTATACCGCCTGAATGGCCTTTCGAGTCGCCCGCAACCACCTCGGTCTGGCCCCAAACCTCTTTCCGGAACCAATGACCGGAATGGGCCGTGGCTGAGATCGAGCCGCTTGCCGCGACACGTCGTCCGCGCCATAGGGGGAGAGTGAGCGCGCTACTCCAGCGTTGCCTCATTCTAGCAAAGCCTCGCACGCTCGCGCGTTAGGGACGGACTGACATTCACTCCGATGCTACGATAGAGATTCAAGGCGTTAAGTTCAAGGAAATCTTTGCCATGCCGCGCCAATCCAGTTACGTCATAACACCTGCGGCCAAACCGGCGGCAAACGTCTCCAAACCACGCGATCCGGTCGCGGCCGGCGAACGTGACGCCGCCTTTAACCGCAGCGCCACCTTCAACTACTTCCTCTCCGACAAGGTCGAGGCCGGCATCGCACTGCGAGGCACGGAAGTCAAGTCCATCCGGGAAGGCCAGGCCAACCTCAAGGACGCCTACGGCCTCATCAAGAATGAAGAAGCCTTCCTGCTCAATGCACATATCGGTCCTTACTCCCACGGCAACAGCGCCAATCACGACGCTGTCCGTACCCGCAAACTGCTGCTCCACAAGGAAGAAGTACGTAAGCTACAGACCAAGACGCAGATCAAAGGTCATACGCTCATCCCCGTCCGCCTCTATTTCCGCAAAGGCCGCGTCAAATGCGAGCTCGCCGTCGCCAAAGGCAAGCAGGAATGGGACAAGCGCGAAACCGAGAAACGCCGCGAAGCCGACCGCGAATCCCGCGCCGCCATCAACGCCAGCAAATACAAAATGAGCCGCTGACTCCAGATAGGTCACTGACAATCGCACCACTCCACCCGTCCTTGCTCTTGTCTTTGCCTTTCTTGTCTGTCATCCCCGAAGGGGATCTGCTTCTCCCTGACAATGCTGACCACCGGCCTATATCTCGAAGAGATGTGGGACCAAATTCGCGCGAAAGCGCGAAACCCTATTCTCGAGTCCCTATTCCCTGGTCCCTGTCTCTGAAATAATGAAGGCCATGAAAACGCAACTGAGCACCGCGAACCTCTCCGGAATCGAAACCGAGCTGCTGGCCGTCCTCGCCGCAGACACCCAGACCGCCAAGGGTCCCGAAGCCAAGCCTGAGCTCGCGCTCCTCACCAGCGACGCCGCTGTCAAATCCGCTGCTGCAGCCGCCCTCGCCTCCGGCGAATTCAAGGCCGGTCCGAATGAGACCCTCCTGCTCCACTCCCCGGTCGGACTCGCCGCCAAGCGTCTGCTCCTCGTCGGCGTCGGCAAGCTCGCCAAGGCGAACGCGCACTCAGTCCGCAGCGCCGTCGGCACCGCCATCCGCTTCTCCAAACCGCGCACCATCCGCGACGTGGTCTTCGCCCTGCCCGAAACCCCCAGTTCAGAAGTCACCCTGCCCTCGGCCGCGAGCGCCCGCGCCGCCACCGAAGGCGCTCTCCTCGCCGACTACGACCCCGACACCTACCGCAGCGACCGCAAAGACCAGAGCGTCTACAACTTCACCCTCGCCGCGCCCGCAGCCGATAAGGCCGCCGTCGAAGCCGCCTATAACGAGGGCATCATCGTAGCCGAGAGCCAGAACTTCGCCCGCGAGCTCGTCAACGAGCCCGGCAACAAGCTCACCCCCACCATCCTCGGCCAGCGCGCCGCCGCAATGGCTGCAAGCCACGGCCTCAAATCCGAGGTCTACTCCACCGACAAGCTCCACGAGCTCAAGATGGGCGCTTTCTGGTCCGTCTCCCAGGGCTCCGAAGAACCACCCGCCCTCATCGTCCTCACCTACGAGCCTGCAGGCTACGACGCCGCCACCTACTCCGGCCCGGTCCTCGGCCTCGTCGGCAAGGGCATCACCTTCGACACCGGCGGCATCTCCATCAAGCCCGCCGACAAGATGGAGCTGATGAAGTACGACATGGGCGGTTCCGCCGCCATGCTCGGAGCCATGGCCGCCATCGCCCGCATCAAGCCAAACGTCAAGGTCATCAGCATCGTCTGCTCGGCTGAAAATATGCCCGACGGCAAAGCCCAGAAGCCCGGTGACGTCCAGATCGCCATGCCCTTCAAGGACGGCGAGCCGGGCAAATCCATCGAGATCATCAACACCGACGCCGAAGGCCGCCTCGTCCTAGCCGACGGCCTCACCTACGCCCGCCAGCTAGGCTGCACCCACCTCATCGACGCCGCCACACTCACCGGCGCCTGCGTCGTAGCCCTCGGCCCAGTCAACGCCGGCGGCTTCTCCAATGACGACGAGACCTTCGAGAAGTTCTCCAAAGCTCTCGAAATCTCCGGCGAAAAAGTCTGGCGTCTCCCCCTCGGCGACGAATACTACGACGCCATCCGCTCCGACATCGCCGACATCAAAAACACCGGCGGCCGCTGGGGCGGAGCCATCACCGCAGCGGAATTCCTCCACGTCTTCGCCGCCGACACCCCCTGGATCCACCTAGATATCGCCGGCATGGCCTGGTACGAAGACACCAAACCCTTCATCGCCAAAGGCCCCAGCGGCTTCGGCGTCCGCAGCATCTTAGAATGGGTCCGCAGCTACGAAGGCTAATCGGAGGGAGCAGGGGCCTTCAGGCCCCTGAATCCAGCCCACAAAACAAAAGGGGCTTCAGCCCCGGGTTTAGCCCGCAAACCCCTGAAACAGGCTTCTTTTCAAGCGAGCTTCCAGCCCTGCGATCCGCCCGAACTACCCCTCCCCCGCATCCCAACCACCGCATCATGCGCCATCATCGCCGCCCCACGACGATCCGCGGCCACAAATGGCTCCCCAAACCGCATCACCGCCGTAAATCCCTCGACATTCAACACCCGCATCAGGTGCGGCAAAAACCTCTCATCCCCAAACCAGCACAGGTCGCGCTCCACCATCCCGCGCCCCTTCGGCTCATACGCAATCGCCGCTGGAACAATCGCCACCCCCGCCGCCACCGCAGGCTCAAACAACGGCGAATGAAATCGGATCACCTGCCTCCCATCCGTGCTCGTCCCCTCCGGAAACAACAGCACCGGCGCACCCTCCTTCAGCCGCTCCGCCATCTCCCCCGCAACCCTGCGCGCGCTCGCCCTGCTCTGCCGATCCAGAAAGATCGTCTTACCCCGCCGCGCAATCGCCCCAAACACCGGCCACCGATCAATTTCATCCTTCGACACAAACACAATCGGCATCGCCGCAGCAGCAATCACAATGTCCAGATAGCTCAGATGATTCGCCACAATCAGCGTCGTCCCCTGCGGCTGTTCTCCCTCCACGCGAAACTGAATGCCCATCCCGCGCAGCACAACCCGCCCGCAGAAATGCATCCATTTAGCACGAGTCTTCACCGGCACATCCCGCCCCCGCAGCTTCCACCAGAGCCAGATCAACCCAAACCAGGCAAAGCAAACGGCAAGCGCAGCCGACAACACCACAGCCCGCCGCACCAGCCGAAACGTCACCCGCCCAGCGATTCCGGATGCAGACGCGCGAGCGTTTACAGCATCGCCCTCAGGCAAAGCCGCAGCCTCTCGCTGTTCTCTCCCGACCTGTCCAGTGTTGACTTGTTCCGTCTCGATCAACCGGTTATCAGCGGCCTTCCGTAAGGCGCTTGAAAAGAACCCATCCCGCTCTACTCACGGTAGCAAAACCGATCCACAGTGTCCGTGTGAGGACTTAAGAATTACCACCAATCTGGGTGCCCCATATCTATCCGCGTTTTGTGCGGAGAGATGTGGGTAACCACAATCGCCCGCAGCACATTAGGATAGTTCTCCCAAAAGCACTACAGCGGCGCCAGAAACCGGTTCCGCGCGGCCTGCGAAATCGTCCGCAAATCCATCAGCGTCAGAAAATCAATCGTCCCAAATTCCCGATCCCACGCCGGCTCGGCCGCAACCCGCGCCCCAATCGCCAGGTAAGTCTTCAGCAACTTCGGCACCTTCACCGGCTCCGCTTCCGCTGCCGCATCAGACGTATCATCTGCCGCATTCTCCCGGCAAGTCCACCCATCCACAGGCCGCGTCCAAAGCTCTGGAGCCACGCGATAGCTGGCCAACTGCCCAAACATCGCCCATCCCTCCCTCGGATCAACCGAGTTCAGCGACGAACACCCAATCAGATATCGCAGCCCCATCTCCGTCGCGTACTGCGCAATCCCCCTCCACAGCAGCGTCAGCACCTCCGGCGTCCGGTGCTCCCGGTCAATCGAAGCCCGTCCCAGCTCCAATATCTCGCCACGCATCCCCTCATACGGAGCAAAGTCAAACTCCTGCTCCGAGTAGTACCCCAGGTTCTCCGCCGCCGTCACACCTGACTGCATGCGGTACGTCCCCACCACCCGCCGGTCCACCTTGTCCTCCACCAGCAGATGCTCGCAGCACAAGTCAAACCGATCCGTGTCCAGACCCGTCTCATACGACGCATCCAGACCCTTGCCCAGCTCAATATTGAATACCTTGAATCGCAGCCGGCACGCCGCATCGATGTCCTCAGCCGACTGCGCCAGCCGCAGCCGATACCGCCCCACCTCCGCATGCACCCGCGGAAAAACACCCGGCATCGGCACATGCAAAGCAGCATGCGCCTCCACAGACGCCACGGCATCCATCGTTGCCACAGCCCCACGCCAACGCGCAGACATCGCCACGTCGGCAGGCAGATTCAACCCTGTCGATGAGCTCACGCCCAGAGTATGCCCCCGTTATTGCTAAAACCCAGTAAACGCCCGGCAAACGATCTGCAAATTCTTCCTTCTCATAACAAAATTCGCCATGGGTTAACGGTGCGGGCCTTCGTTTGAAGGGTACGGGCTTCAGCCCGTACATCAGACCACCAACAAATCGGGCTTTAGCCCCCGAGGGAAACTTCGCGCCTTCAAACATTCCACGACTCCCCCAAAAACACAAAGGGAACCAGCATAGCCAGTCCCCTCCGTGAAAACCCCGTAAATAAAGGTCTAAATCAGCAACAACCACCCGCAATCGAAGGAATCACCAGCACCTCATCCCCATCCTGGAACTGGTACTTCTCATTCCCCAGAAAGCGAATGTCTTCCTCATTCACATAAAAGTTAATGAACTTCCGCACCTGCCCATCTTCCCCGCGCAGATGCTGCCTCAGCGCCGGGAACCGCCCCTCCAGATCCGTCACCAGATCCGGAAGCGTTCCCGCCGTCGTCTCAATCTCTCTCACATTGTTCGTATGCTTCTGAAAAGCATTCGGCAACACTACCTTCACCGACATTAAGCTACCTCCACCAATTCACCCGTTCGTTCGTCCAGCCACGCCGCAAATTCACTCATCTTCGGCTTCACTGGAACCGCCTGTTCATACGCGCCATTCAGCACATCCGTAGTCTTCAGCCCATTACCCGTAATGCAGCTAACCGTCAGCTCATCCGGCTTAATCCGACCATGCGCATACAGCCGCGCCGTCACCGCCGTCGTCACACCACCGGCCGTCTCGGTAAACACGCCTTCGGTCTCCGCCAACTCCTGAATCGCCGAAACAATCTCCACATCCGACACATCCTCAGCCCAGCCGCCCGACTCCCGAATCGCCTTGATCGCATACGGACCATCCGCCGGATTCCCAATCGCCAGCGACCGTGCAATCGTGTTCGGCCTCTGCGGCTCAATCCCGTCCGCGCCAGCCTTTACCGCAGTCGAAATCGGAGAGCATCCCGTCGCCTGCGCGCCAAAGAACTTCACCGGCTTGTCCTCGACGAGACCAAGCGCAACCAGCTCCTTGAACGCCTTTCGAATCTTCGTAATCAGCGACCCACCCGCCATCGGAACCACCACGTTATCCGGCAGCCGCCAGCCCAGCTGCTCCGCTATTTCAAAGCCCACCGACTTCGAGCCTTCCGCGTAGTAAGGCCGCAGATTCACATTCACAAAGCCCCAGTTGTACTTCTCCGCAATCTGCGAACACAGCCGGTTGCAGTGGTCATAGTTCCCATCAATCCGCACCAGCGTCGCGCCATACACCTGCGTGTTCAAAATCTTTGCCGGCTCCAGATCCGCCGGAACCAGAATGTAAGTCTTCAGCCCCAGCCGCGCCGCGCCAGCCGCCACAGCATTCGCCAGGTTCCCAGTCGACGAGCACCCGACCGTATCGAATCCAAACGCCTGAGCATTCGCCAGCGCCACCGCCACCACGCGATCCTTAAAGCTCAGCGTAGGCAGGCACACAGCATCGTTTTTAATGTAGAGATTTTTAGCCCCAATCCGGGCCCCCAGCCGCGGCGCGCTCAACAGCGGAGTCATCCCCGCAGGCGTCGTCGGCACATAGTCCTCAGCCACCGGCAGCAGCGCCTTATAACGCCACATATTCAGCGGACCTGCGGCAATCGCCTCGCGCGTAAACCGCCCCCGCGCCCGCTCCAGGTCAAACTCCACTTCCAGAGGAGAAAAACAGTCCTCGCAGATCGACAGCGGCTGATTCCCATATCCCCTGCCGCACTCTCTACATCGCAACTCGTAAGCCGTAGTCACAGGCATCCCCCTCGGCAGCAGCGGCAGCGGCGAAACCGAAGCGACAGGCCGCGAAGCAATGCGCGTCAGCGCAATTGGCTTGCACCACGTACAGCCCGGCTCAAAATCTGAGCGAACTTGAGAGGATTCAGTAGCGAAAAGGCCGAGGCCAGATACACCTCATTAGCATTTTCCGAATCTCATGTCCCCCGGCTTTACCGGGCGAGAGTTGACACCGTGATCCAGAATTGCTCCGGCCGGTTGTCGTGGCGTCGCAGGGCTCGTCCCTCAACCACTCTGCATGAAATCCAGGTCCAGACCCGAAGAGCCAGAACCAGAATATGTACTAGAAGTACCACAGCTAGCCGCCCTGCGCAAGCTACTCATTCTCGTTGCCTCCACACCGCGCATCTGCGCACAGACGAACAGACTGACATTCAGAATTGGCCGTCGAGGGCACGGATCTCTCTTTGTGAATCCTTCGCTGACAAATCCAGGCAGCGCCAAACGCCATGCTTTCGGCATAAATTTGTCGAGAGATGGTGCATATTTACCTATTTGATACTTAATAAATAATCCTGGTTACCTCGCCGCGTAGTTACAAACATGGAATATTTTCTTGACAGCAATCAAGACATGCGTATAGCTTCCGATTCGCAGCTAACTCTTCGTCTTCGGCCAATAACTTTCCCTTAACCATGCTGAGGAAAAGTCGAATGAATGTGCGTCCCTTGTCTTGACTTGCTCTCGCTCTCTCCGCCTGTTCACTGCTTGCCCAACAGGCTCCTAAAACAGGAACAATAACATTCTTCCCGGCCAAGTCGATTTATCCAACCCCGCCTCCGCCTCCTGTGACGCCGATGCCTTTGGTGATGCCCATGTTTCTCGAAGGCAATCGCTTCACAAGCTTCCTGACGCTAGTGAATAACTCCACCGCGAATACCTACGCGGATGTCACACTAAGAGCATTGGACGGTAGCACAATTCTCACGCAGCGGGTGAAGTTTGCCCCGCATAGCCAGCAGCGGTTTCAAATCGGCGACATGCTGGCGCAAAGAAATTCCCTCGCAAATACCGGCAGCATCCTGATCATGCAAAGCTCGGCCCTTGCGGGTCCTTCCATTGCCGGAGTGTTGTCGATGACGTATTCCGGTGCGTCCGATCCAAACTATATCGACGAAGAGCCGACAGCGTTCGGTGCGGCGGGCTCTTCCGTATTTCAGGGAGTCGCTGACCGGGCAGACGGTTCTCCTATCGTTTCCATCGCGAGCGTTGCCAAAACCGCACAACACGTTACAGTAGACTGCCTTGGAGAACACGGCCTCATCGCATCCAAAAAGATTGAACTGGCCGCAGGCGAGACTCTGGTTACCGGCGCTTGCGTTGCGGATTCCTACCACGGCAGCGACTTTGAGAGTGTCCTGGAGCGAGCCGACGAGACTTCCCATGGGGCTGTCGGCATCAGGCTCACTTCCGACGCCACGGCCCCTTCGTTCGCGGCCTTCGCGCTCACTCCTCATAAAAAGCACGGCGAGCGTTTCTTCAGCAACATTCTCTTCAGCGACCCCAAAACTCTCAACTCCTCCAATACGGTATTCACCGGCGTCCCTGTCGGCTCCGCCAAACTGCTTCCAGATGGCAGATACACGCCGCAAATCAGCGTCACGAACTTCTCCTCAAAGGAAGCCCACGTCCACGTCACATTCGCTCAAACCAGTGGTGGCAAGCCCCAGTCGCGGGACGTGGGAAATATCTCGATTCCTCCCATGAGCAGCCGCGACCTCGTTCTCAAAGACCTGGCCGGCAGCCCGGACCTTGAAAACTCGTTCCTTCTGACCTCCGATGGACCTCCCGGCGGAGTAATGGCAAAATTGGTTTCGGCGAGCGACACGGCATTGCACGAGGTTGAATTGCAGGCGAAAGATCAATCCGACATGGGCAATGCCGGCATGCATCCCTGGTCCATTGATGGAAGCACCGAATCCACGCTGCTCCTCTTCAATCACAGCACCACCCCGCAGAACTTCGACGTTTCCATCTTCGCGGGCAAAGTGACCTGGCAGAAGACATGGAAGCTCGCTCCGCTGGAGACAAAGGCCGTCAGCCTCCGCGACCTGATCCAGAATGAAACAAAGGACGATAGCGGCAATGTGCTGCCAAAATCCGTAACGAGCGGCGAACTCAATTGGATGGACGTGAACCCCACCTACGGCAGCGGCCGCCTCCTTCAATCCGACCGAGCAACGGCAATGGCGCGCAACTTCAGTTGCGGTTACGCGGGTCTTCTCTGCGGGGCGGACCTCGATGAATACGAGGAAACATTTACCGACGGGGATACGATAGACTTCGCCGAAATCGAGCCATTAACCTGCACCTCAGGCACCCAGAATGCGTGCACAGGGCAGCGGACAGGCACAGGCGGAAGCTTCAGCTACTCGTGGGGCTCTGGAACCACCAGTGTCGCGTCGATCGCCGATAATACCAGCACCAGTCAAACGGTCTACATTCTTGGCGTCTCGCCTGGAACCAGCTATATCTCCGGAAGCGTGAGAAGCCAATACTGCAGCGCAGGAGGGAGTGGACCTGCAAATGTCACCCCATTGATTACCGGGATTTCGCCCGCACAAGGCTTGGTTGGCACCGCGATTAACGTAACGATAAGCGGTACTGGGTTTGCTGTCGGAACAACGGTGAACGCAGGATCAAACATCTCAGTGTCAAACGTGAGCGTTACATCCTCCACCCAAATAACGGCCACTTTCACCCCCTCAAACTCTACGTCTGCTGGCGGGAATCAGGGCGTCACCGTGACCGCTGCGGGCCAAACAAGTGCTTCATCGAACTTCTTCGTTCAGTATCCGCTCCACCTCGTCTACATCAATGAGCCCGGGCTAACACCGAACAACGGCCATAGTGCGACTACTTCCGGGACGGACGTTAACATCGTGGAGATTAGCGGAGCAGTGGCTGCCACAGGCGTATGCGGTGGCTATCAGTGGCTCTCCTACGTACCAACTGATCAAAGCGGAAATCAAATAAACAACGGAACTTTAACACTCAGCGAGGCGTTCAGCAATGATTCGCCTTCCCCTGACCCCCTCGGTGGCACTCCACCTATTGGAAACCCAGTAACCATAAGTCTTTCCGGGGGATACCTCGGCGACACACAGGCCATCTGGAGTACCAGCCCCCCTGCCTGTCTCCCTACTAGCGTGAGCGATTCCTTTAATCAAGTGTGGACCTCAAAGATTGGAACCGTCACCTACCCACTGACAACTGTCATCGCCATTGCGCGGTCAACTAACAGTCAAGGCGTGCCGTCATTCAACGTATCCATCACAACGCCATGAGCTAGAAAAGGAGGTGGAATGAGGTATCTCACTAGTTTCCTCGTTTGGGCCCTGATCGCGTCGGGCGAACTGACGGCGACGCGCCAAGTAAAAGCTCCGCATATCGACAACCCCCAACCGGCCGATATTCGAATCGATCATGAGGTGCTCGCGGAGAACCAACTCCTGCTATACACTTTTCTGGATACCTTACGCGGCACGGGACTTCACGCAGGTTTCGTCGAAATAGCCGGCTGCTCGGATCTGCCTAAGGGGCGACTGCAAATCAAGCAGGGAGTCACGGTCCGGCAAGCCATGGACGCGATCGTGGTGGCCAACCCCGGCT
This sequence comes from uncultured Acidobacteriota bacterium, assembly GCA_963720285.1. GTDB lineage: Bacteria > Acidobacteriota > Terriglobia > Terriglobales > Acidobacteriaceae > Acidicapsa. The sequence goes on from CAVREZ010000003.1 coordinate 197,973, forward strand.
ATCGGTGGGAACTAAAGGACGGTGTCGTCAACCTGATGCCGCTAAGCAACGCCCCTCTACTGGATACCAGAATCGCCAAATTTCAGATGGCTGCAACTGACCGGGAGATCCCGGCTCTCCTTCAAGACCTGCTCAGGCTCCCAGAGGTTCGGAGACATGAAGCTGCGCTTGGCCTCAAGCAGGGCTTTGGCCAAGGCGGCCCATCGGCCGGTGAAGTTAACCCCGTATCAAGACAGCCCGTCCCGATCGAGATTGACGTGCAGAATCTCCCGCTTCGAGATGCCTTTAACAAGATTGTGCAGGGATCCCCGAAAGGGGTCTGGATATATCACGAAACCGACTGCCGTGGAGCGAAGACGTTCACGGTCGAAGTAGCGTCAGACTATTAATGGCCCACATCTCACTGCTGTTCGCTCCCTTCATTTGGATTCTGATCGCGTCCTGCTGCCCGATGGCAACGGAACAATTAGGCGCCGCGCAGGCCAGTAAGCCGCAACCGGCCAACATTCGGATTGACCATGATGTCGACACGGAGGAGGCGAGGATGTTGAACATCTTCCTTTCTCTGTTGCACAACACTGGGCTTCACGGCGGCTTAGTTGAAATAGCAGGCTGTTCGAAACTGCCACAGGGACGTTTGCACATTAAATCGGGAGTCACCGTCCGCCAAGCTATGGATGCGCTCGTGGCCGCCAACCCCGGCTATAAATGGGAACTGAAAGGTGGGGTCGTCAATCTGATGCCGCGAGGCGATGCACTCCTCCTTCGGGCCAGGGTCGCGAAATTTCAGAAGGATGCAACGGATCGGGAAATCGAGGCTGTTCTTAATGACGTACTCAGGCTTCCGGATGTGCAGAGGCGCGAGGGCTTACTCGGTCTCAAGTTGGGAATGAGCGGCGGTGGCCTGTCCGGCATGGAAGAGCACCCGGTTCCCAGACAGCCCATCCCCGTCCACTTCAACCTGGAGAACCTCTCGCTCCAAGATGCTTTTAACAAGATAGTACAAGGCTCTCCAAAAGGGGTCTGGATATATCGCGAAACCGACTGCAGCGGAGCTAAGACTTTCATCGTCGAAGTGGCGTCAGACTATTAGATGCCCCACATCTCACTACTATTCGGTTCCTTCATTTGGATTCTGATTGCCGGGTGCCGGGTGCCCCATCCTTTCTACGTTCTTCGTAGAAAGGGTGGGGATAGCGGATGCTCGCAGCACCGCACCACATTCGTGCGCAGCACGAACCCAAAGAATGCGCCAAAGGCGCATCTCATACCAGCCCAGGGCAAAATAGCCTCGACGAACCGCGGGTTCGTCGAGCATGACGCCCTGGGTCCCCTTCCCCCACAACCGCCCGCGGGCTGAGGGCTCGCCTCATCCTCCACATTCGCCGGACGCCCCGGTCCTTCGCATTTGCGGGACAGGAGAAGTCAGCAATCTCCTGAATCGACCCGGTTTCGCGCGTGAAACATACCACAACAGACATAAATCCTCCTCACCCTCGCGCCCCATGCACAAACACGCATAATTCCACGCAATTCCATCGCTAAGCGAAACAACAAGCTACAGGAAATTCGGCTTGACAGGGCTCCTCAACCCGCATCCACCCGCAACCGAATGTTCCACGCGGAGCAATTCCGGCTTCATCAGAACATTGCTCCACGTGGAGCAATTTCCGTGCCTACGGCGCGTAGAACCGCACATAATCCACCAGCAGCGACTGCGGAAAGGCGGTCGATGCGTTGGGACTGCCGGGCCAGTCGCCGCCGATAGCGAGATTGAGAAGGAGAAAGTTGCCGTTGCCGGTGTCGAAGGGCCAGACAGCGCCGCTCAATCCGGTGAGGCTTGCGGGATTGGTATAGGTCACGTAGGGCTTTGACGGATCATCGACATAGTAGGCGACGGAGCCTTTCTTCCAGATCATGCCGTAGGTGTGCCAACCCGCGGCTACCTGTCCAGATGGAAAGTGAAATACGGTCCCGAGGCCTGTGCCGCCAGTAAAGCCGGTACCGTGGACGGACCCTTCGTTCCAGTCGGGAGTGGTAGCGGCGTTGACACGCTCCATGATGTCCTGCTCGCCGCAGGCCGGCCAATCGACCTTGCTGATCTGATTTCCAAGCGTCCAGAAAGCCGGCCAGAGACCCTGCGCCTCAGGCACCCAGATACGCGCTTCAATGCGTCCATACTGCAGGCTAAAGAGCCCTTGCGTGCTCATGCGCGCAGAGGTGTAGACGCCCGTGCCAGGCTGGCGGGCAACGATATGCAGATACCCATCGGTCCCGACATAGGCGTTGGGATTATTCGGGTCGCAAGGCGATGAACTTGATCCCCAGGCACAGTAGTTTTCGAGTTCATTGTTGCCGAAGCCGCCGTTGCCCGTGTCGTAAGCCCAGACGGCAGGGTTGGGCTGCTGATTACTTCCCGTGGTGTTGGTAAATTCGTCGCTCCAAGCCAGCGTGCCAGAGGGAATGTTCGGCGAGAAGGCCTGGGTGGCAACCCCGCTGTCTGCTTCGCCGGAGTGGGCGGCATAAGCCTTGACGGTGAGGTTGGACGCGACGAGGAATGGCGCGGCGTAGATGGCGGAAGACGTAGTTGGTGCGGTGCCATCGATGGTGTAGTAGATGGTTGCGCCGGCAGTCGTGGTGGAGAGGGTTACGATCTGAGCGCCGCCCTGCGCTGCCTGGGTCGATGCAACCGGAGCGGCAACTTTCGCCGGAGTCGTTGGGGAAGACGAACCACTGCTGCCACCGCAGCCGCAAGCGGTTGCTATCAGAGCCAGAAACAAACCAGAAATCATTTCACCCACCCGCATGCCGATAACCGTACCATCTCCGAAACCGGGGCTGCGGAGCGTCATGCCGTTGTAGCACCCGACGCAAAAGACCGTCAATCAAACGATTGAGCGGATTGAACGAGCGGATCTGCCGCATGCTATCGACAGGCTCAGGAAAACAACAGCGATTACTCTTCGGTGGTTGCCTCGGGGAAGAATTGACGGAAGGCAAGTTGTGCGCGCTCACTGCGGGAGCGGGCGACCGATTGTGCGATGCGTGTCCGCAGGTCGGCCGATTTGTATACGCGGCTGAGCGCTTCGAGGGCCGAGGACGCCTGACGGGGATCGCGTTCGACGAGGCCGAGCAGGAAATCAAGGCCCTCGGGCAGGCGCGAGACAGCGATAGCCTGATCGAGGATGGACACGAACCAGGGATCGGCCCCGTAGCGGCGGCGGTCGATGAGCGCCTGGATGGCAGCGGGATCGTGCGTCTCCGCGAGCGCAAAGGCGGCTTCCGAGGCGGCTTCTTCGCCGTGATCCAGGAAGTCGGCAACGAGCGAAATGGTGCTGAGACGGTCCTTGTTCTGCATACGCAGCAATGCGGAAAAGCATGCGCCGAGGACCTCCGGCTCTTCCTTGCGCAAGAGGACGCGCAGTTTGAGAAGCAGCGTGGCGGAGACGCCGCCAACCTGGCCGATGGCGCGGGCGGCTTCGATGCGGACAGTCTTGTCGGGGTCCAGCAAAGGCTCGAGGAGAATGTTGAGCAGAGCCGCCTCAGTAAGTTCGGAGCACTCGATGAGGACCTGGGCACAGGTCGCGCGGAGCGCGCCGGCGGTGTCGGACTGACCACCCCACACAGGCTCTTCCTGGAAGTGGCGCAGGCCGCGGAGGTAAACAGCGGCATCCCGGCACCCAAGCTTGACCAGGGCTTTGACCAACGCGTTCTTAGCCCAGCATTGCGGATCGCGCTTGATCGGCTCAATGAGGAAATAGTCAAAGGCGGCGAGCACCAGTGGAAGCAGTTCGACAAGATTGTGCTCGGCGGCGAGCTTTGCGGCTTTGGCCGCGAGATAGTTGTTTTCGCTTTCGAGAGTCCGGCGAAGGCGTGCGATGCCGGCTTCGTCTGGCGCGCGGCTGCTCATCGACTCCAGAACGGCGAGTTCGCGTTCAAACGAGCGATGGACGGGCATTCGGACGCGAGCCTGGCTACCGGACGTCTTTTCCGTCATCTGATCCAACTCCCTGCCTCGCAACGTGCGAACGCCAGACAACGAAAGTCCTCCGGCTGCAGAGCTGAATCCTGCGCGGGAGCTATGCGATTGTTTTCCGATGCGATGTCAGCTGTCGGTGTCGAGCGCCTTCCCCCGACGGCACCCCTGAATGCTTACATCTCCGCAGCGCTCGACTCCGTGCAACCGGTCCGCGCGACTGTAAACTGCGGCTATGTTAAGAGGGTATCGCGAACGGCCAGCGTTTCGAAGAAAAAGATGAAATCTCCGAGAGCTGACGCATATAAAAATCCATAGATAGCGATATGGAAGGTGAGGGTGGTTAGACGGTGCATCGGAATGACAAACAGTACCTCGATGGCGGACGCGACATGCTTGTGAACGCCATTCTCTCCACCATTTTCGCAAAGGGAAGACGGGGCGATATTCAGACGAAGGAGTCCAGTCAATTGCAAAACTTATCTTTACGATTGAAAATGAGCACGAAGTTTGCGGCGCGCTTCGTGATGCTGGCGGCGTTTATCGCCATGACGAGCATGCTTACCGCGGCCTATGGACAGGCTGCATCAGGGTCCGCCGACATTGTGGGGACATGGCAGGGCACACTGCATGCGGGCCAGGATCTGCGCACCGTCGTGAAGATCACGAAGGATGACAAAGGCGCATACAAAGCGACGTTCTACAGCATAGATCAGGGTGGAGGGCCGATTCCCGTGTCGAGCGTGGCGCGAGACGGCGCGAATGTCACCATCACCTTGAATGTGATCGGGGGCAAGTTCGAAGGCAAGCTGAGCACGGACAGCAACACTATGGACGGCAAGTGGAGCCAGGGGCCGGGTCCGCTGGCGCTGGTGCTGACGCGTACAACCCCTGCAACGGAATGGGCAATTCCGACACCACCGCCTGTGATTCCGCCGATGGCCGCGGATGCGAATCCGTCGTTTGAAGTGGCGACGATCAAGCCCAACAATTCGGGCGCGAACCAGATGCAGGGGTTGGTGATTCGCGGGCGGCAATTTATAACTCGTGCTTCGTCGGTCGAGGACCTTATCTCGTTCGCCTACGAGGTGCAGGCCAAGCAGATTGTGGGTGCGCCCGAATGGATCAACACGGAACGCTACGACATTGAGGCGGTGCCGGACGCCGCGGGCACGCCAAACCCCGCCCAGATAAGGACGATGATTCAAAAGATGCTGGCAGACCGCTTCCAGCTCAAGTTTCACCATGACCAGAAAGAGCTTCCAGCCTATGTGATGACCGTTGGCAAGGGAGGCGAAAAGCTCAAGCCAACGGAGATGAACGGACCGCTGCCCGGCCTTGGACTGCGGCCGGCGAGCGGAGGTCTCGGCTTCCACGTGGTCAACGCGACGATTGGGGACTTCACTGGATTTCTACAGACGCTGGTTCTGGATCGGCCTGTGGTCGATAAGACGGGATTGACGGCCCGGTATGATTTCGACGTTACGTTTGCGCCCGACGACTCGCAGTTTAACGGACATCCGCCGCGATTCCCGGCACCATCAGGCGGCACGACGCCAGAACCGGCTTCGCAGCCGAACCTGTTTGACGCCTTGCAACAGCAGGCAGGGCTCAAATTGAGTGCGGAGAAGACCTCGGTGGACGTGCTGACGATCGATCATGTGGACCATCCATCGCCGAACTAGAGCATCGGTCAGGTAATTTTTGCGACGCGTCCAGAGATCACGCAAACAAAAACACGGATCACGCGTCTGACAAGTGAAATTCCCGCCAACGGAAGCGTAGTTGGGTGGCGTTCCGCCTGAAGTCTCGACCTGAATGTTTGCGCTTTAACAGCGATGCTGTATCAAAGAGCTTGACAGCGATTACGACAGTTGTCATAGTACCTATGACTGGAGTCATAGAGCATGACCAGCGTACGGCTAACGAAGTTCGAGATGCAGATTATGGAGGCGCTTTGGGAAAAAGGTGAAGCCTCGATTCGGGAGGTTCAGGAGTCATTTCCTGAGAAAAAGCGCCCTGGCTACACCACGGTACAGAAAATGGTCTATCGCCTGGAGGAAAAGAAAGTTCTCCGCCGCGTGCGCAAAGTCGGCAATTTTCATCTGTTCTCGGCGGCAGTGACTCGCGAAGCCGCACAGGGGCGATGGGTGGACGATCTGCTCGCGATATTCGGAGGCCAGACACGACCGGTAGTCGCTCATCTCATCGGAGCCGGCAAGCTGACTCTTGAAGATGTTGAATTCGCCGAACGAACACTCAAACAGATCAAGTCGGGAGGCAAAGCAAAATGATAAACAGCCTGATCGCAATCGTCGGACGACTTGGGCTAGCGATCGCCAATCATCTGTGGCAATCGACAGGCTTTGCAGTTCTGATATGGCTGTTGACGTTGCTGCTGAAGACAGACCGCGCCCGAGTGCGGCATCTGCTGTGGTTTGCAGCTTCCGCGAAATTCCTTCTTCCATTTTCGCTGCTTGTTGGGCTCGGCTCTCTCTCGGCGAGGCTGCAGCCAAACGTTCTACCTGCGAGAACTGCCTTCTCAGCGACTGTGGCGGCAGTGGGACAGCCTTTCTCAGACCGACAGCAGAACCTTTCGGTGATCTACGAGTCTGCGCGGAAAGATCATTCCAACTGGCTGGCGTCGGCTCTTGCGCTTGTATGGCTTTTAGGCTCAGCAACCGTTGTTGCAATCTGGGCTGTGCGTTGTAAGAGGGTTGCGGGTGTGCTGCGGAATGCAGTTCCGTCAAACCAGGGTATTGAGGTGGATGCGCTTCGAAGGCTCGAGACGGTGATGGGATCGCCTCGGAGAATTGCGCTATTGCGGACGACAGAGATGAGTGAACCCTGCATCTTCGGAATCATTCGCCCCGTGCTGCTTTGGCCTGAGCGGCTGACCGAGCGGCTCAGACAAGAGAATGTCGAGGCAATTCTGACACATGAACTGATGCATGTGCGGCGTCTCGACAATCTGACGGCAGCGATACACATGGCTGTGGAAGCAATCTTCTGGTTTCATCCTATGGTGTGGTGGATCGGTTCGCGGATGCTGGAAGAGCGTGAACACGCATGCGATGAGGCGGCAGTGCAGCAGGCGAGCAAGCCGGAAATTTATGCGGAGAGTCTGCTTACGGCGTGCCGGTTTTGTGTTGAATCTCCTGTGACGTGCATCTCGGGCATTACCGGCGCGGATCTGAAAGCGAGAATTCTTCGTATCATGTCCAACCGGGTCGAATCCAGGATGAGCATCCATCGGAAAATCGTGCTGGTCGCGGCAGCATTTACATGTGTCGGCGTTCCGGTAGCGCTTGGCATGTTTGGCGTGGCGCAAGATCACGCCGAAACGGCGCAATCCTCTGCATCTGCTCTACCGAAATTCGACGTAGCCTCGATCAAACCGCACAAAGACAACACGGAGATCGGTGTGATGATCGGGATGCGGTTTACGCCCGACGGAGTAACAATCTCCGGGATGCCGCTGGATGTGCTGCTCCGCCATGCCTTTGGCATATCGGAAGATCGCGTGCAAAACGCGCCCGCCTGGGCGAAGTCGGAGCGCTTCGACATCGACGCGAAGGTAGATGCGACGGACGTGGCCGCGCTCGGCAAATTGAAGATGGAAGACCGTGGAGCGATGCTGCTGCCGCTGCTTGAAGATCGCTTCGGCCTGAAATATCACCATGAAACAAAAGAACTGCAGGTATATACGCTGGTGGTCGCCAAGAGCGGACCGAAGCTGACGGAGTCGAAGCCCGTGGCGGGCGATGCAAATGCCGGACCACAGCAGATGATGAGGATGTCGGGCGAAGGCATGTCGATGGAGAGCAAAGACGGGACAATGGATACTCTGGCGCACGCGATCAGCATGCAACTCGGAGCTACCGTGGTCGACAAGACGGGTCTGACCGGCCACTATGACTATACGTTGAAATGGGTGCCGGAACAGGGTATGCCGATGATGTCGAAGGGTCCGGGAGGCGGGCCTGAGCCGGGCGGAGGCGCCCCGACTTCCCCGACAGGACCCTCGCTTGTTACCGCACTGCAGGAACAGCTCGGGCTGAAGCTTGAGACGAAGAAAGAGCCGGTGGATGTGATTGTGATCGATCAGATCAATCAGCCTTCGCCCAACTAATCGAGACACTGGAGACTCCGGATGTGCCGGTGGCGAGCGGTCAGAAGTGGAATTGTGTGCCTGTTATTGAGCTGCGGAGTATTGATGGCCGTCGCCGAGCATTATTCGGGCAAAGTAACGTACAGCGGCCTCGCGGTCCCTGGCGCGACGGTGACGCTGACGCGCAACTCGGAAAAATTAACGGCGGTGACGGATATCGGCGGCGTTTGCCGTTTTGACGATGTGGCTGACGGCGATTGGACGATCAACGTGGAGATGCAGGGCTTCGAGCCCGTGCACGCGACAGTGACGATCAATGCGCAGATCGCCCCTGGCGACTGGAAGCTCACGCTTGAGACTGTGGAGCAACTGACGGCGCATTCAAAGCCCGCACCTGCTACAGGTACAGAAGCACCACCTAACATCGCGACGGTTACGCGGCCTGCGGTCGGCAAGAAAGACGAAGGGCTCGCGAAAGAAACTCCTAAAGCTCCGGAAGAAAACGAGCAGGCCCAGGATGGATTTCTGGTAAACGGAAGCCAGAACAATTCAGCGACCTCACAGTTCACCATGAACAGAGCTTTCGGCAATGCGCGCAACAATGGGCGATCACTCTACAACTTCGGCTTCGCCACGTTCGTGGACAATTCCGGAATCGATGCGCGGCCCTATGCGGTGAGCGGTGTCACGGCGCCGAAGAGCGACTACACTCACGTGACAAGCGCGGTGCAGTTTGGCGGTCCGATGAATATTCCGCACCTGATGCCGCATGGGCCGAATCTGTTTGCCGCGTACGTGTGGACGCGCGTCAGCAATGCTGCCATCAACACGGGACTGGTGCCGACCGCGGCCGAGCGGACTGGCGATTTATCGAGCCTGCCGGTCACGGTGATGAATCCCGCAACGGGGCAACCGTATGCAGACAACCAGGTGCCGGTGAGCGAACAGGCAGCGGCGCTGCTGGCGCTTTATCCAATGCCAAACATTACAGGCACGCAGGCCTACAACTATCAGACAGCGGTGTTGAACTCGGTGCATCAGGACTTGATGCAGTTACGGCTGGACAAGACAGTCGCACGCAGGGATCAAGTGTTTGGCGGATTCAACCTGGAAAGCACGCGCGCCGGAAGCGAGAATCTCTTTGGCTTTGTGGATACAACGAACGCACTCGGCATCAATTCGAACGTGCATTGGCAGCACCGATTCAATCCACATCTCTTCGTGAACACCGGGTATGAGTTCAGCCGCCAGCGGATACAGATCGTGCCGCAGTTCGACAACCGAGCGAATATTTCGGGCAATGCGGGAATCACCGGGAACAGCCAGAACCCGGCGGATTGGGGACCACCTGCGCTGAGTTTTGTGAGCGGCGTCGCGGCGCTGAGTGACGCGAACAGCGCGTTCAATCGCGACCGCACCGACGGCGTTTCGCTGGCAGTGACCTACTATCGCGGGCGGCACAACATCACAGCAGGCGGCAACTTCAGGCGGCAGGAGTACAACGAACTGGCGCAGCAGAATCCGCGCGGGGCATTCACCTTCACGGGCGCAGCCACCGGATCGGACCTGGCTGATTTTCTGGTAGGCGTGCCCGATGCAAGCGCAGTTGCTTTCGGCAATGCGGACAAGTATTTTCGCGAATCGGTGTCTGACGCCTACATGACCGACGACCTTCGTGTGAACTCGGCGCTGACAATCAACGCAGGCGCGCGATGGGAGTACGGTGCGCCGATGACAGAGCTGTTCGGGCGGCTGGTCAATCTGGACATCGCAAGCGGCTTCATCGCGGCCGAGCCGGTGCTGGGCAGCGACCCCGTCGGACCTGTGACAGGAATGCACTATCCTTCATCGCTGATACGGCCCGACCGCTCCGGCGTGGAGCCACGCATCGGCATGTCGTGGAGGCCGTTCCCTGCATCGTCGGTGATCGTGCGCGGAGGCTACGGCATCTATCACGATACATCGGTCTATCTGCGGATCGTGAACCAGATGGCCCAGCAGGCGCCGCTGTCCAAGAGTCTGAGCGTGGAGAACAGCACGTCCTGTCCGCTGACCCTGGCGAATGGGTTCCAGAATTGCTCATCGTTCACAAGCAGCACGTTCGCGACCGATCCGCGGTTTCGCGTGGGCTATGCGCAAGTCTGGGATCTAATCGTGCAGCGCGACTTGCCGTTTGCTCTGCAGGCGATTGCGACGTATCGTGGCACGAAGGGCACGCACGGGCCGCAGGAGATTCTGCCAAACAGCTACCCAATCGGCGCTGCAAATCCATGCCCCTACTGCCCCGCGGGATTTGTGTACGAAACTTCTGGCGGCAACTCAACGCGACAGGAGGGACAACTGCAAGTGCGTCGACGCTTGTTGAACGGATTCGCGGCATCGGCCACGTACACCTATTCGAAATCGATTGACGACGATGCATATCTCGGCGGCGCGGGGCACACGACGGCAAGCGGACCGGGCGCAGTGCCGACGGCAACCATTCCTACGGCTGCTGCGATTGCGCAGAACTGGCTTGATCCGCACTCGGAGCGATCGTTGTCGAGCTTCGATCAGCGCCATCTGCTGAGTGCGCAGGCGCAATACACTACCGGTCAGGGTCTGCACGGCGGAACACTGATGAGCGGATGGAAGGGACGCGCCTTCAAGGAGTGGACAGTCACAACGACAATCGCGTGGGGAACGGGATTGCCTGAGACACCGGTGTATCCCGCTGTGACGCCGGGCACTGGATTCTCAGGAGAGATTCGCCCGGACATTACGAACGAGCCTATATACAGCGGGGCGGCTGGACAGCATTTAAATCCTGCGGCGTATGAAGCACCGGCGGCGGGCGCGTGGGGCGACGCAGGGCGCGATTCCATCACGGGCCCGGATCTACTGACGCTGGATAGTTCTTTGCAGCGGACGTTTCGTCCGCACGGAAAATGGTTTCTGGATGTGCGTGTGGACTCAACAAATACCCTGAACCATCCTGCGTTTTCCAGCTGGAACTCTGTTGTCGGCAACACGCAGTTCGGATTGCCGGTCTCTGCCAACTCGATGCGCAACCTGCAGGCAGTATTGCGCATGAGGTTTTAGCGATGCGTGTCTTGATTGCTTCCGCGCTTCTTATGGTCTCCGCCGCGGCCGGTGCGCAGCAGGTTGGAACAAACACGCCCGCTGGCAACCAGCAAGGCTATACCTTGACCATGCAGTCGCAGCTCGTGGTGGAAGCGGTGGTGCTGAAGGACAAACAGGGGAAGTTCGTGCATGGGCTAACGGCGAAGGATTTTGCGCTGACTGAAGACGGCGCACCGCAGACCGTGCGCTTTTGCGAACACCAGGATCTGAGCTCGCAAGCGAAACCGCTGCCCGCGATGAAGGCCAGCGACGAAGACCTCAAAATATTCAACAGACTGGCACGCACGCAGATTGCGCCGGAGTCGATGGAAAGCGATCGCTACAAAAATCATCGGCTGCTGGCCTTCTACTTCGACATGACGACAATGCCGCCCGGCGACCAGTTGCGCGCACTGGGTGCGGCGGAGAAGTTCATCCGCACGCAGATGACGGCAGCAGACATGATTGCGCTTCTGCGCTACCAGGGTGGATCGGTCGATGTGCTGCAGGACTTCACCGCCGACCGCAACCGGTTGCTGAGCATTCTGGAAACGATGATCGTGGGCGAGGGGCAGAATTCGGCCGACACAGTCGACGATGCAAGCAGCGCCGACACAGGCTCGGCATTTGGGCAGGATGACAGTGAGTTCAATGTGTTCAACACCGACCGGCAACTCTCGGCGCTCGAGACCGCGGCAAGGTCGCTGGGCCGCGTGAATGAGAAGAAGGCGCTCCTGTATTTCGCAAGCGGCCTGCGGCTCAATGGCATCGACAATCAGGCACAGCTGCACGCTACGGTGGACGCGGCGGTAAAGGCGGGTGTACAGTTCTGGCCGATCGATGCACGCGGGCTGGTAGCGGAGGCGCCGCTGGGCGACGCGACCCAGGGCTCGGCAGGTGGCTCGGCTCTCTATACAGGCGGAAGCGCCGGAGCGGTGCAGGCCAATTTTCAGCAGTCGCAGGATACTTTGTACGCTCTGGCAGGCGACAGCGGCGGCAAGGCGCTGCTGGACAACAACGATCTGACAATGGGGATAGTGCAGGCGCAGCAGGCCACGCAGGACTACTACATTCTTGGCTACTACACGACGAATACGGCAAAGAACGGCCGGTTCCGGCGCATCAAAATTTCACTGACCGACAAGACGGAAGCGGATTTGAGCTACCGTGAGGGCTACTACGCGGACAAGGAGTTTACGAAGTTCACCTCGGTGGACAAGGAGCGGCAGCTTGAAGATGCGCTAATGCTCGAAGACCCGATCACCGACCTGACTATTGCGATGGAGATCGACTACTTTCAGCTGAATCGTGCCGAGTATTTCGTGCCGGTGATTGTGAAGATTCCGGGCCGCGAACTAGCACTGGCCAAGCGCGGAGGCGCGACGCACACGCTGATCGACTTTGTGGGCGAAATCAAGGACACTGTGGGCGGCATTACTGTCACCAACGTACGCGATCACGTGAACATCAAGCTCTCTGACGCCACCGCAGCGGAGCTGGCTAAGAAGCCAATCGAATATGACTCCGGATTCACGCTGCTGCCGGGCAAGTACAAGATCAAATTCCTGGCACGCGACGATGAGACGGGCCGCATCGGGACCTACGAGACCATGTTTACAATTCCGAACTTGAGCCGCTCGGTAGATCGCATGGCGATGAGCTCGGTGGTGCTGAGCAGCCAGAAGGTTGCATTGAGCGATGCCCTCTATGATGCGGCAAAAGCTAAAGATCGCGAGAAGGAGGAAGCGGTAAATCCACTGGTGGATGGCGGTCGAAAGCTGATTCCAAGCGTGACGCGCGTTTTTAGCTCGGGCCGCGCGATCTATGTGTACTTCCAGGCATACAAGGAAACGATGGAGCAGAATCCGCAGCCAGCGTTCGCCTTTGTGAGCCTCTATCGTGACGGAAAGAAAGTGTATGAGACCGAACCGGAACGAATAGCGCCGAGCGCCACCAGCAGGCTGGGTACAATGCCCCTGTCATTCAATCTTTCCGTGGATGCACTGGAGCCCGGCACGTATGACTGCCAGGTCACTGTGCTCGATCCTACAACGAAGAAAGCTAATTTCTGGCGTGCGCCACTTGCGCTCGTGAAGTGATTTCCGCGTGGAAACCAGCCTCTCCCAGTCGATTCGATTCAGGCCTGTGAAATAACGACTGACTAACTCGCCAGATGTCCCGCTGGGCCGGCGAGGCGACTAACGAAAAGCGGGAGGTTGCTGCGCAAAATAATGTGCGGGGCAAAGCGGTGCATCTTGACGGGCTTTTCCTGATCGGAAAGGTGGGCGATGAGCGTTTCAAATGCGGTTTTTCCCTGCGCCTCAGGGCGTTGATAGAGGGTTGCCAGGACCTTTCCCGACTCTATCAGAGGTACGAGTTCCGGGAAAAGATCGGTTGCGATCACCTGCACGCGCCCAAGGAGTTTCAGTTCCTCAAGCGCGCGCAACACCGGTAGGCTGTTCGCCGTGCTGATATAAATCGCATCCGGACGTGTCTTCGTCTTCAAAAGTACGATGGATTGACGATAGGCGTCCTCCGCGCTTTCGTGCGATTCGACGACGGGAAGCAGAGTGAGATGGGGGGCGAGCAACGCGAGCGTTGCCGCGAACCCGCGAAGCTTCTCCGAATGGTCGAACGTGGCCAGATCGCCGGTAATAGTTGCAACACGGGACGGGTTTTGCAACTTGTGGGAGAGTAGCTCCGCGGCGAGCGCGCCACTAATATAGGCGTCGACGGAGACCAGTGAGATACGGCCAGTGTCTGGAGCGTCACTAGCTACGCAAATCATGGGAATTCCCTGCCCTACGATACGACGAATGACCCCAGCCAATTCACGAGGGCGACCGGGTGTGAAGAGGATTCCGTCATACTTTTTGGATGCTGCGCTCTCGAGCGCAGCAACATCGCCCGAGCCCAGTCGTGGATAGTCAATGAAATCGAGTGTCAATTGCATGCCCACTGCTTCATCCGCGGCGGCCTGAATACCGTCACGCAAGGGACCAAAGAAGGCCGCGATCTCACGCGGAAATACCGCCGCGATTCGAACGTTCCGGTTGAGTTTGAGAGATCTGGCGGCAATGTTGGGTTTGTAGCCGAGTTGCTCGGCCATGCGTAATACCCGAGCCTTTGTACGGGGGCTTACACCGGTGCGTCCATGAAGGGCGCGATCTACAGTCCCGATCGATGTTCCCAGAGCTTTTGCGATGTCGCGGATGCCCGCTGCTTTGCCGTCTTTGCTGCCGTGTTTGTTCACAGATCCCATGTCTAACGCCGCTCACAGTTTCGCATATCGAATCACCGAATGATCGGAAAGAAGAGTTTCGACATCTGAGAACGTGGCCAATGAAGATGAGACCTTTGGGCGGCCCTGTTTTAGAGCATTTCAGGTAATAACATGGTCCAGCCGAAACCCGCGACGAGTGGCTTTTCCTGATGAAAAACCACGCAATCCTCTCCAGTTCCGTCTACACCTTTACCTGAAATGCTCTAGCCGCGAGTTGTCTTCGCTTCGAGTTCCTCAAGTGTTCTTCCCTTGGTTTCCGGTACCAGGAAGAAGACGAAAACCGCTCCGACGAAACAGATGGCGCCGTACGTAAAGAAACTGCCGGCGCTTCCCAGCGACCGGTTAATGAACGGAAACGAATAGGTGAGCGCGAAGGAAGATATCCAGAGCGCGGAAACAGCAGCGGATACGCCGAGCGAGCGGAGCCGATTCGGAAAAATTTCAGCGATCAACACCCATGTTAACGGCGCTAACGTCATCGCGTAGCAGGCGATGGCACAGAGCGTCAGAATGAGAACAGGGATTCCCTTCTGTCCTGTGTAATAGGCGAGCCCGGCCAGCAGGTGCGATACACCGATACCAACGCAGCCGATCAGCATCAGAGGCCGCCGGCCGAGTCGGTCGACGACAGCCATCGCAGCCACGGTAAAGATCAAGTTGATGGCGCCGGTAACAACGATGTCGAGAAATATCTGATTGGCGCCGAGTCCAGCTGCGCGAAATACTTCTTCGGCATAGTTGAAGAGGATATTGATACCGCTCCACTGCTGCAGGACTGCCAACACTACACCAACCAGAAGTACAGTGCGTACGCCCGGCTGCAGGAGCCCAAGCCAGCTCACGGTTTGTGTCTCTTCGTCTCGGAGGGCAACGGAGATTGTCGAAAACTCGGCCGACGCATACTCCTCACTCCCACCGAGCTTCCGCAAGATTCTGAGCGCCTGCTCTGTGCGTCCACGAAGAAGCAGCCAACGCGGGCTTTCAGGGATTGCAAAGGAGGCGGCAAGAAAAATGCCCGCAGGAACAGCGACTGCCGTGAACATCCAGCGCCAGCCGAATTGCACGTTCCAGGTTCGCAATAGAACTTCGATGGACGCATGTTCGGGCACCGGCGCAGCAATCCGCCAGTTCACGATCTGCGCAAGAAGAATGCCAACGACGACCGCAAACTGATTGAGACTTACTAAACGTCCACGATGAGACGCGGGGCTCACCTCCGCAATATAGAGGGGCGAAATGTTAGAGCTCAGGCCGATCGCGACGCCTCCAACGATCCGCCACACGATAAACGTCGAAAAGGAAGATGCCCATCCGGTGAGGATAGAGGAGACTGCGAAGAGCACGGCCGAGATGAGCAGCATCGGTTTGCGCCCGTAGCGATTTCCAAGAGCGCCCGCAATCAGGGAGCCTGCAAAACATCCCACGAGTGCACAGCTGTTAGCCCATCCCACGGCCTCCGCACTGCCGAGACGGAAGTAGATTTCGAAAAACTGACGTGCGCCTCCAATTACGACCCAGTCATAGCCGAAGAGCAGGCCGCCGAGCGCAGCAACCAGAGCGATGCCCCAGACATATCCTGTTGCTCGCGTCGAATGGGTCGAATTGGAGACTTGAGATGAAGCGGTGGGTCCACGCACAGTCATCCACCCATCCGTAGCACAAGGTTGCCTGCCCGAAGATCGTGTGCGCCGGCGTGGGAGCGGTCAAGCTTCTGTACTTCAGCTAAAGCAGCGCGGGCCTCCGCATCTCTGCCGAGTCCAAGCAGCGCCTGTGCTCGCAGGAATGTAGCGGTGATGTGCTGCCGGCTTTCCAGATCCTCGTCAAAGAGCAGCATCGTAGGCAATGAAGTCGCGAAATAGTCGATCTTCGGCACGGTTTTTTCCAGAACCGCCGCGTAATTAAGAATCTCTGTAAACGAAGATACTGCTTCCTGCTCACGCCCCAGCCGGCGCAACGCCAGGGCACTCCAATAGGTCATCTCGGAAACGGTGCGAACCTGCATCTGCTGAAAGTCTCCCCGCTGGCGAACGGCTCGCTCCCAATGCTGCTTTGCCTTTTCTGATTCGCCCTTCGCCGCCCAGCCCTCTCCCAGCCAGAACTCGATGTTGCTGCTATTCGCCAGCAGATGTCGTGCTTCGCTCAGGCTCTGCGGCGGTCGATCTGCCGCTTCAAAGCATTCGATGGCAGCAGGCGCATTGCCGTCGCCCAGGGCCGCACGGCCCAGCAAAAGCTGGGCACGCACGTACTCCGCGAGCACCAACCCCTCTCCGCCCTCCCACGGCTGGAAATGACGGGAGAGGAGCAGCGTCAGAGCATCCGCTGGCCTGCCGACGTGGTTATAGATAGCAGCTAGCTCAACCGATAGATCGTCTCTTCGCGCTACAAGCTCGCGCTGCACTTCAAGGATTGCGAGACGCTCAGCAGGATCATCCCCGAGACGCTTTCTGAGTTGATCCTCCTCATAAAGAATTCGAGCGTCTTCCGGACCCGCCTTCCGCGCCAGTTCGAAAGCTTTGCGCGCTTTTACCGGATCGTGTTCCACATTGAAGTAAGCGATACCGAGATTTCGCCAGACAGTGGAGAAATTTGGGTTTAGCTCAGCGGAGCTTTCCCACTGTTCTATCGCGTCACGGTGACGCCTTCGATCATAGAGAAAATTGCCGAAGTAATAAGGAGCTCGGGGATCCTGCGGGTTTGCATGAATCGCTCCCTCCAATACCTTCATCTCTTCCAGAAGGCTCGGAAACACGTAGGCAGGATTTGCTGCCGAGGCACGCATTGCGCAGGTGAGAGCGGCTTCTGGCCGTCCAAGAAGATTTAGGACGGACGCTCGTGTATAGAGTTCCATCGCGGTTGTGCCAGGCTGCAAAACAGTATCCGCCCCTTCGAGAAGTCCGGCGCGAATGAGGTCGAATGCCAGATCGAGTCGTTTACCGGTCTCCGCTGGACCAACACTGGTTTGTAGGAAGCGGCTCCAAACATCCAACGGATCCAGCTTCAACACTGCAGCTAATTCGCAATCCGCTTCCGCGATTAGCCCAAGACCTCGCAGAATAACTATCCTAAGGTTCTTTGCGTTGAGATTTTCTGCTTCTGCGCGCAGAGATCGGGATACATGATCAAGTGCTGCGGCAGGACGACCACTACGCAAATCAATCTCAGCCAGACGATGATAGGCCGGCCCTCGCCATGCTGCGGACCAGGTGGCCTTATAAAAAGAATCGTAGGCGTAATCAACCTGATCTAGGAAGAGCTGGGTCATTCCGAGGTTGTAGTAGGCCTCGCTATCGTAGGGGTTCGGATTGCGCATCGTGAGCCGGGAGATCGCTGTCCTGAAGCATTGTTCCGCTTCTGCCAACTCACCGCGACGAAGATGGAACCTTCCCAACGCGTTGTTGATCCTGCTGTCTTGCGGATCACGCCGGAGGCCTTCGCGCCAGTACGGCTCGGGCGAACGCGTAGCGTGGCGGTATTGTTCCAGATGTAACCCGGTGAGGTAAAGCTCATCATTAGTGGCTATGTCTTCGGGGGCCAGAGGCTCAGTTGCCTCGACCGGTGCTGCTGCCGGCTGAATCTCGGATGGAGCATAACGAAGAAGAACCTCACCTCCCGATTCGAGCTCAAAGACCCAATTCTCTCGACCGTTCTCGACGGGCAGATAAATCACTTCCGGAGTTTCTGCCCACAACGTTCCACTCCACGCGACAGACTCGTTGCCTGGCGAGCGGAGTCGCAATCCTGCATTTTGGATTTCATGAGTCGACGCCAGATGAACTTCAATGCCTCCCTCTTGGGTAACGACGCGCAGAGCAGCATGCAGGCTTGCTGCATCGGGTACTCCGATCTCTCGGATTGGATACCAGAACTGGCTAAAGGTCTTCGTCTCTCCCGGTGCGAGATATGAGAAATCAGGCTGGTTGTCCGTGTACACGCCGGCCATCAGCTCGATGTAGGGGCCATCATTATCGGTGAGGCTCCGATCCCACGTGTATCCGAACTCGTGGTTTCCCCATGTCCATTGCTTCTTGCCTGGAGCAACGTGATGGTTCGCCACATGTACGACACCGGCCCGCGCCGCGTGATCGTAACCGCCAAAAAAATCTCCTCGAGAATTAACGATCATGTAGCTGGTGGGAACCGGAATGTTGGCATACCAGCTCAGGTCATTCGGCGGATAAGAGCCATCAGGTACGAAACTCAGCGGCCGCTCCTCAGCAGGAACCCCGTGAATCGCCCTCTCGCCATAGTTAATACCGTAATACGTACCGAAACTGCGCGGGAACTCTGTAACCGCCCGCTTCGCGTGGTCGGCTACATAGCGGACATCGCCAGGAAAGAAGGACTGATAGTGTTCGTGAACCCGGGTCGCAGCGTTTGCCCACCACAGAAACGTTTGTGTGTCCCACGTACGGTTATACAGGCGGACCTTGAGTTCGAGGTATGCGCAACCAGGCCGAAGGCAAACACCGTGCATGCCCTTCATGCGTGATATCGGATCATGGTCGCTACACCACACTGTCACCGATCCATCCTCGTGGCGCTCGATTGTGACTTCGACCGGGAGAAACGTCGCGGGGCGGTGATGTTGAGGCCAGTTGAATTCGACTCCACCCGAGATCCATGGGCCAGCGAGTCCCACGAGTGCGGGTTTGATCACATTCTGCCGGTAGAAAAAGTCGTGACCGTTTCTCTTGTCATATCCAACATGAATCCGCCCGCCGATCTCTGGCAAAATCATCACACGCAAATATTCATTTTCAAGATGTACAGCCTGCCATGCATGTTCACAAGGGTCGGTCGCAACGCGATCGATGACGGCTAGCGGGTAAACCTTTCCACTGCTGCCCTGATAAACACGTTTTTCGAGAAAGAGAGGATTGGGATCCGGCTGGGCCGGGAGATAGGTCGTCATCACTACCGGCTCCTCCCACGCCTTTACCGGAGCAGCCTCGCTCGCGGGTGCGCTTGGAAGTACCAGCAACGGAGATTCCATTGTATGCAGTTTCATGGTCTCTCTGAGTATGGTCGCCTTGAATGAGAAAAGTATATCTCGTTAACGTTACCGCCATCTCTCCATGAATGGCAATAGATTTTTCGGATTAAACCATTCGCCGCGGAGATTTCTTTCCCCGCAGCTGTGAGATATTCCCTCGACCCATGCTCTGATATCGACCGGGATTTTTGGGTCTTGCAATTAAACCATGACAACTCTCAAAGAGCAGTCGTAAGGTTTCGTTGTTTTCTCTCATCATATTTCGTTAACGTTACCGTATTAAGTGTTGTTCCGGCTTTATTGCCCGCTCTCAGACTCTGGGCGGACATGAAAAGGAATATCTTGCACTCCAACTTTTCACGCCGCCAGCTTTGGCGTGCATCATCCGTGGCCGTAACGGGTGTGAGCCTCAAGCTACTCTTGGTATAGGCCGTCTTAGCGCTTAAGCAGACGTGCGGCAATTCTAGATATCATCCGCCTTCACGAAAGGATGTTGGCTTGCAACCTAGCAGACGTGATTTTCTACTCGGGGCTCTGGCGACGACTGTGCTTCGGCGCGGCAGCTCGGTACCCGAAGCAGGATCGAAGGATCTGATGTGGTACGACAAGCCCGCGACCCGCTGGCTGCAGGCGCTGCCGGTAGGAAACGGAAGACTTGGAGCGATGGTCTTCGGTGATCCTGTGCACGAGCGGCTGCACCTGAGCGAGAGCACACTATGGTCGGGCACTCCCAGTGATCAGAATGTGAATCCGGTTGCGAGAGAAAATCTTGCGGCAATTCGTGAGCTTTTCTTCGCGGGACGTTACACCGAAGCGGAAGAGCTTTGCCAAAAGCATCTATTAGGCCGCGGCGATCAGTTTGGAACCTCATTGCCTCTGGGCTTTCTTGAGATAGAAATGCTCCTGACCGATGCGCCAACCCTATATACGCGTTCTCTTGATCTCAAGGAGGCTGTTGCGCGCGTCGAATTCACCAGCCAGGGCGCCAGATATCGCCGCGAGGTCTTTGCGTCGCATCCTCACGGCGTCATCGCGGTCCGCCTGGACTGCAGCAAGCCAGGCAGCGTTTCCTGCAACATCGCCTTGGCTCAGCCGCGCTTGCCTGGTGAAGTGCGCGTTGACGGCGAAAACACGCTGATGCTGGACGGCCACGCATGGGAGCGCCTTCATAGTGATGGGCAGCATGGTACAAGGTTCCGATGCCAGGTGCGCGCAATCGCCGAGGGTGGAAGCACGCGAAGCGAAGGGGGAACGATCAGGGTTCAGGGTGCGAATGCACTCACTCTTCTGATCGCCGCTGCGAGCGACTTTCGCGGTCGTTCTCCGGAAGAGGATTGCGCCGTCGCTCTGCATGGGGCTGGTTCACGGACCTACAACGCCTTACGCGCGGCACATGTCGACGATCACGAAGCACTCTATCGCCGGGTGTCGCTCGATCTGGGTACAAATGACCTGGGTAAGAATCCTTCGCTCAAAGACCTGCCGATCGACGAGCGACGCAAACGTCTTGAGCGCGGAAGCGACGATTCAGAGTTGTGCGCACTGTTCTTTCAATATGGGCGCTACCTGACCATCGCCGGTTCACGCGAAGATTCACCACTGCCGCTTGCCCTGCAGGGTATCTGGAATGACGGACTCGCAGCCGGGATGGGATGGACCGATGATTTCCACCTTGACATCAACACTCAACAGAATTATTGGGTATGCGAGACAGGGAATCTCAGTGAATGCCATGCACCCCTGGTAAAGCTCGTCGAAGGATTACGCACAAGCGGAGCAACCACGGCAGAACAGATGTACGGCGCGCCGGGATGGGTAACGCATGTCGTGACAAATGCGTGGGGATATTCCGCGCCGGGTTGGGGATTGGGTTGGGGCATGTTCGTAACCGGCGGAGTCTGGATAGCGCTGCAGCTGTGGGAGCATTTCCGCTTCAGCGGCGACGAGATCTACCTCCGCGACCATGCGTATCCAGTGTTGCGCGATGCTGCGAGGTTCTTCCTCTCTTACATGGTCGAACATCCGCAGAAGAAGTGGTTCGTGACAGGACCATCCAATTCTCCGGAGAACTGGTTCATCGCGCCCGACAGCGGCAAACCATGTTCGGATTCGATGGGCCCTACCTGCGATCGTGTGCTGGTCTATGCTCTACTTTCAGCATGTATCGATGCCTCGACGATTCTTGCCATCGACGAGAAGCTGCGCAAGCAGATGGCCGACGCCCTCAATCGGCTGCCACCGCTGCAAATCGGCAAACACGGGCAGTTGCAGGAGTGGCTTGAGGATTTCGACGAGGCCGAGCCGAATCATCGTCATACCTCGCATCTCATCGCACTCTATCCTGAGAACCAGATCTCACCCCGCAAGACGCCGGAACTTGCTGCTGCTGTACGGGTCACGCTCGAACGGCGGATCCATCAGCCGAACTGGGAAGACACGGAGTGGAGCCGCGCTAATCTTGTGAATTATTATGCGCGACTTCTCGACGCTGAAGAAGCGCATCGGCAGCTGGTGGGATTGATCGCTCATGCGGCCGATGATTCACTGCTGACCTATTCGCGAGCAGGTGTCGCTGGCGCCGAGAGCAACATTTTTGCTATCGATGGAAATACGGGCGGCGCCGCCGGCATCGTCGAAATGCTACTGCAATCGCAAGGAGACGAACTGCATCTTCTGCCGGCGCTGGCGGCGGCATGGCCCACAGGATCGGTGCGGGGGCTGCGTGCGCGCGGAGGATTGACCGTGTCGATTGCATGGCGAGATGGCCGATTGACTTCTGCAACGTTGCGAAGCGACCGTGATTCTGAGTCGGATGTGAGATACCTATCTGGCTTTGCTCGGGTGCGTCTTCCGGCCGGCGCGAATATCCGTGTAACATCGGCAACATTTCGAAAGCTGGAGAGGGACCTGACTAGCATGCCACAATCGCAAGATCACTATGAGCGAACTGGTTGGCCGGCTAGTGAATCTGAATCTCCGCCTGAACCCGGCACGGAGGAGAGATTGACGATAGAGCCCTTGGTCTTCAAGAGATGAGGCAATGCTTCATGGACACCGAAAAATGCGCCGCCCAGGGCGAGTCCCCATTCTCTTCCGCCAAACCTCAATAGTGGTTTGCTGATAGGCTGCGAAAAGCATGCAGCCGCGTCCTGGCTAAGAGGAGCCGAAAGAAAACAGAGAGACCAAACCCTCCGGAATAGTTGGATGAGCGAGGATCGCCTCGCGTAGGGTTATGTACGGCAATCCGCCAAGCATCGCGATCTGCACGCATCCCATAATTTCGCCGGCGCCGACGCCGAACGCAGTAAACCCGAGAATGCGATCGCTGTCGCGCTCAACCAGACACTTCAGGAATCCGCGTGTTTCCATGAGGCTGCGCGCGCGCAACACAGCCGCCATGGGGACCTTAAACAGACGGTAGGCGATGTCTTTTGCGTTCGCTTCTTTCTCGCTCATTCCAACACGAGCGAATTCAGGGTCAGTAAAGAGACAGAAGGGTACTTGCCTTCCGGTCGTCACGTGGTTTCCGCCGAGAATATTGTCGCGGACGACGCGGAAGTCATCTTCGCTGATATGCGTGAATTGAGGGCTTCCCGCGACTTCTCCAACAGCCCACACACCGGGAGCAGTCGTCTCGAGGCGTTCGTTTACCTTGATGTACCCACGTTCAGTCAGCTCCACTCCGGCGAGTTCGAGCCCGATATCCCTTGTGTTGGGCACGCGCCCGGCTGCGACCAGGATATGCGTACCCTCCAGCACTCTCTCTGCGCCGTGCTGCTCACAAGTGACTTGCACCGACTGTCCTGAATTTCCCGACACGCCTTTGATCCTGGCGTTCAAAACCAATTCGATGCCTTCGTCTTCGAAGAGACTTTCCAAACCCTCGGTAACATCGTCGTCTTCGGCATGGATGAGATGGTGATTGCGGTCGACAATTGTGACCTTGCTGCCGAACCGGCTCATTGCCTGCGCAAACTCCAGCCCAACGTAACCGGCGCCAAGAATGATCAGATGCTCGGGTACGAGATCGAGTTCCAGTGCCTCAACATGAGTTAGCGGTTGCGCCGACGCGAGGCCGGGAATCTTGTCGATCGCCGCATGAGTCCCCGTTCCGATCACGATGTTCTTTCCGGTCAGCAAACGCTTTGTTCCATCCTGCAACGTGGCTTCAAGCGTCTTTGGGCCCACAAATATTCCTGAGGCCATGATCAGTTCCGCTCCGCTTTGTTTATAGAGCGCAAGATGCGTATCGACGAGCCCCTGAACCATGCGGCGTTTTCGATCTCGCACTGCGGGCATATTGATTCGAAATCTGTCGATGCTGACTCCGAACTCCTCGCTGCGCCGCACATCATGTGCGAACTGCGCTGTGTGAATGATATTTTTGCTCGGCAGGCAGGCGATATTGGGACACGCACCACCAACATACTTGCGCTCCACGACCGCAACGCGCTGCCCTTGTCCTGCGAAAGTCCACGCGAGGAGTTTTGAACCGGCGCCGCTGCCAAGAATGAGAAGATCGTAGAATTCCGCTTGATTTTGAATGCCCATATTTGCAGTTCTCCATCGCAGGTAAAAATGCTGAGGGGCGCAATCCTTCGCGCATCAGATGCCTTTCACCTCTCCGCCATCCATGCGGATTGAGGCTCCCGTCATCCACTTCGCCGCGGGCGAGACTATGAATGCCATCAGGTCTGCGATTTCCTCTGGCCTGCCGAAACGCGCGATGCCCACTTCCTCAGGAAACTTCCTGACGGCCTCTTCCACCGAAAGATCATGCGCAGGCGCCCACTTTTTGAGGAACGACTCTCTACGTCCGGTCATCACCGCGCCGGGCACGAGGCTATTCACCTGCACGCCGTCCTTGATGCCCTGCTCTGCGAATGCCTTGGCAAGTGCAATGATCGCTG
This sequence comes from uncultured Acidobacteriota bacterium, assembly GCA_963720285.1. Lineage (GTDB taxonomy): Bacteria > Acidobacteriota > Terriglobia > Terriglobales > Acidobacteriaceae > Acidicapsa. Next base: position 222,348 of record CAVREZ010000003.1, read on the forward strand.
CGTTGATCGCTGCAACCGCGGCAAAGCCGGGCTTTGGATCGAGAGCGGCGCTTCCAGAGATCAGAACGACAGATCCCTTTGAGGCCTTCAATGCCTCCCAGGCTCGGATGGTCAGACGGCGCGCTCCATGGAGTTTGAGCGCGACGCCATCATCCCACTGCGCATCGGTCATCTCGAACAGATCGATTTGTGGCACCGCTCCGGCAATGTTGAGCAAAGCATCGATCTTCCCAAAACGGCCGAGAGCAGTATCGACGACGACGTCTGCCGATTGCGGCTCCCGGAGATCGACAGCACAGAGCAGCGATTCCGCGCCGGCGGCTTCGACAGCCGCCGACGTTCGCTGCAACTCTTCCTTGTTTCGCGCCACCAGCACAATCGCCGAGAAGTCGCGGGCCAATCGCAGCGCAGTGGCGCGGCCAATGCCCTGACTTGCGCCAGTGACGATCGCAACAGAATCGATTTTCATAGCACCTCACTCCCAAATCCAATCAGCAAACGAAATTCTGCAGCGCGCCTTCCGTGGCCGCGGGCCGCAAGAACTACTTCAATTCGAGAATGCGTCCCTGGCCGCGCTCTGAATTAGATCGATGACCAGATTCGGGTCTTTGTACATGGGCGTGTGGTCGACTGCATGTGAGCGAATGTTTGCACCCATGCGGCTGGCCATATATTGCTGGGTTTCGGGAAGGATCATGCGATCTTCCTCGGCGACGAGATACCATGATGGCTTCTTTTTCCATGCCGGCGAGGGAGCATTCTGCTGGATGCACTGCACTGCGATGGGCCGCTGCACCGCGGCCATGATGGCAAGCTGATCTGGCGATGCCTTATGCGCGACGGCATGAGCAAATCCATCTTCCGGCATCCAGATGTATCCGTGAGCATCGGGCGCAAGGCGTGGCGCTTCAGGATGCGGCGCCGCACGATAGAAGACATCCGCGACTGTTTCGTTTTCATCGGGCGCCAGCGCTGCGATATATACGAGCGATCTGACGCGCTCATGATGCGCCGCAGCGATCACCGCGCCTGCGTAGGCATGCCCGACCAGAACTACCGGACCCGTTGTCCTCTCGATCGCACGTTGGAGAGCGGCTGTGTCATCGGTGAGTGAGGTGAGAGGAATCGGCGCGGCAATGACGTTCAGCCCGTGATGCCGCAGAGGCAGAATGATGTTGCTCCAGCACGATCCGTCAGCCCACGCGCCGTGAACCAAAATGACGCTGCCAATGTGAGAAAGAGGACTCATCGGAGCATACCCTTCTCGGCGTCCAGCAGTTCCTTTATCGCGGCTGCAATTTCCACGGCATGTGTCTCGATGGCGAAGTGACCTGTATCGAGAAAGCGAACTTGTGCGTTCGGAATGTCTTTGCGAAATGCTTCTGCGCCTGCAGGAATGAAGAATGGATCGTTCCTGCCCCAGATCGCGAGCAAAGGCGGCTTCGATTTTCGAAAATATTCCTGGAACTTCGGATAAAGCTTCACATTGGATGCGTAGTCCAGAAACAAATCGAGTTGGATTTCTTTGTTCCCTGGGCGTTCCAGAAGCGCTGCGTCCAACGTATACGACTCGGGCGCTACCGCGTCCGGATTTGCTACGCCGTGAGTATATTGCCAGCGCGTTGCATCGAATGTGAGGATGTTTTGCCGAAGCACTTCCCTGTTCTCTGGCGTGGGCGCGGACCAATACGTGCGGATCGGCCCCCACGCGTCGCCGAGACCCTCTTCGTACGCATTGCCATTCTGCGAAATGAGAGCCGTCACGCGTTCGGGGCGATGCATTGCCAAACGGAAGCCAGTCGGAGCGCCGTAATCAAAGACATAGATCGCATAACGTTCGAGACCAACCGCGTCGGTAAAGGCTTCTATCGTGCTCGCCAATGCGTCAAACGAATACGTATAGTTTCGTTTTTCGGGCACTTCGGTGAATCCGAATCCAGGCAGATCGGGCGCGATCACGCGGTACCGGTCGGCGAGGCGCGGGATAAGTTCGCGGAACATGAAGGATGACGCCGGAAATCCGTGCAGGAGTAGCACGACCGGCGCTGCGGCGTCGCCGGCCGATCGATAGAAGACTCGGATGCCATCAACCTCCACCAGGTGAACTGTTGTTAGAGGTATAGTGGACCGCTGCGGCGCCGCGCCGGCTGATGCTCCTGGTTGTCCCGATCCACCTCCCGCACTGGCGACTTGCCCTGACGAAACCTGATTCATGACTGATCCTCCTCACTCTGGTTGAACTGGTTGCACGTTGGCAATCTACTTCAAGAGTTTCCCATGCACCCGGAATGCCAAACGGAAACAACCTCATTCCTGGATTCGCTGCGCGGATAATCTGTTGCAATGCCGAGAGATTTTTCGGGACAAAACAGGGACTACCCATAGGCATGCTGACAAAGTCCGTGACGAATACCTAACACTGACAGGATTTGGTAGAGGTCTTCGTCACGGATCGTTCACCTGACTCTGATCAAGGGCGTTGGTGCGTTGCTGTAGGCATCTCCGACTGCATGTTAAGATTCAGCCGACGCAAGGTTCAGATCCTGTTTCAGCAAATAAAAAGATACGGCGAGCAGAACTACGTCTTTCATGAGGAATCCCATCGGTAAGGTCATCGCGGGAAATCCCCCGGCTGCCGCGGCCCAGCCCTCGTGGAAGAATGGGATGATCGTGATCGTACAGAAGAATGTGAGTAACGATCCGAGGGCACCCAGGATGCCGAGCTTCTTGTTCCAGTAGCCGGCTAATAACAATAAGCCAAACAGCCACTCGGAAGCGCCGAGACAGTAGGTTGCGCCTCTGACTCCGAAGACGGGATACATCCAGGAGATCAGAGGTCCATGCGTGAAAAACGGCCTCAGCCCCTGCGCCTCGAAGTCAAACCATTTCTGATACCCGAAAATGAAATAGATAAACACCATGGATGCTCGAACCAGATGGTTATCCATGTTTCCCTGAAAGATACGCATCTTTGCAATGCGAGCGAATAGCCGGTTCATAACATTCCATCCCTTCTTCATAAGGCGGATCACCGCCAATTTCGAATATCCTTTTAGTTCGCATAGCAGGGCTTCTGATACGCGGCAGAAAGCCTTCGACGTGCCCGAGTTTTGGATCGAAGAGCCCTTAGTGCATTGCCAAACGAATTCCTGTGAACTGCCAGCGCGTCGCTGGCCGAAAGAAATTGCGGTAAGTGGCGCGCACATGGTCCGCGGGAGTAGCGCAGGATCCTCCGCGAAGAACCATTTGGCCTGACATGAACTTGCCACTGTATTCGCTTACTGCTCCGGGCAGAGGTTTGTATCCTGGGTAACCGACATAGGGGCTTGCGGTCCACTCCCAGACGTCGCCAAAGAGCTGGTCAATTCCATCCCCGCTCGCCATTGCTGGATGCAGTCTGTTCGAGTCCAGAAGATTCCCGTATGGACGCGCATGTCTCGACACCGACTCCCATTCGGTCTCCGTAGGTAGTCTGCAGCCGCGCCAGCGCGTGAACGCATCTGCTTCAAAAAAACTTATATGGCACACAGGTGTATCAATCAGCATGGAAAGTCCGTGCCAGCCACGAAGTGTGAAAATGCGCCAGCCCATCGCATCGCTGGAATCACGTTCCCAATAGAGCGGGGCTTCCCAGCCCGCCTCTTTGACTGTCTCCCAGCCGTCAGAAAGCCAGAGGCCTGAGCGCATGTATCCGTCATCCAATATGAACTCCAGATACTCGCGACAAGTGACCTCACGATTAGCGATTTGGAAGGGCTCGAGGTAAACACGATGACGCGGAGTTTCATTGTCAAAGCAAAAGTCGGCAAGCGTCTCCGCGCTCAATGAATCGCCAATTTCAGTTGGTCCACCCTCAAAGCTCAGCCACTGCATTCTTGGCAGTGCATGCGCACTGCCTTCTGGCAATGGGGACCATCCGTAGGACGGTCGCATGGGATTTGAGAAGAATGCGTGCTTGATGTCAGTCAGAATCAGTTCCTGATGCTGTTGTTCGTGATTCAGCCCAAGAATAATGAGCCGGTGCACCTCACTATCAACGGGGTGAGAGAGAAATTTCTCCATCTCGCGATCGACATACGCGCGAAAATCCAGGATCTCGTGGAGTGGCGGACGAGAGAACACCCCACGAAGCTTCTTTTCAGGGATCTGATCATCGAGCGAAAGGTAGTAGCTGTTGAATAGCCGGTGAAACTCTTCACGGAACGGTTTGTAATCGGCGAGAAATGGCCGCAGCACAAATGTCTCGAAGAACCATGTTGTATGCGCCTGATGCCATTTCACTGGGCTGGCCTCAAGACACGACTGGACCATCTGATCTTCGGCAGACAAACTTGCCGCGAGCGAACTCGTCTGCGAGCGAACAGCCGCATATTTTGCAGCAAGACCGGACGTGGCGTCGTGCTGTCGTTTCATGATCGAAGGTCCCGATGCGCACAATGGGCAGTTGAAGGCACAGCGGAAGCACTACGGCAATTGGCGGGCCAAACTAAAACTGTCGCCAGAGGAACAACATGCGAATCTAAGGTTTTTAAAAGCAATCAGATGCGGTGGAGAATGCTCCGCAGTTGTCAAGCCGGCACTGACGAAAAGAGTGACCAATATCCGTCAATGACGGACGTTCGTCACGTTGCCCAACAATAGATAGAATTAAGCGTCGCGAAGCCGGTCGCCCACGCTGCCATTTTGCGGAGAGACCTGAGGACGGACGACACGCAGCTTCCGCATCTTGTAGACCAGCGAAGTCCGCTTCATTCCCAGCCTCTCCGCCGCACCATTGCGACCACCTACAACCCAATTGCTTGCTTCGAGAACACGAACAATATGATCCCTCTCCAGCTCATCGAGGCCGGTCATAGGCAGATTTGATTTTGCCAGAGCGCTAAACGGTTCCAATTCGGAAACTGGCGCTCGCAATACTGTATGTGGTGAAAGAATCACAGCTCGCTCGATAAAGTTCCGCAGCTCCCGGATATTTCCCGGCCATCGGTATCGCAACAGCGCCTCCATCGTTTCGGATGGGATCGTGTCGACGTTCCTGTTCATCTTTCTTGCATACAAATGAGTAAAATGTCTGACCAGTTTCGGAATGTCTTCCGTACGTTGCCGCAAAGAGGGAACATGGATGGGGAACACTTTCAGCCGATAGTAAAGATCTTCACGAAACGTCGTCTGCCTTACCATGGCGGACAAGTCACGATGTGTGGCCGCGACGAGCCGGACGTTTACCTTGCGCGTCCGGTTGCTGCCGAGTCTCTCAAACTCCTGTTCCTGCACGACTCGCAGCAACTTTGCCTGAAGTTCGAGAGGAATATCGCCGACCTCATCAAGGAAGAGCGTGCCGTTGTCGGCAAGCTCAAAGCGCCCCGTCTTCTGTGCGATCGCTCCGGTGAATGCACCCTTCTCGTGCCCGAATAACTCGCTCTCAAGAAGTCCGAGTGGAATTGCAGCGCAGTTCAGCTTGACGAAGGCTCTTTCGCGGCGATTGCTGAGATTGTGAATTGCGCGGGCAATCAGCTCTTTTCCCGTGCCCGTTTCTCCCATAATCAGAACGCTCGAATCCGTCGGCGCCACAATGGATACCAAGTGCAAAGCAGTCTTCAGTGCTGGACTTTCACCGACGATTTCGCCGAACTCAGCACGTATCTCCTCCTCGAGATAGAGCCTGCGATTCGATTCCTTGTCTCGATCCTTTGTCGCCTTTTCGTACTCCAACGTGTTCTCGACCGCAATCGCAACCTGACATGCCACCTGCTCAAGCAGGGCCACGTCGTCATTCTCAAAAGGAATATCCGATCGCCTGCAAAGCATCAGAACGCCAACTACGCGATGACGGCCCGTGAGCGGAAGGTAACACCCAACGCGTAGGCCTTCTTCAATGACGCGCTCATAATTTTGCTGCCCGTCCCGGTTTCCATAAATTTCAGGATCCTTGCGGACCTGTTCGAAGCTATCGATCCGGACGCTCTTGCCAGTCCGCAATACCTGACCCGAGATCGAGCTTTTCATTGGCACCAGCGATCCTTCGCGGAAAGGCCCTCTCGCGTCTGGATTATGCAAGATTGTGACGCGCAACTCGCCGCTCTCGGAGTCTGGCAGCAATAGGGCGGACACATCACATTGCATGATCCTGAACAGATTTGTTGAAAGCGCCTCAACCACTTGCCGGAGATCCAACCTGAATGTCACGCTGCTTGTAATCTCCAGAAGCAGTCGCAGGCGATCGCGCTCATACCGTAGATTTTCTTCATTCAACTGGCGCTCAATCGCTATTCCGGCGATGTGACTGGCATTCTCAATCAAATGCAGATCGTTCGCGCCTGGAGTGCGTGGTTCACGATAATGAATGGCGAATGTTCCGAGAATCTTTCCATCCTTCGTGAATAATGGCCGCGACCATACTGCTCGAATTCCATAAGGCAAGAGCCGGTGACGGTAATGGACCCAAATCGGATCTCGAAGGATGTCGCTGACATAGACGGGCTCTCTTCGATGAACCGCTGTGCCGCAGGATCCCCCTTCCGGGCCGATAAGCATCGACCCGGCGTCGGCGATGAACCCAGGAAGACTAGGAGCAGCCGCGCAATGGAGTTGCTTCCCGTCATCGTCAGGAAGCCAGATCGTGCATAAAGTGCCATCAGCGCGCGATTCCACTAATTGCGCAATAATCGCCAGCACCTCAGCCAGCGGGGCTCCAGCAAAGATCAACCTCAGAATTTCGAGCACAGATTCGGATGAAAATTCACCAGATTTGCCCGGTGCCTCTTTCCTGCTCGATACGAGATCTGCCGGGGAATTGGCCAAAGAACTCATCAGCTCTCCCTTCTTGACGCCGCTCCGGAAAAGGAGAACGTGCCTGCCCACATGAAAGCCTACTCATAGTGTCAAATCGGACGGAAAACCTTGTCAATGTACTCACCCATTGCAATACCATAGAGTGCGTTCTGGAACCCCAAACCTCTGCTTCCCGCACCACTCACGGCCAATTTTCTCGAACGTGTCCTCCGAACGGGCCGCGCTTGCCAGCTTATGGGCTTTGCGTTGATGGGACGGATCGACTCCATCACTCAGGAGTTTGCGGGCTTCATCGCAGCGATCTCGGGCCGCTTTCAAACTCGTCTCCGGGTAGACGCCAAGGGATAGCCTCTTCTCTTTGTCTGCATAGACGCTTTTTCAACAACATACCGCAACACAACAAAGCGCATTGGAACGGAAAAGGACGGCTCGCAATCCTTATTGGACCCTTAATAGACCGAGATTGGACCCGTGCAGAACGAATCAAGATCACAAATGCGGCATGACCGACAACAACACGATATTAATCTGAGGACCAAAAACTCATTCCTACCTCAACGAAGATTCAACTGACGCATCAGCCCTTCATGTCTCCAGGAATTGATCAACCAGCATCGATAGCCTCCTGCCTATGTCGCATTGCCTATAGCTGTCAGTGACTACATTGGCGATCGTGCTCTCGTTTTGAAACCACATTAAACGCCTCCCAGGTTGCCAAACTGGTAGATACGGGGTGAGATCGCGTTTCGTTTTGCTAATCGGGACACACGCGAACTCTGCCCTGTAAACCTCTACCCCGGGCTGCGGGTGAGCTACTCACGGTTATGGACTCGATTCATTGGCTGAAGTGCGCTTTCCTGCCAATTCAGACGTGGAACCTGCAATCCATTCGACCTGGATCGACCCACTGCAGGAGCATTGTCGGAAGTAACCTTAGTGCTCCTATGTACCCAGACGCAACGCACTGGTGTGCATGAAATAAAGGTCCTCGACGGGTGCACAAGCCTGTAATAGGAATCAATAAATACAAGCCATCCTGCTGTCGAGAACCGTCCTGGAGTCGTTTTCAGAAGCATTCCGCCGGTCTTATACACGCCAGATGATGTTGCTAGATCTGAGAAACCCCTCTTCAGAATTCATCCTAGGAAGTCCCGCTTTACGGCACACTCGGCAAACCCGCTGCGCACCATGCATGAAATCCACCAACCATGTCCGTCGCGTTCCAGAGTCCGAGATCTTGCAGCGCTCCGGCTGCGAGGCTTGAAGTATAGCCTTCAGAACAGAACACGATTACCTGGATGTCGTGATCGGTCGCGACCGGCAACCGGGTGCTAGAGGCCGGATCGAATCGCCACTCGAGCACGTTTCGTTCTACAACTAACGCGCCCACGATACTGCCCTCGATCGCGCGTTGGCTTTCGGGACGAATATCGACGAGTATCGCCTCTGATTGGGTCACCGCCTCATAGGTCTCCTCCGGAGATAGCCGCCATAGTCGGGCTCGCGCAGCTGAAAGTATCTGCTCAATACTCAAGGCCTCGATCCGGTCTAAGGATTTTCTCTCGTGCACGCGCCACCCCCGATCGAGCGTCTCAGCTTTCCCTAACATGCCTTCACGTAAAATCAATCGACTCCCATCCAACTGGTACTCGTTCATCTCGTCGAGCGGGGGCGAATATGCGTGAATACTGATGGCCGGAGCGAGGGAAACGTTACGGACATCATGTGCGTAATCGGGACCGAACGCCAGCGGCTTGCCCGGATATATCACGCGGGCTGCTCGGCAACACGATGCTCCTCAAGAATTCCGGTCGCCACGACGAAGGCTCCTGAAGATGCACCGTGATCGTGGAAGCCAGTGGATTGTCCTGGCAGCCAGCTGATCACCCATATGTCATAATCCGGATCGTGATACAGCCGCTCATACCAGCGCCGGTCAGCGCGCAGCCGCACTCGATCCAACCATTCATCTGACCATGCGAACAGCGAGACGATGTTGGCTAGCTCCTCAGGCATTCTCGACGCAACCCCTGATGAGCTCTTTGTTGTTGTCGCTGGGCTACCTACCTCATGTACCTGTTGTTTGTACGTTGCGAGTGGCATAAGATCTTTCCACGGCTCAACCCTCCAAACAGGCCCCATACGGGTGCCGGCCCGTCGACGGATACCAAGGGCAAAGAATGATAATTTGGGATGAGCTTTGGAGAAGGCGTTTCAAGAATATGTACGAATGTCGCAGCTCATCCAACTAAGGGTTGGTTGCAGCTACAACTCTGTCTCAGTGGCGAAGCGGGCCCATCGTACAAGATGGCTGCGAGGTGCTGCGGGAGAAGTATTTGATGTCGCGCTAGGTTATATGTAATCTGCTGCTTGGGCCGCAGGAGCCTGAAGAATGGTAGTAAGGCTTAAGGACATCGCAAAAGATCTGAATCTCTCGAAGATGACGATCTCTAAGGTGCTGCGCGGTCAGACCGACGTCAGCGAGGATACGAAGGTGCGCGTGCTGCAGCGCGCCAGAGAGCTCAATTATCGGCCTAATACAACGGCGCGCAGTCTCCGCACTGGCCAGACATTCATGATGGGCCTGATTGTACCGAGCATGGGAGACGCCTACCTCTGCGACGTTTCGCGAGGAATCAGCGAGGCAATCCGTTCCGCCGGGTACAGGTTGGTCGTCTGTTCTTCGCAAGACGATCCCGAGCTCGAGCAGCAGCATATTGAGCTGCTGCTGTCGCGTCAGGTAGATGCGCTGCTTATCGTGTCGATGGAAGAAAGCACGCCATTCCTCAAGCAGTTGTCCAAGGTGCCACCGGCGCCTCTCATCTTTGTGAATCGTAGGTCCTCCGGCGTTCCCGGTAACTTCGTAGGTGTTCATGAGGAGCGCGTGGGCCGCGTTGCCTGCGAGCATTTAATCGCGGAGGGCTGTCGGCGCATTGCCTATTTTCGCGGTCCGCACACAGCTATTGGAGACATGCGCTACGCGGGTTTTCGTGACGCTCTGAGCGATGCCGGGCTAGCGTTCCATCCGGAGCTGATAGTCGATGCTATGGGGGGGGATACGGCCGGGTACAGGCGTGGTTTCGAAGGAATGTTACGGCTACTCGAAGGACGAGGCAGACCCGATGGCGTGATGACATACAGCGACATGATCGCGGTGGGTGCGATGGATGCAGCGCTAAGCCGAAGCATCAAAATTCCCGATGCAATTGCGTTTGTCGGCTGCGGCAACGAAACCCAACTTTGTGAGATGAGAGTTCCACTTTCAAGTGTGGCGATACCTGGACATGAAGTGGGGCAGAAAGCGGGACGTATGGCTTTGCAACTGGTCACGAAGAGCACTGGAGCAGGACCTCGTAGAGCTCTCGTATCGCCGAAATTGATTGAACGAAGCTCGTCTAGACGATCGCGGATATGAGTCATGCGCGTCGAGCAATTTCAGATCGACGCTACATGTGACATGTTTCCGGACTGACGGCGAGTGACTTGAGGGCAGGTCAGTCATTCGATTCCAATATGTGTACGGAAGGAAAGAGACGATGGTAACGCGACGCCGCAGTATCGAACCGAAGTTCGATTTGGTTGTATTTGGAGAATTTTTCTCAGACATGATCTTTTATCGCCTTCCGCGCAGACCGCGCTTTGGCGAAGAGTTGAAGACAGACTCTTTCCTGGTCGCACCGGGCGGAGGGTTGTCCACTACAGCTATTGCGGCGAGCCGCCTCGGCACTACCACCGGGATTGTGACCAGGGTGGGAGCAGATGCCGATTCTTTGCCTACATGGGCCGAGATGGTGCGCGAGAAGCTGGATATTACCGCCTGTGAGTTCCGCAAGGATTTGCCCACTGCATTAACCGTCTGCATCGCCTACAACGCAGATCGCATGATGGTGACACACGAGCCCATTAATCGACGGCTGGAAGACATGTTGGATCACGAGTCGGTGCAACGAAAACTGCGGCAAGCCCGTCATGTGCATTTCGCCTGCGCACTGCGGCGGCCAGGCAAGTGGTTGTCTACGCTGCGCGATCTGCGGGAGCGAGGCCTTACAGTGTCGGCGGATTTCGGCTGGAATCCTGAGACCTCGGCAAATCAATTGATCTCTATCGTGCGACACTGCGATTTTATTTTTCCCAACGAACACGAGGCTCTTGCGATTACCGGTGCGAGCACAGCTTCACGCGCTCTCGAAAAACTACAGGACTGGGTGCGGGTTCCAATAGTGAAACTGGGCTCTCGTGGCTCATTGTTGATGGCCGAAGGCAAGGTATATCGTCAGCCCGCGCTCTCGGTTCCGGTGGTGGATGCGACAGGGGCAGGAGACGCGTTCAATGGCGGTTTTTTGCATGCGTTTCTTCGTGGTTCGGGATGGGACGATTGCCTTCGCGCGGGCAACATTTGTGGCAGCCTTGCTGCTTCGCATCCCGGCGGCCTGCAAGGTTTACCGGGACCACAAGAGTACAACCGATGGCTGACAGCAATGCGGAAAGGAAGCACAAGGACCAGCGGCGCGAAGAGGCGAGCGGTTCAAGCAGGCACCGTCGCACTTAAAAAATGACGCGAATCTTATAGATTCCTCTTGACATAGGCAAAAGACTTTTGTTTCATCACCGTATGCTTAGTTCCGTTACCGGTAAAGTTGCCTCAAATCACGTGCCGAGAACGCGACACATCGCTGGTTGTCGATGCTGCTGAATCCGCGCTCGCGGCAGGAGCCAGGGTTAGTGCTATCCCTGGTCCGGGCTTTCGAATGTCAATGATCGAGAGCCGTGTGGAGGTAGCTTTGACTCGACCTGGAGGCGATGATGAAGGCGATGCAGGCAAGAAATTTAATCCCCGCCATTTATAAGGCCAACTGCAATAAGTTCACTCTTCTTGCGAAGAGAGCCGCACTGTTACTTCTTGCTGTCGTCGCTGCGCCCTTGTTGGCGCAGGTCGATAACGGATCTATCACAGGCATTGTGCGTGACGCCAGCGGTTCGGCGTTGCCGAACGCGCATATCGAGGTCATCAATACAGCGACAAACGTCAAGAGTGAATTCAATACAAACAACGATGGCACATATGAGGCGCTTGGCTTAATTCCAGGCATCTACAGAGTGCGTGCAACGGCACCGGGTTTCTCTACCGGTGTAACGGATTCGGTGCGCATCGATGTCCAATCGATCGCCAAGGTCGATTTCACTCTGGCGGTTGGTGACGTGAAGCAGGAAGTACAGGTGAGTGCATCTTCAGAGTTGCTGGAAACGCAGCGAGCGGATGTGGGCGGTGTCGTTGAGAGCCGGCAGATCAACGAACTGCCGCTCAATGGCCGCAACTATGACCAGTTGGCGCTATTGGAACCGGGCGTATACACAGATCCCTCGAACGAAGTATCAAATGCCGCGGAAGGTCGATTCAGCGCTAATGGAAACCTTGAGTTACAGAACTACTTTTCACTAGATGGCATCGACAACAATACTGGTTCGGAGAATCTGCAGGAACAGTCAGCACAGGCCGTGATTCCGCCACCGGACGCACTGCAGGAGTTCCGTCTTCAGACGCGCACGTATTCGACGGAGTTTGGCACTTCGGCGGGGGCAATTATCAATGCTTCTACTAAGTCCGGAACCAACGAGTTCCACGGCGATGTGTGGGAGTATCTACGCAACAGCGCGCTCGATGCAAACACGTTCTTCAACAACTACGGTGGGACGCCGAAGGGGCATTTTTCGCAGAACCAGTTTGGCGGAACAGCGGGTGGCCCGATCCTACGCGATCACGCATTCTTCTTTGGTGCGTACCAGGGTCTGTTGAGCAGCCGGGCACAGACGGTTTATTCAACCGTGCCGACGCCAGCGATGAAGTCAGGCGACTTCAGCGCCCTTTCTTCGTCTTACAATCTGCAAGCTGTCGCCGATGGACAAGCGGGCTGCATCGTAGGTAACGTTGTACAGCCTGGATGCATTGATCCGGTTGGCCAGGCGCTGATCAATCTCTATCCAGATCCCAACTACCCCAACGTGGGAGCCCCATATACAGGCGCGCCGAATTATAAATACGTGACAGCAGCGCCGAATCACACACATACGGTAGATGCCCGTATTGATGAAAAGCTCAACCTGAAAAACCAGATCTTTGGGCGCTATAGCTACGACCATCAGAATTACCAGAGCCCACTCTGGACAGCGAATCCGGATGTGGGTAACGGTGACTTTTCAACCCAATACGTATTGCATGATCAGTCCCTGGCGCTTGGATGGACATATACGCCGACTTCATCGCTAGTGAACATCGCGCACTTCGGTTTCCTGCGTGATTTATCACAGAGCAATCCGATCGGTTTGACGCTGGGGCAGTCGGATGCTCCAAAGTACGGACTGACGGGAATTCCAATTACACCCGAGACCGCAGGGCTGCCACCGATTTATATCTTCGGCCTGACAACTGAGGGTTCTTCAATCTATCGGCCACAATTCCAGGTGGCACAGGTGTGGCAGTTTATCGATGACGTCTATAAGTTGGTTGGGCGTCATAGCCTGCAGTTTGGTTATGAATATCACGAGAACTCATTGAACTTCTTCGATCTGGAAGCTCCACAGGGAGCGATCCTGGGAACTGGCATCTATACGAATACTCCGGGGTTTGCGCCAGCTGAGTTTCTGCTTGGTGATATCGGCTGGGCTATCGATGAGACCGCGCTAGAGGTGAACAATTACATCCGTGGCAACTCGTTCTACGCGCAAGATACGTGGCGAGCAACGCCAAAGCTGACGGTGAACTACGGCTTACGCTATGAGCTTTACCCGCCATTCTGGATAAACCGTGACAACCACACGTCGAACTTCAGCCCTGCTAATGGTGGCGAGATTGTGTCGGCTTCTTCGAGCGGTGGACTTTACAATCGGGTGCTGATTCATCCCGATAATACGAACTTTTCTCCGCGCATTGGAATCGCCTACCATGTGGCGCCAAATGTAGTTCTTCGCGGGGGCTTTGGTATTTTCCACCAATTCATCAACAGAATTGGTTCGGAGTCGATGCTTCAGTTGAATCCGCCGTTTCTGCGCGACGACTCTGTGCAGCAGCAATTGGGTAGCACGACACCTGTCTTCCAGTTGAAGAATGGCTTCCCTTCAGCTGAGTTAAGTGCGCTGGGAGTAGATTTGCCTCAGCTTCAGCTCAGGGCGCAGGATCCGAATGAGCGCACCAGCTATGTGGAGCAGGCTAGCTTTGGTCCGCAGATTCAGTTAAACGGATCGACGGTGCTGGACGCGATTTGGGTGGGGAACTGGGGACGCAAGATGAACCGGCTGCGCAATGGGAACCAAGGCGTTGTGACCGGATTCAGCGGTGAAAGTCCTATAGTGACCTTTCCCTATGCAAACCTGAATACAGAGACGCAAGCGGTTAACGGCGCAGGACAGCATGGCTTCCTGGAGCTCGGCACGAATGACGGCAATACCGCTTACAACGGACTTGAAGTGGATATCAAACGGCAACTGACGCACGGGCTTGCGTACCAGGTGAGCTACACGTACAGCCATAATCTGGCGGACTACGTCGATAACCTGACCGGTAATGCCTTCCCGCAGAATGCCTACGACTACAAGCATGAGATGAGCAACTCGCAACAGGATGTGAGGTCCCGGCTAGTCGGTAATGCGATCTGGGCTTTGCCGATTGGCCAAGGTGGCATGGTGCTGAACGAGGATAGCGTAGCTAGCCGATTGATTGGGCACTGGCAGCTGAATGCGATTGCGAGCTTCCAGACCGGCATTCCGTTCGATGTGACGGCGCCGGACGAAAGCTTTACCGGCGGAAATCATCAATCGTATCCGGACTGCACGGGCGATCCATTTTCGGGAGCGTCGACAAATCCCAAGGATTATGTGGGCAACGCGTCTGGATTCTTCATCAATCCGGCGGCGTTTACGAATCCCGCAGCGGGCTCGTTTGGCAGTTGCCGGCCGAGAATGTTCCACGGACCTGGCAGTGAGAATGTGGACCTGAGCGTCTTCAAGAGCTTCCCCTTCAAGGATCGTTGGAGGTTCGAGTTCCGCGCTGAGTTCTTCAATACCTTCAATCATCCAAACTTTGCCAACCCTTCGGCGAGCACTTCATCGCCTGGAGCGTTTGGCAAGAGCTCAGCGACGACAAATGATCCGCGCGAAGTCCAGTTTGCCGGGAAGATATTCTTCTGAGCTGCAAGCAGCGTGGATTATGGACTCGCATTTAGTGAGGTGGATGGTGAAGCAACAGGCACTCTTTTGGGCGATTGGGTCGTTGCTTTCGTGCAGCGTGTCGGCTCTCGTGTTCGGTCAGGCTCATGAGACGGCGTCAACTCCGATGGTGGACGCGAGAAAGATTCCGCCTGACCGCGGAGCCACCGAGACATGGCTGGCCTTGAAGAAGCTGCGCACCCGAGCAAGCCTGCTGATGATCGTCGCTCATCCTGATGACGAAGATGGCGCCACGCTGGCCTATGAGAGCCGCGGACTAGGAGTCAGAACCGATCTGCTGACCCTTGACCGCGGCGAAGGCGGAGCCAATGTGATGTCCGGCGATCTGTGGGATGCGCTCGGGCTGGTGCGTTCGGAAGAGCTGCTACAAGCTGGGCGCTATTATGGCCTCGATGGGCAATATTTCACGACCCTCGCCGACTATGGGTTTTCCAAGTCTCTTGACGAAGCTCTCAAGATGTGGGGTCATGATCGTGTTCTGGAACAAGCGGTACGCGTAGTGCGCGAAACGAGGCCCCTGGTCGTTTGCTCTGTCTTTGTTGGTGGGCCCACCGATGGACACGGACAGCACGCAACCGCTGGTCTAATGGCTCAGGAAGTCTTCAAAGCGGCTGGCGATCCCAAGATGTTCCCTGAGCAGATCCGGGCTGGTTTGCTGCCATGGACGCCTGCGAAGGAGTATGCGCACGCGCCTTTCCTGCGAACATCAGAAAAGGGCCTCTATGACTATGCCACGCATCACTGGGGCCCTCTCGGCGTGCAAAATCATATTACCGACAAATGGGAACCGGGACCCGTATCCACTACAGTGGAGATTCCAGTCGGAACATATGACACTCTGGCAGGTTTGACTTATCCGCAGATTTCACGCGAGGGACTAGGTTTTCAGAAATCGCAGAATGGCGGTGCTGATGTCCCTGAGCCGATGAATCAATCGGCAGGCTATCACCGCTTCGGTTCCCACATTCAGACGCAAGACAAGGAGGAGAGCTTTTTCGATGGCATCGATGTGTCACTGCTAGGAATCGCACAATTGGCTGGTCCTGTGCCGCCAACGTTCCTAACGAACGATCTGAAAGCGATCAGTGACACGATTGAGAGCTCTATTGCAGTCTTCTCTGCGCAGGACCCATCCGCGACTGCCAAAACCCTCGCGGAAGGATTCAAGGCCACGGATGCCTTGATCAGCGAAGTGGAAAAAGGCGATCTCGCGGCAGAGCAGAAATACAATGTACTGCATGAATTGAAAGTGAAGCGACAGCAGTTTCAAAACGCAATAGTCGCGGCGCTGGGTATTGAAGTTGAAGCCAGTGTGATTCCAGGCGGTCCCGCGATGAATATTCCGGCCGAATTTCGCGGCGCGCAGCAGAGCTTTCAGATGGCGACACCAGGTCAGAGCTTTCATGTTGGTGTGCATCTCTATGATGGTGGAAAACTGCCGGTGGCAATCGAATCAGTCGAATTGATCTCCGCTTCGGGCAAGAACTGGAATGCTGTGACGGACAAGGCGGCTTCGCTCAAAGTGGAGCCGGGGAAGTCAGCTGATGTTCATTTTGCAGCGAAGGTTCCCAGCGATGAGCCATACACGAAGCCGTACTTCACCCGCCCTGACATGGAGCAGTCTTATTACGATGTTTCCAGCAAAGCGATTGAGGACAAGCCGTTTGTGCCGTACCCGCTTGCTGCTGCAGTGCGCTTCCAATTTGACGGGGTCACGCTCGAAACGAGCCATGTCGTTCAGGTTATCGACAAGATCAACGGCCCCGGGACGCTCAGATTCCCCATGCCTGTAGGTCCCGCAATCTCTGTTGCACTCTATCCAAGCGCAGGCATCGTTCCACTCGGCCAACAGTTCTTCCCAGTCAGCGTTCGATTGCATGACAATCTTGATGGTGAGACCAAAGCGCAGGTTCACCTCAAGCTTCCGGAGGGGTGGACTGCAGAACCGGCAACGGTCTCTGTGGCTTTCAAGCATAGCGGCGAGGACCAGGCGGCGTCCTTCACAGTCCATCCCGGATCTATTCTTGAAAAGCCTTATGAGATTACCGCGATTGCCGAGTCCGGCGGTCAACAGTACGAAGAAGGTTATACGACGGTCGGTTATACCGGATTGCGTCCGTACTTTCTATATCAACCAGCTACCTACAAGACCAGCGGCGCAGATGTGAAGATAGCGCCTTCGTTGAAGATCGCATATCTCGAAGGCAGCGGCGACGATGTACCGGCTGCACTTGAAGCGCTGGGTGTGCACGTCGCTTTTCTCTCCGCGCAAGACCTGGCCAGCGCCGATCTGAGTCAGTACGACACTATCCTGCTCGGTGTGAGAGCCTATGCCGTGAGGCCCGATCTGATTGCCAACAATGGGCGCCTGCTTAAGTATGTGGAGAGCGGCGGCGTTGTCATCGTGCAGTACAACACGCCCGAGTTCGATCACAATTACGGGCCGTATCCGTATTCGATGACCAACGATCCAGAAGAGGTGACGGATGAGAACTCCGTGGTCACCATGCTGGATCCAAAGAACCCCTTGTTCGCGTGGCCTAATGCGATTACAGCGAAGGATTTCAATGGGTGGATCGAGGAGCGCGGATCGAAGTTTATGGCCTCATGGGACCCGCATTACGAACCCTTGCTCGAAACCCATGATGAAGGACAGGATCCGCAAAAAGGCGGCCTTCTGTTTGCGCGGTACGGAAAGGGCGTCTACATCTATAACGCATATGCCTTCTATCGCCAACTGCCACTAGGTGTGCCAGGCGCCTACCGGATCTTTGCAAACATTCTAAGTCTTGCAAAAAACCCGCAACTTCACGTTGGCGGCTAATCACCGCCATTACACCGTGGCTGTGCAGACCAACGTACGTTTCACCCGATGCTTCTCGACTCATCTCTCATGCAGACTCAGACGGCTCCCACCGCAGAAAAACTCGACCGTGGCATGGGGCTGGCGGGAGCCATGTCCGTCAACATTTTGAATATGGTTGGCGTAGGTCCGTTTCTGACGATTCCGCTGGCGCTCGCGGCGATGGGAGGACCGCAGGCAATGCTTGGATGGATTGTGGGTGCAATCCTTTGCCTTTGTGACGGACTGGTCTGGGCTGAACTGGGATCTGCGCTGCCGCATTCGGGCGGCTCGTACCACTATCTCTTGCAGGCTTTCGGTCCGAATGGATGGGGACGGCTGATCAGTTTTCTCTTCCTTTGGCAATCGCTGCTTATCGGTCCAATCTCGATTGGAGCTGGAGCAGTGGGGTTCGGGCAATATGCCGGCTTTCTTGCACCACATCTTGGCCACTGGCAATTGGTGATGTTGGCCATGGCGGTCTGCCTGCTGAATACAGCCCTGCTATACAGAAATATCCGTTCGATCAGTACAGTTTCGATCGTAATTACCGCTGTGGTCATGGGGACTTGCGTGTGGATCGTGGTAAGCGGCATGCTGCACTTTCATCCCGCTCTCACCTTCAGCTTTCCGGCGCACGCTTTTGATCCATCGCGTTCGTTTTGGCTTGGGCTGGGGTCTGCAACCCTGATTGCCACGTACGATTACGGTGGCTACAACAACGTGTGCTTTCTTGGCGACGAGATCAAAGTGCCGCGGCGAACGATTCCCTGGACCGTGATCGCTTCAATCGCGCTGATAGCAATTCTGTATCTGGCGATGAACCTTTCGATCCTGGGCACTATCCCGTGGCAGCAGGGGCAGTACTCCAAAGCGATCGTTGCGGATTACATGCAATCACTCTACGGGCGAAGCAGTGGCATTTTTGTCTCCGTACTGGTGCTCATCGCGAGCTTTGGATCAGTCTTCGCGATCCTCCTTGGCTTCTCACGCATTCCCTATGCAGCTGCTGCGGACGGACACTTCTTTCGGTTTTTCGCACGACTGCATCCGACAGGACGATTTCCAACGATATCGCTTCTCTTTATGGGCCTACTATCGGCGCTCGCCTGCCTTGTGTCATTGTCGGATCTGATCTCGGTGCTCATTGTTGTGCAGACTATGACGCAGTTTGCGGCGCAGTGCGTTGCAGTGATGGTGTTGAGACGTCGTGGAGTCGCGGAGCCGGGCAGCTTTCGCATGCCTCTCTTCCCGCTGCCTGCGGGGATTGCTCTTCTAGGTTGGATTTACATCGTAGTCAGCAGCAATCCGTTGCATATCGCAATCGGCGCGGCGATGGCAATCACAGGAACTGGAGCCTATCTGTTGCTGGCCCATAACAAAAAGGAATGGCCTTTCCAGGTACACGATGAAGTGTGAAGTCGCGGTTGTCGGTGAGATGTATATCGATCATGTGTTTACCGGTTTCGACAGTTGGCCACAGCCGGGTGAGGAGGCGTTTGCTCGCGGATATTACCGAGAAATTGGCGGTGGTGCTGCCAATACCGCATGCGCGCTAGGACGTTTGGGGCGAAGCGTCAGCCTGATCGGCGTTGTTGGTGCAAGAGATGCTGATTGGTTTGAAAGCCGATTGCGGGAATTTGGCGTAGCAAGTGAGGGCATACGAACGACAGAAGGGGATACCGGAGTGACGGCCAGCGTCTCCTTGATGGATGAACGCTCATTTTTCACCTATGTGGGAGAAAACGAACGATTGATGGATCTGCTTCGCCTGGATGCGACGATGGATACTCTTGCCCAGGCACAGCATGTGCATTTTGCGCTGCCGTTGGATCATGGGCTCGCGGGGGAATTGTTGCCGCTACTGCGCAGCGTGGGATGTACGACTTCTCTTGACGTTGGATTCCAGAGAGGCTGGCTTACATCCTCCGCCGCGCTCAATACATACCGCGCCACGGATTACTTCTTACCCAACGAGAGAGAAGCACGACTGATTGCAGGCGGCGATACGACTGCCTATCTGGCCTTTGCACGAGAGAACAAGTTGCCGCGTGCGGTCATCAAGCTGGGATCTCGCGGCGCGGTTATGCAGACGGACGAACGAGTCTGTCAAGCGGATCCGCCGGCGGTGGATGTAATCGACACTACCGGCGCAGGAGATGCATTCGACGCCGGTTTTATCGACGCTCTACTTGACCACGCAGATCCCGAAGACTGTTTGCGTCGCGCGTGTATTTGCGGAAGTCTTTCAACCCGAAAAGCGGGCGCGCTTGGTGCGTTGCCTCGACGCGAAGAACTCAGGGAGACCTATGAAATCACCTACACGTCGTAAGATCGGATTGATCGGTGGAGGCGGAGTCCGCACACCACTGGTTATCTACGGTATTAACGACTCAGGCCAGCGGCTCAATGCAGACGAACTGGTTCTCTTCGATATAGACGGTGAACGCTGCCGCGTCATGGCCGAGCTGGGTAAAGCCATCGTAGCCAAGGAAGATGGCTCATTACGAATCCGCGTTGCATCGTCGCTAGAAGATGCCGTGGACGGAGCTGCCTTCGTTCTGAGTAGTATCCGCACGGGTGGAATTGGAGCGCGTGCCCACGACGAACGCGTTGCGATTGAGCACGGCTATCCCGGTCAGGAAACCACAGGCCCGGGTGGAATCGCGATGGCATTGAGGACGGTGCCGATTGCCGTGCAGCAGGCAAGGATCATTGAAAGGTTCAGTCCTAATGCATGGTTGATTAACTTCACCAATCCTGCCGGGCTGATTACGCAAGCAATTCAGCATCACTCGAGCGCGCGAGTTGTTGGTATCTGCGACACGCCATCAGAAATGATGTACCGCATTCGGATCGCGCTCGATGCCGATGACGAGTCTTGCCGTTGTGAGTATCTTGGCCTTAATCACTTAGGCTGGATACGCAGCATTCGGCTTCGCGGCGAAGACCTTACCGAACAGCTCCTTGCCAATGACGCATTTCTGAGTAGGATCTACTCCATTCCGCTCTTCGAGCACGAACTGATTCGAGCCCTCAAGCTTCTACCGACGGAATATCTCTTCTTCTACTACTCGCGCCGCAGGGCGCTCGAAAATCAACGTAGGCAGGGCAGTACGCGCGGAACCGAGATTGTCCAACTGACCCATCGTCTGATTGCCGATCTGTCAGAGCTGCTGCGACAGGGCGATGGACAGGGCGCGATCGCCACCTATGCAAGCTATCTAAACGTACGGTCCGGATCCTACATGGAGCTCGAAGGCAGTGGCGGATCGGCGCTGATTCCGGGCGGAGCCAGTAACGAGGATCCATTTCGAGCCGCAAGCGGATATCATCGAATCTCACTCGACGTGATGAATGCTCTATGTGGTGATGAGCCGAAACGTATCGTGGTCAACACCCGCAACCTGGGAGCCATCGACGACATGGAGCCGGAAGATATCGTTGAGGTTGCCTGCAGCATCGGCTCCGACACCGTTTGTCCGGAACCGTGTGGCCGGCTGCCGGAATCCGTTCGTGGCCTGGTCCTGGCCGTCAAAGCCTATGAGCGCGCGGCCATTGATGCAGCGCTTACGGGATCGACGACTGCGGCGCGTAAAGCCATGCTGCTTTATCCGGCAATTGGCGAGTGGGAACCCTCGAAGGATTTGCTTGAGCAGTTAATCGTGAAGTGTTGATCGCGAGCAGTCTTCAAAATGCGCCGCGTTGTTTCTTCCAAGGAGCTTCGAGTCCGATGCGATCTCACGTTGCTGCTTCCGTTCTGCTCATCGCACTATCAACGGCTACTGCTGCCCAGCCCGCTAAACCTGGAGCTACGGTAGCTCCGGTAGTTGCTGATGCCTCAGCTCTGCACAAGATCATCACTGTCAGTGAAGGAACGGACATGGCGGTCACTGTGTCGCCGAACGGGAAGACGCTGATCATCGATCTGCAGGGGTTGTTGTATTCGCTTCCGGCCACAGGGGGAAAGGCAAAGCAGTTGACGGGGCCGCTGGTGGAAGCGTCACACCCGGAGTACTCGCCAGATGGGAGCCGGGTTGTGATGCAGTCGTACCAGGGAGGCACGTTTCATATCTGGCTGATGAAGTCAGACGGCACGCAATTGCGACAGTTAACCACCGGGCATGGAGATGATCGCGAGCCCCGCTTCTCTCCAGACGGCAAGACGGTGGCCTTCTCATCCGATCGCGCATTCAAAGGCTCATATGACGTGTGGACCGTGGATGTGGCAAGTGGAGCACTGAAGCAGATTACGTCGAGCGAGGATGAGGAATATGAACCGGCGTGGTCACCGGATGGCAAGCAGCTGGCGTATATCGATGGAGTATTTGTGGCCGGAGAACCTGGTGTTGGCGGTGTACAGGGACGGACCATTACTGCGGTGGATCTGGCGACGGGAAAGACACGTACGCTTGTTTCCATGGGCAAGACGCCTGGCCGCTTCGAGTCACCTTCGTGGTCGAAAGATGGGAAGCTTGCCTATGTGATGCTACTGGGGGCTGGGAACTTTGTAGATGAGGCGAAGCTGGTTGTGGATGGCGCTACAGTTTCGGGAGCGAACAACGATACGTTTCCGTTCCCCGCTGCTTGGGTTTCGCCAACGGCCTTCTTCTATACCGCGAATGGCAAGATCCTAAAGGCCGACCTGGCGGCGAAGTCAGAGGTGTCGATTCCCTTCTCGGCCGATATCACGTCGATCCGGCCCGTTTATCCAGGCAAGAACTTCGGATTCGATGCTACGGCACAAAAGCAGGTCAAAGGCGTGCTAGGACCTGCTTTGTCGCGAGACGGCAAGCAGATCGCGTTTGTTGCGCTGAACCAGCTATACCTGCTCGATGTTGGAAAGAGCACTCCGAGGGCGTTGACACACGACAGCTTCTATAAGCAGGGCCCAGCGTGGTCTCCAGATAGGAGATGGCTGGCGTATGTATCCGACAAGGGTGGGATCGAGAACATCTATCTGCTCGACGTAAAGACCGGGGCGAGGAGAAACAACTTGCTCCTTCGAAGAGTGCGCAGATCTTCCCGGCGTGGTCGCCGGATGGTAAAACCTTGGCTTTCCAGAATCAGACCGGGGCCACATTGCTGTTGGATGTGGCGACCGGCGAAACCTCTCCCCTGGCTCCGGCTACATTCTTCCCGGGACGACCGGCGTTCTCGACCAATGGGAAGACGGTGACGATCGCCACTGTGAAGCCTTACTCGCATCGCTTTCGCGAAGGGACAAGCTCGATCCTCGCGGTCGATGTGGCGACAAAGAAGACGGAGTGGTTTGAGCCCGCGCCATTCGAGTCGATTTCAACGAGGACAGAGGATGGTCCGGTGTACTCGCCAGATGGCAAAGAGATGGTCTTCGTGATGGACGATCTGCTGTATGCGATGCCGGTGGATGAGGACGGCAAGCCTTCAGGCAAGGCAGTCGCCATGAACAGTGAGATTACCGATGCTCCAACGTATGGCGAGCAGAAAATACTGTATCTGTCGAATGGAAAGCTGCGGTTGCTGGATCGCGTG
This sequence comes from uncultured Acidobacteriota bacterium, assembly GCA_963720285.1. Classification (GTDB taxonomy): domain Bacteria; phylum Acidobacteriota; class Terriglobia; order Terriglobales; family Acidobacteriaceae; genus Acidicapsa. The sequence goes on from CAVREZ010000003.1 coordinate 245,716, forward strand.
ACCAAGGCGATCGCTACAGTTCCTCTCGACCTTACCTATCGGCCAGAGCAGCCACAGAGCAAGATTTTTATTCATGCGGCGCGGTATTGGAAGGGTGCTGGTCCAGATGAGTTGAAGGACATCGATGTGCTCATCGATGGTCATCGAATTGCTTCGGTTGGGCCGCACACAGGAAAGGTGCCTGCAGGTTACCAGGTAATCGAAGCTCCAAACTCTACTGTACTGCCAGGACTGTGGGAAAACCATGCACATCCCAACTCGGACTCGTCGATCTACTATGGCGACAGGCTGGGACGGCTGTGGATGATTTATGGAATCACGACGCTACGAGATATGGCGGACCAGGCTTACCGCGCGGAAGAGGAGAAAGAATCGTTCGTATCGGGCGCAGCGGTTGGGCCGCGGCTGTTTGCCACGGGAGAGGCGATCGACGGAGAACGCACTTACTATCCGATGATGATTCCGACGACCAGCGAGGCGCAGCTGCAGCGCGAGTTCGAGCGGCTGCGAGGCCTGGACTTCGATTTCATGAAGCTGTATGTCCGGCTACCGTATAGCTGGGTGGTAAAGGGCGCGGACTATGCGCACAACCAGATGGGAGTACAGACGGCGGGGCACTACCTGTTGCCTGCGATTGCGCTGGGCAACGATGGCATGAGCCATGTTTCGGCGACGGCGCGAACAGGATATGCGTACTCGCGAACGCTTACTGGAGCAAGCTATGAAGACGTGCAAAAGCTGATGGCCGAGTCGGGCATGTGGACGACCAGCACCTTGCTTAATCCAGCGCTGATTGCGGATTCACCAACGATGGCGGACGATCCACGCTATGGCGTAGCACCACCGTGGGAGCAGGAAAGGCTGATCAAAGCACGGGATATGGCACTGAAGTCCAGCGACGGGGCTAAGGCCTCGACGGTGGAACGTACGATGCGCGAGGAGGCAACGGTGAAGGGCGTACTGGATCGCAAGGGACTCTTTATCGGCGGAACGGACTCGCCACTGGATCTTCCTTCGACTTCCCTACACCTGAATCTTCGCTCGCAGGTGAAGTACGGTCTGGCCCCGTGGCAGGCGTTGGAGACGGTGACCAGCACGGCAGCTAAGGCAGCCAAGGTGGAGAACGATCTGGGAACGTTGGAGGCTGGCAAACTTGCCGACCTGATCCTCGTGGAGGGAGATCCTTTGGCCAATATTGACGACGTATCAAAGGTGCAATGCGTAATGAAGAATGGAGAGTTACGGTCAGTAGGCGAGATCATGAAACCGTTTGTGAATAGCTCCATTGGGACCGACATTTGCCCGGCAAGGTAGAGCTTCGCAACGACCGGATAGAAGAGAGGAGAAAGCGTTCGCCTCATTCGACAACGAACCTGAGCGGAGAGCAATAATTCGCTCTAAGAGACGTTTTGTTGTTCGCACGACCAATTTGTTGGCGAAGAGCATGACGTGCCCATGCGTAGTTAAAAGCGATTTCCGTACATCGTATACAGTGCGCCTGTCCCGTCAACTTCGCGCTTACAATATTTCGAAAAATGACGCGACCCTCAATCGCGCCTTCTGCTTGATCGATACATGGAAGTATTAAGCCCCGGCGGGAACGTTCTTTTTCGGAATGACCGCCTTCTCGATATGTATATCGATGGCGCTCCGACTCCACACGAAGGCGAAGTGGGCTATGTCTCAAGACGGATGCGCTTGGCCGATGGGACGCCAGTTCTTGCAATAAGCCATCTACACCTCCTGGAAGGCAAGCCACTTGTAATTCTGCTCGCCTACAGCACCGAACCTCTACGAGACCGTCTGCTCGAGTTTACTGGTTTACTCATGCTGGCGATGCCTCTTGCCCCGATTGCAGCGGCCTTCGCTGGCTTCCGAGTTGCAGGTAAGGCGCTCAATCCTCTTGAACAGATGGCTCGACAGACTGAGCAGATCACTGTCGAGCGATTGGACGAGCGTGTACCTGTTGACAATCCGAATGATGAATTGGGCCACATGGCCCGCGTGCTGAATGGACTGCTCGCACGTTTTGGAGACTCGTTCGAAAAGCTGCAACGCTTCACTTCAGATGTTTCGCACGAATTGCGCACCCCGCTTGCAGCTATGCGTAGCGTTGATGAGGTCGGCCTCCAGGAAGACCACAGTACCGAAAATTATCGCGATATTATCGGCAGCATGCTTGAAGAGGTTGCGCGCCTCGCGTCGATGATCGATACGCTACTGACGATCGCTCATGCAGACTCGGGCGTGTTCGAGCTGCAACGCTCCGCTTTTCCCATGATGGATTTGGTATAGGAGTCCGTGGGAGTCATCGGGGTTTTGGCGGAAGACAAGAAACAGACGATATCCGTTGCGGGCGATAGCAGAATCGCCGTTTTTGCAGACCGCAGCTTTCTGAGGATGGCCGTCATCAATCTGCTCGACAACGCCGTCAAGTATTCACCGGCAGGAAGCACAATCCGCCTGGGCCTCTCTGCGACCGTGGGTTCCGGAGACCCGAGCGGATCAATGCAATTGGACATTGAAGATGAAGGGCCAGGAATCTCCGAAGACAAAGCGTCACGCGTCTTCGATCGTTTCTATCGAGTTGATGAAGGGCGGACACGTGATGCGGGAGGTGCCGGCCTTGGCTTATCGATCGCCCAATGGGCAGTGGAAGTGCATGGCGGGATCATCCTTTTGACTCCGCGGCTACCCAACGGCTCCATTTTTTCGATTCGCTTGCCTTCAGCTTGAAGCTTCAATCTGGAGAAGCTGATCGGCCCGCGACACGAAGCGTTTGAACGAATCTCTTTTCTGCCTTGAAAAGGACTCGATTATGTTTCGAACTATTCGTTTCATAGTATCGACCGTCTTACTGGCCTTCTGTTTGCGACCTTGTTTGGGTGATGCGTATGACGCGCAGCCAAAGTTGGTGGTAATCCTCGTCTTCGATCAGATCCGCGGAGACTATCTGGATCGGTATCGCGCAGAATTCAAGGCCAAGAATGGGTGGAATCTCTTTCTTAGGCAAGGTGCGCATTTCACCGACTGCTACTACGACTACGCGAATCTGGTCACCGCGGCCGGGCATGCGACGATCGGAACCGGTGCCTATACCGATGGCCATGGTATTCCGCTCAATGAATGGCACGAACAGGGTACGGACGGGACTCTACACTCGGTGAGTACAGTTGCAGACGATCGTTATAAGCTCGTAGGCTCCCCAACCTGAACGAAAGATCTCACGGCAACTTGGTGTTTACCCTGCCAGGAAGAGCTTCCAAAGGTCGAAGCCCTTGCTGAGGCCTACAGCGCCCCTCCGGAGGGGACTGTCAGAGCCATAGACTCCGGGACCGGAGGCGACGCATCTGACTGAGCGCGAGTCTACCCGATGCTCACCAGCAAACGGAAAATAGTGTGGATGGAAATGGCATCCGGGCAGGTGTTCTGCATTTCAGCAGTTATCGCCCACTATCACTGATATAACTTAGATGGTCTCAACCCTAATTTTGTCCTAAGATCGCAAATGCGTGATTCTAGTAACGCGAGTTTCTCGGGGTTTACCTAACACTGGTGCCACCGATTTGGGCCAAGCCGTTACGGCCTGAATTCTCTGAATGTCAAATGACATTTGCCTTGTATTGTCAGGCTTTGGGATATTTGATCTAGAATCGGAAGCGAACCTCTAATGGCACTGGCAGATATACAGGAACGGCTCAGCGAAGTATTGGGAGGCAAATACCAGATTCTCTGCCGTCTCGGCGGCGGCGGAATGTCGCAGGTCTACCTCGCGCGGCACCGGTTCCACGGCGGCCTTGTTGCGATCAAAGTATTAGCCGAACACCTTGCGGAAGATCCCAGTATTGTCAGCCGCTTCCAGCGTGAGGCGCGCATGACAGCCTCGCTTGGCAATCACCCCAACATCGTTCCGGTGTTCGACATCGGCGAAGGCAACGGGCTGTATTTCCTGGTTATGCAGTTCATTCCAGGAGAGGACCTGGCCCACTATTTGAAGCGCGAGGGCCGCTTGACTTTGCCCCAGGCAGCGAACGTGATCGCCCAGGTCGCCGAAGCTCTCTCTTGCGCCGAAGCTAAACGCATCGTGCATCGCGATCTGAAGCCGGCAAATATGCTGCTCGATGAGAACGGGTGCATCAAGCTGCTCGACTTCGGAATTTCACGGGTTGCGGATATTTCCGATGGGCTCACGCGCCCCGGCGAGAGCATGGGCACGCCGTATTACATGAGCCCGGAACAGATCCGCGGAGACACATGCGATATCCGCAGTGACCTCTATTCGTTGGGGGTGGTCTTCTTTGAATTGCTCACCGGCAAACGGCCCTTCGATCTCGAAAGCACGATCGGCATTCAGATGGCGCATCTAAATAACGCTCCGCCGTCGCTGTTGATTTACGATCCGGAACTGCCTGCTGAATGCGATGTCATTGTGCAAAAGCTCATGGCCAAGCAGCCTGAAGACAGGTATCAGAATACAGCGGAGTTGCTGTCGTTATTGATCGCCCGCGGAGCGAGCCCCAATGCAGGCGAACTGCGGGCCGCCGTCGAATCCGGCCTAAGTGAGTTGATCGCTCGAGCTGTTGAAATGCCTCTCGATCTTCCCGCGACATCTTCCGTGACCTTGGCTCCCCTGAGCGGCACCCCGGAGCAAACGGGGAGTTCATCTGTAGTTATGGCTGCCGCACCCGTTGCGGCCGCACCGACATTTGTTGAGGTGCCTCCGGCTCCCGAACCGGTTGTGTCGGCATCGGTATATGCGCCGCCCTCGGGATCGAAGCGCGGGTTGGTCATCGGGATCGCCGCTGTCGTGCTGCTGGCCATTGCAGGAATTGCCCTCTGGCTGATGCGCTCGAAAGAGACTAAAACAACAGTGCAGCAGGCATCTACGTCCACCGCTCCACCCGCAACAACGCGTGCGCCGGTATATTCCGATGCGCATGGCCGCATGGTTCTGGTGCCTGAAGGAGCTTTTCAATTCAACGCCTCACTAGAAGCATCAGCACAGACAGTGTCTCTTCCTGCGTTCTACGTAGATGAGACAGAAGTTTCTAACGCGGAATACCACCGTTTTTGTGAGGCAACAGGACATGCACCTCCCAATGCACCGGATTACGCTGCGCATCCTGACTACCCAGTGAGCAACATTTCCTATGAAGACGCTGCCGCTTATGCTACCTGGGCTGGCCGAAGGCTACCAACCGAGCAGGAATGGGAGAAAGCGGCCCGCGGTACGGATGGACGCAGCTATCCATGGGGAAATGAGCCGTGGAAAGACAACGTTCCAGACAAGATACAACCTGTAACGTCAGAACCCTTGCGTAAGAGTCCATACGGCGCATATAACATGGCTGGTAATGTTTGGGAGTGGACTGCAACGCCCTATGCGCCAACCCAGGCGGATACTGCTGGAATGGCACATCTCTCGAACGGTCAACACTTTTCGGTGAACTGGCGAACCATCAAAGGCGGCAGCTTTGCTGTGGGATCCAAAGAGGCGTTCCATGTGGCTGCACAGCGCGGTTTGCCGATCGAGGCGCACTCGCCTTGGATTGGGTTTCGTTGTGTTCGGAGCGCTCCTTAACTCATGAATCCGTATGCGCGGGATTTAAGTCACGCTCAAACGCAAATGCGTGTTGTGGCCACTACTCACGATGAGGAGAATCGATGATTGTTCGAAACGGAGTACTGCCGGTCGCTGCTCTCGCGATGATGTTTCCATGCGCTCTCATGGCGCAGCAATTTACCGCGCGGGACGCGTTCTGGTCAGCAAATGATCTGATCTCCCTGGCGCCCAATCCGGCGGCGCATAACCCAGCGGAAGCGCACCCGCGCCCAAAGCAAAGCAGCATTGGCGAGGTGTCTGAAGGAACCGAGCGAGGCCACGCTGGAAAGCCTTCGCGAGGCAATGCAGAAGTCGCGCAATTAGTGACAACTAACGGCTATGGAGCAGCTCCGAAGTTTGTGCGCGCTGCGGAGAAGCGTCTCGGACTGCGCTGCTCGGTTATGCTTCGCGGCGCAGGCAACGAGTATGCGGAGGTCACGCCCGGCACCGTATTCCATAGTGGCGATCACATTCGTCTGAGCTTCCTTGCAAACGAGTCCGGGTACTTCTACGTGATTCAGCGGGGCTCTTCTGGTGCATGGTCGCCGATCTTTCCTCCGCCAAATGCCGGACCGGACGCAAATGAGATTGTGGCCGGCCAGCCGCAGGTAGTGCCGAGTGGTACGCGGGCGTTCGCATTCGATCAAAATCCTGGCGACGAGAAGCTTTACGTCATACTGAGCCGCACACCTATCGCGGATATTGATCGTGTGATCGAGAATCTGAGAACAGGCAAAGGTGCTCAGCCTTCAGTACCGCCTGTCGGTGGCGATGCTGGGCCGATGGTGGAGGCAAAAAACAACATTCCAGATTTATTTGTACAGAAGCTGGCGAGTCGTGATCTGAGCTTGGTAGATGAGCAGAAAGTGGATGAGTCTTCAAAGCCTGATGTGCAGGGCGAAAAAGCCATCTACGTTGTGGCCAAAGGCGGAGCGTCCATCTCGAACTCACAGGTAGTGTTAAATCTGGATCTTCATCACGAATAAGATCTTCGCCACGTATAAGACCTCGAGACGGCTTTAGGGATGAGAAGTGGTCGCAGCTTGCGAAGCCAGAGCGGCATCGATGCGTGCAATGTATTGCTTAGCACGGCCAGCTTCATCGGTATCCGGGTTCACTGTAACAACTTTTGTAAATCTGACTTTCGCAGCCTTGAGAAGATCCGTCGGACTTTGAATGTTGGCTGATATGGTATTCACTGTTTGCGCGTGAGCGTTGGCCTGCTCGACGTAGATTAGGCCCAGACGATAATTTACCCAGAGATCTGATGGCATGAGACTCAAGGCTTTCTCGCAAAATGGAGTCGCGGCATCGAGGCGCTTCTGCAAAAACTCGCAATCGCAGATGCCGAGATTCGCCTGCCCCTGTTGCTCTAGCCAGATATCCTGTTCCGCGGCATGATGTTTCTTACCCATGCCGAGCAGAAATCCGAGCACATAATAGTTGGCGTTGCCCAGGGCTCCTGAGTTGAAATTTGTCAACTTCAAATATTGGCGGTATTCGGCCTCAGCGTCCACTGCTTCGTTGAGATGCCGCTCGCATTCAGCAAGCCAGAAGTGGCCTTCGCCGTTGGCAGGTACGGCCGCAACTGCCCGCAATGCAGCTTTCTTTCCGGCGGCAAAGTCGCCTTCGCGAGCATAGGCCTGCGACAAAAGATAGAGTGCAGTGCCATCATTGGGAGAGTTCACAAGCGCGGCATTCAATTGCCGGACGGCCTCGTCCAATCCCCCTTGATCGAGAAGAGCCGCGGCATAGCTGATCCGCGCTTCTTCGTAGTCAGCGTCAATGGCGATGGCGCGCTTGAAAGCGGCAGTAGATTTGTCATCCTGCCAGAGTGCATTTTCGACGCGGCCTAGGTACATGTAGGCTTCGCTGTAGTTGGGGTCGATGGCAATTGCCTGATTGAGCTTTTCTTCTGCTTTCTTGTAGTTGGCCTCGAATCCTTTTTTATAGAATTCCACGCCTTCATCGAGAAGGTCGACTGCTGCCTGATTACGCCGACGAGGAATCAAAATTCGCACACTCACCGATGTCTCTTGGCCCGGATAAATCATCTCTTCGCGTGGACCATCCGGTTCGTACCCCATATGCACGGCCTTGATGGTATGAGAGCCGGGAACGAGTCCCGGAAGACGAAGCGCTGCGGACTTACTCACCACGCCGGCCTTATTTCCGTCCAGCCAAAACTCGGTATTGTCCATATTGCTTTGCACGATCAGGGTTCCGTAGTTCAGACCGGCCTGGGTCGTTGTTTTTACCCGATCTGGATTGAATGCCAGCAACATATTTGGATCGAAGCTGCCCCGCTCGGAGGTCGGATTTTGCCGTGAGCCAGTGGCTTGCCGCACGTTGGTGTGAACATACTCAGCTAGCTCATCGGCGGTGACGACGCCATCGCTATTGGCATCCGCCGCGCCCTGAAGGCCCTGCACCACATAGTAAGTAAAGATGCCGTGGCCACCACCCCACTCCGCACTTTCAAAGCTCTGTTCGCGATCGCGGCTGGCAGTGAGAGAGAAGATGGATTGATGCACGTCGAGGAGAAGCTGATTGAGCTGCTTTGGATCAGTTTCAGGAGTGATAGCTCCGCTGTGGCATGCGTCAGTAAGCAGAACCTTCCATTTGCCTTTGATCTTGGTGCCGACCAGCTGACCCAATGTTTCCATCGGTATCGCCGTAGCAGCAATGTTGTGAAGGTCGATAGTCGTACGGGGCAAGATAGCCCTTGCCTCCTGAGATGAATCCATGGCCTGCAAAATAAATCAGTACGCGGTCGTCCGGCGCCGTCACAGAGGGTAGCCATGTGTCCATTTCATGCAATACATTCGCTAGCGTGGCCTGCGAGTCCGTGAGCATGTGGACGTGGCTTGCAGGAAACTCGCCTCCTTGTTCGCTGATCAACGTCGTGTAGATCGATTGCGCATCGCGGCCCGGAAGTGCAGCTGCAGCCGACGCAGGCAGGTTTTCGTAACTTCGAAATCCCGACTACTAGTGCATAGCTTTGCGGCACTGCCCCCGGAACGATGGGCTTTGCACTATCGCCCGGGTGAACTGGTTTCAAATCGCGTGACGCATCCGGGGGGCTCTGCGTAGCCGTCTGCGGGTGGAGGCGTCTGACCATGCAACACGGAAGAAACCATTCCAGGACTGCCGCGGTGCATGCGGCCCATGCGATCCATGCGAACCCTTGCGCGCGCGTACCTGGAATGCGATGCATCGTTGACCTCCCTTCGAGTTACTGCAGGTGTGCCAGACGAAACGTGTAGATGAGAGGCAGCTTCGCGGAAGGGGCAGGTTTCACGGTAACTCCATCACCGTCCTCGGTAAGGATAATATCTCTCGCAGCAGACTTGGCAAACGGAGCAAGCTCGCGCGGCACCGGCGCGTTTGGAGGTAAAGGAGCAGCCCCGGCTGATGAATCGATGCACTCGCCTCTGGCTTTGAATATTTCATCATTGCAGCGAGGCAGCAGATTTGGCGGTAGAGTGCTCTGCGGAGATTCCTGCGTCTCCGGTACGGCTGCCGGAGGGATCAGGATGGCAGTTGAGCTTACAAGCAAGTAGATCGTATCGGATCCCGAGGGACCAGATACTTCAAACCAGCCGTCACCCATGGCTGGTACCACCATGGTTTGATCAGGCTCGATCCGGTTCTGGGTATCCGTTCCAGTCGAAACGGGAAACAGGGTCGTGGTCTCTCCGGTGGTTCCCTTGTCGACAACATAAAGATAACCGGCAATGCGACTGGTCAGACGAAAGCGCAGGATATTTCCGTTGCGAAAAACAGTATTCTGCGGAACAGTCTTTGAATCGTTCCCATTTTTCTGCTCTAAACGGATAGATATTAGTCCGGCTGAGTCAGTGCTCTGCGATCGGACGTACGGCGTTGGTACCATAGAAAGCAGTGCAAATAACGCAGCAATCTGGCTGTACAGCCTGAAGCGTGACCGTGCCTGCGAGGTCGGATTCATTGGATGCTTCTCAAGAGTACGTTCCTGTTCTCAATGGGAATGAAAATGCAGAGGAATACGGATGCCTGATCTCACAGAAGGACCACCCACAGTCGGAGGCCCTGCGGTTATGCTCGTAGAGCTGCCCCCCTGCGTTACTAGAATACCCGCCACTGTGCCCGCGATAGCGGCCGTAGCAACCACGATCAAGACGGTCTTTACCGAAGCGGCGTGAACCGCATGATTTGCCACGGAAGACTGACCCGAAATGTTCTGCTGATGAATATCTGTCTCGCTGGTCGATCCGTTAAACGTCACGCGCACATGAACGTTATACGAGCCCGATACGCTATTAGGGCGCAGACCATGGGCAACGGCGCGGCCAGCGCTATCCGTTATCGTTGAGAACGTCTGAGCGCCTCCAGCGAAGGCTCCGCCAGGGCCCGAGCCTGGCAATGCGAACAGCACCGCCGCACCGGCGATTGGCTTATGGTTCTCGTCTTCCACCTGGATGATGGGCTCCCGCGCCGTGCGCTGGCGGATGTCGTTGAGCGCACCTTCCCCGTCGAGGATTGTAATCACCATGGCTGGTGCAGGGTTCGTCGCCTGTGCGTGCGTGATCGGGCCACCCAAAATCACCAACTGGCCCAATACAGTAACCATCGCGAGTCTCGTCACTGTCTTCCCAGAAAGCATTTGACTCTCCTATGTACGTTATTGTGCGGTGCCCGGCTGTGAGGCGCCCTGCGAATTCGTCAATGTGACACTCACGCTTCCAACATCGGTGGCATCCGAGCTGAGCGTGAAGGGCTGTGTGTACAGGAACGTCGTTCCGAAGTTGTCCGAACCCGCCGATTGATACCAAGTAGCAAAAGGAGCGGTGAGATCGACCGTCAGGTCGGTTGTTTTGAGGCTTGCTCCGGATGCCGCGGTGAAGTGGAAAGTCGCCTGAGTCATGTCCCGCGTCGACGACAAACCAAGAACCTTAACGGTGAGAGTGGTGCCGGTCCGGTCAAGCGTCACAGAGCTAATCACCGGCGGCTCCGTTGGTATCCCGACGGTGACTGGGGTCAGGGTCGCCGGCGTAATATCCACGCCGCTCGCCGTGAGTTTGATTGTCAGCGTAATATTTCCAGCCGTCGACCCGGTTGCGAAATCGATCGCCGGAATCGGTGTCGTGTTGTTGGCGGGGATCTGAATCACGTCGGTGGTTGTGTTGTTGGGGAATAGGACTGCGGGATCTGTGACGGTGTTCGGCGGAGTTGGCGTAAATTCCAGCGTAATTGTCGCAGTAATCGCCGCGGGGTAGGGGTCGACCGTCAACGTCAACGAAGCATCCTGGCCCGCTTCTACAGTGGCCTCAGCGCTTGCCGATGCTGTCGCCGGGCTGGCGGTAATAGTAAAGGCCTGCGATCCAGCAACCGCAATCTTGTTCGGATCAACAACTGTAATTGTTCCGGTGCCTGTCGCAGTTAACAGTGATGCTGGGATGACCGCTGTCACCTGATTGAGACTTACCCAAGTCGTGCTCAGTGCCGTGCCATTCCATCTCACCACAGCCCCTTGTACCAGTCCCTGACCGTTGACCGCGATCGTGGTGGCTGCGTCGCCCAATTTTCCGCTGGAGGGAGAGATGCCGGTCATCGTTGGAGCGTTGACCGTGATCGTCTTGCTTGCTGTAGCGCCGGCATAGTCGAAGGCATCTGTGGGCAAGAAGGTAGCGGTTACAGGCGTTGTCCCCGGAAGCAACACTGTCCCGGCTGCGGGAGCATAGGTGATTGCTCCGGCAACGCTGGAGGTTGCATTCAATTGGGTGGGGCTTAGCGGAGTTCCATACTCAATCGCGACCGGCTGGGCCCACGTGAGGCTGGATTGCGTCTGAGTTACAGTGACTGGGACGCCAGAAGAGGTGCTGGCATTGAAGTTGTTGTCGGTAAAAAACTGGGCTGTGAGTGAGTCGGTCCCAGCGGGAAGCGTTTGTGCAGTTGTGACTAGCGTTGCCTGGGAGGAAGCTGAGTTCAGAAATTCCGACGCCGCCGACGTCGTTGACTCGCCTACTCCATTGAAGGTAAGCCCTGCAATGTCGGCCAGACCGTCGCCATTGAAGTCGCCGATAGCAGTTAGCGACCCTCCGGAGCCTGACGTAAAGGGAACAGCGGAACTAAAGTGCCCGGTCTTGTCGTTGAGCAGAACAAACATCGAGCCGTCGTAGCCTATAGCAAGGATGTCAGGATACCCGTCGTTATTGAAATCCATGACCGACACCGAAGCTAGCTCATCGGCTATGGCAACCGTAGAGGCGCTTGCCAGGTTGCCTTTGCCGTCACCAAACAGCACCTGCACAGAGCCAGACTGCGTGGTCGGAACGAGGTTCGCAACCACGACATCAGTGAGTCCATTGGCGCGGAAGTCTGCGGTTGCGATTGAACTCGGCTGAGAACCCACATTAAACAAGGCTGGGGTGGCGAAGCTCAGTGCGCCGCTGGTAACGCCCTGATTGAGATAAAGCGCTACATATCCGGTCGTGCCTGTCGAAGATGAACCGGCAACCGCGATATCAGGGCGTCCGCTGGACGTGAAGTGACCTGTTGCAATCGCTGCAGATTGAAAGGTTTCACCTGCTACCGTTGGGGTAATTGCAGGGAAGTTCACAATCGTGGTAAAGCTCCCTGGAGCGGCAGAGCCAGCATTGACGGCTACGCCTGTCTGTCCATCCGTTCCGAATGAGTTTGCTGTGAAGGCTACATCCGCATAGCCATCCCCATTGAAATCATCGGCAGCTATCGTCTGCGTCGGAGGGGTATCGCACGCGCTGCAGGTAAGGTGCTGGTCAGGGGAGATCACGGTGTTATCGAGATCGAAAGCCGCGCCTGCCATGCCAGGCAGGACATAGTATTCGAATCCGTTGCCGTTGAAGCCGTGAATCACCACATCGGGAATGCCGTCGTGGTTGAAATCCCCAACTGCGTATGCGTCAACTCCGGGGCTGAAGTTGGTGATGTTGGCGTTTGTCATTTCATACGCCGTCGTGGGGGCTTGAAAAAGATTGGCGCCCTGGCCGGAGTAGATGGTGAGCTGCGGATTGAGAGTCCCTTCTGTGGGATTCTGTACGCCGTAGTCGAGCACACCCAAGACTGAATATTTCCCCGTGCCCGAGGGAATTGTGAAAAGGCCGTAGGGGAAATAGCCGAAACTACCATTGATGGCAGGCGCGGAAAAGTTCTGGGTAGCTGGAATCGCCTTCAATGGTGCTGTTCCAAGCGAGTGCGTAGCGTTGTTGAAAAACTGCACGTTCCCGCTGGGCATACCGCCTGTTGCCTTGGGAGGCGCCACGGTAGCGGTAAGGGTGAGACTGCCGGGTAGTTGCAGCGTTGGACTATTGCTATTGAGCGTTGTGGTACTGGCCGCCTTCTGCGCCAGTCCAGCTGGCAAAGGCAACAGGATCAGCAACAGGAGACATCGGAGCCATGCGTGTCTCATAGGCTTCCTCCGTGTCTCGTGGTAGCGGCTTGGGTAGTCATGGCCTGTGTTGTCGCAGCTTGATCTGTAGGAATGAAGGTCACTCGCGGAAGCAAGCCATTTCCATCGAAGGCCCACACTGTTCCCGAGCCCGGCTCATTCAGCCGAAACACGAAGTTTCCTGCCAGCGGTACAAGCTCTGTGGGTGAACAATGACAGATCGTTTTAATCGGAGCCGATGTACCCGACAGATCGAGACGAAGCACGCTCGCACCATTGTTGTTTGCGACGGCGGCCAGTTTGCCGTCTGCAGAAATTGCGACAGCAATGGGCTGCGAAACTCCGTCCGCCGCAGCCGCCAGCTGCGTGAGGCTGATGTTGCTCGTAAGATGCGATGCCTCGACGACTGTGTTGGCCGATGCATCCGCGAAAAGCGCTGTATCCGTACCAGGCAGAAAGGCCATGCCGCCGAACCTTGCGAGAACACTAACCGGTTGAAAAGAACTGGTCCCGCTGGCTAGCAGCTGTATCGATGAGCCGCCATTTGCTGTGGACACGGCGATGAGAATCGAGCCCGAGTCTGCGATGGCTGCTGCGGAATTGCCCGCCGGAAGACTCACTGGAGTTGCAGTTGGAGTGGAGAGCAGCCCCTGCACCAAAAGCGCCGCAGAACCGCCTGGCGTATAGACAAGAGACGTCGTGCACGAAGGGCTGAATATGAGCGACGCTTTGGGGATGCCATTGTCTAAGATTTCGACAGGCTCTCCCTCAGGCAAAGCCACTGAAAAAAGAGATCCGGAAGGCGTAGTGAGCAAAGCTATGTCCTTCCGCATGCAGACCGCCCCGCCGTTATACGTGCCGTCACTGAATGAGGGCACTCCCTGATGCGCCGCTCCTGCGACACCATACACGGTGCGAAGGCCTTTATGGCCTGCGTCCCACCAGGCGCCAAGGAGCGGTCCGGATGCAGCGTTGCTGCTGGCCGCTACTGGTGTACCTCCCATGGATGAAGAGGTTGACATCCGGGTAGATCCGCAGCCTGCAAGATGTAGAATTGCAGCCGCGAATACAATTGCCCGAAGCACGGGGTAAGTCTTTCGCCTCATGGCAACAGCCTCGTATTCGAATTTTCCGCTTGTAATGGCGGTAAAAACTTGAGAGCCCTGATGGTTACCTATGATCACGGCCTTGTCAAATACAAAATGGAAAGCACTGGGCTACTGAAACATCATCGCTCTCTGATGGCGATGCTTAAAGTCGATGCGATGGCATCAGCATCACACCACCGATACTCACGATTGCCGTCGACCGAGTCTGTCTCGCGAGGAGAGGGCATTAGTACAACCCCGTGCGATTGCGGGCATCGAGGCAACTCGAAGGGTAGCCGAGATTAGAAGACGGACCGGTGCATCGTGCTGTTCAATTGGGAAGTCGGTAACGGAACCATGAATTTCCCGATCAACCAGGCATCGTCGAAGGTCGCTCTCCACCCCGGCTGCCGTCTGATATGGAGTGACCGTGTCAACTCTGCACAATCGGTGGGGTTGTTTTTGTCGTTGCCGTTGTTTTTGTCCTTTCCCCGAGGACAGAGCGAGCAGCAGCCTGGGCAGATTTAAGCGACGATTGATCAGTCTGATATTCGCGGGTCGGAACCGCATAATCATGATCCGTCGGGAGCTGCCTCTGACTGTTATCGCGAGTCCGGTCGAGCCTGTCGCATAGGCCAAACGAGGATTCTCCTTCGTGCTTGCTCCGGCTGCTGCTGGCTCTGTGCTCGAGATGGGTGATGCTGTTCATCAAACGGTCTTTGCTTTTTCCTTATTAGGAAGGTTGTTGTTTTTGTTTTGGTTCTTGTCAGGCTGCGGCTTGCTGGCTGGCGATCGTTTCTGCCCTGGTTCCAATAGCCCAGATGAAGCCCAGCAGTTCACGAGCAACTGCGGTAACGATCTTCCTCTGGTCCTTGCCGGCCGCACCCAGCTTCATATAGCGCTTGTGCAGGCGGTGTTGCGCTTTCCACGCAATCTCCTTGACCTCTTCGGAAATGCTCTCCTGTCGTCTGCGCAATCCGTACCAGATACCTGGTGGACGACGATAGCTCCATGCTGCTTCGACGACGATCCGTCGCAAGTGCGCGTTGCCGGTTTTCGTGATGCCCCCGCGTCTGATTCGCTTGCCACTGGAGTCTTCACTGGGCACAGCACCGCAATAACCCATCAGCTGCCGAGCACTGTCAAAGCGGGATACCTGGCCCAACTCCGCCGCAATGGTTACAGCCGAGATATCTGCGATTCCGCGCAGTGCCTGTAGATCGTTGATGACTTGTTGCAACGCGGGCGAGGCCAGCTTCACTGCCTCCATGATGGCTTGCTCCAGACGCGCCACCCGTTCCCGCATGTGCTCGACTTCGTGCAGATAATCCTGCCGCGTTGCCTCCTGAGCGATCTGTGTGAAACGGAGCTGCGCAACCCAGATCAGATAAGGGCGCGTCCACGATCTCACGCCGGTTGGTGGACGCTGGCCTGAGCGCAGCAGAAACTTGCTCAACCGATGCCGCGCTCGCATCTGATCCTGCTTGGCTGCTTCGCGGGCACGCACCAGATCTCGTAATGCCTCCGAACCCTCATCCGGAACCCACACCGCCGTCAGATCTCCGGAGCGATAGCAACGTGCCAGCTTCTCAGCATCCCGCCGATCGGTCTTGACCCGATCGCCCGCCTTGACGGGCACCAGCGTGGGCGCCACAACCTCGCACGCGATGCCCAACTCCGCCAACTGCCAGTACACAACGTAGTCCGTCGGTCCTGCTTCGTAGCAGGCTCTCAACTTATCTGCAGGACCAAGCTTCTTGATCATCTTGCGGATCGACTCGACGCGGTTCGGAATCGTTCCCAAACTTCGCACTTCACCGTCCGGCTCCGCGACCGCTACCGCGATCGTCTCAGCATGGACATCCAAACCCAAAAATCGTAACTTCTCCTTCATGACCGGCTCCCTTCCGCTTGTGGCTCTGAACTGTGCGTCCTTCTGAACTCACAGCCTAACCCACGGTCAGCGCATCGGCGCCGGTCACTCCATACTGACTGTTGCCAACAATTGAGGACTGACAAATAGTCCGGTCCTGAACACTAATCCGATCACATCGGCAGGAATTTGATTATCGTGCGACTTTGAATCGGCCGGATCAAGAAAAACTTGAGCGCCCGGGTAAAGGCACGTTTATGACATTTGCGCTGCGTTCTTTCCGACCTTTGTGTTCTCTCGCCACTCGCGGCGGTCGAAGAGCCCGTCATCGCCGAGAGGCGCGTCCACCGCGGGCGAGCTACGCCCGGCTTTAGTCCTCCGAGACTGGGTAATACACCATGACGTAGAACTCCTTGGTATTGAAATCGGTGCCTTCGAAGCCATTGTCGAAGTTGAAGCTGTACTCGAGGATCGTTCCGTTGGAATTCATGCCCGGATAGAGACCGGGGTCGCAGGGGGACTGACGGTTCCCGCTCTGATCGCGCTGGCACGACCAGTAGAAACCGGGCTGAAGGTTATAGAACAGCTCAAGCGTCGTGTCCGTTTCAAGGCGCGTGTCCCCGACAGCGAGCTTTAAATCCTGGTAAAGCGCCATTATCTCGGCGAGCGTGGGAAGTTCCCACTTTTCGCTTCCCGCGTAGTCGCTTGCATTCATGGCAGTGATCCATCCGGGCGATCCTTCGATAGTGGCAAAAAGCATCGTGCCATCGGCATCGATGAGAGGCGCGGCCAGATAGTCTCCGCTAATCGTCGGTCCCATTGACGCGTTCCCTTTTACGCCAAACTTCTCCGCGCCGGCGAGATTCGCGTCGAGAGTCCACGAGACTCCCCTGTGTGTGTCGTAGACGGCTTTGCCTGCGCCGCTGCCGCTAATGTAGGGCACTACGCCGGAGCCAGACGCAGGCGTCCCGAGCATCTCATGGGTCACAGGCAGCACGTGGAAATAGTTGTATTTGGTTGTGTTCGAGCCGTCGATGCCGGTATTGAATGAAAATGTCACTTGCCCACCCGAGTTTGTGTCCGCCGTCCAGTAAAGCCCCGGTTGCAGATTGCGCACAGGCCCGACAACATTCGTGAAGTCGGGCGCCACGCTGTTGGGGATACGCTGATTGAGTCCCACGTTATAGAGGTTCCCGAGCCCGCTGCCCGAACACAGCAGGCCAAAATCCCCGTTATTGTCTGAAGAGCAATTCGTGGAGTCGAATTGGGGAGTCGTCGGGAGTTGCCAGTTGTTATGCCCGAGTACGCCGTGGCCCCCATCGAAACTATTCAAGGCCGCTACCCAAAGCAGCGCCGTCGCGTAGTCCATGGTGCCGTCGGGGTTGATGCCGGAGACGCCAAGCATTGCGCGGTCCAGGGGGTTGCCGGCAAAGTTGGCATCGGCCATCCAGCAGACGCCCTGGTTCTCGTCGTAAACAATGAGACCCCAATCGGCAGGCTCGAGCCCGTGCGTTGTGAATGGGGCCCCAGGGAGCCCGGAGAATTTGGGACGTTCCGCAGCCGGTGACTTTGCCGCATCGGACAGAGGCCTGGCATTGGGCATCGGCCTGGTTGATACCGCGCCCCCGTCACAAGGGCTGGGGTTTCGCCCCGCGGGGGTTTGCGCAAAAGCACTCGCCGCCGCGCCCAGAAGCGAGATAGCCACGAACAGTGGAAGAAGACTACGAAGGACATTGATCGGTCTCATTTTTCCTCCATCGATCAATTTGCGAATTTTGAATTTCTGAATACATGTGCGGCCGGCGTCGAAACTGGGCGTTCCGATGACGCGGTGAAGGTTTTACATCATCCTCCCTCTACGCTACAAATGGCAGTTGGCGCTGCCCGGCGGACATTTGGGCGGAATTGGCGGCTTCGGGGGCGCCACGCGTTTGCATTCGTCCGCATTCGGAAGGTCGCAG
This sequence comes from uncultured Acidobacteriota bacterium, assembly GCA_963720285.1. Classification (GTDB taxonomy): domain Bacteria; phylum Acidobacteriota; class Terriglobia; order Terriglobales; family Acidobacteriaceae; genus Acidicapsa. The sequence continues at coordinate 263,648 of CAVREZ010000003.1, forward strand.
CCGACGAAATAGACCGTGACAAAATGGGCGCCAGGCTCACGCGCAGTGCTCAGAAACCCATTTCCAAAGGAGAAGTCGAACTGGGCATTCGTATTCGGAACTGGGCTGCTGCCCTCGACGCACGGTTCGTCGATTCCGGGCCCTTCGCAGGACCAGTAGTAGCCAGGCTGCAGATGAAGGAATGGACTCAACGAATTATCTGGAATGGGCACGACAGGAGTGCCGGCCTGCAAGCCAAGCTCGGTATAGAACAGCTCCCCCATAGGATTTCCATCAATGCAGTTGTATTGTGGGCACGAAGCCTTCGATGGTGGCAATTGCCAATCAGGCTGCTTCTCGGTTTCCGCTCCATAATATGCCGCGCTCATATCCTTAACGAATCGCTCGGCAGAAGCGTAGTTCATCGAGCCATCACTGGCGACGCACAGAGGCGGTTTCGACGGGGCCTCGCAAGGTTTTAAAGAGAAGGGCTGCTGTGCGGCCAGGTTGGCATCGACGGGCCAGGTGACGTCTGCGATTGGGTCATAAACGGTGAGCCCGTCGGGACTGAGTTCAAGGCCAGTGCCGGTAACTGGCACTGTGTTTGTGGGAATTCTGCCATGGATCATGGGAAGCACGTAGGAGTAATTAAAGGTATTTGTGCCGCCCTGGGCTCCGTCCGCGAATGAGAAGTTCGCTATGCTGTCTGTCAGGCCGCCACCATAAGAACCTGACCAATAAACGCCCGGTTGGAAATTCTGGAACGGTCCTACTGTGTTGGGAGGGATGGGAATCGCGGTATTCGGAGCGGCAATGCCGAGCGCAAGGTAGTAGAGAGATCCTAACGCACCCGCGCTGCAGCCGAAGCCGAAGCTATTGTGCGACGGCCCTTTGGATGTGCATCCAGAATCGTCCTGTGGGGTGCTGGGAAGCCGCCAATGGTCGTGCCCAAGATAGCTCGCGGCGTTCATGCGCTTTACCCATTCCCGTGCGGAGGTGTAGCTCATGGCGCCATCGGCCCATACGCAGTCATCCGTGCTGTCGGCGTTGCACAGCGGAAGGCCGAAGCGGGGCGGCTTGTCAACGGAGGTAGCTGTATCGCCAGAGCCGTCCGCTTCGTCGGAGGCAGCCAGATCGGCATCCCTGAGCCAGGTAACTCCATTCACCAGGTCATAAACAGTATTGCCGTTCGGCGTCATGTAGGTTTGCCAGCCAAGCGAAATGCTCTCCTGAGCGGAGAGTTGCACAGAACCGGCAGCAGCTAGAATGGCGAGAAATGCTCCGATCGTGAAGTTGCGTTTCATGGTTATCTCCTCTGATTGGGCGATCGCTGTCGGGAGCGATCACGCCTCGGCTCTACCGCCGCCCGTACCTGCGCAGCCATGTTCAACGAATTCGCGGTTGCTTTGCCCTGATGTTGGATTTTTGAGACCTCACACAGAAAAGCGGAATTCGGGAGCCAATCGTCTCATCCGCAATGAAAACAATCTCCTGAACGAGCGAGTCGAGCCTTCTTTGACGGTCCTCCGAACCCGGAAATGTTTGGAAATCAATGGCCAGGTTGCAGTCCTCACTTGGGCATAGAGCGAAGAACGTGCAATTGACTGCTGTGGAACGCAAGAATAAACTCAATGGCATTTCACAAGGGGGCGACGATTCATATGCCCGACGACGCCAGCCGTCAGGTGACCGAGCTTTTGCAAAACTGGAAACTGGGCGACGAAAAAGCACTCCAGGATCTTTTGCCACTGGTCTACAACGAGCTTCGGCGTCTGGCTCATTACCATCTCCGGTCAGAACGGCCCGATCACACCTTGCAGAGCACGGCGCTGGTTCACGAAGCTTATATGCGGATAATGGGCCAGCAGCCGGCACAATTTCAGAATCGTGCGCACTTCATCGCAATCGCTTCGCAGCTGATGCGCCAGGTCCTGGTGGACTACGCTCGCGAACGCCATGCGGGCAAACGAGACGGTGGCTGCCGGATTGCATTCGAATTTGCCGAAGCTTTGCCCGTCACCGGAGACGCCGAACTCCTGGCCCTGAATGATGCTCTCGAAGAGCTGTCTCGCATAGACGCGAGGCAGGCAAAGATCGTGGAAATGAAATTCTTTGGGGGTTTATCAGCGCCCGATATCTCCAAGATTCTGGGCCTTTCGCGGATCACGGTTGACCGCGACTGGGCCACCGCGCGTGCCTGGCTGCATCGGCAAATGAGCCGGACGGCCTTGTCATGAACGTCGAAAATTGGGAGCGCGTCAAAGAGATACTCCACCAGGCCATGCAACTGGCTCTGCAAGAGCGGAGCGAATTCCTCGATGAAGCCTGCGCATCCGATCCAGCGCTGCGCCAAGAAGTTGAGTCCCTCCTGGAGGCTGGCGATCGGTTGCATCCCGGTTTTTTGAAATCACCGCCGATGGCCGGCAAATGGGACTCGGTCGCGAATGGAATCGATAATGTTGCCGGGGTGGCAGCCGGCCAGATATTCGCGCAGCGCTTTCAGCTTGTCCGAAAACTCGGCGTAGGCGGAATGGGTCAGGTATGGCTCGCTGAACAGATGTCGCCGGTCAAGCGGCAAGTCGCATTGAAGCTGATCAAGGCCGGGATGTACGACGAGTCGATAGTGCAGCGATTCCAATCAGAGCGGCAATCGCTGGCCATCATGGATCACCCTGCAATTGCGAAGGTGTTTGACGCAGGAACCACCCCGCAAGGCCAGCCCTATTTTGTGATGGAGTACGTACCGGGGCTCCCGATTACAGAGTATTGCGATCGAAAAAAGCTGAAGATCTCCGACCGTCTCGAACTTTTCATCCATGCCTGCGAAGCCGTGCAGCACGCTCATCAGAAAGCCGTCATCCATCGCGATCTGAAACCAGCCAATATTCTGGTTGTGGAAGTAGACGGAAAACCTGCTCCGCGCATTATCGACTTCGGGCTCGCAAAGGCGATCGCTCCACTAGCGAGCGACGAGTCCCCTTTCACTCAAGTGGGGCTTTTTATGGGAACTCCTGGATATATGAGTCCAGAGCAGGCCGACCCCAGTGTTCGTGACATCGATACGCGCACCGACGTGTACTCTCTGGGGGTCGTCCTGTATGTACTCCTGGCCGGGCTGCAGCCATTTGACTCAAACGAGCGGCAAGAAATTCCACTGGATGAATTACTGCGAATGTTACGCGTCGAAGAACCGCCGACACCCAGCACCAAGGTCGGCGGCAATCGTGTGAACTCCGCTGGGAAGGCCGAAGCGCGGAGCACCGAGCCAAGGCAGTTGGTGAAAATTCTGCGCGGAGATCTCGACTGGATCACGATGAGGGCGATCGAGAAGGATCGAACCCGCCGCTACGGCACAGCCTCAGACCTCGCCGCCGACATTCGCCATTATCTGAACCATGAACCGGTAGTAGCGCGTCCGGCAAATATGACATATCAGTTCAGGAAGTATGTGCGGCGTCATCGTGTAGCGGCGGCGGCGGTCACCGGTTTGGTAGTAGTGCTTTTTTCCTTTTCCATTCTGCAGGCACTCCAGCTGCGCCGGATTACTCGTGAGCGAGACCGGGCGAATCGCGAGCGGGATCGCGCAAATCGCATCACCGATTTTATGACTGGCATGTTCAAAGTCTCCGACCCGAGTCAGTCCCGTGGCAACACCGTCACAGCCCGGGAAATTCTCGACAAGGCTTCGAGCGATCTGAACTCCGGCTTGGCCAAAGACCCTGAAGTTCAATCGCAGATGATGCAGGATATGGCGCGCACCTACGAGAACCTCGGCCTCTACCCGCGCGCTCATGAACTTGCCCAACATGCACTCACTTCCCGACTAAGTCTGCTTGGCCCTGACGACCCCAAGACGTTGGAGGCAAGGTCGCAACTCGGCGATATCGTGGACCTCGAAGGCCACTATGCTGATGCGGAACGGATACTGCGCCAAGCCCTGGATGGAGAGCGACGTGTCCTTGGTACCCAGAACCCGCTAACAGTTGAGACCATGGATCACCTCGCCGTCGTGGTTGGACAACAGGGTCGATACGACGAACAAGAGAAACTCGATCGTGAGGCGATCAAAACTGGCGCTCAGGCACTCGGTCCTGAAAGTGAGCAGGTTATGCGGGCAACTTTGGACCTGGGTGTGGCGCTGTGGAACCAGGCCCGCTACGCCGAAGCTGAACATACCTTCCGCCAGTTGGTTGATGTCGAGCGTCGGGTCCTTGGAGCCGACGCCGTTCAGACCATGAAGGCTATGGGCAATCTCGGCTTGTCCATCAAGTCGCAAGGCCGTCTTGCTGAAGCAGAGCCTATTTACCGCGAAGTTCTGGCCAACTCTCAGCGAGTAATGGGCCCTGAGCACCCTGAGACCGCATTCAATTTAGATCGCCTCGCAAACCTGCTTTCCGAGGAAGGCCACCCGGTCGAAGCCGAAAAGCTGACACGCGAAGAATTGGCTATACGCTTGCGAACCCTTGGGCCTGAACACACACGCACGCTGATTGCCAAAATTAACTTGTCCGATGAACTCTTCAAGGAAGGACACTTCCGCGAAGCGGAGAAACTGCAAAGGGAAGCCTTGGGGATTCAGGTTCGCATCCGCGGGCCAGAAAATGTCGATAGCTTGATCTTCAAGACCTACCTCGCAAAAAGTTTGAATGCGGAGCGCCGCTATGCCGAGGCAGAAAAACTCGCGCGGGAAACATATGGAATACAGAGTCGCCTCTACGGCCCACAACACACCGACACCATCGACACCTTGCGTGAGCTTGGTAAGGCAATGGCCCACACGCAACGCTATGGCGAGGCCAACAAGCTCTTCCAAGACGTAATTCATAACGGCAGTAATTCCACAGGTCAAGGAAACCGCTGGTCTGTGTGGTATGCCTTTGCGTGTGTGGCCGCGGCTGCCGGCCAGACCGATGATGCACTTCAGTTTCTGCACGAAGGCATCAACCGCGGTTACAAAAATGCCGACGGCTTAATGGCCGATAACGATTTGAAGAGTCTTCGACGGGATTCTCGCTTCCAGCAAATCGTGAACAAACTCAGGCAGATTTCATAAGGATCCAGGAGAAGAAACACGAGGAACGTTGGGCTATCGTAGAGGGGGAGGAGACAAACCTGGTGACAGACAGGACGTACCCCATCCCGGCACAACAACACCTACATCAAATGGATCGCCGTCTACTCTGATTCAAAGGCCAGTTCGCTTTGTCTCGCATCCAGACCGGCTTTAGGAGGGCGTCCTCCCTTTTGTGGTGCCAACCGCCGCTTCATCGTCCCTTCGAGAGCCTGCACAAACTCTGCGCTACCCAGGGGCCGCCCTGTGTGGGTGCATCGACGAATCTCCGTCAGCTTGGATTCCATCTCGCCAGCCGCTAGGTACTGCCGCCAGGCACTGGCTGTCCAACTTTTCCGCCATAGCTCCAAATCTAAGGCTTCGTTGCGCGATTCCGCTCCGCAGTGCGCTGCCGCGCTGGACCACGCCCACGCTTCCGCCTCCCTCGCCAAGCCGGCGCGCACCGGGTTCAACTCCGTATAGCGCAACGCTTCCCACAGATGCACCCGATCCAATGGGCATGAGTAATAACGACCCTGCCAGGCATGGCCGCTCGACTGATGAACCGCATTCCAATAAATCGCATAGCGCCCATGGGTATGCCTCAGGGCCAATCCCAAGCCGTTGGTATTGTGAGGAGTAACGACCAGATGCACATGATTCGACATCAGGCAATAACCGATCAACCCCAACCCATGAAGTTCGATATTCCGGCGTAAAAGATTGAGATACGCCATGCGATCGGCATCGCAATCCAGGATAAATCTCCGCGCATTGCCACGCTGTGTTACGTGGTGCGGAACATCTACAGCGATGACTCGAGCCAAACGCGTCATAATGAGAAACCTAGCTGCACACCCTATAGCCTTCGTGGAAGGCTGCATAGAGGGTGTCGCGGAGACGGCCGTTTCGTTAGCTCCAGTTTGCCTTCGTCAGGCTAAACTCTCGTGAAATCTGGATTAGCTGAAGTTAATGTTGTGCATCTTCACAGTGGCCATGTGGGAGCCTTGGCGACCCAAAGATGAGGCTCCCGCGAGGCAAGAAAAAGAAGATGATTGCGACCCAAGCAGAGTCAGAAGTCTTCAGACACAGGTTCATGGGGTACGTCCTGTCTGTCACCGGGTTTGACGGTTTGACTCGGCCGCGGCTTTGCTGGGCAAGAGTCCGACCTGGAACACCAGAATTTCGGATTTGCGACCCAGGGCCGGCATCCGTGTTGATCAACCCCTCGCTGGGCAATGACAAGCCCGAACAAATGGAGCCGAAGTTCCGGGAGATCGACGATCGCCTGCGGCAGATTCCGGGTGTGCGCATGGTCGCGCCTGTGCTCTATGCGCCGATGTCGGGTGATAGCTGGAACTACGGTACTCGGATCGCCGGCAGACCCAAGCCCCCAGCCAAGGAAGACACGGGCGCCGGGTGGGCGCGGGTGATGCCGGGCTTCTTCGAAACGATCGGCGCGAAGATGATGATGGGCCGTCCCTTTACGGAGGATGACACGGCCACCACCCGCACGGTAGCCGTGATCAATGAAGCCTTCGCCCGGCGATTCTTCAAAAACGAGAACCCGCTCGGCAAGCATTTCGGGCCGGACAAGATCCAATATGCGTCCAAGTATGAAATCGTCGGCGTCGTGAAAGACATGCGCTACATGACCTACGACTACAAGGACCCGATCGGGCCCATGTACTGGATATCGGAGACGCAGACCACCCAATGGGACGATCCTGTCTATAAGGCTGGAGAGATCTGGTCGCACTACCTGTACAACATCGTGATTTGGGCGCCCGGCAATCCTCCGGGATAGAAGAAAAGGTGCGCAAAGCGTTGGCGAGTGTCGATCCCGATCTGGTGCTGTATGGGGTGGACTCCTACGACAGGGTTGTCCGTGGAGACTTTCAGCAGGAGGACATGATTGCGACCCTGACGACGCTTTTCGGTGGGCTGGGACTGTTGCTTTCGGCGGTTGGCCTGTACGGCGTGATGGCCTACATGGTGGAGCAGCGCACGGGGGAGATCGGCGTGCGCATGGCGCTGGGCGCCGACCGTGGAAGGGTGTTGCGCATGGTGCTAAGGGGCGCCTTTTCCCAGGTGGCCATCGGATTGGCGATCGGCATTCCGGCCGCGATTGGCGCCGGCAAGCTGATGACGCAGCAGTTGTTCAGCGTCAGACCCTGGGATCCGGTCATGCTGGCATCGGCCACGTTGGCGTTAGGACTTGCTGCGTTGCTCGCGTCGGCGCTGCCCGCATGGCGCGCTGCGGGCGTGGAACCGATGGTGGCGCTGCGGAATGAGTGAGTGAGGGGATTTCGACTCCTCCCGCAAAGACAGCTGACAGACAGGACGATTGCTTACTTATTCATAGTTCGAAGGTGATCGTCCTGTCCGTCACCTGTTTTGGCTTGGTCACCTGTTTTGCGGTCGTCACCTGTTTTGCGGTCACCTGTTTTGCGTGTTTTGCGTGTTTTGCGCGCGTCACCTGTTTTGCGCGTCCGAAGGCGATCGCCCGTCACCTGTTTTGCGCGTCACCTGTTTTGCGCGTCACTGTTTTGCGGAATGTTCATCGGAATGACTGGCGGGAATGTTGAAGATATCTCCCGTCCGGTTGTAAGGCCCGATGCCAAAACTGCTGTTGTTCTGTAGCGGAACGCTGATCAGGCTAGCGACTGGGTTCTGAGTCGCCTTCGCCAATGCAGCTGTATCGTTGGTCGTTGGTATCGCTGTGGGGCAGGCGCCTTTGCACGTTGGTCAACCGGCCTTTCCTGCGCGGCGAGACAGAACGTCGAAGTTGCAATTGCCAGAATGTGGAGACGACAAAATGCAGAGGACCACGTTTTTCAAAGATAAAAGACACCTCACCGCTCCTAAATGGCGATTCATCATCGAAAGTGGGACACTGGGCGAACGTTAGGTGCGCCCGGGGGGCGCGATTGGAATTGAAATAATCGATGAGTGATAAATCCGTCTTAGGGCACACCAATCCGGCGAGTGACCGTTGTGCCAAATCGGTGACTCAGTTCGTGCCCATCAAGGTTTTTAACTGCGCAAGAGCCTGGCGGTACTCGAGGTCGGCCTGGAAGATTTCGATGTCAACCTTCGCTTGTGCTGCTACCTGGTCGGGATCGTCTTTTCTGTAGCTCACATCTCGAATGGAAATTACGGCAGACATGCGGCGAGCCAGTTCACTCAATTGCCGCGAACGGTCCATTTCAAAATAGCTGGTTTTGACCGCTGCAGCAACCTTGGCCTTGGTCAATGCCAGGGCGGTCTCCGCCATACCGACCTGCGCATTCCGCTCCTTGATCGTGTGCTCACGCTTGCCAAAGTCGAAGACCGTGTATGAACCCATGATACCGATGAAGGAGAAATCTCTGGGCAAAAGCGGGATCGCATTGTCGTTATAGGCATATCCGCCTAATACAGCGACGTCTGGAATGTAGTCGAATTTCGAGAGCCGGGATGCGGCGTGTGCCTTGGCGACGTTTGACTCGGCCTCGACCACCTCGGGATTCGCCGCCATTGCCTTGTCGGACGCCTCCTTGAACGAAATGTCTTCCATTTCGGTAAGGGGTGGCACCAGCTCGAGTTCAGTGTCGGCCGGATAGCCGAGGAGCAGATTGAGAGAGGCGGTCAGCTCCTTGACCTTTGAGTCTGCGATGATAAGAGCCTTTGCCCTCGTGATCTCCTCGTCTTCATCGACAGACGCCAGGGTCGGTGTTGGTGCGTTACTCGCAAGCAGTTGCTTGTTGCGTAGACTGTCGGTATTTGCCTTCGCGACCAGGAGCTGTCGCTGGGCTACGAGCAGTTCGTAGTAGGACTTTTCTACATTGCTGGCGTTCTCAACTGGCATGCCGGCCTTGGCCATTGCTAAGCGTTCGTCGGCACGGGCGATGTTCACAACTTCACGAAGCTTCAAGAGAGGCGTTACTGGCTGTGCAGCAGTAAGGGCAACCAGAGTCTGGTCCTTACCGGCTAAGGGCAGACCTGCAGTAATCGTTCCGCCCGCCACAGGGCGTTGTATTGTGATCTCCTGCCCCATGAATTTGTTGAAGTGAAAGTTGGTGAGCGTGGAGCTGACCTTCGGAAAGTAGTCAGATTCCGTGCCAAGCCGATGCTGTCTGGCCGCTTCCACCTGAAGCTGGGCGATTTGAGCCATTGGATTCGCAGCTGCGGCGGTCTGCTGGGCCTGCTCGAGCGTGATGCGGCGCGGACTGTGGGTAAGGGCGAGCGAACCGGAACCGCCAGCTGGAAAACCGATAGCGGCTGATGCGTCTTCAGGGGCAGACAGGAGCACCGGCTGGTCGAAGAGTTTCACCGATTTTGATTCCGCAGGTAGAGTGGCGGATGCGTTCGTCAAAGCTTCTTGCGCTCTCACCTCAACACAAGATGCGAAGCTGATCAGAATAACGATGGAAGCACGCAACCATCCGCGGGGAATGATCGGCAGACGTCTTTGAAGGATCAACATGTGGGTTCTCCGGATAGGATTGGGAGGTTCGATGAACTCCCTTGAGTATGCACGAGTTAGACAAGGAAACCCGGTGAGGCGAGTCATCGCATCACCGGATGGATCATTTGACGATCGAAGACAGGTCGACGAACTGCTGGCCCAAGTTCGAAGTGCCTGGCGTCTGTCTCAGCGGGTCGTACTTCGTGCGCTTAGCTTTCAGAAGCCAAGTTACCTAGAACCCCGTTTCAAGGAGCTCCTCCGATACCCCACGACACCCGCGGCTGCATTACTTCCGGATTGGCGACAATCTTACCGCAGGCGCTTCACGGCTGGCAGTCGGTACGACCCATCGAGAACCGGCGTTTCGGGGCCGTAGAACCGCATTGTCAAGTTGAATCCGCCGGCGCTGGCAGCCAGTTGGACGTATCGCCGGGTTTGTCATGCTGGATGAGGATGGTGAGCGAACCGTCCTGATCCTTCTTCAGGCCCTCCGTCGTGCTGCCAAAGCTGTAGCGTCCAAATTCGTTCTCCACGAAGAACATGTCGGAGCCATACATCGCCATGTTCCAGAAGATGGAGACGGGTGGCAGCTTGCCTGCGTCGAAGTGCAACACATATTTGTGCGCGCCATTGAGCTGTTCGCTCTTTTCGTCCACGCTGGTGTTGGGATAGATCACCTGATCGGAAACCTGCGCCCCAGTGACATAGCGAGCCAGAGCGGCTCGGAGGCCGAGGTCGAAACCTGCTCGTCCTCCTGCGAAGGTGTATTTCCAGCCGTTGGTGGTCTCGCCCACCGATTCCCACCGGGCAGCCACGATCTGCGGACCAATGGCTGCGGCGCGAGCCAGTCCGCGCGTTGTGGGTTCTTCGAGGATCTTCCACTGGAACCCATGGGCGACGCTGAGGCCGATCTGATGGAAGGCGGCCACCTGCGGATCGTTATCGGCGGAGGCGGACAGGAAGAGCTTCATCCAATGGCCGAGATCGTCAAAGTACTGCAACTCCTTGGGCGCATCACTCTTGTACATCTCGACTGCTTCTCTGGTCTCTTGCTTGTAGGCAAGGCCGTAACGGAGATAGGCGGAGAGCGGCATCAGGCGGAAGCCTTCTGTTCTTCGGCGGCCTTTTGCAGGTCGGCGCTTCCGTTGACGAAGATGCGCGCAGCCACGACAACAAACTGCGTTCGCGATTTGATTTGGGTCATCTCGCCGGGCAGCTGGCCTTTGAAGTCGGGGCCGGTGAGAACGTATGCGCCCGGCTGCTCGCCCTTGGTACCGCCGATGTTGTGGATAACCTCGTCGTAGTAGTCGCCCACTTGAACGATGTACCAGCGAGGTGCGCTCAGTTTGGGGACGAAGACGACCTGCGGCTCGCGACTGACGTCCGCTGCACCGTAGGCGTCGATTGTGACGTTGTTGGGTGTGACAACAAAGCGCTCTTTCGCGGTCTTCAGCGTGTCGAACTTCCGAAAGCCGTTGATGTAAACGGCGTCAGCCTTGAGACCTGCAGCAAGGGTGACACCATTCATCACGAGCGGCATGCCCCACTGGTACGCCTGCACACCGAGGGTGTAGGCGTTCTCTTCCCGGGCCTGGTCTACAGACATCTTTGCTGCGGGTGAAGTTGATTGCTGTGCCTGCATCATTGCCTCCTGAAGGGCCAGAGTTGAGTTGAGCTACTTGCGGAGTCGCTCGTTTATCTAACTTTCTCGATGTCGGGCAGAGTCCAGGATTTATCGAAGACGGATTTCTGTGGGCCGTAGAAACGAAAGAGGGCCTCGAAGCGTTCGCCCGGTTTGGTGGGGAGCCAGTTGGAATCCTTACCCTGGGGCGCCTTCGGGCCGAGGTAGATATCGGTGCTGCCGTCGGAGTTGATCTGGAGACCCTGAACAAGGGACGAACGACTGGCGCGCGAAACGTCGCGGATCAGGGCGTGGGTGTCGAAGCTGTAGGCAGTGACGGACCAATAATTGCTGACCGGGACTTTTGCCGGCACGTGAAGGACGTGTTGCTGCCGCCGTCCATCGGCTGTCCTGCGCGGTCGAACGCGTCAAGCAGGTAGAACTGGCCCGCGCCCAGATGACGGACGCTGAAGAAACCCCAGTAGTAGGTGATGCAGCGAAAGTCCACTGGGTAAATGTCCGTGATCGTAAAGCCGCTCATATAGGACTTCACCATCTCCTCGGTGCCGGGAGAGAACCAGTGCTGTCCAGAGTAGTACTTCGGGTAGGCGGTCTCGTACTGGTGGATGAGCCAAGCGTGGGCTTCGCCAATGGCGGAAGTGAGCTGCGCGTTGGTCGCGGCGTCGGGAGAAAAAGAGTTGCCCTGTTGAATGCCGACGGACTTGAGCTGGTCAATCATGGCACGGTCACGCTCAAGCCACGGTTCGTACTGCACGAGGCGGTCGAGCGACTCAAAAAAGGTCAGGTTATAAGGAATGGTTGCGTCGAAAAGCACGTCGGTCACATCGACGAAAGTCGTCTCGGGAGGACGCGCGGCGGCTGACAGCGGGTAGAGGTGAACACCCTTCATGTAGGCGGCGGCTGCGACGATATCTGCCTCGCTGTTGCTCTTGAGGTTGGAGCGGAGGAGAGCGAAGCCTTCGTAGTTGCCGGAGGGAAGGACGATGTAGCCAGCAGGAGGCGTACCCTCATAGCCTGGAGGAAGGATGAGGTATTTGCCGCCTTTGCCTTTGTCGACGCCTGCGGGGCCTACGTCTTCGAGCGCAATCTGCCAGCAGTCCATGATGCTGCCGACGATAGAGCCGCCGTTGGCGGGTGGGATCTCTAGCACGACGGGACCGACGTCTTTGGTGTTGAAGAAGGGTAGTGCGTAAAGGGCGTCCGGATTGGGCGTGAGGAGCTGGTTTTTCCAGGTAGAAGGGCGCGACCAGTAGAGGATCTGGTTCCACCCGCCATGCGCGGAGGTCATCGCCTGAAACATACGGTCGAAGTTGACCAAAGGCATGCCCAGATGACGGTTTCGACTGCGCGCCGCTCGATGGCACGGTGTTTGAGATCTTCGGGAGAGAGTCGCTGGGTCATATGGGACCTGAGTGCCCCTGAATGCAAGGTTGGATGCTTATTTTCGAGAAGGTGCTCCTGCGCATCCATCTTCGACAGTCGCCCATCTTACGTCAAACAAGCGCGATTTGAAGCTGGTACTTTTTACAGGTGTCGATTATGGCTTAAGTTTGGCGCAGGTACGCCACTACAGTGCCATGCGACTACGTCAAAGCGAAGTGCCCGTGAAGTCGGGTTTCGGTAAGTCCCCTCGTCTGGCCAGGAGTAAACTCTGGGTCGAGGCCCTCACCAGCCTTTACCGTCGGAAATCCACCGGTACGTTGCAGGTCTAGAATGGCCCGAAGTTTTCGTGGTGGTCATCGCATGGCCAGCAAAGCGCGAAGAACTCATGGGTAGGCGTTCCGATGACAAAGATTGTTGATTCCGAGCGGAGCCCGAAAAAACATCCTCCGATCAAAGCAGGCACTCCAGAGCCATACAATCCGCCAGCATAGCAGTTGTACCAAGTGCCGGAGTAAAGTTTTCAGTGTTTTTGCGCGCCACCCGGCCTCGATGGTTCCGATCAGATGTCGCTCATCATGTTCGTCGCACTCGCCATTCATTAGCTCTTATTGGGGACGTCCATGGAGATTGAAGAAATACGGATTAGGAATCGCTATTTGTCGGCTTGAGTGTCTCCGTCGCGCACTTGACTATCGAGGCGGATAACACCGACGGGCGTGGTCATGCTGGTGCCCGCCTCTTCGACGATGCGTATCATCTCCAGGATGACCTTTTCCTGTTCTTCGGAAATACCGGTGACGGACGGAACGAAATACCGGTGACCGATGGACGTAGCCGACACCAAACGGACAAGAGACCTCCTAGATGGAAGGTAACCGACACAGTGATTCTTGGTGTAGAGTCGCTAGAGTTCGGTGAACGTCCCGTCTGTCACCCCGTCCTTGTCACCCCCGTCCTGTGTGTCCGTCCTGTGTCGTCACCCCCGTCCTGTGTCGACAACAGAACCCCCGACATTTTACGCTGCGAAAGGGTCGCTGGACCTTCGCCACTTGCAGGCCCCGGCCGCCCTCAAGGAAGAATTTGGCAAAAGGAGCGAGCCTCCAGTGTTCACTCATCGCGTAGCAGGATCAGTGGGTTAACTGACAAAGCGCGTTGAGCCGGAATCCACGTCGCCACCAGGCCTAGCAAAGTCATGGCCCCCACCGTGCCCGCCAGGACAACGGGATCACGCGGCGTGGCCTGATAGACGATGACGGAGAGGATGCGCGTTGCCAGAATTCCTAGTGCAAGCCCGGCAGCCGAGCCGATGGCGAGGAGCTTGAATGCGCGCCCCAGCGCTGCCTCCAACACCTCCTTGACCGGCGCGCCCAGCGCCATGCGAATCCCCAACTCTTTGATCGGCCTGCTGACCCAAAAGCAGCCATGCCAAAATGCCCAAGAATAGACAGCATCGCCCCCATCACATCCCTAGCAGGCCCAACGACAATGAGGCCATGCGCGAGGCAAAAAAGGCGCCGTTCATCTCTTCGCTCCAGGTCTCGATGAAGCACGGCAAACCGGAATCGAGCTCACGCAGCTTGTTGCGAATAGCGGCGCCCGGTTGGAGAGGTCGCTGCCGGAACGAACCACCAGCCAGGTGTCGGTGCGGGGATCTGGAGGATCGGGACGAACAGGGCGTTCTGCGGAGCTTCGGCGACGTTGGCCGTATATTTTCCGTCCTCGACAACGCCCACCACCTGGACACGCCCTCCCTTCCTTGTCCTGAAGTGGTGTCCGATTGCCTGAGCCGGAGTACCAAACATGCGGCGCGCAAATTCCTGGTTGATCACCGCGACGTGCGGGGCGCTCTCATCATCGTGCCGTGTGAACAACCTTCCCATGAGCAGACGAGTCCGCCGCCTGGAAGTACTCGGGAGAGGCAGAGAAGTAGACGGCGTCGGCTACGGCATTCGAGGGCTGAGGTCCGCTGTTTGATCGGTGAATACATCCACGTCGTCCCATCCCATTTTTAAAGGCGGGCTGCTGACCAGACCCACCTGCGTGACGCCAGGGATAGCCTGACTCGCCGATCATGCGTCGCTGCAGCGCGGGAACCTGGCTGCCGTGGTAGCCGGCCATCTGCGGATCGGTCTCCACCAGGAGCGAGTTGTGCGGATCGATACCTAGCCTGGTGTTCATGGAACGTACGAGACCGCGAACGGCCACAAAGGAAGAAGTGACCAGCACGGCACAAACAGCGATTTGCAGTACGAGTAGCACGTCGCGCAGCTCGAGTATTCGTCCTCGCGCAAGACTTGTTTGCCCGCCGATGCCGATTTAACGATCTGATATGGGTCCGTGCGCAAGACCTGGCGAACGGGGATGATGACGAAGAGGAATCCGCTCAAAAGGGCGAGCAGGAAGGCAACCATAAACCTTGGCGTCGGGGTTCAGCGGGAGATTCATCGGAAACTGTGGAAACGGCCGCCATGTACTGATGGCGCGCAACAGGACCACGCTTCCCCACAACCCCACGGCGCCGCCGGCGAGGGAAATCAGCAAGGCTTCGGTAAGAAGTTGCCGCAGAATGCGAATGCGGCGGGCTCCCAACGCAAGCCGCAGGGCAACTTCGCGGGAGCGGTCGGCTGCGCGAGCGGCAAACAGGCTGCCCAGATTGGCGCACGCTGCCACAGGATCAACCCGGCCAGCGACATCAATCCGCCAAGAAACGCCTTGATCGCGCCGCCGAAAGCGCTGCCCACGCCGGGGCGCTCCAATTTGAACGTCAACAGGAGTTGGTCCACATCGCTGGGATAGCTCTTCCCCAGATAGGTGCCGATTGAATCCAGGTCGGCAATCGCCTGGGCCGGGGTCACTCCCGGCTTGAGACGCCCTATGACCTCGCTCACCCAGCGGAGTTCCCCGCTGGTTCAGGAGGTCATCTCCAAACATCTGTCCGTGATTCACGATCGGCACAAAAAGATCGGGAGAAAAAACGATAAAGGAGCCGACAAATCCAGGCGGCGCAACGCCGATGATGGTAAAGGGATGCTTGTTGAGATGAACAGTGCGGCCCAGGACGCCGCGGTCGCCTTGAAAACGATCGTGCCAGGATGCGTAGCTCAGAACGATATACGGCGCACTGTTTGGCCCGTGTTCATCGGCGGCGTGAAAAAAGCGGCCGAGATAGGGTTGGAGCCCCAAAACATCGAAATAATTGCCGGTCGTTTCGTAGAGCCATGCCCGGGAAGGATTCTTGCCGGTGTCCAGACCAGCCTGCGTGATGTTGTCCGCGGCCAGGGCGTCGAAGCTGCGGTTGCGGTCGCGCAGGTCGAGATAATTGAGGTAGGACTCATATCCCCATATACTGTGCGCGTGCCCTACGACATAGAGGCTTTCGGCGCTGGGCACGTTCAAAGGGCGGAAGACAAGCGCATTCATTACGGCAAAGACCACGGTGTTTGCGCCGATGGCCATGGCAAGAGTGGCAATTGCAGCAAAAGCGAAGCCTGAAGACTTGCGGAGTTGCCGCAATGCAAATTGAACGTCGGCCCAGATCGACTCCAGCGTGGGCCATTGCCAGGTCTCGCGGCTCCGTTCTTCAATCATGGCCAGGTTCCCAAATGCGAGCCGAGCTTGCCGCTCGGCCTCTTGCGGGCTCAGGCCTTCAGCCATCAAGTGGTCCACGCGCTCTTCAAGATGCAGTCGCATCTCTTCGGAGAGATCGTCATAGAGTTTGCGGCGACGGAAAATGTCCGGGATCCAGTTCATCGGAAACTCCTGTTAGCTGGCGGCGGATTTGGCCGGATTGAGGACCAGCGAAATACCTTCGAACATGCGTTCAAAGCTGGAAATCTCCCGCTCCAGATGGCGAAGACCAGATGCTGTAATCTGGTATGTCCTCACTCGCCGGTTGGTCTGGGACAATCCCCACTCGGCTTTGACCAGTTTGGACTTCAGCAGCCGCTGGAGCGCCGGATAAAGTGAGCCCTCTTCCACCTGCAGCAGGTTCTTGGATCGCTGCTGGATGTGCTGGACCAAGGCGTAACCGTGGGCGGGTTGGCGGCGAAGCGACTCGAGGATCATCATCTCGAGGGCACCGGGAAACAAATCGCGAGAAGGATTCTGATTCATAGGCTCGTTCGCTGCAGGCATAGAGTAAACTAGGATCATAGACGATTGTCAAGAGGATTCCTAATCGCGGGGCAGTTTGCCCGCCGAAAAACAGGTGACACGAAAAAACAGGCGACAGACAGGACGATCACCTTCGAACCATGAATAGGTAAGAATCGTCCTGCACTGCTCTTCCGAAACCCTAGTTCATTCCAAATAAAAGTGCGCGGTAAGTGCGATACGTCCTCGCTTGATGAGGAGCCAGTTCCCAACGGCGGAGTCTCGGCCAATAGGGAGCTTGCACGTTCGCGGTTCCTCAATCAGAGACCGAATACGTTCAGTTGACCATCGCTCGGCACGTAGACCTTACCGTGGATGACAGTGGGTTCGGGTACGCTCCGCCACCGGAATTGTTCCACGGCCCGGCGGGACTAGGGCCGAAAACCGGTTTAATGAGATTGGTGGCATCGAACGCTATCAGTTGCAGTTGACCGGCACCCCCGGGCCTGACAAGAGCCCAGACAACCCCCGTGCCAGCAGTCTGTTGATTGGATGAGACTACGGGTGTGGTTCCACCATGAGGAAATGTCTGAGAAGATTGGTTGGGGTCGCGCCATTTTGGATAGTGCCAGCGAGTTGCCGGAAAAAACAAAGGCCGTCAGCGGACCCCCAGCGCCGGCATAATAGACAAACTGCTGCTTGCCGCTGTTAAAGTACGCGGTCCGCCCCAAACGCCGGGCTGTCCACGCCAGGCTGCAGCGCCACAGTCTCTAGCACCTGATTGGGACCGCCGGGCCCGTCGGATTTGCCCATGTTTTGGCGGTCGAGCAGGTAAATCTGGCCGTCTTTTCCGCAAGCGACCATCGCCTGCGGGAGGGCTATGGTTGGATTCGTATTATCGGGAAGTATCAGTGGTCCTCCCGACCCGAAATCGATATCTCCACTCGCCAGGGAACCCTGGTTCGCCGGCGTAAATCCGCCGGCACTGTGGGGGAGGCACCGTGAAGGTGGCGGGCAGTTTCAACGTCGTATCGCCATAGTTCGTCGGGCGGCACATTTGCGTCAAATAGTCCATTGCCGGTAATGAAGTAGATGAAGTTTTGCGGATCGGCTGCCAAACCCATGCCGCTTTGCCAGACGCCTCCCATGTCGAACGGTGTATCCCCACCGACACTCGTGGGATCGCTGTCGGGGGTGGTGCAAAAGACACCGACTTGCTGCAAGGTCGTGGCATCGTAGGCCAAAACCCAGCCATGATACAGGCTTGCACTGTTGTCGCAGTGGGCGCCGAAACCGATGTAGATGCGTCCGTTCAGCAGCAGCAGGGCCGGACGATTCATCTGCCACTGGGGATTGAATACAATATTCCCCTTGCCGTCATTGGGGCTTCCCTTGCCGAGGGAGGATCCTTGGATCTCCACACAGCTGGATGGCCCGGGCCGGTGGTTGGCACCGGTAGAAATGTCAATCGCGTAAAGGCGGTTGTAAAAGGTCGTCGTGCTCCCCACGACGAGTTCCGTTTTGGCTCACCACCGACATAGTGTACGAGGCACAGTCGATGACCGGCGTCCTCGATGCGATTCCAATGACGGGGAGAAGGTATTCCCGGGATGAAGATCTCCCGCCGGGGATGTGGTATCGCTGTCCAAGACCGCCTGCTCGCCGGACGGGATGAGTGACCGCTGCCAGAGCGCTGGCTGCTGAGTGTCCGTGCTCAAACGCATAAACCGTATCATTCTCGGTGGCCACATAGACCACGTTGTGAGCACCAAGGCCTGGAATATTGACGTGATGGGCATAGAGCGGCTGGGCATACACGAGACCGTCAACATTCTGGGTGAACAGATTCTTCAAAGTCGGTACGTTCGCCACCGTGAGTGTGGTTTCATAAGGGAACCAGCCCGTTCGTGCCGTAGTGAAATGCTGGGTCAAGTAGTAGAAGCCGGCTGGACTCGATGACCTCCACGGATAGGCGAAGGCGGTCAACAAGACGTAGTTGTAACCAAGGCGTCACAC
>CAVREZ010000004.1:0-175255 GCA_963720285.1 uncultured Acidobacteriota bacterium
CTCCAACGCCAGAAAATGGTCAAAATCACCCTGAACGCCGTCCGGCAAAATCGCCTTCAGATACTCGTTGAACTGCTTCTTGACCTCATCCTCATCATTGCTGATGGCCCTGTGCCTCCAGAGCAATCCCGATGGACCAGCCATCGAAATGCGCACCGTTCCAGTCACGCTTCCATCTTTAGCAACCGTAACGTCGGCAATCCGCTCGGTCAGTGCCTCCTTAAAGGGAATGCCCGGCGTGTTGCTGAACTCCGCTCCTTTGTCCGACTGCCGCATTGTCGCCGTCAGCGCATGCCGCCAGTCCAGTTCTCCGAACGTCGCAAACTTCGTTCCCGGATCGAGCGCTATCTCTTTGCCGTCGATCGTCGCCAGTACCAGCACATCGTCAAACTGGCTCATCGACATGAAATACGGATTAAAGACCGCGCGGTCGCGGTTGCACGCCACCTCAGCATAAGACTTGATGCCTGCAATACGTAGCATGGCCAGATATAGCAACGCAATTTCATCGCTCGATCCGCTCTTGCGCGTCCACACATCCTCGACATCCTTCGCCGGTTTTATGTGTTCCTTCTTCATTTCAGCCTTCGACTTCTGGCGGGTGTAGTCCGTGTTGTCGAGAGCCATCACAGCGTCATAGAGTTTGTGCGCCTTCACCTCTTCGCTGTCGGCTGGAGCAATCAACTGGCTCACTGCCTGCTTGAGCCCCTTGCTCTCATCGGCAAAGCCGTTCATCTCCTTGGACCACTTGCCACCGGCGTGCTGCCAGTACTCTTCTTTGTTGTAGTAAGGCGAGTAGTAGAAGCGAACCTGCGCTGTCAACGTCTGCGTCGGCGGCATGTACTCTTCCTTGGGAATCGCCGGCATGTCTGCAATGTCAAGCAGATATTTGCCCGTCGTCTTTTGGTATTCCACTTTTTCGCTGTTAGGGAGCATCGAGCTGTAGAGTAGTTTGCCAGCCGCACTGCCATCGCCGCCAACGACTTCATCGAGATTACGGAACGGCAGAAACGAGTAGTGCGCCTTGCGAACGTAATACCCGCCCTGCACATCCCAATCCGGCGAGGACAGCGACGAATCGTCATATCGCAACTGCCAACGGTATTCCAGAATGCTGCCTACCTCGACATTCGGCAGAGTAAAGACCATCTTGTTGATCTGATAATCCTTCGACTTCTCTTCCACCAGGTCGGTCGGTTTTACATCCAGGGGATAAATCGTCCCGTCCGCATGAATCGTCCGCGCCTTGATGTCGGTAATCGTGAACAGGCGCCGCGAGTATGGGATGTTGACCGTCGCCAGTTCCTTGCCCTTCTCGGTCAGCACCTTGATGCGCGCATAATACGATTGAAAGTGCAGATTATCGTCGTCCGTCTCCTCCCTGTACAAGTAGATCGCCGATGCGCCTGGAGCCTCGGGCTCCGACGTCATCTTCAGCTCATCCTGCGTGGGGGCCTGAAACTGGGCAAACACCGGCAAAGGGCGCGTAAAAGCTGCGAGCGCCACAAACGCCGCCAAACCAAGGCGAATCTTCATCACTGCTCCTGAGATTGCTTTCCATAACTTACCCCGTGAAATCACAGAAAAGCAACCACCAGGGGGGCATTGAAACAACGGCCGAAAGATGCTTCATATGTCCTAGGTAACTAAAAATCGGACCTGTTTACTCTTTTCTATATACCGGGTCACGCAGCGGCTTCGAAGTTCCCGGACTTTTCGGCCCGTCGCTCCACTCTTGCCGGCAGCAATCGCAACAGGACTCCCGGCCAAACCACAAAACTTACCACCAGCCTTGGAATCCTGCGAAAATCGTCCGCTATCGAGGCCTCCGACTCGCCCGTTAGAAACGTCCCGCGCCGCATCACATGCCGGTGAAAGAGTGCCGAGATCAGCGTGAACACCGCCGCCCCGGTCAGCGCCCGCGCCGGAGCCGGAGCGCCTAAAACTTTGTGCGCCAGCCAATCCAGCATCTGCGACAGACCCGGCACCAGCAGCACAATGCACATATCGCCGAGCCATCGCCGCCGTATACCAAGCGCCCGCTGCTGCAGTCCGGCATTGAGTCCCGCCGTCAGCGTCACGTAGAGCATCTCCACGCCGATTACCGCCAGGCGCTCACGACTGCCGCCATGCAGCATCGCCAAGCCATAGACAAGCGACCTAACTGCCGCGCTCATCAGCGCGCACTTCCAGTTCCACGCACACTTCAACTGGGACAGCACAAACCCTCGCCGCCGCCTTTGATGCAAGTTCAAGGGGCTCATGCCTGTAGCTTGCCCTGACTTCCCCGGGAAAGGATCAACATGCCATTACATTCAGGAGGAAATATGAGCAGGAGGGTACTTCCGTGATTCCTGCCAAGCCGGCTTCTAAGCCAGGCCGGTTTGATATCGGCAGCGGGCGTCGCTTTTCCAGCGCACTGCGATTCGGGATCGCGAATTGCGGTTATAACGATTTCGGCCCAGAAACGTGTGCCATCCTTGCACACGCTCCGGAGCTGAGCCCGTCCGAGCCTGCCTGGACGATATAAATAGCGCGATATTTATGACATGACTCGTTTGCCGGAACAATGCTCCATGCGGGCTCCTACGATCGGAGCTACTGAATGTCGGACACCTGGCCGTTTAAAAAGATCACTTTCAGGTTCAGACTCTTGTAGACGTAGACCATTTTCGGCGGGAAATTAAGCCTGGTATCCGGTTGCCCCATGGCCGCCTCAACCTGAGCTGGCGTGTCCCCTTTCCTGACCTGCCCCGGCGCCTGCTGGGCTGGAGGCGCTGCGGCAACCGGTTGAGCAGGTTGCGGCGCCATCGCGGGTTGAGACTCCATCGCGGGTTGCTGCCCTCCTCCAGAGTCGGGGCCAAGGACTTGGTCTATTACGTCCGCAATCTGGCCTGGTTGGGCATTATCGAGGAATTTTGGAGGAAAGTTAAAGACCACTGCACTCTTATAGGACGATACCTGCGTCACCCCATTGCAGCTATCGCACTCCATCAGGTCGAGATAGATCGTGCTTTTCTTCGTGTTCACATCGAACTTGATGATGAACACTTTCTCGCCTGGGTCGAGGAAACGTGCGGTCGGTCCGGCTCCGGCTGTGCAGAAGTGGCCGGGAGGCTGCAAATCTCCGCCCTTGTACTGGGCGGGACAGCGGCCGAGGCTTTGCGGCACGACGCCAAGCAGACCGCCTTTCCTGATGGTGAAAACCGGACCGGCTTCAAGGACCTGAGTGCCGTTCGATCCGTAGGCGGTCTTCGTGAGCTTGTACTTGGTGATCAGCAGATTGCGAAGCGATGGCGGCGGCTCGTTGGCATCCTGGGCGATTGCGATTAGGCAAGAAGAAAGGAAGACGGCAGCGGTGGCAGATCTAAGCATGCTCCTCATGGATCGCTCCTTTATTGCGTGCGAGAACGGGGATTGAGTTTGAGGGAGTGTGCAGGCGACCCGATGCTAATGGATTCCGTGGCCGCAAACAAGCATTCCCTGATCATGAAAGCGCGGAATGCCTCGTATCCTGCTCAGTATGCACGGAGAAAAATCTGGAAGATTCGAGCCGATCGGCAGGTAATAGAGCCCGCGCAGGAAATTGCTTTGGGAATTGGCGGTCCTGTGATTTGCTGTGTTTATTCATGACCAAATCTTTGGAACGCTATTTTGAATTCCGCAAGCTGGGGACTAACTGGCGAACGGAATTTCTGGCCGGGGTGACTACGTTTTTGACCATGGCGTACATCGTCCTGGTCAATCCGGCGATTCTTTCGCTGAGCGGAATGCCTTTGCCCGCCGTGACGGCGGCGACGTGTCTGTCGGCGGCGCTGGGGTCGATTCTGATGGGGGTGGTGGCGAAGTATCCCATTGCGCTGGCGCCAGGGATGGGGCTGAATGCCTACTTTACCTACACGGTCTGCCTGAAGATGCATATTCCGTGGCAGACGGCGCTGGGCGCGGTGTTTCTGTCGGGCGTGCTGTTTCTGCTGCTTACAATGTGCGGCATCCGGCAGCTTATTCTGCGGTCTATTCCGCAGGAGCTGTATGCGGCGGTGGCTTGCGGCATCGGGTTGTTTATCGCGTTCATCGGACTGACCAAAGCCGGGCTGGTAGTGAAGAACGATGCGACGCTGGTGCAGTTGGGCAATATCAAAGACCCGACGACGGCGCTGGCGTTGCTGGGGCTGCTTCTGATGGTGGCGCTCGAGATCTGGAAGGTGAAGGGTTCGATTCTGATTGGCGTGCTGACGGTAACCGGGGTTTCATGGGCGATGAGGCTGACCCACTGGACCAAAACAGCGGTCGGCGTCAACGATCTGACGAAGACGTTTCTGAAGCTCGATATTCCGGGAGCGCTGCACGTTGGGCTGTTTGAGATCGTGTTTGTGTTTTTCTTTGTCGATCTCTTCGACAATCTCGGAACTCTTGTCGCGGTGACGAAGCGCGCCGGTTTGATTGAGACGGATCATTCGATTCCGCGGCTGAACCGAATCCTGTTTGCCGATGCTGTGGCTACAGTGGCGGGTTCGCTGACCGGCACCTCGACGGTGACGAGTTATGTGGAATCGACGGCCGGGGTTGCTGCCGGCGGACGCAGCGGCGTTACGGCGATTGTGACGGGGCTGCTGTTCCTGGTGGCGATGGTGGCGGCGCCGTTTATCGGCGTTGTGCCGGGCGCGGCGACTGCTCCGGCGCTGATCCTTGTCGGGTCGATGATGCTGACGACGGTCACGGAGATTCGCTGGACGGAGCCGCTGGTGGCGGTGCCGGCGTTTCTTACGGTGATTCTGATTCCCCTGACGTATTCGATTGCGAACGGGCTCGGTTTTGGGATTATTGCGTGGGCGGTGCTGCATCTTGCCGCCGGGAAGCTGAGCAAGAGGGACTGGCTGCTGTATTTGCTTGCAGCACTGTTTGTGGTGCGGTTTCTTTATCTCTCAGCGGGTTGAGAGATGCGAGTTTGAACGCATGGCTTTCTCCCCTCGTTGCTTCCTTTTAAAATGAAGGCGATACGCGGCGCGAGGGGATAGTTATTTTTATTGCCTGATGGATGCCGCTGGTTATAGCGAACGGCCTGCGGAAAGCAGATCCTCCGCGGGAACTACAGACAGAAAGGCAAAAGGCAACAGCAAAATCGTCCGGTAGTTGAGGCTAACGACTTCCTGACGGTTTAGGCGGGTGGGGCGGAATTTTTTTCGAAGCAGGCGCGGCAGAGGACTGGACGGCCCTGGCTTGGCTTGAACGGAACAGTGGTGGACTGGCCGCACTCGGCGCAGGTGGTGCGGGTTTCTGGGCGCGCACGCGTGGATCTGACGGCCCGCCGGGCCTTGCAGGCTTTGCAGTGCCTGGGGTCGTTGGTGAACTGCTTGGCGTGAAAGAAGCGTTGTTCGTCGGCGGTAAAGACGAAGTCGCTTCCGCAGATTACACACTTCAAGGTTCGATCTGAGAAATCCATCTCCGGCACACTGAAACCGGCGGACACTGGGCCATGGAGCGGTACTGAGAGCGGAAGAGGCCGGCCGCAGGAATCACCCTTGTGATTTCACAACTGGGGCCCGGGCCACGCTTGATGCGGCGGCCGACGCATGGTTCGCGACTTACCCAGACGAACCGATGGGGAAAAGCACCTTGCCCGTGGGACTGGCGCACAAATCAGCTAAAGAAGGATCGATGGAAAAGACCGTGAAATTGACAACCAGTGAAGCCACGGGACACAATCGCAGTCCGGAAACCGTACACCAGCTTGCATTAAAGGTCAACCAGTGACTTATGAAGGTGCCCGGCGGGTCGACATGACGCCTGCCGGGCCTATTTTGCAGCCGGAAGGCTAGTCTTGCTCTTTCCGGGCCTTTTTGCGGTTCCGTTTGCGCGCCAAAGCTTCCTTGACGCGGCGCTTTTCGCCTGGCTTGAGGTAGTAGGAATGACGCTTAACTTCCTTAATGATGTCTTCCTGCTGTACCTTGCGCTTGAAGCGGCGGAGCGCATTCTCGAGCGGCTCGCCGTCCTGTACGCGAACTTCTGCCAATGGGGTTACACCTCCCAGCTTGCCTTGTGGCTCTTTACAGGATACGGGAATTTGGGAATTTGTGCGAGAGTGGGCTAGTGGTTAGTGGTGCCTGAATGCTGGATAAGTGGTTGAGGGGCCGGGGTTCTGGTAGGCTGGCCTGTCTTTTGTGAATTTTGGATTTTTGAGTGGAGGTAGTTCCTTTGCCTGTTTCTGGTGCGGTGGATCAGCGGTTGCGGTCGGTGACGGAGTTGACGGAGGAGGAGCGGCTGCTGCAGGCGACGGTGCGGCGGTTTGCTGCCGAGGTCGTAGGGCCGCAGGTGCGGGCGATGGATGACTCGGAGGCGTATGCGCCGGGGTTGCTGGGAAAACTGGCTGAACTGGGGCTGCTGGGGATTGAGATTCCGGAGGAGCTGGGCGGCGCTGGCGGGAGCTTCTTTGAGGCGATTCTGGCTGTGGAGGCTCTGTCAGAGGTGGATGCCTCGGTGGGGCTGGTGGTGGATATTCAGAACACACTCTGCGTGAATGCGCTACTGCGCTGGGGGACGGAGGAGCAGAAGCGGCGGTGGTTGCCGAAGATGGCTGAGGGGACGGTGTGTTCGTATGCGCTGAGCGAGGCGGAGTCGGGCTCGGATGCGTTTGCGATGAAGACGCGGGCGGTGAAGACGGAGGGTGGCTATCGGCTGGAAGGGCGAAAGATCTGGATCAGCAATGCGCGAGAGGCTGGGTTGTTTCTGGTGTTTGCGAATCTGAATCCGGAGGCTGGGTATCGGGGGATTTCGGCGTTTCTTGTAGAGGCCGGGACGCCGGGGCTTTCGGTTGGGAAGAAGGAAGAGAAGCTTGGGATTCGGGCTTCGAGCACATGTGAGGTGCTCTTTGATGCGTGCGAGATACCGGCGGGGCATCTGTTGGGTGAGGAAGGCAAAGGATATCGGATCGCAATTGAGGTGCTGAACGAGGGGCGTATCGGGATTGGGGCGCAGATGCTGGGGTTGGCGCAAGGGGCCTGGAATCATGCGGCGCGGTATGCGAAGCAGCGGAAGCAGTTCGGGAAGGCAATTGCGGAGTTTCAAGCGGTGCAGTTTGCGCTGGCGCAGATGGCGACGGAGATTGAAGCGGCTCGGCTGATGGTCTACAACGCGGCGCGGAGGAAGGATGCGGGATTGCCGTTTGTGACAGAGGCGGCGATGACGAAGCTGTTTGTTTCGCAGGTGGCAGAGCGGGTAGCAAGCGAGTGCGTTGAGGTGTTTGGCGGGAATGGGTATGTGAGGGATTATCCGGCGGAGAAATATTACCGCGATGCGAAGATCGGGAAGATTTATGAGGGAACTTCGAATATGCAGTTGATGACGATTGGGAAGCTGGTGCTGGGGGATAAGAGCTAGTGTGCTTGTGAAGTGCGAGTGCGGGCCGCGCTGATTGCCGCGGCAACTTCGCGGATGTGGGCTGGGCCGGCGCGGCAGCATCTACCAACGATCTGGGCGCAGGCTGCAAACCATTCGCCGGCCTGGTAACCGAAATCGGGCGCACTGGATTCGGGGCGAGGAACCGCCATCCTGATCGATGGTGGTGTTTGCAACGGTTCGAGCATGGCGCGAATCTGGCCTCAGAGGAAAGACCTTCGGTCGCGCCGACTAATGGTAGTGCCGGCGATGGGAGCGTCGCGGAGATTCTGGTACACTCGTTAGAGCGCATCCGGCTGCCGTATTCACCAGGCGAGAGCAGAGATGGGTGTGCGATTCACGCGCGTTCGGGGAGTGGCTCAGCCTGGTAGAGCACCTGGTTCGGGACCAGGGGGTCGGAGGTTCGAATCCTCTCTCCCCGACCAATTTTAGAATCAACGAGTTACAGCAAATCTCCCGGTGCTGAATAGTATGGCCCAAGGGGTCATTTTTAGCAAGCATTTCCCGGCACAATCGACACATCGGACACACGCGTTTCGCCTTATCCGTCCCACCCCTTAGTTGTTTTCTTAAAGGGTCATTCCGATAAGTTAAAACACGTGTGTCTTGTGTGTCGGCTCAGGCTTGCGCTCAGGCAACGCGGACAGTCACGCCGGAGTTAGAGCGTGCGGGGAGTGAGTCCAAGGTCAGCCGCACGCCCGTGAATACGCGGACACTCTTGCCCTCAATCTTGCGGAATGCGTACCGCTTTCCCATCCGCTTACGCAGCTCGCCCATGAGTGGCCGCGCATCGGCCTCCAAGCCCGCCCGTTGAAGCCACAAGATTGCCGCTGTGTGTACGTCCGCTACGGGTACGGCATCATCTGGTGTGGTCATGAGGCAATCAGCTTGAAACCGGGCTGCCACGTCAAGCTCAGCAAACAGCTCATCCGTTGACCCCCTCACGGCGGCTGGTGGCTTCAGCCCGTCACGAATGACTGACGGACACAGCGCAATCAGCTCAGCAAGAATCCCCGGCAGTTCACCCCGCAGTGTTGCGTCTATGGTTGTCTCCGGCGCTTCACTGAAGTCAGCGCGGAATGGCACCAGATGCACCCGGCCACGGAATGCAGCATCGGCAGGAAAGACCGGCTGCTCATTGGTGGTGAGAAACAGCTTCCACGTTGGCTTAATCTGCCGTGCATTCTCTCTCATGGACGCCGCGCTCACAGTGTCGCCGCCGCTCAAGACTTTCAGCAGTGGGAAATCAAGATTGTCCGTTTTGGCTTCTTGGACGCAAACCAGCCGCGCACACTCCAGTGTTGAAAGCGTCCGCTTGTTTGCGTCATCGGCAAATTTGCTCTCTGCCAATTCACGCGGACGCAACATCACCGCAGAGTTGCCAAGGATGCCTTGAATGACGCGGATGAATGAGCCTTTGCCATTCCTGCCTGAGCCGTAGAGAGCAAATATCGCGTGCTCTGCATGTGCCGTGAGACACAGGGCACACAGCCGCCTCAGATACTCCGCTAGCTCACGGTCCCCGCAAGTAATCTCCAAGAGGAAACGTGTCCAGCGCGGCGTGGGATGGGTTGCGTCTGGTACCACGGTCAAACACCGTGAGACGTAATCCTCACGCTGCATCTGACGCACCGCCCCTGAACGCAGATCGGCCACCAAGCCGCCCGGCAACCCTAGCAGGTATTCATCTGTGTCAAACTGCTCGCGGCGCACCTCCGGCAAATCTAGCCACGCATAGGACACCACACCTCCCAACGTATCGCTTGCCTTGAGCATTCCACGGCGGTCCCGTCCTTCCACGGGAGGCGGGTACAGCTCATACAGCCGCTTCAAGTGAGCATTCACGGCCTTGCTCAGCAGCCGCTTATCTGGACGCAACTCCCATGCCTTCCCTGTCCATGCGGCAAGCAGCGGCGGGTTGACATCGGTAAGGAGGGCAAAGTCTTGATTGTCCCTAAGAAAATCAGTTCCCAAGTCCGCTTGCAGGAGAGCCGGGAGTGGCCGCGTCCGCCGTGTTCCCATCACAACCTCCGCATCCCGTCCAGGTTCGGGTAAATACGGGATGGGGTTGCGCCGTGACATTTCCTGCTTGAACACAGCCGTATTCCTCTCTGCCTTTTCGCAAGTGTTGTGTGAGCATTTGAAGGATAGCTTGCCATTGATGATTTGCAAGATGGTGCTTGTCTCGCTTAGCCCTTCATCATGTGGCTGTGCGTCCGTCTCTGTGAGTGGGCAGTGTATGCCGAGTTTCCAGCCACCCGTGGTGCGCCGTGCCCCTGTGCGTGACACCAATTCATAGTGCTCCACGTAGTCAAGTAGCCATTCCCGTGCGGCCTTCGCTTCATCGCTGGTGACCTCTTGCGGCGCGGCATACTCAGCAGTGGTCGCGACTCCGGTAATCGCTTGTAGCTGTGCCTCTGTAAGCATCCCTGAGCCTTCTGAGGACAGCGCACTAACACGATGTGGCCGCTCCACTGTGTGTTCCCCTTTCCGTGCCCACGTGCCCGGCAATTTGGCCACACGCGCCGCGTTGTGGTTGGTCACGTCCAGCATTGAATACCACCCTGCAAGTGAACGGAGCACGGAGCGTACCAGCTCATGCGCCGCTGCATCGTTCTGCAGGTTGATGTGATACCGCAAGTGGTAGCCATTGCCGGAGTCAATCACGTTGGGCGAGGGCCACCCCATTGCAGAGAGTTCATCTCGGCACTGTTCCGCTTGCTGGTGTGCCGCTGCTTTCTCCGCATCTGTGCTGTTTGTCCCCGTTGGGCGCGGCGGGTCAAAGTCCAGCATCAGCCACTGACGGCGGGCAATATGCGCGTCCGCCGCTGTGTTGTACGTCCTCACCAGTTCAGCGGGGTTGATGATCGTGTCCGGTGTCAGCACATCGGCACGGAGCGGATTGAGTGTTGCCCATGCTGCCGCGTAATTGCCCAACCGCTCCACTGCGGACAGCACGGTTACTTCACTGTCAAAGTAGCCCGCGTATGTCTCTTTTGCCCGCCGCAAGACGCGCACCTCATGTGTGCCTGTGAATAGGTTCGCCATTAGGCTACCTCCCCGAAGAGTTCGGCCTGTGCGGGCCGCGCTGATTGCACTGTTTTCTTCATAGAGCGTGCTGGTGCTTCAGTGAGGGGCCGCCCGTCGCACCACTCAAGCCGCTTGGCATAATCACCCGGCAGTTTCTTCTGAGAGACGCGCATCCCCAAGGCTTCATCCAAGGGCAACCACATACTGTAAGCGTGCCTAACGTGTCATCTGTGATCGTGCACAGGGATGTACCACCAATCGTGAGGGGAACTCGGAGCCACGCAGGAACTGTCGGTGGTGAGGTTCGTGCTGCGCACGAATGCGGTCACACGCTCCGAGCTTCCGCTATCCCACCCTTGCCGCGATGAGACTGCGGCAAGGATTGGGCACCCAGACGCTTGTGGTAGGGTACGCAGGTTGGAAAGACTAGGGTGGGGCACCCGGCAGGTTACTGCGCAGCAACCCGCGCGGGGTTTTCGTGTCGCAGCGCCAACAGCCGGTGCGTAAGCACCGTGTTCTTTTGAGGGCAGTAGCAACCAACTTGGAGGAACACGATGTAGACCGCACCGCATAAGCCGTCAAGATGCAGCGGATGAAAGAGCCGTACGGTGAGGGCCTAGCGAGCCACACCGGCTCCGAGTCTTGCGGGCATGACCGCAAGGTCAGATACGAAGCGTAGACAGGAGGAACTACGGGCCAGGTTATCGAGCCGCGAAATACCCCGAACTTCAGGACGCCGACGCCCTGACACGACGCGGAAGGCAACATTCGGTGGAGCGTTAATGCAAGCTTCACCGGGGTCCTGCGCGGTCTGTGACCCTGGCACGTAGGGACACATCTTCGACGGAAGTTGGGAGATCCCGGGTTCACCCGAGCGCGGCCAGTGCTCTCGGGACGCATCGGGAAGTTCAAGGACAGGAGCCGATGATGAACGAACGCGGGAAGTCGGACAGACCCATAGTACCGAAGAAGTCCCCGAACAAAACCAGAACACCGGCGGCGGAGGAGATGGAGGGAAGGGGTCTGGCCAAGGGGAATCTGGGCCAGCAAAACGCGATCCGGACTCAGCGCCGGGTAGTCGCGCCAAGTGAGCTGGCGCAGATACGGCAAACGGCAAAATCGAACAAGGATGTGAAGTTCACCGCTCTGCTGCATCACATCTACCGCATCGACACTCTGCGGTTCTCCTATTCGCAGTTGAAGAGGCACGCTGCAGTCGGTGTGGATGGGGAGACGTGGCAGCACTACGGCGAGGACCTTGAGCAGAATCTCCAGGACCTCTCCCATAGACTGAAGCGCGGAGCGTACCGGGCGAAGCCTGTGCGTAGGGTGTACATTCCGAAGGCGGACGGGCGGCAGCGACCGCTCGGCGTCACGGCGCTCGAAGACAAGCTCGTACAGAGGGCGACGGTGGAAGCACTCAACAACATCTACGAAACCGATTTCCTCGGCTTCTCTTATGGGTTCCGGCCAGGACGCAGCCAGCATAAAGCGCTGGACGCCCTGTACTGTGGACTCAACGAGAGACGTGTGAACTGGGTGCTGGACCTGGACGTGCGCAGCTTTTTCGATAGGCTGTCGCATGAGTGGCTGGTCCGGTTCCTCCAGCATCGGATAGCGGACCGGCGCGTGGTGCGGCTCATCCAGAAATGGTTGAACGCGGGCGTGCTGGAAAAGGGCAAGCGAACGCGTGTGGAGGAGGGTTCTCCGCAGGGCGGAAGTGCATCGCCGCTGCTGGCGAATATCTATCTCCATTACGTCTTCGATCTCTGGGTCCAGGCATGGCGGAAGAAGTGTGCGCACGGCGACGTGATCGTGGTGCGTTACGCCGATGACATCGTGGTTGGGTTCGAGTTCAAGGGCGATGCCGAAAGGTTCTGGTCGGAACTGAAAGAACGAATGCAGAAGTTCCAACTGGAACTGCACCCGGAAAAGACGCGGCTGATCGAGTTCGGACGCCATGCGGCGGCCACCCACCGTTCCGGTCAGCGACACGACGCCGTTTTGTACGGATGCCTGAACCTCTTTGAATTTCGCATTGCTAAGCGACTTCGTCAGCTCAGTCTGAATGCGGCTGTCATTCGGCGCATTCTCCGCCACGGCGCTCGGCACTGCCATACCCACTGCCAATGCAAGTGCGGTTGCCGAAACCATCCAACCTCTCGTTTTCGTAGCCATTATCCTCGTCTCCTCGTCGGTACTTCGACTACAGGGTTAAATACGGCTGTGAAATGGAAGTTGTGTTCCGAAGATGGGGCTATTCATGACCAAAGCGGCTGCAAACAAGGCCTTTACGCAGTTCCACGTTTGCTATCGAACATAGCATCGGGATTCAAAATATTTGCTTCTGGCCCAGCGGTTGTTGCTGTGCCTGAGGGGCGGAACATCGCCGCAGACCTACGATGTTGCGGCAACACAATCCTGAGATGATGTCAGCGGCGGGCAACGAAATAATCAGCTGTTGACACGGCTGTTCGCGACGAAAAGTGTCGGCGTTCCATAGGTCTACCGCTGCGAAGCGCCTGCAACATTCTCCGTGGTTTGAGCGTGCTGGACTGCATATCTTCCTGCGACTACTGCGATTAGAAGAAGAGCGCAGACAGTGGCAGTGCCGCCAACCATGACTTTCCGCCGCGATGCACCGTCGTACATGACAAGTTCGTCGTCGTGGACGGTACCGCGGTGGAGGAGGAAAGCTTCAACTACACTACGGCCGCCGATTCGAAAAACGCCGAGAACGTTCTGGCGCCGCATGATTCAACGATTGCCGGGCGCTATGGGAACGAGTGGGCCAGGCTTTGGAGTGAGTCACAGTGGAATAAATCGGCACTACCGAGCCCTCAGCTGCTACACCCTTCGCCGCCCTAAGAGCACGAAGATCAAGAAGATCACGAGAACAACGCCTAGACCACCACCACCGTAATAGCCGATGCCAGGCCCCATGTAGTAGCCTCCACCGCCGACAGCAAGAATCAGAATGATGAGAATCAATATCCAAGGCATGTGCGAAATGTTAGCAATGCCAGTGCCCGCCGATTGAGCAATATGCGTCAACCGAAACTTCACATTTAGAGCCGTATTTCCACAAAAATATTGCCCCCGCTCGGAGCCAAAACAATGGCAGAACCAAATGCATCGGAAAACCAATCTTCAACAGAAGAAAGCGGATCAAGGCCTCCTGAAACTCGCAACGGGCAGTGGGACGGCAGCGAGAAGCTTTCGCAGCAGATGTTCTAACGGGGCGAAAGGCTCCTCAATGAGACACTTCTACCGGCATGCGCACGGTAATAACGGTGCCCTTGCCAGGGCTTGAATTGATGAGAAGAGTTGCGTTAACCAACCGAGCCCTCTCGTTCATGCTCAAAATGCCCAAGCTGCCGCCAAGCCTTATCTTGGTCAAATCGAAACCTGGTCCGCCATCGCGGATGGTAAGCTGCACAGTGCTGCCTTCAACCGCCAAGGCGAGTTGGACCGGAGCGCCCGGCGCATGTTTAAGGATGTTTCTGAGAGCCTCCTGAGCGATGCGGTATACGGCAGTAGTCGCATCAGCGGTGAGCGCAGGTATCTCGTCAGGCAGCTTACTGCTGACTTCGCTTCCTTCATCGCGATAGCCTTCGATCAGGCTCCGCATCGCAGCGAGCAAACCAAGGTCCTCAAGGACCGAAGGATGTAGGTTGTGCGATACCTGTCTTATTTCCAGATTGAGGGTGGAAATTTCTGCACGAATCCTCTGGAGCAACTTTTCGGCTTCCCTGGGATTTTTTTGCAAGTGTTCGAGTGCACGATCGGTATGGATGCTCAAAAGCGCCATGCGCTGACCGAAATCATCGTGCAGTTCCCGCGCAAGCCTGTTCCGCTCTTGTTCCTGAGTGTTGATGAGATAAGCGGAGAGCGCTCTCAACTCGGCGCGTGATTGACCAAGTTCACCCGTTGCCTTTTGCACCTCGTCCTCCAGGCGCTCCCGCTCGTCCTCCTGCTCCTGCTCCTGAAGCAATTGCTGGGTGACGTCCGCGAAGATTACTACAGAGCCCTCAACTTGACCGGCCGGGATAATTGGCGCTGACAAGTCTTCAATCGGCATAGTCTGTCCCCCGCGGGAACGCAAAAGGAAATGTTCTTTGCTGAACTTGAAAGGAACCGAAAGCGCTTTCTGCAATTGCGACTGCTCGATGGCCTCCCCTGTCATCGTACGAAGGCTATAAATTTCGTCGATGGGCTTGCCTAACGCGTCGGATTGTCGCCATCCGATCAGGAACTCAGCCGCAGGATTCAAATAACTGACTTGCGCTTTTCCGTCGACTGCAATGATTCCATCGCTCAAACTATCCAGCAGTGTCCGGAGCCACGCACCTTCGGCGAAGAGTTCGCGCGCAGTTGCCTGAACCGCGTTTTCCGCCTTTTTCTGTGCGGTGATATCGATAAAAGTAAGTACGATTCCTTCGATGTGGTCCTCCGTACTTCTGTAAGGAAGCACTCGTATCAGGAACCAGTGGCCGGCGTCGTCCTCTATCTCCCGCTCGATGGGAACTAACCGGCTAACCACCACTTCCGCATCGCTTCTTAGCTGCTCATATCCCAAACGGTGGGTCAGAGCGGAGATGGGACGACCCCGGTCAGTCACGCGAATGTTGAACAACTCGGCGACTCGAGCTGTAAACCGCAAGATCCGGAGGTCGCGATCGAGAAACAGGGTGGCAATCTCCGCCGCTTTGAGCAGGTTCTGCAGGTCGCTCGATAGTTGAGACAGCTCTTCGACCTTATGACGATTCTCCTGGTTTACTATCTGGAGCTCCTCATTAATGCTCTGCAGTTCTTCTTTGGATGTCTCAATTTCCTCCATCGCAGAGCGCAATTCTTCATTGGAAGATTGCAGCTCCTCATTGAACGCTTTCATCTCTTCGCGACTGGTCTCGCACTCTTCGATGATGGCCTGGAGACGCTGATGTGCGACGTTGAGCTCAGTTTCAAATTGCGAGGGAGTACGCCTCCTCACCTGTTGCGCAACCCACCGACCAGGCGCGCAGATGATCTTTGGAACTCTTGCCCTCGAATAGTTTCGGCAGCACCTCTTCTTCGAGTTTTTTGAAGACCTCCGGATCGCGAAAGAAGCTGGTGACTGTGATCAGGAGATCATCCGTGAGAGCGCGAGCCTCCTCCGGATTCTCCCTCAGCCGTTCGACATAATGACTAGAGCCTGTCTCATAAACATCTGAAGCGTTAATAGGTGGCATTCTGGAGATGCTCTGAGCAACTCCGAACGCGCTGATGGCGGGACGCTGGGAACTGAACGACGAACAATGGGCAATGGTGGAGCCGGTGTTGCGGCCAGCGCGTCGCGGGGACAATCGCGGACGGCCGTGGCATGATACGCGTGCGGTTCTCAATGGTTTGTTGTGGGTCCTTGGGACTGGAGCACAGTGGCGTGAGCTGCCGGAGAAATATCCACCGTTCCAGACCTGCCATCGCCGGTTCCAGAACTGGATCCGCAGCGGCAAACTGGAGCAGGCCTTGAAGCTGCTGGCTGCGCATCTGCATGCGCAAGGCAAACTGAATTTGGATGAAGCGTTCGTCGATGCCACCTTCGCGAGCGCCAAAAAGGGGGCTTTGCCGTCGGCCCCACCCGTCGCGGCAAGGGCACGAAGATCGTCGCTGTCGCCGCTGATAACAGTCTTCCTCTCGCCGTATCTGTCCAAAGCGCTTCGCCAGCCGAGTGCCAGCTTGTGGAAGAGGTTCTTGCCGGAAGCTTCCTCGATGAGCTTCCCGTGCGCCTGATCGGTGACAAAGCGTACGATTCCGATTCGCTCGATCAAAAGCTTGCCGCCGATTACGCCATCGAGATGATTGCACCCAACCGGCGCGCGCAGAAGCAAGAACTCAGGACGGGCGCAAGTTGCGGCGTTACAAAGACGCTGGAAAGTAGAACGGCTCTTCGCCTGGATGCACAACTTCCGCCGCCTCGTCACCCGATGGGAATACCACATCGAGAACTTCCTCGGCTTCGTCCACCTCGCATGCCTACACATGCTCCTCAGGCATTTATGAGATGGCTTCTAGTCTCCTGAGTCATAAATATACTGCATATATGGGAGGAGCGTTCTATGTTGAGATATGGAGCCTCGTCGGGGACGACCGAAGAAGCATGCGTTGTTGGTGAACAGCGCGCAGCGGGCCGAGTTGGAGCGTATGGCCAGGCAATCGCGCAGCGCTCGGTCGGTAGCCTTTCGTGCCCTTGTCTGCTGGCGTGTGCGGCAGGAGCGAGCAACGCGGCGGTGGCGGCGAAGTTGCGCACTACCGGTTTCACCGTGGGCCTTTGGCGCAACCGTTTCATCGCCGAAGGGGTTGTTGGGCTGGGGGATGAGCCGCGTCCCGGAGCGCCGCGCGAGATGGCGACGAGAAGGTCGAGCAGGTGGTGCGGCTCACGCTAGAGAAGACTCCGAAGGGAGCTACGCACTGGTCCAGCCGCATGCTGGCGGCCAGAACCGGGTTGAGTCAGTCCACGATCAGCCGTATCTGGCGAGCCTTTGGACTGAAGCCACATCGCACAGAGAGCTTTCAACTATCGACGGATCCTTTGTTGATCGACAAGGTGCGGGATATTGTGGGCCTCTATCTCGATCCGCCTCATCACGCACTGGTGTTATGCGTGGACGAGAAGTCGCAGATTCAAGCTCTAAGCAGGACCCAGCCGGTGCTGCCCATGCAGGCCGGACAACTGGAGCGGCGCACGCATGATTACAAGAGGCACTGCGTCACCAGCCTGTTTGCGGCTCTCGATTCCACTGGAAGCGTGCTCGGCAGGTGCTAGGACGCACGACGGTGGAATTTCTGATTCGGAAGAAGATAGACGCCACTGTTCCAGCGATCTCGAATCATTTGGTGCTGGATAATTAAGGAACCCACAACAAACCATTGGATCCGCACGCGTTTCCAGACGCGGCCGCGCTATATTGCACTTCCCCGCGACGCATGCTTCCCGGCTCAACCAGGTGGCGCATTGGTTCGCGTTATACACAGAGGCAGATTACGAGCGTCTCGCATAGACGCGTTCGGAGTTGCTCAGAGCATCTCCAGAATGCCACCTATTAACGCTTCAGATGTTTATGAGACTGGTTCTAGAGTCCTCGATATAGTTCAGCTGCATCCGCCTGGCGATACGACGCAAAATCGTGGCTGGCTTGTAGCGGCTAAGGTCTCGCCTGTCCGGGCTTTAAGAATGGCCAGGATCTTCGGCAGAAGCAATCGTTCATTTTGTTCACTCTCTTTCCCGTCCTCGGGCAAAGCGACGCGCGGGTCCGTTTTAACATAACGAAGCAAAGCCTCCGCAATTTCTGCGATGGGAAGGATCAGGTCTACTTGTCCAGTGGCAACTGCACTCTGCGGCATCCCGTCAAATTCGGCCTCATTTGGGTCTTGGACAATGATCAGGCCTCCCTTCGCCTTGATCTCCTTAAGCCCAAGTGTGCCGTCCGAACCGGTGCCGATCAAAATCACACCGATTGCGTTGCCATCATGAGTCTTCGCAAGCGTCCGGAAAAAATGATCGATCGGGGCACGCCCGCGTCGCTGCTCCTCCAATTTCGAAAGCCGCAGGTGCGTATCGATTGCACTGAGATTGGCGTTGGGGGGAATTACGTAGATGTTATTCGCTTCGAGCAGGGTAGTTTCCGTGACCTGCCGCACCGGAAAGTGAACTGTGGGCTGGAGCAGATCGGGCAGGTAACTTTTATGGTCGGGCAAAAGATGAACCAGCACCACGAACGCCATACCGCTGTCGGACGGCATGTGCTCAAACAAATGCTTGAGAGCGCTCAACCCTCCAGCCGAGGCTCCAATCCCGA
Organism: uncultured Acidobacteriota bacterium; assembly: GCA_963720285.1. Lineage (GTDB taxonomy): Bacteria > Acidobacteriota > Terriglobia > Terriglobales > Acidobacteriaceae > Acidicapsa. The sequence continues at coordinate 18,264 of CAVREZ010000004.1, forward strand.
CCACGATTGGATCCCGAGGCGGTAAAGATGATTTCGCAGTCCGTTTTTCTGGTCTTTGGACTTTTTATTCACAAACCACCTTCCGAGCCGGAGTTGGCCCAGTCGCGCAGCCGTGACTATTTATGCTCAGCAGCGACTTCGCGACGACGCCTCGTACCGCGTCCCGATTTGCATTGGATTCTAGCACTCGAACGCAGGCGGAATCGGTAATCTGCGTGCAACGGCACATCCGGAACCGGTGCAAGAAAGAGTGCGCCACGCCGTGTTCAGAGAGTGAACTCAAAGGCCTGCGATGGCAATAAGTCGATCCTGAAGGAGAGGGGACCTCGTGAAACCCGGAATATGGCTGTCCGATGAGAACCACAGCTAGAGACTGTAACGGAGCATTTATAGTCGACCTGAAAATGGTTAACGGCTCCGACCCAATGCGAGAAGAGACGGCAGGCCGCTTTTTCGGCATCCTATAGGAGGACGGGAAGATCGCCGAAGGGCGAATTTTTGAGCGCGGAAGTGTTCTTGGGACATGAAGACTGTTCTCATCGCGGACGATCATCCTCTCCTGGTGGAGGGAATCTCAAGCGTGCTGCGATCGGAATTTCATGTCCTTGGCAGCGCTTCGAATGGACGCGATTTGGTTGTCCAAGCGGAATGCCTTCGCCCGGATCTCATTACTCTCGACATCGGGATGCCCGCGATGAATGGAATCGAGGCGGCGACCCGGCTGAAAGTCTCCTGCCCGGACAGCAAGCTCGTGTGTGTCACTCAGCACAATGACATCGAATACCTGTTGGCGGCGTTTCGCGCCGGGGTCATGGGCTTTGTTACTAAGCAGGATATTCTTGGTGAACTCGTCAACGCGCTCCGAACTGTATTGCAAGGGCGTTCATATATCACGCCATCTCTACGTGACGCATATTCAACGCTGGTACGCGAGAACTCCGGCAAGTTGAAAATCGGAGACTCGCCGCTTACTCCACGGCAGCGCGAGGTCTTGCAGTTGATCGCGGAAGGTAAATCGACAAGGGAAATTGCGGTCGCTCTCAACATCTCAGTGAAGACGGTTGAATTTCATCGTGGCGGTATTGCTGAGATTCTCGGGTTATCCTCTATTGCAGACCTGACGCGGTACGCGCTGTACCATGGCATCACACAGAATCATTGATAACCAGATTGACTTGTCGTTCGACAGTTCATCCCCATTCGCAAAAACATCGTTTTATGGTCGGTTTCTGACAGGCGGCTAGTCGAGCAACGCCTTTCTCGTCCCTAGGTATCGCGATTGCTTCCTTGCGCTCTCTGCCTACCAGATATTCACGTAGACGGAAGCCCCAATCATAGGGCGTCCGTTTCTACCGTTCACCAACTTGATTTCGAGCGTTTGAGCACAAGGCACCGCGTTCGCCGGGCATCCTTCACGCTCTGGTTCGAGAACAGCGTGATCTATCCGCCAAGCGAGCATTAACCGCGCAGACCTGCGGCAGTGGATGCGATTTCCCGCCCCGGATGTCTCTCCGGTCCTGCTCTGGCTTGCACTATAACCTTGCTTTCCTATTGAGTAGTCAATATATTGACTCTCATGTTAATTTTAGCGGATAAAGGTCAATATATTGACTATTACGTTAAAGACACCTGACGAGATCGGGCAGGAATTGCGGGGCGGTTCAAGGCGCCGGCGGCTTGCCATGAACCTGACGCAGAGAGAACTGGCGGCGCGCTCGGGCGTGACCTGGAGTTCCTTGAAGCGATTTGAGCGCGAAGGGTTGATCGCGCTGGATTCGCTTCTGAATCTGCCTTTGTGCTCGATTGCCTTGACGATTTCGACAAGCTGGCGCGGGAAAGCCAGCCGGTCCAGCAGCCCAATCGCTCGACGACCTGCTGGCCACGCCGGCACTGCGCCGCAGGGCGACCGGCAGGAAAGGCCGCGAGCGATGGCGTATAGCCCACAGAATTGCTGACCGTTTATCTGGACGCGCGGGACCAACGCCGCAAGGTTGGACGCCTTGCGTTCAGAGACCGGCAGATCCTTTTCGAGTATGACGCGTCATTCATCGCTTCCGGCATCGAGATTTCGCCGATCAAACTTCCCCTCAGGCCCGGCGTACCGATTGCCGACACCGCGATCTTCGACGGCCTGTTCGGCGTATTCAATGACAGCCTGCCGGACGGATGGGGCCGCCTTCTGCTCGACCGCACAGTGGAAAAACACGGTATCAATCGCGGCCAGCTGAATCCGCTCGACCGGCTGGCCTATGTGGGACGGCACGGCATGGGCGCTCTCAGCTATGAGCCCGAGCGCGGCGAGCAATCGCCGACGATGCTCCGCTGGCGCTCGACAAACTTGCCGAGGAATCAGCCATCGTGCTGGCTGGAGAGAACGAAGAGGTCTTCGAAGAGTTGCTGCGGCTCAATGGCTCCTCTTCGGGTGCCCGGCCCAAGATCGTGGCGCAAGTAAGCACCGACAAGAAAAGGATCATTCACGGCCAGCAGGAATTGCAGCCCGGCTTCGCGCACTGGATGATCAAGTTTCCGTCTTCCCAGGACGCGCGGGACATCGGGGCTATCGAATACGCCTATAGCCTGATGGCAAAGCGATGCAGGCGTCGAGATGCCGGAAACCCATCTTTTCCGCACCAAGAGGAACAAATATTTCGGCACGAAACGGTTCGACCGGGACGGCGATGCCCGCATCCACATGCACAGTCTTGGCGGCCTGATCCATGCCGATCATCGCAGTCCCAGCCTCGACTACGACATGGTTCTGCGCGTGACCCTGGCGCTGACCAGGAATATCCAGGATGCCGAAAAGGCCTATGCGCTGGCCTGCTTCAACGTGCTTGCTCATAACCGCGACGATCATGTGAAGAATTTTTCGTTCCTGCTCAACGCGAGAAACGAGTGGATTTTCGCGCCCGCCTATGATCTGGTCTTTTCCTATGGCCCGGGCGGCGAGCAAAGCATGCTCGTCATGGGCGAGGGAAGGAATCCCGGCGCTGCCCAACTTCAGGCATTGGGCAAACAGCATGGGATAAAAAACGCGCCGGAGATTCTCGCGAAGGTTCAGAAAGCTGTCGCAAATTGGCCTCGCTACGCAAAGGAAGCGGAAGTGTCGGCAAAATCTACCAGGATGTCGCAGACAGGATCAAGCTGTAGCGCGCGTCTTCGGCGTGCCTTAGGAGGGAGAGTAAACGGAACGCCTTGTCTCGACGACCGTATAGTCGCTGCCAAGTTTGGTGGCCGGTCCGTGGTCATTCGCGAACTTCGCCCGCAGGATCTGTAGTTTGAGTTTGGACAGATGACCGAGAAAGAAGCGGCGGAGGCAGTGAGGTTTTTAGCAGGGCTCGCCGCAACGAAACCCATTTCAGAAACTGCCGGAGAGTCTCTCACTGGAGGCAGTCGATGCCGTAGACGGTTCTCTTTCAACGCTCACGCTTCGGAGCGACGCAGCAGATATTCCAAACCACCGACTCGGAACCAACGGTATCCATATGGCTCAAGCACGATGCAGTAGTGTCCCTTGTTTGGAAGACAATGGTCGTCGCTGAGAAGATTCGTTAGTTGCTCGTATTCACATGCATTTTTAGTCCTCAGGCGGAAGCGTATTTCCTGTGGTTCCGAGACAAGATTGTGCACGCAGACCACAGAATTGTTGCGCCATGTGTATTCCATTGCCAGTACGCCCGAGGTGAGAAGCGGCAGGAATGAAAAGTCACCCCAGCCGATCTCAGGAATCTCTTTGCGCATACGAATCATACGTTCCATCCAGTTGAGGAACGAATTGGGATCTCTGCGCTGAGCCGCTACATTGATTTGTTCAAAACCGAAGGGACCGTCTGAGATCAACGGCACAATTGGTTTCGAATGTGTCGTAAATCCTGCGTTTGGCTCCCTCGACCACTGCATCGGTGTGCGTGTGCTGTTGCGCTCCGGCAAATGCAGATCATCCCCCATTCCGATCTCGTCTCCGTATCCAAGCACAGGCGTTCCGGGTAGTGTCATCATGAGACTATAAGCAAGTTCGAGCCGCCGCCGGTCCCCCCGCAGCATGGGCGCCAAGCGACGCCTGATTCCACGCCCATACAACTGCATCAACTTTTCACGACCAAACTCGGCGAAAACGGCATTTCGCTGGGCGTCTGTTAGCCGTCCAAGGTCGAGTTCGTCGTGGTTTCTAAGAAATTGTCCCCATTGCGCCGTAGCCGGGCGAGACTTGGTGTTCTCGAGAGCACTGATTAAAGAACCCACCTCTCCACTCGCCATCGCGTAAAAGAGATGCTGGTTAACATCAAAATTGAACATCATCTGCAGCCGCTCGCCAAATGCACCGAAGTACTGCATGTCGTTCTTCGGTACGATGTTCGCTTCGCCTAAAATAATCGCGCCGCTCTTTCTCCAAGTTAAAAACTCTGAGAACGAGCGCAACATGTCATATTGCTCGACCGATCGAAACCGATTCGCCCCTTTCCTTGCAATCACGAATGGAACGGCATCCATACGAAATCCATCCACCCCCAATTGCAGCCAGAAGCCCATAATCTTGAGGATTTCTTGCTGCACCTCGGGATGCGCTGTATTTAGATCGGGCTGGAAATCATAGAAGCGATGGAAATAATAGGAGCGTGCACTTTTTTCCCACGTCCATGTCGACTTTTGCACGCCTGGGAAGACCATGCCTGAATTCGCATCGGCTGGTTTTTTCGCAGACCAGACATACCAGTCGCGGTAAGGTGACTTCGGGTCGTGACAAGCTTTTCGAAACCATGGATGTTCATTTGAGGTGTGATTGACAACGAGATCTATCAATACGTGAATACCGCGCTCATCGCATGCGCGTGTGAATTCCACGAAATCACCCAGGGTCCCATATCGCGGGTCTACGTTGTAGTAATCGGCTATGTCGTAGCCGTCATCGCGAGAGGGCGAAGTCTGGAAAGGCATCAACCAAACCGCGGTGATGCCCATGCCCTGCAGAAAATCCAGTCTCCGCAACAGCCCTTTGAAATCACCCACGCCGTCGCCGTTTGCATCCATATATGTAGCGACCGAAAGACAGTAGATGATCGCATTCTTATACCAGAGATCGTTGATCATGCGTAAGTCTCGCGCGATAGTGTGCTCACACAAGGAGCTTGTGGGATCTGATGCAAAATTTGGCATGGTGGCAACAGGCTGTAATTTATGAGATCTATCCGCGATCCTTTCAGGACAGCGACGGCGACGGCGTCGGAGATCTTCCAGGCATCTTGAACCGTCTCGACTATCTCGTCGAGCTTGGCGTAGACGCTGTGTGGATCTCTCCGATCTATCCCTCGCCTATGGCCGATTTCGGATATGACATCTCTGATTACTGCGCGATCGATCCGCTTTTCGGCACCATGGCGGACTTTGACCGGTTATTAGCGGAAGTGCACCGCAGAGGACTTCGCCTCGTTCTCGACTTTGTCCCGAATCACACGTCGGACCAGCATCCATGGTTCTTGGAAAGCCGATCCTCACGTGAAAATGTCAAGCGCGATTGGTACATTTGGCGAGATGAGCCCAACAATTGGGCCGCAAACTTCGGCGGTTCGGCCTGGGAATTCGACGCCATAACAGGCCAGTATTACTACCACTCTTTCCTCAACCAACAGCCCGATCTGAACTGGAGGAACCGAGGCGTAATCGAGGCAATGTTCGATGTACTGCGCTTCTGGTTACGGAAGGGCGTGGATGGCTTCAGGGTCGACGTCATGTGGCTGATGATCAAAGACGATCAGTTCCGCGACAATCCTCTCAATCCAGGTTTTCGGCTCGGCTCTCCATCTAACCATCGCTTTCTTCCGGTCTATAATTCGAATCGGCCCGAAGTCCACGCAATCGTCACTGAAATGCGTGGCGTAGTCGATGAATTTTCTGATCGCGTCCTGATCGGCGAAATCTACCTGCCGATTCCCCAACTGATGTCCTATTACGGCCAAGATCTTAAGGGCGCCAATCTTCCTTTCAACTTCCACTTGCTGCAATGCCCATGGAGCGCTCCGGCCGTCGCCCAGGTGATCAACGAGTACTACCAGGCACTCCCGGAGGGCGCATGGCCGAATTGGGTCCTAGGTAACCATGATCAACCGCGTATCGCTTCCAGGGTCGGCAAAGACGAGGCGAGGGTGGCTGCGATGCTGCTTCTTAGCCTTCCGGGAACAATCACCCTGTACTACGGCGAGGAGATAGGGATGAACAATGCACCGATCGCCCCCGAGCAGGCGCGAGACCCGGCGGAGAAGAACGAGCCCGGAATCGGACAGGGCCGCGACCCTGAGCGAACCCCGATGCGCTGGGATCAACACGCAAATGCAGGTTTCACAACGGGTGTGCCGTGGCTACCACTGGGCGAGAATCCTATCGAGATAAATGTGTCCTTCGAGCAGTACGACGAAAGGTCAATGTTACAGCATTATCGCAAGCTCATCGCGCTGCGGAAAGCCCACCCGACTCTGATCAGCGGACAACTACACCAGATCCAGGTTGAGAAGAATGTACTCCGGTTCCGAAGAAGCGGAGCCGAAGAGATCGAGGTCATTCTCAACATGGGCCGCGAACAGATCGCAGCGCCGACATCGCGGTCGAGAGTTCTAGCGGGAACGCACATAGATCGTGCGGGCCAGACCGCGGCTAAGCAGTCGACGCTTCGTGCCGCCGAGGGTATGTTACTACTTCTCAACTGAGCAGAATTCGGTTGAAACCGATCGCGCCCATACCGGAGCTGAAGCAAAGAGTGTGCACTGTTACAGGACGAAGAATGTTTCAAGTTGATCACGGTGAAGTTGAGACGATCGCATCGCTACTAACGTTGTCGGTCATGTCAAGTTGCGATTGGGATCACTCTAACGTGGGGTCACCCCGAGGCTATTAGGGGCCAATAAACGCGGTCTTTCTCGTCCACATTCACGACCGGAACGCTGTGCTGATGGACTCCGGCGCTGCTAAAACTTGGATCTGGGTTCGGTAGGACTGGATTGTCTGCGGTGGCCATTGTGATCTCCTCGCAGCTTGATGCACAATGCGAGTTACGAATGAGAAAAGCGGAGTATAGTTGCCTCACTGCTTCCGCACGCATCAGATGCTCTAGAAGAGGCCGCCATGGCCAAGACAATCCTGAGTTTTCGCCACCGCGAAAACTCAGACGGTACATTCGATTCAATCTGTTTACAGTGCTTCCAAACGATCGCAAACGTGAAAGACGAGCGCGACTTATTCGTATTCGAGGGGAATCACATCTGCGAGGGGTTCGATCTCGGACGCCTTTTCTACTCTCACTGACTCACCGAGCTGGATTTCTCAATCACCTAACAGCGATAGCTCGTCTGCTAACGCGACAACCACCCCTCCTCAGAACTGTGTTTCAGAGAATTATAGGAGAAGTGTGCTGAGCATTTTCGTCTCCTTGCTTTAGCCAATTATCGAGAAGTATGCCGATAACGCCGCTGGCAAAACTCTCCTATTCCCCCTCGATGCGATTGATGGACTGCAGGCGAACATCCCCGGCACCCCGCGCCTGCATCAATAGAAAAATGGATTGCTTAGACGATGAGACTCCCGAACACGACGCAGCGGAGCTAGCTGCGGCACAACTCGTCGAAAAGGTGAAGCAAGCTGACAAATCCGATTGCGAATTGCCAGTGGTTGATGAATCAGCAGTGTGGATCGTGTCGGTTAAAAAGGCGGGTATTGAAGGTGTCAAGTGATCGTGGGGAGAGAAAACCGCAGGACTCAAATAGAGATATTCAGGCGGTATAGGATTCGCGCAATTTGATCGTTGTGGATTCGGAGCGCCTTGAGAAAGCTAGGCGATAAGCCCTATGCAGTTCAAGAACAGTGTTCTTCAGCGCCTTACCCTGATGCTATTAATCGGCTGAAGTTTCATCCAGTCGATTTCCGGCCGGTCGTGAGATTGAATATCCCCGCAAGACGCTGAACAACGTTGTAACGCAGAGAACTTTGTAACACAGCACGACTTTGCTGAAGTGCTCAAAAAAACGTGATTGAACCGGGTGAGATCGTTGCGAGTGGAAGAAGATGATGGCGAAAGTGGCCGGATAAAATTCCGTTGATGATATACACGAAGCCGGCAAAAAGTGCGGTCCACGCTGCAAGGAAATACAGAGAACACCCCCATCCGGAACGGCCCACCCACAAAGGTAAGGGGAGGGCAGAAAGTGGCTGAGTGCCTATCGCACTGGTTTCGCCCCGATAGAAACGCGGATAAGCAATAAGGATGGGAAGGCTGCTGAAGACAACAAAAAAAATGCGGCGGCGAATATCCAATGAGTAACGCGCACCGAGAAAGAATGCCGATAGTCCGCTCATAGTGCATCAACTTGCACAACGGTCTGGCGGCTGAGAGTTCGATCTCGCGTTGTTGCTGCCGGATTCCAGAACACTTGCCTCATTTTTCGGAGCAAATTGCACCGCAGGCTGCCGACTGATTTTTCCGGAAGTCAAGCGGACGGCTACGAAGGACCTTACCAAGGAGCCTTTTTTGGCCAGAGGCTCACTTTTGAACAGGAAAGTATTTCCTTTGCACCAAGAAAAATTGGTTTGCCCTCGTTTGATCCGTGATCAAAATGGGACAGATCGTCCTTCAACAGGGGGTTGCACAACTCTCTCGAAAAGTTGCTCGCAAATCTATATTTTTCTTGACTCGGGGCCTGACCCCCTTGCTATTATGAACGCAACAAAGACGCAAGACCCTCTGACCCAGTCATATACATGCAGTGATCGCACGATTCACAGCATTTCTTCTTTATTGCCTAAATTGCTAACTGACTGCAAGGCACGGAGTCGAGACTCCTCCAGACTCTTCCGGCATTAAACCCTTGAAAATCAAATAGATCTTCATCTTCTGATCTTCGATACCATTTTCCGAAATTCGGAAGATGCTCCGACTCAGTTCGAGATGAAAGTCTGCGACTACTCACACCGCGCCCCTGGATACTTTCGATGGAGATCGAATTTATGTCAGGAATGGCCGATGAAAACGTTTGTGGATTTCGGAATTTCTTTTGGTGATTGTAACCTGTTTTATTTCATTGCCTTAGATTGGGATAAACCAAAGTAACGCAAATGTTGCTTGAAAGTAACTAAAATTGGGAGTACCCTGATCTCACGATCAGCCAATTTTAATGTTTGGAACCACAATTCGGGGATCAATGCGGGAGCTTGGTGTGCATGCACTTTGCTTTGCCCGATACAGGAGAAGTTCTTTCATGCCGAAAATCGCTATCATTCCTTCCATTCTTATCCTGGCAGCAGCACTTTGCAGCCATGCGTCAGCCAGCTCGGGCAGTGCCGCTGCAGTTTCAACCGCTACTACCCCGGTCTCTATTCAGGCGGGTGAAAAGCAGCAGTTTCAGATTGCATCCGGAAATTCTGCCGCCACCTGGTACGTCAACGACGTGACAGGTGGGAATACCTTAGTTGGCAAAGTGACTTCGAGCGGCCTCTACACTGCGCCCTCTACTGCTCCAGATACCGATATTGCATTGACTGTAGTCGACTCGCTCAGTCGGCGCACAACATTGGTCGCTCAAATCGAGGTAGTTGACAATCCGGCAATTCTTGAAGCTCACCAGAGATGGATCGATGGAGCAATCGAAGCCGCAGCTGTCTACGGGTGCCTACACCCCACGATTCAACAAGACAAAACGGAAAGTGTCGCAGATGCGCTTAAGGTTTACGTACTGACAGCCACTCAATCCAGCTGTCTGATCCTGTCTCCTGTCTCCTCAGACCCCGAATTGAGCCGATATTCGTACGCGTGGGGGGGGAATGTGGATGGTGTCGATATTTACTACATTTCCGATGTCAGCCGCCCGCGAATACTGATGGGCAATCCAGTAGCAGGTGAATAGTCCCGCATCGGTAACGTACGAGATCACCCCGCAGCAGAGTCTTTACCACTATTTTGGAGAATGTTTGTGAAACAGTTTATCCCCCCCAATCTACCGATGACTGGCGTCGCCGTACTGTCCACCCTCGTCGCTCTCGGTTCGCCAGCCGCGTTGGCTGGCAGCATAACCCTGAATCCCGGCGCGAACGTGCAAGCCGCTGTCAATTCAGCACCGGCGGGAACGGTGTTCTATTTCAACGCCGGCGTGTATCGCATGCAAAGCGTAAAACCCAAAGCAGGCGACGCTTTCTCGGGCAAGGGAACCGTGGTCTTCAACGGATCTCAGGTCTTGTCGTTCAAGGCCACGGGCGATCAGTATGTCGCGAGTGCCAAATTCGACGGCATCGCGCATGGAAACTGCGTGAGCACGTCTCCTTTGTGTAATTACGATCAGGATCTCTTCATCGACAACGTGCTTCAAACGAAGGCAACTACCAAGCAAGATCTGGAAGCAGGCTCGTGGTATTTTGACCACGCCAACAACCAGGTTTACATTCCCACGAACCCGGAAGGTCACACCATTGAACTTGGGATGAGCACATATGCTTTCTATGGTTCAGCTTCCAATGTCACCATTTCCGGCATCACGGTCGAAAAATATGCCAATGAAGCGCAAACCGGTGCCCTAGGAGGCGATGGCCCAGGCTGGGCGAATGGATTGGGCTTCGGATGGGTTTTCGAAAATTGCGAAGCCCGCTTCAATCACGGCGCTGGAGCGTATGTAGGGCCGGGAGACAAGATTTACAAGTGCTATCTCCATCACAACGGCCAGCAGGGCATCAAGGCGATAGGAACTAACGTCCAAATAATCGACAATGAAATTTCCTTCAATAACCAGGATGGCTTCGATACAAACATTGAGGGGGGCGGCGGAAAGCTCATGGGCACCAACAACCTTCTGGTGCAGTCGAACTATATCCATGACAACCTTGGAATGGGTCTCTGGGCGGACACCGATAATATCTACACCACTTACGAAGACAACAATTTCGTCAACAATGAAAACGGCGGACTGATGCATGAAATCAGCTACAACGCCGTGATCAAAAACAATACGTTCATCGGTAATTCTCCGCATCAGTTGACCTGGATGGAAAGCGGACAGATTCTTATTCAGAATTCTCCGAATGTGGAAGTCTATGGCAACAACGTCACTGTACCCGCTACTGGCGGCAACGGCATCACGATCGTCAATCAAAATCGCGGAAGCGGAGCCTACGGTTCCTATACCGCAAAGAATGACTACATTCACAACAACACGATTATTTACCTCGGCACAACAGGCTACTCCGGAATTGGGGACGACACATCACCCCACCAATCCAGCGGCAATGCATTCAACTACAACAGATACATTCTCAAGGGTGGAGGTACGAAGCATTGGTTCTGGTATTACGACATGGTGTGGTCGCAGATGACAGGGATTGGTAAGCAGGAATTGAACGGCGGCTGCTGCAATTAACCTGAGGAGCTCTCGAAAACAAATCAAAGCAGTCTGCATCGGCGTCATAGGTCAATATCTAGGCGACCTCGAATCCAAATGGCTTTGCAGGGTAAATACTCCCTGTGACGCCATTTTTTGTGTCTCACAACCAACCTCCGGCTTCTTCCTCTCCTCTATACACAAAGGCCGCTCACTCAAGCGATGTCTGAACACGGCGTTTCTTGGGATTCGACTGGCTAAACGAAGAAATTTATCGAAGGACAGGAAAATCCCATGAATAATGCTGGGACCTTATTCAGTGCAGCATCTCGCGTTCAATACGTAGTCCTATCCATATGCTGGTTGCTGCAACCTTCCGCTTATGCTGCTGTCTCTCTCACGCCAACTTCGAATGTTCAGAGAGCGGTATCGGCAGCACAGCCGGGAACTACTTTCGTGTTCGCCGCGGGGACATACCGCATGCAGAGCATAAAGCCAAAAGATGGCGATATATTTCAAGGGCAGGGCGAGGTGATATTTAACGGCTCGCAGATCTTGACTTTTCAAGCTGTCGGTAATCTTTGGTACGCGGACGCCAAGTTCGACAGTTTCGAACATGGGAAATGTCAACCCTCACACCCGTTCTGTGTTGACGATCAAGATCTATTTATTGATGGTAAGTACCAGACTCCGGCGGCCTCTAAGATGGGGTTACCTTCCGGGTCATGGTATTTCGACCATCTGAGCAATCAGGTCTATCTTCCCGCGGATCCGGACGGGCACACGGTGGAATTGGGAATGAGTAAGTACGCATTCTTTGGCAATGCCTCTGGAGTCAAATTGGTTGGAATCGTGGTTGAAAAATATGCGAATCCAGGACAAACCGGGGCAATCGGAGGCGATACCTGGGGAAATGGTTTAGGGTCGGACTGGTCGCTTCAGAATGTCGAGTCTCGCTGGAATCACGGGGCGGGTGCGTATCTGGGCGCAGGCGGCACAATCTCCGAATGCAGCTTCCATCACAATGGCCAGATCGGCGTCAAGATGAACGGAGCCAATCCAAGCCTCATCAACACTGACATCGGCTGGAACAATCAACAAGGCTTTGCGACCGGCTGGGAAGCAGGCGGCGCTAAATTTGGGAATACTTCAAATCTCCTTGTGAAATTGAATCACGTTCATGACAATCTCGGCGAAGGCCTCTGGACTGACACGAACAATATCAACACTACCTACGAGCAGAATATTGTCGAAAACAATTTATCGGGTGGGATCATGCACGAGGTGAGCTACTCCGCGCTCATCAAGAACAATACGGTAAGAGGCAACGCGGCAGGCGTGCTCGTCTGGTTGGAGAATGCGCAGATTTTAATTCAAAACTCTTCCAATGTGGAGGTAGTCAGTAATACGGTCGTCGTACCCGCCACTGGTGGAAATGGCATCACGCTTGTGAATCAAACTCGAGGCAGCGGGAGCAATGGTCCTTGGGTTACTCGGAATGACAGAGTCCATGACAACACCATCACTTACCTCGGTCCAAAGGGCTACTCCGGAATTGCAGATGACACTAAACCCCACACATCCAATTCGAACTCTTTCGATGCAAATCGATACGTCCTCAAAGGCGGAGGAGTCAACCACTGGTATTGGTACTACGACATGTCATGGGAGAAGATGACGCAGATCGGGCGCCAGGAAACTCATGGGAACTGCTGCAACTAGCGGCGATCCCATGTATGCCTTCTTAGATGCGACCAAGGATCTGAAACCAGCTTCAACGCCGGTCCCTTTTCGGAGTACATCATCGAGACGTGCAAATCTACAGGACCGTTTCTGGCGTCATGTTGATTAACCCAGAATCATTGAATTAGGGGATACACCCACGAATGGATATCGACTCGCCACGCTACAAAACCCACAGGCAACCGGTTCACCTTTGCAGAGAATAAGCGTTGCCGTTCGAGTGAATGTGCACCGTTTGACCCGGAGTAATCTGAACTTTAAACTCCGACCTCCAGACAATTGTCGTTGCGGACGGTCCAAGATTTTTGATATCAATCAACCATGGTCTCCTTTCGGCATCGACCTTCGGGACATTTGCAGGCAAACTCAACTGCGCGGGCGCATTAATCAACTCCAAGAGTTTGCCACCATCGGCCACATCAATGGCACTCGTATGAGCGGGAAGATGGATTATGGGTTTGCTCTGAAGTGAATTTGCTTGTCCTAAGAGAATGGCCAGACAGATCACAAGACTTTTCATACAATAACCTCATATCAAGTCGAAATCTCCCTTCCGACGATTACGCTTCCATGCTGAGATCCGCTATCGAATCATCAGAATCAGCTGGCGCAAAAGAGTGACCACGCATTGTCAGATAGAACAACAGCTCCACGCGATTCGAGACGCCAAGTTTTTCGAATGCGCGAAAAAGATAGTTTTTGACGGTGTGCTCGCTCAACGACAACTCATTTGCAATGGCGCGGTTTGTCTTGCCCTTGGCAGCGTACTGGACGACCTGCTGTTCTCTGGCTGAGAGCGTGGGTGAATCGCCGGTGGGTGTGACGCTTGGAGCAGGAATATTCTTAAATGCCTCCAATAGGGAGTCGGTCTCTTGCCTTCCGGCCCAGATGAATCCCCTTCTAACGCGATCGATACAATCTGCAAATTCCGTTATTGACTGTTGCCGCGAAAATACAGCACGCGCGCCAGAACGAAATGCAATCACCACCGACTCCGGCGTTGCCCGGTTCAGCAACATCACCACGGATGCCTCAGGATGAACCCTATTGGCTTTATAGGCCAGGTCGAATCCCGTGCCCGGAATTGAGTTCAGGTCGGAACTGATTACGACAATATCTATCTTCCTTGTTGTGAGCTCGTGCAGAAGATCAGCACAACCCAGAACCGTCGCGTCACAATTGCATACTCGCCTAAGGGCCATGGCTAAGAGATCCCCGCTCATGGAATCCCGATCTACGATCAGTACCTGATAATTTTGAACGTCATTTTGAATCAGCTTCACGACTCTCCTCCAAAGAAAAGGGAAAGAAATAAAATCAGGGGGACATCAGGGGAACATTAGAGAGCCCAAGGCTAGGCTTACCCATAAGCGGATAGATGCGGGGGGCTTCTACATAGATGTTTAACGCAATAGTACCCCGCGCAGTAACCTAGTGATGTTCCTAGGTTGTGGCGTCGATTCTACGCCAACAGCAGGGCTTAGACCAATACCTGCCTGGAAATATTGATCCGATGCGAGTATCGCTCCTACCTACTTTCTTCTCTATCCTGCAAACTTTAAGCCCACATGCGCTGGCGGGTGAATTGTCGTGCTGAACTACTCGGAACAGAGAGACGTTCGCTCTAGACGCTCCGAATTTCTCACGCATTTTTCAAACATTCGGCGTCTTGTTCGCTGCCAGAGCGCGCGCTATTCTCGACACAATTATGGCAGTGCTCGACATCACTATGCAGCGAAGAACAGCAGTCCGCTACAAATTGCGCCTCCCTGTGATCTTCAACTGGAACGACGGGACTGACCATACCGGAGGAGGTTTTACAAGCGATGTGTCCCTTGATGGCGCACTCATTATCAGCAGCAGTTGCCCTAAGACTGGATCAACGATACGTCTGGAAATATTGCTGCCATCGCCCGACTATAGTGGCGAAGAAGTCAAGATCGAATGTGTAGGTGAAGTGACGCGAGTTGAAGAACGGTCTGCATCTGTTGCCTTCGGAGTTCATTGCATTTTCGACGACGAACACTTGACTCGCGAGTTCTTAAACTAACGAAGAAGAACGGTCAGTCACCCCCGGGCGGGCCGTCCTGATTCTTGCTTTGAAGGCACTAGAAGATTGGGACAACCCACTGCCACTTAAGGCAAACCGAATTCAATCGGGTGTTCCTGATGAGATTTAAAGCGGTCCTGTGACCCAGAGGGCGAAGCTAGGTCTGAACATCAGTGATCTGCAGTATTGGAGACAGAACGATGAGCCGCACGTCTGAAAGGGATATTTCTTATCCACAATGGTTTGCAATATGGACAAGATCCAGGCAGGAAAAGATTGCAGCTTCGATGCTTGAAGCACTTGGAGTTCCAACATTTCTTCCGTTGAGGTCAGAACTTCATCAGTGGAGCGATAGGAGACGCACAGTCACGATTCCGTTATTCAGTGGCTATTTGTTCATTCAGATGAATATGGCACAGACTAGTCGGCTTCCCATTCTGAAGGTCCCAGGAGTAGTCGGATTCGTCGGAAATCATACGGGACCTCTACCCATTCCTGAGCAACAAATCGAAGACGTTCGGACGTTATTGGGCGCCGGTATCGACTACGTTGTCGGTCCCTTACTTAGGGCGGGCGACAGAGTCAGAGTAATTCGTGGTTCTCTTTCCGGTATCGAAGGAACTGTAATTCGGACTGACTCAGAAACGCGGCTAATCTTATCCGTTGACTTGGTAAAGCAGTCCATAAGTATTCGCATCTCGAGCAACGATGTTCAATTGATTGATGAACAGGCGGCTTGATCATGCACATCTCCGGTGATTTTCTTGGCTGCGTGTACAGAGAATGCGATCAAGTGAGGAGTACTCGATGAAGAATATTCACCCTCTCGCTCAGGCACTGACGGTCTTAGCTCTTGCCGCGGTGAGCAGCTTGGCCACAGCACAACAGCAGGTTGCAGACGCAACGCCGCCTGGACATCCGGTCAATGGCCCTGCGCTCGAACAGCGTCACCCAAGATATGCTCTGCAGCGGGAAGACGTGGTAATGCTGACCTTTCCTCTGTCGCCAGAGTTCAATCAAACGGTGACAGTTCAGCCGGATGGCTATATCAGCCTGCAAAATGCGGGGAGCATCTATGTGAAGGGGCTCACTGAGCCGGAGCTTTCGCTAGCCGTGAAGAAGGCTTACAGCGGGACTCTCCATGACCCGATAGTCAATGTGGACATCACCGACTTCCAGAAGCCATTCTTCATCGTTTCCGGGCAAGTAGGAAAGCCGGGGCAGTATGAGCTTCGTTCCGATATCACTGTATCCCAGGCTCTGGCGATCGGTGGCGGAATGACGATGCAAACGGCGAAGACACAGGTCTTCCTCTTTCATCGGACTAACGAAAATTGGTACGAAGTGAAGAAGATAGATCTGAAAGACATTCTTCACGGAAAGAATGTGAATGAGGATGCGATGATTCAGCCGGGAGACATGATCTATGTTCCGGAAAATCGCATCTCTGTTTTCCGCAAGTATGTGCCTTATTCCCTAAACGCAGGCAGTTATCTTTCGCCCACACCGTTTTAAACTTTCTCTTTGTTTCGACGCACCCAACAACTCTTTGACTGAAGGAACCCGACGTTATGAGGCAAACCATTACGCAACGCAATCACGGAAATATCCCCTCGGACATCTCCATCCGCGACCTGGTCGCCCCTCTCTTCCGTCGCAAACGCATCCTGCTGGTGACTTTTTTCTCGGTGCTCGTACTGACGACCCTCGTTGGGGTACTGAAAGGATCTTCCTACCGCTCTCACATGGCGATCCTCGTAAATCGCGAGCGGCTTGATCCGCTCGTGTCGACTGAGTCGACGACTCAACTGGTCACGACCAGCACTCCTGTGACTGCTGAAGAAGTCAACTCTGAAATAGAGTTGCTGACCAGTCGTGATGTTCTAGAGCAGGTCGCCCGTGATAACGGGATGGACAAAATACCCCAAGGATTTTCCTTTTCCAAGTTGTTACACCCCAACCGGACTGAACAAGATCGCCTGGCACTTGCAGTCAAGTCATTGGCCGCAAACATAAAGACCAAGGTCACGACTAAGACGAACATCATTGAAGTCACGTATTCGTCCTCAGATCCTCAACTTGCATACGGGGTATTAAATTCGCTCGGCCGCCTTTACACCGCGAAACATGTTGCGGTTCATAGGCCTGCCGGTTCCTTCGACTTCTTTGCGGGGCAGACGGAAAAATACCAGCAACAGCTCGAAGACGCAGAAGGTAAATTACGCACCTTTGCTAAGCAGAATGGAACCGCAGCGCCAGATGTGCAGAGAACGAACATGGCGCTCCAGCTGGCTAACTCGATTGGCGCTCAGCATGTAGCTGAAGAGGCGATAGCTGCCGACGAAAAGCGAATTCAGAATGATCGCGAGCAGATGAGCGCAACTCCACAGCGATCTGCTACCACGCAGATGAGCGCAAGCGCAGACAAGCTTCTCGACAACCTACAAGCGAGCCTTCTCGCCGCGCAGACCAAACGCACTCAATTGGCGTTGAAATACGACGAAAAATATCCCTTGGTTCAAGAAGCGGATCAGGAAATCGCGGAGACCAAAGCGGCGATTGCTCAGGCCGAGAGCACCCACTACGTTACGCAATCGACCGACCGCGACCCGACTTTTGAATTGCTGCGGGAAGATCTGGCGAGATCCCAAAGTGATCTGGCCGCACAGCGCGCCACACTGGCGGCCAACAAAACTGGTATCCAGAGCCTGCAATCGCAGATGGTGAACCTCGATCAGCTATCGATTGAACAACAGGATCTGCTACGTGAGGCCAAGTCCGACGAAACCAACTATCTGCTTTATGAAGGAAAGCGAGAACAGGAGAGAGCCACGGACGCACTGGATAACACGAGAATTGCAAACGTGGCGATTGCTGTACCACCAGCTATTCCAGTGCTTCCTCAATACGGACTGTCCATGATCCTGCTGATAGCTCTCGGTTTGAGCCTGGCAGTCAGCCTGGCAACGGTCTACACGATCGACTACACGGATTCCTCTTTCCATACTCCGGCACAGGTAGTGGAGGCGCTTGGAATTCCTATTGTGATCAGTGTCCCCAGGAAAACGGCTTAGGACGCCTTGTCTATGATCGCGGAGTACTTCAACCTACGAGAGCAGCCATTCGGAGTTACCCCTGATCCGAAATATATGTACCCGAGTGCCTCGCACCGGGAAGCACTCGCTGCACTTCTCTATGGGCTTCAATCCGGCCTCGGCTTTGTTTCGCTGATCGCAAAACCCGGCATGGGAAAAACGACGCTGCTGTTTGAGGTATTGAGCAAGCTCCGGGATACCAGAACAACAGTATTCCTCTTTCAGGCACTTACGACGCCAACGGATCTGCTCCGAGCAATCTTGATCGATCTCGGAGTAAGAGAAGTACGAGAGGACTTGGTTGATTTACAGACCCAATTAAACAGGGTGCTCCTAAATCAACACGCTGCGCACAAGTCAGTGGTGGTCGTAATTGACGAAGCTCAGAACCTCAATGATTCTGTGCTCGAAACAGTTCGTATGCTATCGAATTTTGAGACTTCAAGCCAAAAGTTGATGCAAATCATTCTTGCAGGTCAACCTCAACTGGCTGAAAAGCTGATGGCTCCTGATTTGCTGCAGCTCCGTCAACGAATATCGATATTCGCTCATCTGACCCCTCTTTCTACAAATGAAACAGCGACCTACATCTACCATCGGCTTAAGTTTGCGGGACTGGAGATGGGGGATCCAATATTCACCCCTTCGGCATTGGTATTGGTTGCTCGACACAGCGAGGGCATACCGCGAAACATCAACAATATTTGCTTCAATGCAATGTCGCTGGCTTTTGCGCTGAAGCGTCACAGCATTGATTCAGAAATCGTTAAAGAAGTCATTTCAGATCTCAGTGTGAAGGAACATCTGCTATCTTCTGAAAGCTACCCACTCGAACCTGTGGAGGATGTACCCCTAGAACTTTTGGTGGATGAAACATTCTTCAACTTCGATACTCCGCTAAGCAATTCAGATGGCGATAAGTTAATGACGCCGCCAGAACATTCGATTCCGACGTTAGGGGCCGCTGAATTGCAAGCGTGTGAAGATCACGAATCCTTTCCTTGCAGTCAATCTGTCCAAAACTTAAGCGACCTAGAAGCAACTGATCCGGGCGCGGATATAACATCAACCAACGTTGAACTTGTCGACAGACCTGTTTTCACAGATTTTGGGAGCCACTCAGGATCGAGCTCCGATTCAGGGCCATGGACTCATACGGCCATCGTTGCTGTCGCATTTGTGACGATACTGTGTGTGTGGCTGGGAATAGCTGACTATCGAATTGCTTTTCCAGCGCGTGTCATCCAGGCCAGTTCCCACGTCGCATCTGCGCTCGGTTCAGACGACAATCAGCATGCGGATCAACCGAGGTCTATACCCGGACCTACAAGTAAACATAGGGGATCAATACGCGTAAAGAAAGTTGAATCGCTCGCAACGCTTTGCGACAGTGTCTATGGCAAATGTACTCCTGAACTCCTCGAACAGCTCCTCCTATCAAACCCTTCCATTCTCTACCCGAACCGCCTCAGCCCAGGACAGATCATTGCACTTCCCCCCGACATTCACGATGCCAAAACAGAAAAGTGAGCGCATGTGCACGCTGCAGGATATTTGCGCAAGGAGATAGGCCATCTATGAGTAAGCATTTCGAACTTCTGCAGGAACTGGAGAAAGAACAGTCGCGACGCTCTGAACCCCTACCGGCGCCTGTCTTTCCACCCGAGGAGTTGATTGTCAGGAGAAGTGATCAAAGTCGGTGGGCAACTGATGAGGCCTTACGGCTCGTACAGCAAATCTTTCTGCAGCAAACGCAAGATCCGCCGCGTGTGGTCGTATTCGCCGGCGTTGACCACCGAAGCGGATGCAGCCAGATTTCCGCGTCCGTAGCCGAGATTCTCGCCAAGCACTCGAATGAACCCGTGTGCCTCGTCGAAGCTAACTTTCGCTCTCCCACCCTTCCTGAGATGTTCGGCACAACAAACCACTACGGTCTGACGGACGCCCTTCTGCGACACGAGCCTATCACTTCGTTTGTCAAACCTCTAGCTCAAGACAAACTTTGGCTGCTTTCCTCTGGGAAACTAGCGGAAGACTCTCCGGAGTTGCTCTCCTCTCCTGTCCTTCACGGGAGGATTACTCAACTCCGCCAACAATTTGACTTTGTAATCATCGATGCACCGCCGCTGACGCACTATTCAGATGCGATCGCGATCGCACAGCACACGGATGGTCTCGTACTTGTTCTGGAAGCGAATTCAACTCGAAAAGAAGCCGCGACTGCGATAGCACAGACCCTACGCGCTGCGGATGTACCAATTCTCGCAGCTGTGTTGAACAAGCGAACCTTTCCAATTCCCGAACAAATCTACAAACGTATCTGACGCCCCACCAAGCCGTGAGCGCCCCCCTGATGATGCGCGGGGTGCGAATCCGACTCTCATGCCTTCTGGGCGAGGTTGCATTTTTTTGAGAGGGGATCCTGGCATCACGGACGGCCGATTGGTTTGATCGCATTCTCTCTGCTGGAATGCCTAGATGGTGCGTCTTGTTTCTGTACAATCAGCTTCCTTTTGATCTCGGAGACCGATGATTCTGTCTTGCCTGTAGCTGCTATAGGTGAGCAGAAGCTTGTTTAGGAACGTAAGGCAAGGGACGGCCGGTTAAGTAGCACAACTCACACACTTACCCTCAGGAGGACAGGACTTGAGACTCGTAGAAGAGGATGTAGTCGTTTGCGGTGCAGGTGGTTTCATTGGAGGGCATCTGGTCAAGAGCCTTCTCGCCAATGGCGTTAACGTAGTTCGAGCGGTAGACATCAAACCCATCGAAGAGTGGTATCAAGTCTCGTCTCAGGTCGAAAATGTAGAGGCCGATCTCAATGAGTTCAATAACTGCCGGGATGCCGTCTCTGGTGCAACAGTGGTGTTCAACCTCGCGGCCAATATGGGAGGCATGGGATTCATTGAAAACAATAAAGCGCTGTGCATGTTGAGTGTTCTCATTAACACGCACTTGCTTCTGGCGGCGAAACAAGCACGTATTTCGAGGTTCTTCTTTTCGTCGTCAGCCTGCGTGTATAACGCCGACAAACAGCGCGACCCTCATGCGGTTGCACTTCGAGAATCCGATGCTTATCCAGCTTTGGCAGAAGACGGATATGGATGGGAGAAACTCTTCAGCGAGCGCATGTGCCGCCATTTTGAAGAGGATTTCAACCTGAAGTGCCGCGTAGCCCGATTTCACAACGTTTACGGACCGATGGGGACCTGGAGGGGAGGACGTGAAAAAGCACCTGCCGCGATTTGTCGCAAGGTCCTGGAAGCGAAGCTCTCAGGGAACCAAGAAATCGAAATATGGGGTGATGGCAATCAATCGCGCAGCTTCATGTATATCGATGACTGCACCAAAGGGATCGAGATGATTGCGGAGGGAGATATCCCCGAGCCGATCAATCTTGGTAGCAGCGAACTTGTCACGATCAATCAACTTGTCGACATTGCGGAAGACTTCGCTGGAATAAAGCTCCGGCGCAAATACAAACTGGACGCTCCAAAAGGGGTGAACGGCCGCAACAGTGACAACAGTTTGATCCGGCGATATCTCTCATGGGAACCATCTACCTCCCTGCGGGATGGCCTGCGAGAGACATATGACTGGATCAGTTCTCAAATGGAGGTTGCTGTTTATGCAGAATCCAGAGTTTAAAGAACGGCGCAAGAGTTTGAGAGTTAAGTGCTCGGCTGGAGAACCACGCGCAAATCTACTTGGCGTGGGGGTCAGCGCGATTTCAATGACAGACGCGATTTACTATACCGATCGCCTTCTCCAGTCAGATCTGCAGGGTTACGTCTGCGTCACGGGGGTTCATGGCGTCATGGAGGCGCAGACCGATGAAAGGTTCAAGTCTATTTTGAATGCCTCTTTTCTTACCACACCAGACGGCATGCCCACCGTGTGGGTCGGTCACTGGCAGGGGCATGACAAGATGGCTCGCGTTTCCGGTCCGGAATACATGCTGGAAATGTGCCAGCTGTCCATCGAAAGAGGTTATTCAAATTATCTTTACGGAGGCAAGCCGGGCGTTGTGGAAGAACTTAGGGACTCTCTCTTGGCTCGTTTTCCGCGCCTCAAAATTGTCGGTACTTACACACCGCCTTTTGGCCCCCTGGATAAGGACCAGGACTCATATCTGGAATGCCAGCTCGCGAAGGTACGGCCAGACATTCTTTGGTGTGGCATAAGTACTCCTAAACAGGAGCGATTTATGTCACAGTATTGCGGCAGGCTTCCCGTAAAGCTCATGGTAGGCGTCGGCGCAGCCTTCGATGTCCATAGTGGGCGCAGCAAAGATGCACCCGATTGGGTTAAAGATGCCGGCATGCATTGGCTCCTTCGAATGTTGCGAGATCCGCGCAGGCTTGCCGGACGATATCTGAAAAACAATCCCCGTTTCCTTTACCTCATGGGCCTCCAGCTCATAGGTCTGCGCCGATATCTCATCATGACGCCTGCGAGAACAACGGCCCGCCCTCAGACCGACAGACCTGTGCGAGCACTTGGTCAGCGAGCTGGATAAGTACTGCGGGTCAGTCGAACCAAACACTCCAGACAGGCATCCGAACCGGGAGGGACCGACCGAGATGTTATCGTCAATAGGCCCGCAAGCTGCAACCGTGGGGACGCAATGAAAGGCTTATCAAAGTGGCTTCCGGTCAGTGACCTTAAGAAGAATACCTTATGGGTCATGCTCGGAAACGGACTCAAGCTGATTATCCAGGCTGCGTATTTTGTCATAATTGCGCGCAGCCTGGGACCGGAACAGTACGGTGCATTTGTAGCTGTGGTTGCGATTGCGGCAATCCTGTCTCCCTTCGTGGGGCTCGGAACAAGCAATTTGATCATCCGAAATGTGGTTCAAGACCGGGCCGCTTTTTCGGACTCATGGGGAAATGGACTTTTCATAACTGCAGTTTCTGGACTCTGCGGATTAGCACTGATCAGCAGTTGCAGATTTCTTCTGCCACGAAGCATCCCCTGGGCAATTCTTTTGCTTGTCGCTTCCTCCGATTTGATATTAGGGCGGTTGACTGACCTCAGCGCATTTGCGTTCGGAGCCATGGAGAAGTTTCGAGCGACAGCTCAGATCAATGTCCACTCCAGTCTAGCGAGACTGGTCGGCCTGCTGGTCCTTGTGAGCAGAATCCACCACCCCAGCGCGGAACAGTGGGCAATTGTCTATCTCGCTACAACTGCGGTGGTGACTGCTGGATCAGTGACTGCAGTATTTGCTACCTTGGGCAAGCCTTCGCTCGCGCTGCCTCAACTACGCCGAGATTTACTGGAAGGTTTCTATTATTCGGCAGGACAATCAGCTCAGAGCGTATACAACGACATTGATAAGACAATGCTGGCTCGGCTGGGTGATCTATCGGCAACAGGCATCTACGGAGCGGCATATCGGCTGATCGATGTTTCCTTGGTTCCGGTCAAGTCTGTTTTGTCGGCTGCTTACCCAGGATGTTTTCGGGCGGGGCAGGAAGGCATTTCTGGTTCGCTTAAATACATGAGGCGGTTACTACCCAAACCTGTGGGATTTGCAATCTTCATTGTGTTTTCACTATTTGTCTGTGCTCCCGTTCTCCCCCACATTCTCGGGAAAGAATACGCAAATGCTGTGATGGCGTTGCGATGGCTCGCATTACTTCCCCTGATCAAGACATTTCATTTCTTCTTCGCGGATGCACTTACAGGGGCCGGTCATCAGGGGCTCCGCACCATGATCCAGTTCGTAGTTGCCGGCGTGAATGTACTGGTAAATCTATGGATCATCCCAGCTTACTCTTGGAGAGGCGCAGCCTGGTCGAGTTTGGGTTGCGATGGCTTACTAGCATGCCTGTATGTTGTAGCTCTTGCAGGTCTATCGAGACAGCAAGAACGAAGATCCCAACTCGTCGCAGCGGAAGTCGGCGATTTCTAACAACCTGCTGAGAGGAAATGGACAGATGCATGAGTCGCCACTGGTTAGTATTCTCGTCAACAACTACAATTACGGTCGATTTCTTGGCGAGGCAATTGATAGCGCCCTCGCTCAAACCTACAAGAACATAGAAGTCGTGGTTGTGGACGATGGGTCCACCGACAACTCGGCGGAAATAATTTCCTCCTACGGGGATCGTATTCGCTTGGTGGCCAAGGAAAATGGCGGCCAGTCATCTGCCTTCAACGCGGGCTTTCAGGCAAGCAGAGGTCCGTTGATATGCTTCCTGGATTCCGACGACGTTTTCGAACCGAGCAAAGTGGAGCGTATCGTCGAAATCTTTGCTGGCGACTCTGAGGTCGGATGGTGCTTTGACAGAGCTCGACATTTTGACGACGTCACGAAAGCGTGGTTTCCTTGGACTGCTAATGTGCATGCGGGCAAGCTCGATGCGCGGGGTATTGTCGCCAATGGCCATGCGCCCTACGTATTTACCAGCACTTCCGGACTTTCTTTCACACGGGAAACCCTCGGTCAAATTCTTCCAATGCCTGAGACTCTGCGAATCAAGAGTGGAATCTCAAGCGACAACTACTTGAAGTTTGCCGCCTACTCCATATCGAGTGGATGGCTGATGTCAGAACCGTTAACTCTCCAACGAATTCACCGGGACAATGCATACACGCGACGAGTAAGCGGCAAAGCGCGTATCGTCGGTCTCTCCGACATCCTGCTTGGAATGTGTCTTTCCAGAGAGTTCCGCATCCTCCAACATCTTGGGACGAAGATATTTGCCCACGGATTGGGAAAGCTCTGGGCGGCGGGCGGCCTTGAACTCGAGCATCGGCAGATCGCAGGGACTTTCCTCAAGTCGCTATCGCCGCAACTCAGGGCCGAAGCAATCTTGCGAGCCATGTGGTGGGGAGCATCGGAAAAATTCCGTCGTCAATCGTGGGATCACTGATCACGGCGAAACCGATTTAGATCCGGGAATATCTGTCGACCTCTGTCGTTCGTTTTCGAACCATCGTTTTTGATGGCGCTACAGCTGGCTATTATGCCAAAGCAAGTGAACATGAAGTGAATAGACCATGACCATACCCAAGCACATTGTCGGTCGAATTCGGGATAGTTACTTCGTTTGCGTTTTCGTGCTCACGATCGGAGCATTTGCGTCATTGTTTCTGGACACAGGAGATCTGGCGACAGCGAGCCAGGGATCTCCATACCTCAAGGTCGTTTCGGCGACGATCTTTGGAATAGCATTTATCCGCGTTTCCCTAAGAAGACATGATGCCGTAGCCTTGTTTCGCGAGAATAAAGCTCTCGTCTTTTTTCTTCTTCTAACGCTGGGCTCCGCTCTCTGGTCGATTGACCGCAGTGTCACCGTCCACACGTGGGCGACGCTGTTTGGTTCTACCTTAGTCGCTCTTGATCTGAGCATCCATTACTCTCTCGAAAAGCAGCTACGTCTGCTCTGCGTTGCACTGGTTTCGATAGCGGTCTTAAGCGTACTCGTCGAACTGATGGCGCCGGGGCTGATACCTGGACAGGAAATGGAAGGTTCTGCATGGCACGGGCTTTTCGGTGTTAAGAACGTTTTTGGCAAGACGGTATGCCTCACTGTAGCCGCGTGTCTGTGCATGTTTCGCAAATCACTTGTCATCAGGTTTGTCACGGTTGCGTGCGGAATCGTGATCGGGATTCTTTCTCAGTCAACAAGCTCTGTTGGATATATAGCGCTCGTAGTTGCGGTATTTGCGCTCTTGCCAGTCTTGAAATGGAAGCCGGTCCCCCGGAGGACTGCGATCTGCTGTATCGCCCTCGGCTCACTACTC
Organism: uncultured Acidobacteriota bacterium; assembly: GCA_963720285.1. Classification (GTDB taxonomy): domain Bacteria; phylum Acidobacteriota; class Terriglobia; order Terriglobales; family Acidobacteriaceae; genus Acidicapsa. The sequence goes on from CAVREZ010000004.1 coordinate 44,255, forward strand.
GCCGTCTACTGTGTAACGGCGAATCTTGACTCAATCACCACAGGGCTCGATAAAGATCCTCATCTCACAGGCCGTACAGACCTGTGGGCATATGCCATCGACAGCATAAAAGACAAGCCTCTTTGGGGGTATGGATACCAGGCGTTCTGGACGTATGACTCTGTGCCCGCCAGGAGAATCCGGCAAGCCATCAACTGGGACAGCGCTCCTCATGCTCACAATGGCTATATCGACTTCACCCTGGAAGTGGGTCTCATCGGCCTTCTCGCCTATTTGGCATTGTTGGCGACTCTTGCCAAAAGAGCATATGTCTACTTCATGAGTGGGCCAGAGGACTATAAGAGATGGCCTCTCACCTTTCTCGCATTTACATTCTTTTATCAACTCACAGAGAGTTCGATGGCCAGCGCCGGCTGCCTTTGGATCGTCTTCTGCGGGCTGATACTGTCGCTAAATTCGGAAAGGCAATCCGCAATCGTTGAAGAAGAGCCTCCTCTGCATGTAGCCCGCTTTGGAACTCACCTATCAACCGACGCCCTTTTATGACAGCCTTCCACAGTGAACTCACGACTCTTTCCCCAATTACTACCATCCCGATTCTTTTCACTTCGGATCTAGCTTCCGGGAGGCTCGGAAACGCATGCCTAAGGTTCTGATTGTTCAGTCGGAAATGAAGCATTACCGGCTGGCATTTTTCGAGGGATTATATAAAGCACTCCAACGGGATGGCATCGCTTTGACGGTGGCATACAGCAACTCCAATGCCCTTCTGGCGGAGCGAAAAGACAGAGTCGATTTGCTGCCGCCGGCTGGCGTGCGAGTTAAAAGCCTCTGGTTTTTCGGACGCTTCATCTACCAAAACGTCTGGAAAGAAGTGCTTGCGTCGGATCTCGTGATTGTTGGATCAGAGGTGAAATTCCTTATCAATCCCGCAATCATGATTATGTCCGCGCTTGGCCTCAAGAAGGTGGCTTTTTGGGGACTAGGTCCAAATCGGCATCCAGACCGCTCTCCGATAACTGAATGGTTCAAAGAGCACTTTGTCACATGCGTGGACTGGTGGTTCGCATATACCGAATCTATCGCCGACTACTTGAAGTCCAAGGGCATGTCGGCAGACAAGGTCACCAACGTTCAGAACGCAACCGACACGGCAGAACTCAAACAACTCATCAGCAATATTTCCAAAGAAGAGGTCAAGAACTCAAAGATCAGTCTCACGGGAGAGTCCTCGAGTAGGATAGGCCTCTATTGCGGCTTCATCGGCTCTATCAAGGAGCTACCCTTCCTGATTCAAGCCGCCCGTTCGGTCAAGACAAAGTGCCCCGAGTTTCATCTCATAATCATCGGCGACGGTCCTGACCGGGTTCGGTTGCAGCGGGAAATTGAAGAGCACCCGTGGATTCACTATGTTGGCTTCAAAAACCACGAACAGGGCGCCATCTATTACAAAATGGCAGATGTTTTTCTTCTCGGTGGGACGGTAGGCTTGGCAGTAGTAGATTGTTTCGCGGCCAGTCTGCCTCTGATAGCAACTCTTCTTAACACGCATCCGCCTGAGATCAGTTATATCGAACACGGCTACAACGGCCTGGTCGTCGCCCATGACGTTCAAGTATTCGCGGATTCCATCGTTGATGTTTTGTCGGATCCATCCTTAATGGAGCGCCTTCGCCGTGGCGCGAATGAAAGCGGAGACCGGTACACCATTGAGGCCATGGTCGAAAACTATAGGATCGGAGTTCATAAGTGCTTAGCTATGCGTAAATCTGTTTCCTCCTTTCTCGCCAGGGAGTCCCTCACCAGAACCGCTAATGATTGATTCTCTATCTTGCTGATAGGCGCGACCTCACTCTGATTTGAGCCAAACCCATGTTGCAGCAGCCTAAACCGAAGGCGGTCATTCGATCAGCCTTCAGGAGGAAGAGTCGCTTGTCCGACATCAAGCTCAAGATTTTGGCGGCACCTGCATTTGACCCCAGAACAGGTAATCCGTATTGCTCTCTTCTCTATGAACATTTGCGGGAGCTACGTGTTGAAGTTGAAGAATTTTCCTTTCGGCGAGCGTTGTTTGGAAAACACCAGATCTGGCATTTGCATTGGCCGGAACGTCATTTGGGTAGCCATTTACTGAAGGCAGTCACCGGGATACATCTCATCCTCGCTTGCATTTTGTTGGCCCGGGCTCGCAAAACAAGGGTTTTTTGGACGGCGCACAATCTGGTTAGCCATGGACGTCGGCATCCTCGACTGGAGGGTTATTACTGGTTTCTTTTTACTCGTCTCCTTGATGGAGTAATTTTTCTCAGTTCCGATGGGCTACGTTTTGCTCAAAAACAATTTCCAGGTCTCAAGAATGTCCCTAGATTTGTGGTACCTCACGGCCACTATCGAAGCGTTATACCGTGCAAGATCGACAGTGAGAATGCTCGCAAATCACTGGGCCTGCCGGCAGATTGCCGCGTTTTTCTTTTCTTTGGAAGAATCAGCGGGTATAAGAATGTTCCACATCTGATTCGATCTTTTCGACAATCCCAGCATCACGAATGGCGCCTGTGCATCGTGGGTAATTTATCTTCTGACGTTGCATTGCAAGAACTGACCAATTCGGTTCAAGGTGATCCTCGGATCTTACTTCGTATCGGTTGGGTTTCAACAGAAGATATTCAGACACACTTCCGTAGTGCTGATCTCGTGGTGTTACCGTTCCGCGAAATCTCCAACTCCGGAAGTGTCCTACTGGCCTTATCGATGGATGTGCCTTTACTGACTGTTGCACAGGGCGCTTTACCTGAATTGCAACAAAATGTCGGCAAGGAGTGGATCCACTTTTACGAGGGCGAGTTGACGTCAAATGATCTCGCCCAAGGAATTGAATGGGCGATGCACACGAATCGTGCTCATCGAGCACCACTCGAGGCGTTTGAATGGCCGGCAGTAGCTCAAATGACCTTAAACGCATATCGAACTGTAGTCTTCAACTCCGAAAGACAGAATGAATTGGATTTCGGAGTTGAGCTCGAAGTAGCCCAGGTCGAAACCGTCGAAAAGGTGACAAACACAAACATGAAAGATGCGATGGAAGACGTATTGATTGTGGGCCAGACCCCTCCGCCAGTAAATGGTCAAACGACCATGATCGGAGAGCTTTTAAGTGGCCGATACGAGAGCATCAGACTTCACCATGTTCGCACAACATTTTCACGCAATATAGAGGAGGTCGGTAATTTCCAGTTCCGAAAGATCCTGGTTCTGTTGACCACTTTTGTCGATATCGTTCGCGCCCGATTGAGAAGCCGTGCCAAAATTTTGTACTTCAATCCAGCAGGACCGAATCTGATCGCCGTTATTCGAGACATCGTACTTCTGGCCGGTACCCGCTGGATGTTTCAATTTACTGTCTTTCACTTCCACGCGGCAGGCCTGACGGAAATCTACCCCCGGCTTCCGCGATTACTCAGGCCGTTATATAACCTCGCCTACCGCAATGCTGATCTCGCGATCTTCACCGCTCGAAGCATTTCGGCAGCCGGTTCGGTACTCGGGGCTAAATCGATCTCCATTGTTCCCAACGGGATTCCTGACTACGTCGAAGAGCATACGTTTGATAACAGGCATCCAGAGCACTATATTCCCTGCATTCTCTTCATGGGGATTCTATCCGAGGGAAAAGGCCCTGCTTACCCTGATCGAGGCTTGTTCGCTCTTAAAGAGAGACGGAATATCTTTCGAGTTGTGTGCGCAGGCACCTACGGCTTTGGCACTACTCGTGAAGAAGTAGAAGCTTTGATAGAGGGTTGTGGACTCAAACAGCATTTCTTTTTTCCCGGTATTGTGTCTGGTGACAGGAAGTCGGAGGTGTTCAAGGAAGCGGATATCTTCTGTTTTCCAAGCCACTATTTCGCTGAGAGCTCGCCTGTGGTCTTGATCGAGGCTATGTCTTTCCGGCTACCGATCGTGACAACCAACTGGCGGGGCATTCCTGACATCGTTGGTCGAAGCGGCGGCGCCTTTGTAGTTGAGCCAAAGAGGCCGGATCTCGTCGCTGAATGCCTTGCCAAGCTCCTTAGTGATCAGGAACTGCGAGATGTCATGGGCAGAAAGAACCGTCTTTGGTTTTCAGAGAACGGAACAATCGAGAAGCATTGCGAAAGGATTGAGTCAGCTCTGCTTGGGATTCAACGCCTCTCGCAAAGCCGTCAGTTATGAGAAGCGTCTTTGCCGCACACATCGGCGACGAACCCTCTTTGAAGGAGTGCGGTTTCAGTATGAAAAAGCCCGTAGCCTACCTCGTACTGGCGCATGCCGATCCACAGCAGTGCGCTCGACTCGTGAGCCGCCTATTGGCCGATCGCAGCTGTCATGTATTTGTGCATATTGATCTTAAGACTAGGAGTGATTTTTCTGTTGCGGCAAAACCTGACCCCCTGCGCGTTCACTTCGTCAAAGAAAGATATGAGGTCTCCTGGTCTGGCTTTAGCGTTGTTAAGGGCATCCTGGCTGCAATGAAAGAAGCACTTTGGTCTGGAATCGATTTCGGATATCTCGTGCTTCTATCCGGCATGGACTATCCCATTCGCCATCCTGACGATATCAAGGACTATCTTTACAATCAGGAGTTTCGTCAACATATCAACCGCGTAAATGTGGCAGACTCACCCGAGCACTACCTTAAGCTCGCTCGACGCTACACCTTTCGCGATGCGTGGCTGCCAGCTGGCAAAACCGACAAGGCTCTCCGCAAGGCGATAACTACAGCCGCTATACCACTCAAACGAAGGCTTCTCGACGGGACGATCTGCACAGGGTCTTCATGGTGGGCGATCACTTCAGAGTTTGGCAGATATGCACTCGAGTTCATTTCCGGGCACGAAGAATACGAGCGCTATTTCAAATATCTTCATTGCCCGGAAGAGCATTATTTCCAAACAATCCTTGAAAACTCGCCCTTTGTCCATGAGGCATCTCCTGTTCTTACCTACACCGGGCGCGGGATGTGGAAGACAGCAAATCTTCACGTCATTCACCACTCATTGAAGAAGATTTATACCGCGGCCGAATTCGAAGAGGTGATGCAATCAAAGCGCTGCTTTGTGCGCAAGGTGAACACGGATGCTTCAACACTGCTCCTGGACCGAATCGACGCTTCGGTTGGATTGAGCCCAATCGTCCATGAATCTGTCTTAGTCAACTCATAAAAGTCAAACGAAGACACTACAACAGCGCAACCAGCGAAGATTTAAACTTTCATCGCCGACAAATATACGAATTCGCGTCCAACGTCATCCTATGAAGAAGTAGTAGCCAGTTTCATTTCTATGATCAATTTGCACCAGGAGGCCTTGCCCATGCAGACACCAACCCGGGCTGTTCACTCTGTTTGTGAGCGAATTTTTGGAATGCGGGGTGCTCGCCCGTCTTCTATTGCCTTGAGCTACGGAGATCAACAACTAACTTATGAAGAGCTCTTCTACAGGGCAGACCTGTTCTCGCGGCATTTAATCAAGCTTGGCCTTTCTTCAGGACAAGCCGTTGCCATCTGCATGGAGCGTTCTTTTGATTGGATCGTTGCGGCTCTTGGAGTCATGCAGGCCGGTGCGGCATACGTACCTCTCGACCCGGCCTGGCCGGACGCACGGTTGCAGGCCGCAGTACGGGACAGTGGGGCGCGTGTTCTCGTAGCCAGGACCTGTATGCTCAACCGCCTGCAGCTTGATCTTATCGGTCTCGATCCAGCACGTGACGCTGCGGAAATTGCGGCAGCTCCGGAGTCAGAGCAACGAGTGATCGACCCGCAAAGTCTCGCCTACATCATCTATACCTCCGGGACGACCGGAGTTCCCAAGGGTGTCGAGATTACTCACGCCAATCTCGACCACCTCATCCGCTGGCACGAAAGCGCATTTCATGTGACACACCAAGACCGATGCGGTCATCTTGCAGGTCTGGGGTTTGATGCAGCCGTCTGGGAAATATGGCCGAGTCTGAGTGCGGGTGCCTGTCTATGCCTGGCCGATGAGACATTCCGAACATCGCCGGAGCTGCTGCAGAGTTGGCTGACTCGCGAGAGGGTAACGATCGCGTTTGTTCCCACGATCCTCGCTGCGCGTTTGATCCAGATGGAGTGGTCGGCCACTGTAGCATTGCGGTTCTTACTGACCGGAGGCGACGTCTTGCTAAAAGGCCCTGCGTCGCAGTTGCCATTTGAGGTCGTCAATAACTACGGTCCTACTGAATGCACGGTTGTAGCAACCTCCACCATCCTCAAACCAGGCACGATGGGAGCTCCGCCCATTGGACGCTCAATCTCTGGCGCGAACGTATATCTCCTCAATGACCGCGGAGAGCAGGTTGAGCAGGGAAACGAGGGTGAAATTTATATCGGTGGTGACGGAGTTGGCCAAGGCTATAGAAATCTGCCCGTCTTGACGCAGGAGTATTTCCTCGCCGATCCCTTTACTGGATCGCCAGCAGCTCGTATGTATCGCAGCGGCGACTTCGGGATTCAGCGTGAAGATGGAGAGATAGAGTTTCGCGGAAGATATGATCGCCAGGCAAAGATACGTGGATATCGAATAGAGCTGGATGAGATCAGTAGCGTCCTCAATGGGCACAAAACAATCGATTTCGCGACTTCAATCATGAAGACATCGGACGACGGTGAAAGTCAGTTGATCGCGTACGTCCTGTTCAAGGACGGTCAGGGAGAGGTCGGGTCTCAAGAGCTCCAAGAATATTTGCTCGGTACACTCCCGGACTATATGATTCCGTCGATTTTTGTACGGCTCCGCTCTTTGCCGATATCGTCGAGTGGAAAACTCGACCTGAAAAAGCTGAACGAACTGAGGGAGCTGGAAGTATTGGAGAGAGTCATTGTCGTCCGGCCCTCGACGCCGATCGAGGAGAAATTACTGGCAATGGTGCGCGATGTACTTGGCAACCATGCGATTGGCATAGACGACAACTTCTTTCTGGCGGGAGGACACTCGCTATTGGGGATGCAGCTGGTGATGCGCCTGCGTCAGACATTCGATGTCGATCTGCCCCTCCAGCAACTATTCAAAGCTCCCACTGCAAGACGCCTTGCCGTCGTGCTCGAGACACTGCTTATCGACGCCATCGATGCTATGAGTGACAAAGAAACAGAAGCCTATCTATCGGAGTGAGAACTATGCAAGCATCAAGCGAGGACACGATTGTGCAGCCTGATGAGAGTTTGTCGCTCCTACGGCTTCTCGATCCGGATGTCATCTCAGATCCGTATCCGCTTTATCGGCGGTTACGCGAGCTCGAGCCTGTGCACTGGGATCCGTACATGCATGCATGGCTGGTCACCGGTTATCCAGAGGTCGTAACAGTGCTGATGGACTATTCGGCCGACCGCACGCCCCCGCCCGCCTATCTCGACCAGTTAGGGTTGTCCTTCATGAAACCATTTGCCCAGGTCATGCTTCAGCAAATGTTGTTTATGGATGGCGCCATGCATGCTCGGTTGCGCGCCATCTGTGGCGCTGCCATTACCCCGAGGAGGGTCGAAGGCTTACGATCCGTGATCGAAACGATTGCGGATGAATTGATCGACAAAATCATCACTCAAGGACATATGGACATGGTCGTCGACTTTGCGAATCCCTTGCCGGCGACCGTAACCGCACGAATGCTTGGGGTGCCGGTCCAAGACCGTGTCCAGCTTCAGGAATGGGTGATCGACATAGCGGAAGTACTTGGCAATTTTCAACATCACCCAGATCGGGTCGCGGAAATCGTGCAAAGCCTGGAGGAAATGAAGAGTTATATTGCAGACCGAATGGAAGAGGAGCGCAAACGGCCAACGAACGGTCTGATCTATTCACTAATGATGGCAGAGGTCGACGGTCACATGCTTTCGGATGATGAAGTGATTGCGAACGCGATCATCACTCTTATCGGGGGACACGAAACCACTACCAATCTAATCGCGAGCGGCTTTCTTACTCTGCTTCGCAAGCCACTGGCTTTCGAACAATTTCGTAGCCACCCGGAGATAGCAGCATCGGCAGTCGAAGAACTACTGCGCTATGAGGCTCCGGTACAGCACACTGCGAGAATTGCGCCGGAAAATATGCGGTTGGGCGGAAAAATCATTGAAAAGGGTTCAAGGGTTGTGGCTGGCTTGGCAGCCGCAAACCGCGATCCCGCCCGATTTCCCGATCCTGATTGCCTCGATCTGCTTCGCACTGACAACCGTCACCTGGCGTTTGGCTGGGCAGCACACTTCTGCTTCGGCGCTCCACTAGCTCGCATGGAGGGGCAAATCGCTTTCAACAAACTTCTGGGTAGAATTTCAAATCCAGTGTTGTGCGAAGAAGAGCTGAACTGGCGCGGAAACGCTGGATTGCGTGGTCTGACATCTCTCAACATCAGCTTCGATCCTTCCACCCCTATTCGTTAGAGGCATACATGGCTGCCAGTGAAATACCCCCATTGCGACAGGAAGGAAGGAAAGACGGCTTATCGGATGCCAAGCGCCGTTTGCTTGAGCAGCGTCTTCGCGGCTCCGCGACCAGCTGGAAGAGATACGACGAGATCATTCATCCGCGTCCTGCAGGCGCATCCATTCCGCTCTCGGCTGAACAGCGCAGAGTTTGGTTTCATGCTGCTCAACAGCCCGAAGTGCCTGTCTACAACGAGCCCTGCACCATTTACCGCTATGGCAGTTTCGATCCTGAGATTCTCCGGCAAACACTTCTGGAGATCCTTCGACGGCATGAGGCTTGGCGCACAAGCTTCGCTGCCGATGGTGAAGAAATCGTGCATCAGCACCTCCACGTATCAGTGCCTCTCGTCGATCTTAGCTTCCTACCTTACTCGGAAGCCGAAGCTGAAGCTCTGCGGATAGCTACTGCAAATGCGCGAAAACCCCTCTCACTCAGTACTGCACCTCTTTTCCGCGCACACATCATTCGCATGGCTTCCGAGGAGCATCGAATTTACTTTACATTCCACCATATTATTTTTGACGGAGTGTCCATTGCTCGTGTCTTCATGCCCGAGCTCACGGCGATCTATGCGAGTTTTGAGCTCGGGGAGCCAACGACTCTTCCCTTCCCGGCGCTCCAATACGGTGACTATGCTGTTTGGAGAGCGCAACACGTCACCTCGCCGGCTGTGACGCAACATCTCGCATATTGGCTTGAAAATCTCTCCGGCGAATTGCCAATCCTTCAACTGCCCGAAGACAAACCGCGCCCGCCGATTACAAGCTATCGGGGAGCGGTGGAACGTTTCGATGTGCCGGCCGAACTGGTGAAGCTTCTGCGAACACTGAGCCGCAGATATGGCGTCACGCTTTATGTGACTTTGCTTGCCGCCTTCAAAACTCTCCTGTTTCGATATACAGGTCAAAATGACGTAGTCGTGGGGAGTGCGGCTGACGCTCGAAGGCGGCCTGAACTTGAAAACCTGATGGGATATTTTCTGGATACTTTCGCCGTCCGATCCCGTCCTGTTGCCGACTTGAGTTTCTCAGAGTATCTGCTGCAAGTTCGAGATTCCGTGCTTGGGGGTATGGGGGCTGCAGAGATGCCTTTTGATCGTGTTGTGCAGGCCATCAACCCGAAACGGGACACGAGCAGACACCCTATATTCCAGGCATTCTTTACGATACGGCCTCCGTTGCCCCGCATTGCCAATGGATGGCATCTTTCTCAGACCGATGTTACGGTCGGCACCAGCAAATTCGATCTGTATCTGGAATTCGGAGACGGCTCGGATAACATCGATGCGCGTTTCTTCTACAACACGGATATATGGGACGCCTCCACCATTCAGAGAATGACTGCGAACCTCCTGGTGCTCCTGCGATCGATCACCAACACTCCCGAAAGCACACTTGGCTCCCTTGCGATACTGACTCCCGAAGAACAACATGCTTTGCTGGGACCCGATGGTTGGAACGATACCACCTGCGAATTTCCGCAGATCACACTGCAGAAGCTTATTGAAGATCAGATACGTAAAACTCCGAAGACCCTCGCTGCAGTTTGTGGAGCAGACCGTCACACCTATGAGCAGCTTAACGCGCGCATAGATCAACTTGCCGTCCGACTTCGTTCCCTCGGAGTGAAGCGAGGTTCGATCGTTGCGGTCGCGGTAGACCGCTCCATCGATTTGCTCGCTGGCTTGTTGGCAATCTTGAAGCTGAACGCGGCCTATCTTCCTCTCGATATTCAAGCTCCATCCGAGCGCATGGCAGTCTTCCTCGCAGATGCCAAGCCTGCAGCGCTATTGACGCAGCGAATCTTGTTAGCGCAGGTTGGACTATCAACGACACCTATTTTGCTTGTTGACGAGCCCGACAGAAAGCAAGCTGCAGCGGACTATGCCACTTTAGCCAACTTTTCAGCTCAGGAGGAAGCACAGGTTCAGAGTTTCGGAAGTCCAGATGACACTGCGTATTTGATTTACACGTCGGGAACAACCGGCCAGCCCAAGGCTGTAGAAATTTTGCAGAGAAGTCTAGTTAATCTGTTGCTATCGATGCAGCGGACTCCGAACTTTGTGCCTTCCGATGTACTCCTAGCGATAACTCCGATGTCGTTCGACATTGCGGCGTTGGAGATGTTTTTGCCGCTCATTTCCGGCGGAACAGTTGTGATCGCTACGCGAGAAGAGGCGCGAGATCCTTTTCTGCTCGCGAAGGTTATTCAGACCTCTGGCTGCACCGTTATGCAGGCGACTCCCTCTACCTGGCGTAACTTGCTACTTTCCGGTTGGGATAACGCACAGCGAGGCAATGGCAGCAAAACAAGTGAGGGCCTACGGATTCTATGTGGGGGAGAAACTCTTCCACGCGAACTGGCAAATGAGCTTCTCGCTGTGGGCGCCGAAGTCTGGAACATGTATGGCCCAACTGAAACAACTATCTGGTCGGTGATCGATAAGGTTAGCCCAGATATAAACGGTGAAGAGGCGGGGATTCCGGTCGGACATCCGATCGCAAATACAGAAGCGTATGTTTTGGACGCTCAGCTGGAGCTCACGCCGATTGGAGTTCCGGGGGAGTTATTCCTGGGTGGTGTAGGTCTCGCGAAAAGATATCGCGGTCAACGGCAATTGACTGCAGATCGGTTCATTCAAGTTCACTCCATTGGTGAGCGTCTGGTTTACCGTACCGGAGATTTGGCGCGACGGGGACCTGACGGCAAAATCCATGTGCTCGGTCGGAGAGACAATCAGGTCAAGATACGGGGATCGCGGATCGAGCTTGAGGAGGTTGAGGCCACAGTTTTGAAACATTCCAATGTCGCCGCCGCTGCTGCGCGTGCATGGCCAGAGGGTTCTGGTGAGATGCGTTTGAGCGTTTATATCGTCGAACAACGTTCTCCCGCGCCAACACTTCATGAATTGCGGACTTTCCTCGAAAGGAGCCTTCCCGAAAGCATGATCCCGTCAGACCTGGTTGTGCTCCCCTTCATCCCATTAACTCCTCACGGCAAAATAGACCGCGCGAAATTATCCGCTCCCGTTGTAGACGAAATAGTTCCCGCCAAAACGGAACTCACCTCTGGGGACGAGGAGCGCATTGCTGCAATGTGGGTACAAGTACTCGGCCGAAAATATATAGGCCCTACAGAGAACTTCTTCGATCTCGGCGGACACTCGATGCTCGTGGCTGCTTTACAGTTACAGATTACTTCTGAATACGGTCAGAGAATCTCGCTTGCAGAACTCTTTCACAATCCAACGGTACGGCAGCAGGCTCGCCTTCTCCGAAGATCCGTCGACGACACTTTGTCTCTGACCCCCGGAGTTGTTCCGCTTCAGCCACACGGAACGGGTAACAGCATTTTCTGGGTACACTATCTCAACGGCAACCTCGCCGAAATGATCGGTACTCATCACCCCTTCCTCTCGTTGGCGTTGACATCGGAAGACATCACTGCTCTTGGGCGAACTCCAACTCTGGAGGGTATTGCACATCGACATGTGCTGAAGATACTCGCGTCTCAAGCTCAGGGGCCCTACATCGTAGGCGGATTATGTGCCAGCGGAATTCTCGCTTTCGAAATTGCTACACAGCTAAAATCGAGCGGACGTGAGGTCTCGCTCTTGATACTTTTGGATGCGAGGAACCCTTCCTGTTTGGAGCGACGAGGATCCTTGTTGTTGAAGTTGCAGCGCGCGCAATACGGTTTGCAACGACTTATCCGAACGGGCTTACGACAAAACGCCATCGATTTTCGCAAACGTCTGTTCAAGCGCCTGTCCATCATGGCCAATCGCACCTACGCCAAAACAGAATTGGGTGCAGCGCAGGAAATGATCGAAGCTGCGGCGCTTACATACCGGCCTACAAAATATCCGGGTAAGGTACTTTTGCTCCTCGCATCTGACCGTCCTCCGCAGGTTGACTACTTGGATGGTTGGCAATCAGTCATTACGGGAGATTTTCATTTCCAATATGTCGACGGACATCATAGCGAACTGATAAGAACTCCGCATGTTCGTGGCGTCGCGGAAGCCATCAACTCCCATCTCCAACCCGCAGGTTGATCCGAGCATCAGCTGCCGCTGCCTAAAGGCTAACTGTCAGATGCTTTGAGATTCTCTTCGCCGTGAACCCTGCACCAAATGCAAAGCGAGTCAATGGGCCGAAGCCGTTGGCGGAAGCTGTCCCTAAGAAGTGCAGTCCGGGCACCGAGCTCTCAAAAACGCTGAGAGAATCGGACTATCCTGATTAATTCCACGTAAGCACGCGCTTCATGCAGAAGTGTGGCGTATCAGCGGCGGATGCACCTTTCCGGACGCAACCCCGTCTGACTTGACCCGCATGCCTTTCGGCAGAGCCTGTTTACAACTCTGCATCGGAGTGCCAAAGATGCGAAAGCTCAGATTTGTGCGTCCTAGAAACGCTGCTATCGACAGTCGGTAAGGCCTCGTCCCGATAATGCCTGCGTCAACGACAGTGCCGCCCATTTACTCTCTCCTGATAACTAAATGTTCCTGAAATGGTTACGTTCGATTGCTTTATATCTTATAACTTACAGGGTAAAGACAGCTACACCTCGTAAAGTGAAATCATCTTATCGTTTTTTGTGCAATCTGCATCTGGTTGCTCATGTCACAATGGACTAAGTGGGGCTTGGTAAAGTGAACGAAAATCGGCGATCGAAGGTGCTGTTGTGTTCGCGACTGTGGTGGGCATCCTCGGCACGCCTTGCTCTCGCCTTTCTCCGCTCTGGATGTAGCGTTTCGGGGATATGTCCTCCCTCCCATCCGCTTAGACACGTTACGGGTCTCGAATCGTTACACTCTTACGCCAATCTTGACCCGGCTAGATCCCTCAGGAGCGCGATTTTGGCTTCTGGCGCAGATATTCTCGTTCCCTGCGATGACGCGGCCGTGTGGCATTTGCACGAACTGCATGCCAAATATCCTGAAATGCGATCTCTCATTGAATATTCCCTCGGGGCCAAAGAGAGCTTTGCAACCATTCAGAGCAGAGGGGAGACGCTGGAGACCGCTGCCAAGCTGGGCATTCGTGTGCCTCTCACTAGAACTGTGATTTCAGAAGAGGATCTGGAAAGCTGGTGTTTGGACGGATCAGCGGTCGTTAAATTGGACGGCACCTGGGGTGGCGCTGGCGTGGCGATCGTGGATTCCAATGCGAAGGCTATTGCCGAGTTCCGGAGACTGAGCGGTCCCGTTCGATCCGGAGTTGCGTGGAAGCGTTGGCTAATTAATCGCCATCCTCGCGGTCTGATGTCATTGAGGCGGCGGCGAGAACAGGGATTGACGATTCAGCAATTTATTCAGGGATCTCCGGCAAATACCATGTGCGCTTGCTGGCAAGGCGAGGTTCTGGCCACAGTCACAGTCGAAGTATTGGCGTCCCAGGGACAGACTGGCGCAGCCATAGTTGTCCGGTTGATAAAAAACGATGAAATCGATCGTGCGGTCCGCCTGCTAGCCAGGCAATTTATGTTTAACGGCTTCTTCGGCCTGGATTTCGTCATCGACGAGAAGACTGCCGATCCATACCTGATCGAGTTGAACCCGCGCGCGACGCAACTTGGGCATTTGCGTCTGTCTGGTCAGGACAGTTTAGCCGCCGCTCTGATCGCACGCATCAGTGGCCAAGCGTCCGAGGCCCCTGACGACTGCATAGAGAACAGCATCATAGCGCTCTTTCCTCAGACACTAAACTGGGATCCCCATAGCGTCTACCTAACCTCAGGACACCACGACATGCCCCTCGAAGAACCGGCACTCTGCCAAGAGTTACTGCGAGAGTCATGGCCCGACAGACAGTGGCTCAGCCGAGCTTATCAATATCTGCGGGCGCCTAAACGCGAGAAAATGGCAAAATGGTCCTGATCTCAACCGTTTGAGATCGAAATTGCCTTAAAATTTTCCTCCACGATTCGAGCAAAATGATGTTCCGGCCCACTCACATTTCGAGTCCTCTGCCCCATTCTCATCGTCGCCGCTGCTCTGGACCGAAAAACAGCACGGATATATACTCACGGTAATCACCTGGAAGATCCGCACTTTCGATCAACTGTGCCGACATCGTAGCCGGCTTAACCACTTCGAAGCGGGTCTACTGCAGCCACCGGGTGTAGCGTGGATGAATGAGCGTCATTATCCTACTGCCAGCGGAGCTTGCGAAAAAGAGCAGCCGGGAAATCTCTCTGCTCGAGCCAGCGACGATTCGACGCGTACTGGGTTTTTCCGCAAAGCTCTCCCTCGCGTTTTTTTTCTTGGCAGGCGTTTCGGCAACAATTTTTAATTGGCCGATAGGTATGCTTTCACTCGTCATAGATCTCTACTTTTGGATAAAAGTCATTTGGATCGTTCATAAATCCCGATCAGGAGAAGTTTTTGACGTGACCTGCAGCAACTGCGAAAAGGTGAATCGTCATTGGAGCAGTCAGAGCTTCATTTGCACAGATTGCAGACACCTTTTAAGGCGCCACGGAGATCGGGTATACGACATCACATCGAGCGAGGTTAGAGCACTACTGGATACAGACCCAAGGCAAGCGCTCGTAAGGTCCAGAGCCTGGAGACGATAATTCTTTGTCAGCAGGCATCAGTATCTTCTACGAAGAGCTATTTCGAAATAGTGTGCGGGCAAGCATTTGCCACGCTCGCACGCTGACTGCTCAAGCGAGAACTGTCATTTGTTAGACCACGGACGCTATAAAGAGAAGTGCGTGTGTCTTCAAAGAGGCTGATGAACAGATTGCATAGTTGATGCGCAATGAGTGCAATCCTGTAATAGCCAGTACAGGCGCATGATCCATCTTGGCGTCATCGAGGCCGTTCAATAGATGAATGCCGCCGGGCCGGAGGTCGCAATGCATACTCCAAGTCTGCCAGTGAACTTCGCATAGGCGCAGGCCATGAAAGCTGCCGCCTCTTCCTGTCGCACATGAATGAACCGGATTTTATCCTTCTGCATCCGCAGGGCTTCAACCACTCCGTTAATTCCGTCGCCCGGCAGACCGAATATGGTGTCAATGCCCCACGTTGCTTGATGATGGAATTGACGCCAGGCGTAGCCATTGTCATATTGGCAAGCATGGGCACACGCGAGCCAAGCGCAGCCCACTTGTCGATCAGACCCATGCTGTAGGCAGCAGCCGGACGGACATTCCCCTCATAGTAATGAGCAAGAAACTCTGCCTTATAGGTTGCGACATCCACCGATACTGGACAGTCGCCCTTGCAACCCTTGCAAGCAACGCAAAGATCGAGTGCCTCTTTAATCCCTTCGTCTTTCCATCCCTTCGGAATTGTTTCACCGCGCAGCATCTCAAAAAGCACTCGTGTGCGGCCACACGTGGAATGACGTTCATCACGCGTCACCTGGAAGCTCGGGCACATCGTTTCCCCTTCGACCTTGCGGCATTTGCCCACACCGAAACATCGCTCCGTCGCCTGCGCCATGCTTCCGTGATCATCTGGAAATTGAAAGATGGTTGGCATAGCCAGCGGTTTGTAATCCGGCCCTGTGCGTAGATTGCTGTCTAGCGGATAGGGATCAACGATCTTGCCTGGATTCATCTTTCCCTGTGGGTCCCAGATTCGTTTGAACTTTTCGAATGCTTCTATGAGGCGTTGTCCGTACATAATGGGCAGCAGTTCGGCTCGCGACTGCCCATCTCCGTGCTCACCGGAAAGCGAGCCACCATAGCTGACGACTAGCTTTGCAGCCTCCGTGACGAAACGCCGATACTGCGCCACGCCCTCCGATGTCTTCATCTCAAAGCTGATGTGCGCATGAATGCATCCCTGCCCGAAATGGCCATAGAGCACCATGAAATAGCCGTAGCGTTCCGTGAGCGCCCAAAAATCGCGCAGATAATCGCCTAGCTTCTCCGGGGGAACGGCCGCATCCTCCCAGCCCTGATAAGTATCCTTCGTTACGCCGGGCACGCGCATTGCTCCCAGACCCAGTTCGCGAATCTGGATTGCGTCTTTCTGTTCCTGCGGATCGATCAGCAAATGCGCACCCAGATGTTTCCCATGGCGCTCTGACCACCAAATCGCTTTTCACCGTCAGCGCGCGCTTCGCGAGCCGAATTTCCACCGAACTCGACCAGGAGCCACGCCTCACCCTTCGTAAAGAACTGCATTCCCGGAAGACTCTTGCCTTTCAGGTGTTCGTTGTCGATGATGCGCTTCTCAAAGCCTTCCAGCGCAATGGGGCCAAGCTTCGGGAGGGCCGGAGATTGATCGCCGGCATCGAAGATCGTTGCATACGAAAAGATCGCCAATACACGATGCTGCGGGCTCGGGATAAGCCTGGTCTTCGCACGAAGTTTAATTGCGCAGGTACCTTCTGTG
Source organism: uncultured Acidobacteriota bacterium (assembly GCA_963720285.1). Taxonomy (GTDB): domain Bacteria; phylum Acidobacteriota; class Terriglobia; order Terriglobales; family Acidobacteriaceae; genus Acidicapsa. The sequence goes on from CAVREZ010000004.1 coordinate 61,091, forward strand.
CCGACGAGCGCTCGCGCTACATGAAAACCGTTCTCCGGCAACAGATAGTCGAGGTTATAGCCCGAAACTCTGCGAGGAATCCGAGGATATTGCCTGCGAACATCCTTGCCATATTCGTCGCGAAGATCACGGAGCGCAGCATAAATCTGCCCTTTTATTCCGCCCTCGTGAATGATCCTGTTGAGTTCTTTCTCGGTTGTCGCACCTACAGTCATACGTGTGCCGTCATATAAAAGGATGTCCAACTCTTCAATGTTTTCGCTGGTCTTGCCGCCAAGAACCGAGTGAGCGCCGCAAGAGTTGTTGCCGATGTTGCCGCCGAGCGTGCGATACGCATGCGTCGCCGGATCAGGGGCAAAGGTCAGGTGGTATTGTTCGGCAGCGGTGCGCAGATGATCGTTAATCAAGTCAGGTTCTACCCATGCAAACCGATGCTTCGGGTTCAGCTCCAGAATGCGATGGAGATACTTCGAGAAATCCAGCACGACCGCTACATTGCATGTCTGCCCAGCCAGGCTGGTTCCCGCACCGCGCCCGAGAATTGGAACGCCATATCCATGGCAGATGGCGACCGTCCCGATCACATCCTCGATGGTCTTTGGTATGACCACACCAATAGGCACCTGCCGGTAGGAACTCAAGTCCGAAGCATAGAGCGCACGCGATGCATCATCGAAACGTACTTCAGCGCCGGAAGTGGCTTTGAGGCGCGTAGTAAGCTCCTCACATAAAGAGCGAGACACTGTAGGCAGCGAAGGGTGCATGAGGGTTCTCCTGGATCCGCTCGGATTGTTCGGACGGGGCTTAAGTGGATTTCGTGCACGGTAAATGAGATGTTCACGGCTCTATCTCTGTTGTCACAGGCGATTCTCACGGCTTGCGATTTATCGCTGGTTTCTGAAGCAACGACGAGCAGCGCGTTTTCCAACAGCGATTGCATCTAACCGATATCGCCGAACATGATCGCACGCATACAACCGAGAGGAGGGTTTGATGGGCGCGCCGCCGGAGATAGATATCGTCACTTCAACTACCACTCGTCGCCATTCATCTTTATTCGGGGCCGAAATTCAAAAAGGCGGCCAGGTTCGCTTCAGAATTTGGGCGCCAGCCTCAGATCAGGTGTATCTCGCGATTGAAGATCGACCTGAGAGAGCTGGGCTTACAGCGCAGGCGGACGGCTGGCACGAGATCATCACGGCTGCGCGCGCGGGCACACGATACCGATTTGTTTTGCCTGATGGCATGCGGGCGCCAGACCCGGCCTCGCGCTTTCAGCCTGAAGATGTGCATGGGCCTAGCGAAGTGATCGACCCTGAAAGTTACGCTTGGCACGATACCTCCTGGCAGGGCCGCCCATGGTCTGAGGCGGTCATCTACGAACTCCACATTGGCGCCTTCACAGAAGCCGGGATGTTTCAGGCCGCGATTAAGAAGCTGGATTATCTCGTAGAACTGGGCGTCACGGCGATCGAAATCATGCCGGTTGCCGATTTCGCGGGAACGCGCAATTGGGGTTACGACGGTGTTCTGCTGTATGCTCCCGATTCCTCCTATGGACGGCCCGAGGGCCTGAAGGCCTTGATAGATGCGGCTCATGGCCGAGGCCTGATGGTGTTATTGGACGTCGTCTACAACCATTTCGGCCCAGAAGGAAACTATCTACCAACCTACGCACCGCAAATCTTTACCGCCCGGCACAAGACACCTTGGGGCGATGCTATCAACTTCGACAGCGAGGGCAGTTCGGTTGTTCGCGAATTCGTCATCGATAACGCCCTCTACTGGCTGGAAGAATTTCATTTCGACGGTCTTCGGCTGGATGCCGTCCATGCTATCAAAGACGATAGTCCAAGGCATTTGCTGCAGGAACTGGCCCAACGCGTACGGTCCGCGGCAAATGGCCGGTATGTCCATCTAATCCTTGAGAACGAAGCCAATGAGGCTGCGCGTCTGCGGCGAGATGCAAATGGCTCGCCGCTGCAATACACGGCGCAATGGAACGATGATGTGCATCACGTATTGCATACTGCAGCGACCCTGGAATCACACAGCTACTACCAGGAATATTTGGATGACACAGAGAAGCTGCGCCGGGCTCTCGCAGAAGGCTTTGCTTTTCAGGGCGAACTCACGGAGTGTCTCGGAAGCGAGCGTGGCGAGCCGTCGGCTGAGCTGCCGCCCACAGCGTTTGTCTCATTCATGCAGAACCACGACCAGGCCGGAAATCGCGCCTTCGGCGAACGAATCAACGCAATTGCATCTCGTGAAGCAGTGCGTGCTATCGCCTGCATCTACCTGCTTCTGCCGCAGATCCCGATGCTGTTTATGGGAGTAGAATGGTCATGTTCACAACCATTTCCCTTCTTTTGCGACTTCGAAGAAGAGCTAGGGGAACTGGTGCGTAGAGGGCGCCGGGAAGAGTTCAAGAACTTTCCCGAATTCAAGGATGCCGAAAAACGTGAGTGTTTCCCCGACCCCCAAGCCGAAGCGACTTTCCGTTCCAGCAAGCTTGACTGGGCACAGCAGCAACAGGATGGACACGCCGAGTGGCTCGAATGGTACAAACGCGTACTCTCGGTGAGACGTGACAAGATTCAGCCCCTGCTGGAGCAAATTCAAGGGAACGCCGGCAGCTATCAGGTTCTTGGAACCGGTGCGGTGATCGTTCGTTGGACCCTGGGCACAGAGCGCGTGCTGGTACTGCGAGCGAATTTGTCAGACATTTCCGTGGAAGGTTTTGTCAATTGCAAAGAGCAAACAATATGGGAGGAAGGTCTAGCCCCGGCTGACGGCCGGATGCCTCCATGGTCTGTTCAGTGGACACTTGAAGATCAGTCGCAACATGAGCAGCGAAAGTTGGCATAGGTATTTTCTCAATGACAATTGTAGGACTGAGGGCAGAATTCCGATTCAACCGTGAATCCAGAGGCGCAACGGTGCAGTTGAGAGGTACTAATATAGCTGTCACTCTTAAGTCTCAAGAAAACTATAGATAACTTTGTTTGTGGATTGCGCTTCTTATATCAATAGGCCCGTTGGTTCATTGGCATGCACTCCATCCTCTATCAGAATGCAGAGATTGGCAACCTCTTCTAGTTCATCACTCTCGAAACTGAACATTATCGTGCGACTCAGGGGTCGGGTTCTTATAAGGATTCCCCATTTTGAATAGTTGTGTACAAAATGTGCTCGGCACGAAAGCTCGGATACCTTCATCTACATATCGGCTACAGATGCATGAAAACTTCACTTTTGCCGATGCCGAAAAGATCTTGCCCTATCTGAGTGAACTTGGCATCGGGGACATCTACTTGTCTCCAGTGTTTGAGGCAAAGCCACATTCGACGCATGGCTATGACGTGGTCAACCACGACAGGCTCAATCCAGAACTCGGCAGCGATGACGCCTTTGATTCATTGGCATTGTCACTCCAGAAGCTGAAAATGGGTTTGCTGCTCGACATCGTGCCAAACCATATGAGTGTAGGGGACAACTCGATTTGGTGGCAGGATGTCCTCGAAAATGGGCGCTCATCTGAATACTCACTGTACTTCGATATCGATTGGCATCCCCTGAAGCCCGATATGCAAAATAAATTGTTGCTTCCCCTCCTGGGCTCGCAATACGGTGAGGCTCTGGAAGCAAAAGAGATTCAGTTCGGATTTGAGAAAGGTCGCGCGTATATCTCGTATTTCGATCACCTTCATCCCTTCTCTCCGCGTACTCTTCCTCTCGTCTTTCCCAAGTCAAAAGATTCGGAATGGGGCGTGACTTCTGAGTTCCGAGACCTACTTGATCGGCTGAGAAATCTGCCACCACACCAAAGCACGGGCGGCGAAGCGGAGCGACGCAGAAGGCTGATGCAAGAACTCAAGCCTGAATTGAAAGAGGCACTGCAAAGTCCCGAAATGCAACCTGGACTTGCGATGGCCGCGAATGCCATCAACGGCCGGAAGGACGACCCACGTTCTTTCGACGCCTTACACCAATTACTCAAAGCACAGCCGTACCGGCTTGCCTCCTGGCGGACATCCAGCGAACAGATCAACTATCGTCGTTTCTTCGATGTCAACGATCTCGTAGGCCTCCGGATGGAAGAACCTGTGGTCTTTGCGAGAACCCATTCCCTGATTCGAAAGCTGTTAGCTGAGGGGAAAATAACAGACCTCCGAATCGATCATTGCGACGGTATGTTCAATCCGCGCATTTATCTGCAGCGCCTGCAGGCACTATTCGTGGCGGCCAAGTGCAAAGGACCGGTACAGGACTCGGCAGATGCGAGTAAGAGCGGGATAGAACAGAGCGTCCTTGACGAGACGAGAGACATCGATTGGACGGACGCGAACCTTCCGCTCTATTTCGTCGTGGAAAAGATCCTGGAGCCTGGAGAGGTGCTTCCGAAAATATGGGCAGTCCAGGGAACCTCTGGCTACGACTTCGTGCATTTGGCAAATCAATTCTTTATTCAGCCAAAGAGCAAAGGGCAGTATGACGTCATCTACAAAGAGTTCACCGGAGGAATCGCCAAGCCTTCGCAAATTATCTACGAGTCGAAGCGCAATGTGATGTTGAGTTCTCTGGCGAGTGAAACACACACACTCACCAGTTTGCTCTCGCGTCTGGCAAGTGGAGATCGCCGGGTTCGAGATTTCACCGACAATCTTCTCGAAGCCGTCATTTGTGGAACGATCGCGTGCTTTCCCATTTACCACACCTACATAGACGAACGTGGAAAGTACAGCACTGATAACACAAGGGTTATTCATGAAGCGATACGTCTAGCGAAACGTCGCAATCCGGACATCGACGCTTCAGCGTTCCAGTATCTACAGCGAGTGTTGCTTCTGGAAGGAAGAGGAACAAATAATCATCAGCAAGATGAAGATGCCCTTTATTTTGCGCTCAAGTTCCAGCAACTCACTGGGCCTGTCATGGCAAAAGGTGTGGAGGACACGAGTTTCTACGTCTACTTCCGCTTTCTCTCTTCGAATGAGGTCGGCTCAGCCATCGACGCCTTCGGGTTGGACGCTTCAACACTTCATAAGGCAAATATTCAGCGGAAAGCTCAGACGCCGTATGCGCTACACTAACAATCTCGCTGGTACAAATTACCGGGCAGGCCAAAGGGTGTGCCGGAACACCTTCGATCGGACAACAGGCCGGGCACTCCAAAAGCACTAGAATCACTTTCTGGTGAAACTCGTACAAGCCGTCCTGGTGTTTGGGGAGGGCTTTGTTCGTGATTCGTGAACATACAAACTGCAGGATGAGTTCCTCGGTTACCTGCACGGAACGATGCTCCTCGAGTAGACGAAAGACGAGTTGCAATCAAAGGACGTTTACGACGTGATCCCTACCTTCCCAGCGGCTGGCCTGGGTCCAGAAGAACGTGAAGTGAATGCTTTTCGGCGAGGTGGTTACGGTATCCGGCAGGTCGACGTAGTCGATCTGAAGCGTACTTCGAGTCGATTGGGTGTCGTGCACCGATTGCCAATTATCAGCTGACCAATGGAGAGTAAATGCTTCATGGCCGTGAATTCTCAAGGTTTCGCCGCGCCGCATAAAACGCACATGACGGTTCGGCTTCCATATCTCCAGCTGCTTTCGCTTGCCGCGCTTGCCGAGATAACGCTTTGCTACCTCCGGAATAGAATCGTAGACTTTGCCGTCCGCTGTGGAGCGAAGCAGCTTGATATATTCGGCATGGGCCCACATGAGCGGCATCGCTGACCCCGTGGGAGAACCGAGCCACATATGGATCTCCGGACGGTCAGCCTCGTCCCATGATTGCTCAGGAAGCAGGCCCGTCTTCGACGCGAGCCCTTCCATCGCACGGATGTAAGGCTCGGTGCTTCGTCCAGCGGCCAGTTCGTAGTGGCCGCGTTCGCCGGTGAGTAGAGGCCACACCCGACCCACACCAGATCCCGTGAACGGTCCGCCATCGGTCCGCTGGCCGTAACCATCGTGGTTGTAGCGATGCCACGCCGGACCTGCGGGTGTTTCGGTCTTGATCACTGCGTCGAGAACCTTGACCGTGGCTACGATGACCGGATCATCCGCGCTACGGATGCCGTAGCGGACCAATTCGAGGAAGCCTCCGTCGACGATGTTGCGAGCGGGATAGTCGCTCTTTTCTCCGTGAGCATGATTCGCGATGTGCAGAACGCGGAGTTCCCTGTCTTCCGCTGGGTGCTCCTGCCCAACCTGTTCCGGCAGGATGCGCATATAGTGGGTGGATATCCCGTCGAGCAGCGAACCTGTGTTGGTTACGGTCCATTCCTCAATGTGACTTTCGAGAAAGTCAGCGTATTCTTCGATAAAGTTCGCGGTCTCTTTATCGCCCTCGTCTCGAAACATCGCTGAGGCGCAGATCAGCGCAGCTATGTTTGAGGCGAGCGTCGACGGGGAATAGCCGGAGGCTTCTTCCCAGCGTTCCTGCTGCGTGACCGGGCCATTGCGGATGAGGTAGGAGGCGCCTTTGTGGATCAGGTTAGAAGGGTCAAATTCCGCCAGGGCCTTCTCACAACGAAGTCGCCATGCCAGTAAGATGGGAAATGCCACCTCATCCAGTTGAATGCCGGTCCAGTAAGCATCTCCGTTCACCCAGAAATTCTGCGCAAAACCGCCGTCATCGTGTTGTGAAACGGCAAGATAGATAAGGGCGCGAAGTGGCGTGGCGGTATCGCCCGCTGCCAATAGCGCTGTCGCGCTGTTGACCATGTCGCGTGTCCAGACGAGATGATAGCCGCCTTGATCGCTGTCACCTTTCGCTTCGCCCCAAGGGATCGCTAGAGAAGCGATGAGAGCGCCGGCAAACGACTTGTCCTCATGGGCAAGCAACAGACTGTAGCTGCTGTTGTAGAGGTTGCCTTTGTCGAACGAAGAGCCTTTCAACGACTTCAAGTGGGACGCAGTCTCATCCCATTGCTTCTTGTACCGGGCAAGGTGTTCTTCAAACGGAATGGCCAAAGACTGAAGAAGATTGGCGACAGCTCGCTGCTCGCTGTCGCCGAAGGCAAGCCCGAGTGTAAATTCGCGTGTCTCACTCAGGTCGAGTTCGCCGGTGAGCGCAACATTTCCATCATTTGCGCGATCGAACTCCCAGTCCATGCTGAAGTCTTTGTGGAGATCGGTCCAGCCATCACTTGCGCCGACATATCCGCAGGAGAGACGGGAGAACGGGACGGTCGCAGCCATAGCCATCCATCTGCTGCCCTTCTTTGCCATAAGGATGCGTTGACCATTCGCGACAGCAACGTAGCCATGGTTGTCGGCACCACCGATTTCCAGATGCGGGGCGCATAGAGCAAAGAGCTTCAAGTCTGCGAGGACCTTCCTGTTCCTGCATTTCAGCTTTGTCCTTTGCAGGAGACATGGCAGGTGCGGATCGCCGATGACTTCCTTGGTCAGCGTGTACCGGCCTTCCGTGTCGATGTTGACGACGCGATAGCCCAATGCATGGTCGGATATGCGCTCCGTGGAAACGGTGAGATCGCGCTTCTCTTCATGAAAGGAGGTCGTGCCATCAGTCACGAGATACTGCAAATCGCGAACCTGCGGGCGATCGATGGTGGGATAGTAGACCTCCGTGATGATGCCATTCCAGATTGTGAACCAGAGAAGGCTTGACGCGGAGTAGGCAGTGCCCACGCCAGTTTTGTTGCTGTGTGTCCAACGCGGTTCGATTCCGGGTTTCCCGAAAGCTTCCTTGCCGTTTGCCTGCTGCATGACTAGTCCTTATTTCGAGCGATACGCATGATACGTGTCGACTTCGCGGAAGCGAAGAAATCACTTCCGATGAACTGCATTTGCGGAATCGACCACCTCACGTTGGAAGACGGCCGACGACCTCATACTCGCCGGAAGCGACGCTCATCTTCCTGCCGATCGCCATAACTTCAGAGAAGGTATCTTGAATGGTGATTCGTCCGGCGTACGCCATCACTCCGGCAGAAATCGCGGTTCCTGTACACCACGAGCAGAGCCCTCCGAAGCTGAACACCTGGCGACCGGCATTGAAAACCGCTGCCGATGCATCGAGAGCAAGTTTCGCCCCAAGCAGGCTCCTCGCAGTTCTGGATCGCCGGGCGAGGATCGCCAGCGTGAGCGTAGCACTGAAGCTGATAAGCCCTAGAAGCGCGTCTGGTATGCCCAAAGGGTGCGCGGCCTTCGACATGGTTATGCGCTCGGATTCAAAGACGCTCATAGGAGGATCAGGAAGCCGTGATATGACGCCAGTCTGATAAAGCGCTACAGGTACCAGTGTAGCCAGAGCGGAACAGCAGGCTCCGAATAAGAGCGCATCATGGGCCGCAGTCTTTCTTTCAACTTCGAGCGGCATCATCAGGACGTTCTCCGGGTGGCTAGAATGGCCCCGCCAATCGAAGCGAGGAGCGCCGTCGCCCCTAGAGCGACGATGCCCCGGTTGAGCGACAAAGAGATTTCGGTACTCGTTCTTGTGGACCGGTTACCGAACTTTCCGCGTGCGCTATGTTTCCCGGGAACATATTCGTAGAGGTTATTCGGCGTATTCGGATCTTTAGGTTCGTCGGGTATCTGCTGGGACTTGTAGCCGGTCCTGCCCAGATAGATGTCGAGCAATCCAGGAATAAACTTTTGCCCGACGATGGCGATTACAGTCGGAGTTCCGACCCAATATTCACGGCGCGGATTCTTTGCAAGTCCGGCTGCGATTACGACCTCGGCCGTGAGTTCCGGATCATAGATGGGAGGTACGGGCTGCGGATCGTTCGGCAAGCGGTTCTTCACCCAGCCGAACTGAGTGGTGTTCATTGCCGGCATGTGCACGGCCGTCAACTTCACGTTGCTTCCGTCATGATGAAGTTCACAGCGCAGCGAATCGGTAAATCCATTGATGGCGTGTTTACAGGCGCAATACGCTGACTGCAAAGGGATGGAACGATAGGCAAGCGCTGAACCAATCTGGATGATTGTGCCACGATCTCTGGGAAGCATTCGCTTCAATGCGGCAAGCGTTCCGTGGACGAAACCCAGGTAAAGCACGTCGGTCACCCGCTTATAGTCAGAAGCTTCCATCTCTTTGACGGGGGAAAAAACGCTGACCATCGCATCGTTGACCCATACGTCAATCGGCCCGAACTCTTCCTCAACGCGGGCTGCAGCCGCATCGACGGCGCCAGCATCCGACACATCTACGGGAACCACGATTGCCCGGCCGCCAAGTGCCTCGCACTCTTCCTTTGCCGCGTTGAGTGCTTCAGGATTTCTGGCCAATAACCCGATGTGCGCTCCGCGTTTCGCAAAGGCGTGAGCAATCGCCCTACCAAGTCCCGCAGAGGAGCCTGTAATTACAACTACAAATCCATTTGACATGATTTCCCCAGTGTTCACGAGAGAGAACGTGCTTTCGCTTTTCATTGAGGTTGGATGCCAATTTGTTGGCGCGGGACATCCCGCAGGCTATGAATTGTCGTCTACGTAACTGAAGAGAGATGTGAAAACTCTATGGCTATCGATACCGAGCGGTACATGCGGACGATGAGCCTGTTATCCGACTCTGGCTACGATGCGTTGGTTTGTTCGTCGGCAACAGAAGTTCTATTGTTGAGTGGATATTGGCCAGTTATGGCGCAGAGTGTTGCGGTGTTTACTTCTGAGGGCGCTGTTAAGGTTGTCGTTCCTGAAGACGAAGCGGAACTAGTCGAGAAAACGTCCGCAGCCGAGATTATTCCTTATCAACCGGCAACGATACACACGCTCGCGAGTCCACTGAGCCGCCTCAAGGAGCCTCTTCAATTCGCTTTGAAGACCTTCTCTACATCCAAGGTTTGCGTAGGCATTCAGATGGAGCAGGGACTGCAGCCCGCAAGTTATGCAGTGTCTGCGGTCTTCCGCGCTTCATTCGCGGCTTTAGTCCGCGACATACTGCCTGAAGCGGAATTGTCGGGTTGCGACGAGTTCGTGGAAACAATGAAGGCAGTGAAGACGGCGAAAGAACTAGAGATTTTGCATACGGCGAGCAGCGTGGCAGCGGCTGGATTTCGAGTGGCAGGAAAGTGCATCGAACCAGGCAGGCGCGAGAGCGAGGTCGCGGCTGAGATTCATGCGGCGTTTGAAACAACGCGGGCTGCCGACTGTTTGCAACGAAGCTACGGATACTACTTCTGCATGTCCGGACCGAATTCCGCCACCGCAGCAGCAGCCTACGCTCGAACCAGGCAGCGGGTTATTCAAGAAGGCGATCTGGTGATGATCCACGCGAACACCTGTGCCGATGGTTATTGGACAGACATCACGAGGACATATTGTGCGGGAACTCCTTCACGCCGCCAGGAGGAAATGCGCTCTGCGATCGACGAGGCGCGAGCAGCGGCTCTGCGCTCCGTTCGTCCCGGAGCGACAGGACGTGAGATTGACGGGGCCGCACGGCTAGTGATGGATGCGGCGGGGTTCGGCAAAGCGTTCAAACACGCGGCCGGCCATGGTGTGGGATTCGCGGCGGCGAACCCGAACGGCAGACCGCGGATTCATCCCCTTTCATACGATGTGCTTGAGAAAGGAATGACATTCAATCTCGAACCTGCAGCTTACTTCGAGGGCTATGGCGGCATGCGCCACTGTGACGTGATTGCTGTGACGGCAGATGGCGCCAAAGTCATCACGGAACTTTGAATCATGGCCATACACGGAGCGCCGATCCACGCAAGCAGGGTAATGGTCTACACCGTGCCGACCGATGCGCCTGAGGCTGACGGCACTCTCGCATGGGACAGCACCACTATGGTGCTTGTGACATTGGAAGCCGGGGACAAGCGCGGCCTGGGCTACACCTATGCCGATGGGGCGACCGGCAAGCTGGTGAAGACGCTGCTGGAGAAGGTCGTCGACGGGCGCGACGCATTCGAACACGGAGCCATTCTCCAGGAGCTATACCGGCAGGTTCGCAACTCGGGCGAAACCGGCATCAGCAGCATGGCGATCTCTGCGATTGACATCGCTCTCTGGGATCTTCGCGCCAGACTTCTCGATACATCTTTGGTCAACCTGCTGGGCTCGGTACGTGACGGCATTGCGGTCTATGGCAGTGGCGGCTTTACTTCCTACAGCGACACGCAACTCACCAGGCAACTCGGCCGATGGGCCGAGCAGGGCTTCGGCATGGTCAAGATGAAAGTGGGCACCCACGCTGACGATGATGTGCGGAGAGTGAGCGTTGCGCGCAAGGCGATTGGCGAAGATACGAAGCTGTTTGTGGATGCCAACGGCGCTTATACGGTCACGCAGGCGCTGCAGTTAGGACATCTCTTCGCTCGCGAGGCGGATGTCCGGTGGTTCGAAGAGCCGTTAAGCTCGGACAACCTGACCGGGCTATGCGAGGTGCGTGCGCGGGCTCCGCTAGGAATGGACATAGCGGCAGGAGAGTACGGATACACGGCGTGGTACTTCGATCGCATGCTGAAGGCTAAGGCGGTCACCATCCTGCAGGCCGATGCCACGCGCTGCGGCGGTATCAGCGGATTCTTGAACGCGGGAGCGCTCTGCTGGGCTACGAATACGCCGCTTTCTTCCCACTGCGGCCCGAGCATGCACGTGCATGTATGCTGTGCCCTCCCGCGAGCTATCCATATGGAGTTCTTTCACGACCATGTCCGCATTGAGCGTATGTTCTTTGACGGATTCTGTGAGCCAGTAAATGGCGTGATTTCCCCGGATCGTACACGACCAGGGATGGGATTGACTTTGAGAGAGAAAGATGTGGAACGTTTTCTGACGTAAAGCGCGCCGATTACACGCGTGATGCACTCCATGCGCCCGACGGCGCCTAAACGGGAAGCAGGGTTAATGTGATGGCTAAGCAGGTATCGGATCTGATTGTAGAGCGGCTGATTGAGTGGGGAGTAGACACGATTTTCGGATTCCCTGGTGATGGTGTGGACGGCTTTTTCGAGGCGCTTAGGACGCATCAGGACAAGCTCAGATTCATCCAGGTCCGACATGAAGAGGCGGCAGCGTTTGCCGCGGTTGGGTACGCCAAGTATACGGGGCGGCTCGGTGTATGCTGCGCCACTTCCGGGCCGGGAGGCGTGCATCTGCTGAACGGGCTCTACGACGCCAAGTGCGATCTGCAACCCGTGCTCGCGATCACCGGACACACCTTCAGCGACCTTATCGGGATGGATTATCAGCAAGATGTCGATCTGGACAAACTGTACATGGATGTTTCCGTATTCAATGAACGGGTGATGGGGTCTGCTCACGCCGTCAATGTTGTTGATATGGCTGTGCGAACGGCGTATGGCCGCAAAGGGGTAGCGCACATCTGCATTCCTAAGGACATTCAGGAGTGGGAAGTTACCGACAAGCACCGCAGCGGCGCGAACGTGGCGCATCACAGCGGTGACTGGAGCGTTCCGTCCTCTGCCAAGCCCGCACAGTCGCTGATACAGAAGGCGGCGGACGTGATCAATAAGGGGTCGAAGGTAACGATCTTTGTGGGACGCGGGGCCTTGGCCTGCCGTGAAGAGGTTTCGCAACTGGCGAAGACAGTGGGTGGACCAGTAGTGAAAGCGCTGCTGGGAAAGGCTGTGCTTCCCGACCGCAGTCCCTATACGACAGGCGGCCTTGGTCTGCTGGGCACAGCGCCTTCGGTGGATGCGATGAAAGAGTGCGACACGCTCATCATGATCGGCACCAGCTATCCGTACATGGAATTTCTACCGGAGCCAGGGCAGGCGAAGTGCGTGCAGATCGAGATAGACCCGACGCGCGTGGGCCTTCGCCATCCTGTGGATGTGGGCCTGGTGGGAGATGCGAAGAGCATTCTAACGGCTCTGCTGCCACTGTTGAAACCAAAGAAGGACAACTTCCTGAAGAAGTCGCAGGACCGGATGAAGAGCTGGTTCGAGTTGATGGAAGAGCGTGGCACACGCAACGATATGCCGATGAAGCCCCAAGTCGTGACGCACACGTTGAACAAGCTGTTGAACGATGATGCGATTGTCTCTTCCGATAGTGGCACCATCGCCACCTGGACCGCTCGGTATGTGGACATTCGGGGGGCCATGCAGTTCTCGCTGTCGGGATCGCTGGCTACCATGGCTAACGGTTTGCCGTACAGTATCGGTGCGGCTGTGGCTTATCCGGGGCGGCAAGTGGTGTGCGTTGTCGGCGACGGTGGACTCACCATGCTGATGGGTGAAATTGCCACTCTCGTGAAGTACAAGCTGCGCGTCTGCGTGATCGTGATTAAGAACAATGTGTTGGGACAGATCAAGTGGGAGCAGATGATTCTGGAGGGCAACCCGGAGTTTGGCGTGGAGTTGGAACCAATCGATTTCGCTATGGTTGCGAATGCCTGTGGGGCCAGAGGATTCACGATAGAGAGGCCGGAAGAGGCCGAAGGCATTTTGCGTGAGGCGCTGGCCCACCAGGGGCCAACTGTGGTGCAGGCTGTCGTTGATCCCAGCGAACCCCCAATGCCCGGCAAGATCACCATGGAGCAGACGTTGCACCTTGCCAAAGCTCTGGCGCGCGGGCAGAAGGATGCATTGAAGATCATCAAGACTATCGGCATCGATAAGTTCCGCGAGGTTCTCTAAGCAATGGCGAATGAACTGTCCCCGACCACGCCGGTGCTGGACATGAAGATTGCCGCCAATCATATTCGCGAGGGCCGCTTTCAACGTAGCCTCGCGCTGCTCACGGCGGCAACAAGCGTCATCAGCGGCTTGAGGTCGCCTACGAGCACTACCGGGGAAGTTACAGCCGCCGCGTGATGTATACACCGGTAATCCTGAGCGGCCTGCTGGCCATTGCGGGCGTAGCTGCTTTTTTCAGCCGGCACGCGGCTAGGACGGTTCTTCGTCTCGTCTCAGTCGTAACCCTCGTTGATGCACTGGTGGGGTTTTACTTTCACGTGCGCGGCGTCCACCGCAAACCCGGCGGCTGGCGGCTCCCCATGACCAACATGATCATGGGACCGCCTATCTTCGCGCCGCTTCTGTTCGGCACCAGCGCATACCTTGGATTGATTGCTTCGTACCTTCAGCGCGAAGAAAGTTCCGGCGCGGCTTCAGCCTCAGGAAAAGACAGCTTCCTCGCGCGGCTGTTGCGCTCTTCTGCAGGTCGCGAGCTTTTGTCCGCTGAGCAGGACATGCGTGAAGGCAAATTTCAGCTGCAGGTTGCCATCGTAACCGGAATCAGCGCGCTACTTAGTGGATTCGAGGCCTACTACTCGCACTACAAGAATAACTTCCGGTACTGGATGCAATGGTCTCCTGTCGTGATCGCGCCGGTGCTGGCCGGCGTAGCTTTTGGTTCGGTGAAGAACCGCAAGCTAGCCACCACTGCATTGCCGGCTGTCTCAGTTCTCGCGGGCGCAGACGCCGCCATTGGCTTCTACTATCATGCGCGCGGCATTCTACGCAGGCCTGGCGGAAGGAAGCATCTGCTCTACAACATCATGTATGGGCCGCCGATCTTTGCCCCTCTTCTGTTTGGAGCTGCGGGAATGCTCGGAGTACTGGCCAGCCTGCTTCGCCGGAGGCGAGCATGAAGTCTCCCTTCGATGGAATAGATCCGGTTCTCTGCCCGCGCGATCCGAAAACCGGCGAGCCGCTTCCGCCGCGATCGCAGTCTGGCTACTATCCCGGCTTCAGCACCATCTCGCAAAGCCCATTCTGGGATAGCGCTACACGCGAGGTGGTCGACAAGCGGGTAAAACATCCGCCAGAGCGCAAGTTCTTCTCGGCAGAAGCCTGGAGCTTCTGGACCGCCGTCTTCGCACACTTGATTCCGCAGACCGATCGGACGGTAGATCGGCAGATACCCATCGTTGCCGTTCTCGATCATCGTCTCGCGACCAACCAGACCGTCGGCTATCGCTACGAATCCATGCCACAAGATCGCGTGGTGTATGAGATCGGTATCGAAGCCATCGACTGTGAAGCAGTACATCGTTATGGTGGCAGGTTTCTGATACTGCCATACTTCGAGCAGGACCTGGTGCTCAAGGCGATCCACGACGGAAGGCCTCGAGCCGCACCGGAGATATGGAAGTACATGTCGGTGCACCGCTTCTGGCAATTAATCATGGGTGACGCCATCGACGCGTATTACGCGCACCCCTGGGCGTGGGATGAGATAGGCTTCGGCGGTCCAGCCTACCCGCGCGCGTATGCGCGGCTGGAGCGTGGCGAACCCGAGCCATGGGAAGTGGAAGAGCAGCGCTACGATTGGCTGCCGCCGGCCAACTCAGTTTCGGCTGAAGTCGACTCATCGCCGAGCCACCATACCGAATCCGGACAGCATAGTCTTCTCGCTCGTTTATCCAAAGGAGTGAAGCGTTGAAGAAGCCTCTTCTCAGAGCATTTGAGACGCCGCGCTCGAAGAAGCATATGGTGGGGCCGCTGCAATCGATTCATAACCCAATGCGCTGTTTTCGCGAATACGAAGAGGTGGATTATGTCATTGTTGGCGTAGGCTCGGCCGGTGGCGTCCTTCTACAGCGGCTGGCGCGCGCTGGCTTTAGAGTGGTCGGGCTGGAGGCCGGTCCGTTCTGGGATACGGAACACGACTGGGTGAGCGACGAAGCCGGATCGCATGAACTTTATTGGACGGAGCCTCGCGTGACGGGTGGCACCGATCCCCTGGCGCTCGGAGCCAACAACTGCGGCAAAGGAGTCGGTGGAGGTTCCGTGCACTGGGCCGCATTTACGCCGAGGCTTCATCCTTCCGATTTCGAGGTCTATACACGCGATGGCGTCGGCGCCGACTGGCCGATTACATACGACGAGATCAGGCCCTACTACGAGCAGCTTGAGTTGGAGATGCCGGTCGCGGGCCCCGCATACTATCCGTGGGGACATCCGCACGGCTATGCCTATGGTCCGCACCCGATGGGCGGCGTGGGTAACGCGCTCATCAAGGGTTGCACCGCATTGAATATTCCTGTCTCGATCGGAGGGCCGGTCGCTATCCTTTCCGGCTCTCACGGAGACCGCCCGCACTGCATCTATCGTGGTTTCTGCATACAAGGCTGCAAGGTCGGCGCGAAGGCCAGTACGCTTGTCACCCACGTGCCGGACGCGATCAAGATGGGAGCCGAGATTCGCGATCGCAGCATGGTTTCTCGGATTGAACTCGGCAAGGATGGACGCGTCTCCGGCGTTCACTACTTCGATATCGACGCTCACTCGCACTTTCAACGTGCGAAAGCGGTCATCGTCTGCGGGTATGCAATCGAAACTCCACGCCTGCTCTTGAACTCCAAGTGCGCGGGCCACGAGAATGGGCTTGGAAATTCGAGTGGGACACTTGGCCGATACCTAATGGCGCAGGCCGGGAATGTGGTCATGGGTCGATTCGAACAGCCTGTGCGCATGTACAAGGCGCCGCCGGCGCAGGCCCTCACGGAAGAGTTTTACGAAACAAATCCGAAGAACGACTTTGCACGCGGCTTCGCGATCCAGACGGTTGGGCCGCTGCCGGTCGCATTCGGCAAGCAGATGCTTGCTGCCAAAAAAGCCTGGGGCTGGGGGCTGCGCCGCGAAATGATGGACTACAACCACTGGGCGGCATTCGGTTTGTTGGGAGAGATCCTTCCCTGGAAGGATAACTGCGTCACGCTTTCTGAAGACAAAGACCGCTTTGGCCTGCCCGTGGCGCATGTGACTTTCAATCTCCACGAGAATGATAAGAGGCTGATCAAAGCGGCGAGGGAAAAAACTGAAGAAGTCATGCTGGCTGCAGGAGCGACTGAAGTGGTGCAAGAGGCACGATACGCACATTTGGTCGGAGCCTGCCGAATGGGGTCAGATCCTCGCACCTCTGCTATCGACAAGTTCGGTCGCAGCCACGATATTCCGAATCTCTTTGTTTGCGACGGAAGTATATTTCCGACTCAGGGCTCGGCAAATCCAGGACTCACCATCCAGGCCCTGGCCGCGCGCACCGCGGATTACCTCGTCTCGCAGGGCGAGCGCATTTTCACCAGCAATGAACGTGACATGACTTCGGCGCCGATGCGGCAAGAGCTTGCTCCTCCGGAGACATGGGGTAAAGGGGTTCCCCGTCTCAAATAGAAGAAAGTTCGACAAGGTCGATGCCGGTCGCAATCTCCACCTTGGTCTGTCTGCGCGGAGCTTCAGCGATGACGTGTTGCGCTGGCTTCTTCATGGGAACGGGTCTGCTCCTCCTGCGGAGGATCTGCTCATCCCATTTATAGGTACTTGTCCCTGCGGTGGACACGCGACATTGATATCTTTGGTTCGGCGACCGTTTCGCGCGTGAGCGCCAAAGTCCTGTAAGTAAGGCAATGCCATGAAGGAAGACGCACACACTTCCGTCAACCGCAAGCTAGGCGAGTCTGACGAGGCGCCCATTGATTTATCCCATGCAGTCTCGGGTAAGTTCGTCAGTGAGACACTTGCTTATGACCACGGACGGCAGGTCACCGTCTACGTGCCATCGAAAAGGCCGGAAGCGATCGTCTTCGCCGGCGACGGTCAGCGAATCTCAAAATGGGGCCGATTGCTTGAGAAAGCCAGCATACCGTCCACAATGGTGGTTGGCGTACATGGTCTGACCGAAGAAATGCCTCGGCTCCATCGAATACTCGCCGGGCTTTGAACCGGGGCGGTTTGCGGCCCACGAGCAGTTCTTCGTCGAAGATGTGCGCCGATGGACTAAGTCGCGCTTCGGCGTAGCTTTACCCGCAGAACGCACCGCGATTTTTGGTGTCTCGGCGGGTGGAGAGCTGGCTCTTGCTCTCGGGCTTCGGCATCCGCAGGTGTACGGTGCGATCCTTTGTGCTTCTCCTGGCGGCGGCTACAAGCCGCCCGCTAATATCCCGTGCCCAGTTCCACACGCGTACCTTCTCGCCGGTACTCAGGAACCGTTCTTTCTCGACAACGCAAGAAAATGGGCGGAGGCGCTGCACGATGCAGGTGCGGATGTCGTCATGCAGGAGCGAGCTGGGTCGCACGGGGGCGCATTCTGGAGAGAAGAGTTTCCTCTGATGGTGGCGTGGGCATTTTTCCGCTAAGTCCAACTTATTGCACGTCTGCGAACAAATTGAAACGGACGGAGGCCTTTTTCCAGGGCTTTACGAGTGCTCCGCGGCACCGGATGAGTCCTGGTAATGTATGGTCCGCCGCATGACTGCAAGGGTTAGTTTGATCGAGAAGACAAGTCTGCGGCAATGTATTCGGCCTTTGCAGAAGCCGCTCCTGGCCAGGATGAGTTCTGCTGCGTGTCCTCAACTTACCCCGGATCCCAGAGGTCAACATAAGTGACCATTACAAATGAACAAGTGCCGCGGTATTCGTGGCTGTCGCATTCGGAGTTGTGAACAGCCGTGTCTTATCGGGACCGAGCGATCATGTAATGCGAGCTGGCAGAATTGCCACTAGCCGGGGGGAGCATCTTGTATTGCTTTTCCGTGCATCGCCCTTCGAGTTCGTAGAATGCATGATACTGGCCGAAGCGGATGGGGCTTTTGGGCGCCAGTGATTAACTTCATTTTGTTTGTCTCGGCGACGAGCGGCGCGAAAATGGTTATGGGGCAAATCCTCTGGCTGCAGAACTACCTTGAAGTGCGGTTCAAGGGGCATAATTTGGTGGGGGTGGAGTTACACGAGCCGTCCGCGCCCACAGGAAAAGCAAGCGGGATGAAGATCGAAGCGAAGCCGACGAATCCCAGAGATTCCGCTTGATCCGGCCGATGTCCAAATTGTTATTGACTTCTCATTGCTGGCAACGGCAGGACCGTTCTTAACGTTCGAGAGGGTAGCGCCATGGAATTGAAGGCAGATGTTGAACGGTTGTTTCATCAGTTGGCAGATCTCCCTTCGCAAGAACGGGACCAAATGATGATCAATGAGGGCGTCTCACCAGAAGTCCGTTCGTTTGTGGAGTCTCTGCTGGCGAATGATGGTCCGGCAGAAGATCCTCTCGAGGCTGTCGTGCAGGGAGCCGTCAATCAGGCGCTTGAATATCCGCTTGCGAAAGATGTGCGCTGCGGACCTTATCGCCTTCTGGACTTGATTGGACACGGTGGGATGGGGAGCGTCTACGCGGCCGAACGCGCCGACGGAGAGGTCCGTCAGAAGGTTGCTATCAAGCTGCTCCGAGTGAACATCGATACTCCGAGTTCACGGCAGTTGTTTCAGAAGGAACGCCAAATCCTTGCGGATCTGGCGCATCCAAATATTGCGCGCCTGCTCGATGTTGGGCACGCTGACGATGGCCGGCCATTTTTTGCAATGGAGTATGTGAATGGAACTCCTATCGACGAGTTCTGTAATCAGCTACCCCTACGCCGGCAACTGGAACTTTTCGAGATACTTTGCGGCACCGTTGTTTACGCCCATCGAATGCTGGTGATTCACCGCGACATCAAGCCAAGCAATATTCTCGTGGACGCTAATGGCGCTCCGAAGCTGCTTGATTTCGGAATTGCCAAGCTGCTGGACGAGGCCACTGATTCCACCGTCACCGGGGAGCGCCGCCTTACGCCTCAGTACGCAAGCCCAGAGCAGATCCAGGGTTCGCCGGTAGGGGCCGCCTCAGATATCTTTTCTCTCGGTGCCCTTCTCTATCGGCTCACCACGGGTAGATCCGCATTCCGGCCGGAAGATTACCCTACACGCTCGGAGTTGGAACGGGCCGTCTGCCGAGATATCCCACCGCGCCCCAGCCAATGGAACCGGAAGGTGGATAAAGATCTGGATGCCATCATTTCCAAAGCCATGCGGAAAGAACCGAATGAACGCTACACCAGCACCGATGCATTGCGTGAGGATGTGGGCGCATGGCTAGAGCGTCGACCGGTAAGAGCTCGTCAGGGAGGATGGTGGTACATAGCGAGGCGGCAGCTTCGGCACTATCGGATTCCGGTGGCGGCCGTCACTCTTACCGTTGCCGGACTAGCTATCGGTTTAGGTATTGCGCTTCACGAACGAAATTTAGCCCGACGTCGTTTCGACGCCGTTCACAAATTCGCAAACGAGATGCTTCAGGTTGGGAATGACATTCAAGGGTTAGCCGGAGGAGTACCAGCTCGAGAGCGAATCGTAAAGACGTCGTTGGCCTACTTGGAAGAGTTATCAAAAGATGCCGGCAACGACCTTGATTTGGAGTTGGATGTCGGGAGTGCCTACCGTGCGGTTGCCGACATTCAGGGGGGCATCCAAAAGGAAAATCTTGGGCAGTCCGACGAAGCGCTGTCGAGCCTCGCTAAGGCAGAAGGATTCATAACGGATGTTTGGAAAAAGAGACCCGATGATCCACGTGTAGTTCGGAGACTCATGAACACTGTTGAGACGGAATACCGGTTGGATGAGGGGCTGCATCGATCACGTGACCTGCATGAAAGAGCTTCAGAACTGAGTTCGCTAGCCCGTCAATATGAACGTGTCGCACCAGACGCCTCGATTAAATGGATTACGCTTGGATCGATCTATGATTCGCTTGCACAAGGGTCGGAGCAGATCGGAGAGATTAACGATGGCCTGCAATTCGCAAAGCTGGCCATTCAGTTCGATCAGAAATTAGCTGACGACAAAAATCTTCGGTTTTCTCAGGGAAACTTGGCTCTGTCGATGGAATCTTACGCAATACTATTGATGTCTAATGGTGATCTTAGCGACGCTCTTCCGATTATGCGTGAATCACTAGAGGCTGTCTCATAAATGTCTGAGGAGCATGTGTAGGCATGCGAGGTGGACGAAGCCGAGGAAGTTTTCGACGTGATATTCCCATCGAGTGACGAGGCGACGGAAGGTATGCATCCAGGCGAAGAGTCGTTCGACCTTCCATCGTCTTCGATAGCGGCGCAGTTTACGTCCGTCCTGCGTGATCTGTTTTCTTCCTCGCCGGTTGGGTGCGATCATCTCGATGCCGTACTCAGTGGCAAGCTTCCGATCGAGCGGGTCCGAGTCGTAGGCCTTGTCTCCGATGAGCTTTTCGGGGAGTTCGTCAAGGAAGCTTCCGGCCAGAACGTCTTCCACAAGCTGGCACTCGGCAGGCGAAGCGCTTTCGACAGATACGGCGAGAGGAAGACTGTTGCCAGCGGCGATAGCGATGATCTTGGTGCCCTTGCCGCGGCGGGTGGGCCCGACGGCAAAGCCCCCTTTTTGGCGCTCGCGAAAGTGGCATCGACGAACGCTTCATCTAAGTTCAGTTTGCCTTGCGCATGCAGATGCGCAGCCAGCAGCTTCAAGGCCTGCTCCAGTTTGCCGCTGCGGATCCAGTTCTGGAACCGGCGATGGCAGGTCTGGAACGGTGGATATTTCTCGGGCAGCTCACGCCACTGTGCTCCAGTCCCAAGGACCCACAACAAACCATTGAGAACCGCACGCGTATCCTGCCACGGCCGTCCGCGATTGTCCCCGCGACGCACTGGCCGCAACACCGGCTCCACCATTGCCCATTGTTCGTCGTTCAGTTCCCAGCGTCCCGCCATCAGCGCGTTCGGAGTTGCTCAGAGCATCTCCAGAATGCCACCTATTAACGCTTCAGATGTTTATGAGACTGGTTCTAGGCATCTTAGACAAGATGGCGATCAGTCTCAAGGGTGACTCAGTTCTAACTTCAAATATAGGTAGCGGTCACTCCGATATAGGAACATTGCTGCGGCAAAGGGGCGAATTGTTGGGCTCTGGCGATGGAAAGGAAGCCATCGCCGAACTCCAAAAAGCTCTTGAATACTTCCGGACAAATATTCGTTTGGATCCATCTGAGCAAGAGGCCCGGATCAACATTGGCGAGACTGCGGCGGAACTGGGAAGCGCTTTGCAGGAGTCGGATCCGACGGCAGCCCTTGCCGCTTACGATGAAGCGATAGTGGCGCTCCGTGCGATGCCGGCTGAGAGTTCGCGGCAACATTTTCCCTTGAGCATTGCGCTGAGTCAGTCCGTTCGTCCTCTGTACGCGTTGGGCCGGATCGAAGAAGGAAATAGGCGGTTAGCCGAGGCAAAGAAACTGACGGCTGCCAATACTGCGGTCGAGGTTAATGATGGTGAGTCTCTAGAGAACCCAACGGAATCCATTTCCCGTGCGGAGTCCATTTGTCTCGCCTCTGTCGGTCGTTACGGGGATGCTATCCAGGTCAGTCTGAAATGGTTACAAGATGTACGCTCTGTGCGGCCGCCGGCGCAGCGAAGACTATCAGATGCCTTGACCATCGCCGAGCGATACCAGGAACTCGCTTCGGTATATCGATTGGCGGGGCACGCTGACGAAGCGAGAACCGCTTTGAAAAAACGCGAGGAATTGCTCGATCCGTGGAGACGTGCGCTTTTGGCCATTCCCACTCAACAATCGCATTGAACAAAGACGTTCTAATACTGAATTCCGATCGCGGCGGCAACTTTGTCAATATTCATGGCCCCGTAATCAAATACGTGATGGCTGCCATCGCTAAGCGTCAGTGTGCAGCGCTTGCTCAACAGTGTTTTCGTAACTTCAACGTGTTGAATATCTTTTTTGTCGATATAGAGATATCCTTCGCTGCCCCATTTGACGAAGATCGCCTCCGAGATGAGACCCTTGATAGAGACGTCGAACATGGCATCGTAAATCAGTCGATGATTGGTTACAGTCAGTTTGCCATTGTATTTTCCGCCGTTGGGTGGCCGGTAGAAAAGAGACCAGGTATCAATCGCGGTTTCGCCGGGTTGGAGTGTGATTTTCATAAGTACCTTTCTTTTGAGAAGCTGGGTAGATGGAAGCCCAACTCCCTGCGGCCGCCTCACCCACAACTGAGCTGAAACGCGGGCGGGCGTCAGGATGAAATTAGATCTCCCACTATTTCCATGCGAAAAGATGCGAGGGATTTACCTTAGCCGGCCATTATTTTTTGCGTGGAGCCGCAGCTAGCATGTGAACTATGATGTGTCGCATGGAGATAACGAGTCTTTTGTCGCGGGTTCACCGGGGAGACTCAGAGGCGCTCAATACGCTGATTCCTTTGGTTTATGAGGAACTCAAGCGTCTCGCTGCTAGTCATTTGCGGCGCGAAAATGCCAACGTGACTGTTCAAACAACCGCGCTGGTACACGAAGCTTTTCTAAGACTATCGGGCTCGCGATTGCCAGAATGCGAAAACAGGTCTCATTTTTATGGAATTGCCTCGCGCGCCATGCGCCAGATCTTAGTCGACATGGCGCGTAGCCGGCAGGCTGTTAAGCGCGATGGACAGAAGATTCCAATAACAGACTCGCTCAAACTCATGGCGCCTAACGACGCGGCGTTTCTAAGATTAAACGACGCTCTGGACGGCTTGGCGGCCGCGAGTGAGCTCAAGGGAAGACTGATTGAACTCCACTATTTTGGGGGACTGACAGCGGAGGAGTCTGCAGAGCTGCTTGAGATGCCCGTATATACGGTTCGTCGCGAGATTCGGTTGGCACAAGCTTGGCTGCGACGTGAGATGTCTACCGAAGGAACTCAACGATAGTGATCAGTCATAGAGTTGTCTCCGCAACGAGCTCGTCCCACGAGAGCGGTCGGCACCGCTAACGTCCTCGCGCCCAGCGTAATCATCCACAGCGTGCCCGTGTCCTCAACAACGATCAAAAGAACAAACCGCGAACCTGTAAGGCATTTGGACACATCGCTAAAGAATCAATTTCAAATACATATTTTCTTGGCAGACAAAATCGTAAAAAAATTAGCCTCCTGAGATAAAACCATTCCCGTCGGACGCAGGTAGACAGTAGAAGCGCACCTGACAAAGGTGAAATTGCAAATGAGGCACCGATCGAATCGTTCAGAGGCCGGACGAGATTCGGTGTGGTTGGTTGCTTCAAGTTACTCACAGGCCTGGAACTGCTCAAGGTGGACAGACTGGGTCGACCCGCGCAGCTCCGGGCGGGCCAATGGAAAGGGTGGACGACGTGAAAGCCATTTTGATTTTAGGATGCATGCTGATCCTGAGCTATTTCCCAGCCTTGCACGCGCAGCAGCTTAAGTGGGGCGATCCGAATTACAAGCTGGTATCCGAGATCGCTACCGACATCGGCTGGTACCAGATCACGGACACCAAGGCATGGACGGTGAAGGATGGCGCAACCTTGGGTTTAAAGGGCGCGCGTTGCATGGCGACGCTGGATAAGCTTCGCGCTGCGGGAGTTCCGGATTCCACGACAGTCGACGTAAAGTACGACGCGCCCGAGTTCAAGCGGGGCCCTCATTCGCTGGCCGAGATCCGCACGTCGTGCGTGCATGTGGAGAGCCTGGGCAAGATCAAATATTTCGAGAAATGGGCGATCCTGGCGATGAAGGACACTCCCAATCTCAACTCGGGACGGTACGGCACCGGGTACTACAAGAACTGCATCCAGGCATACGACGAGATCGTTAAAGCCGGTGTCTCGCCCACCGAGCGCGTGCCTGACGAAGTGATCGGAGGGGCAGCCTGGTCGGGATCCATCGAGCAGTTACGCACGAAGTGGTGTGATTCCGGGTTCAACACGGCTAACGCCAAAACGGCGGCGAGCGAGGCGCCCTATCGCAAGGTGCTGACCAGTGACAAGCTCAAGGTCGCGCTCACCTACCAGGAAGTCATACTGCCGGGCGGTGCGCGTACGACCGATCCTGGCAAGATGGCGGCAGCATCGGTGTGGTTCGAGGACTTCTCACCATCCAAAGTCTGCAACGATGGCCGCCAGGTCCACAATCTGCGCCGTTATCAATTTGGCAGCGACCAGCGGATCGTCAAGACAACGGAACAGGACTATTGTGGGGGCGCGCCGCTCTCCGCGTTTCGCTGAGGTCTCACGGGCGGTTACATTCCTCCCCCAAATCCCCCATGAGCCAGCCGACTGCAGTAAAGTTCAACTCTTAGGAAAGCCTGAGATAACAATCTTTGGACCTCCTCCTGGGAGGAGATCGCAAGCGTATGGCAATCGTCAATCTCGCTAACTCGTCTGTTCTAAACGAAATAGGAGCCTAACATGTCAATCAGAGAAAGCCAGTGGGTATTCGATACGTCTGAAAGCACTGAAGTCGGAGTCTTCTATTTTGGTATGGGAGGCGGCGCTGTTTACTTCAATAGTCCAGGTGGGCAGCGGATTAGTTTTAAATATCGATTCATCGGCATCGGCATGAGTTTGGGGTCTCCGTTTAGCATTACTTTTTCCACGCCGAACACTCTGAGCACCGGGAAAATATACATGCTCGACTCATTTGGCGGCCCAGAGCTGAAGGGCACGGATATCTCGGGTTTCTGCCAAGTTTTCGAAGCCTCTAGCATAATCGGCGTTGGGGGAGGGTCTGCAACCGTGATCTTGCTTGGCATGTCGTTGAAATCGGTGGCCGAAGGCATAGCCGTGGACAAGCTTAAGGGTATGTTAATAGGTCCCTTGTATACCCCTTATTCGTTTATCCGTGACATCTTCTTCCCAACGAGCTCCTGGGTGGCGCCAGACCAAAGTACTGCCACAGCGATGCTGGTCATGGCAGGAAATTCCTACGGGGCCGGTTTAAGCGCCGGGGGCACGCGCAGCATCGGATATGTCTCGACAAATATGTGACATCTGAGCATTCATTCGCTGAAATTTATTCGATGGCTGGAATCATAGTGCCGATTTTTTTGCAATTTGCTGGAGGTCTTATGGCCCAAATTAAGTTTGATCTGTTGCCCGGCGAAACTGCCGCTGGAACCTGGAACATCAACTACTTTTTGCCGACTGGCCAGATATATATGGGCAAATGCACCGTTACGGACCAACGCATCGTTTACCACGTCACGGCGGATGCCGTGGCGCTTCAGCTGTCCGTGAATTCCCAGATACTAAATGGTGCAGGTACAGGCTCGAGTGGCATGAATTCCTGGATCTTCATTCCCAAAAGTGACGTGAAACACGTCGAGGTAAAGAAAAAGTTTATGCACAACCGCTTTCAGCTCCAGCTGGCGAACGGGCAGGTGCATACCTTTGGAGGCGGTGTTTTTGGCGGCGATATCGATAAGATCGTGGCTGCCATCGAGATCAAATAACTATCGCCACGTCGTCTGAGAATGTACCCGTGCGGGCGGCTACACGATCGTGAAGGACTGCGTGCGAACTGCGGCGTTGCGCGGCCTGGAGATGTTCGTTCCACAGACGCATCCAGCGGGCCACGCGTAGTCCGACTTCGGCGAAGCCCTTGTGGTGATCAGTGGCGTGGAGCGGAAGGCGCGCGATCTGCAGCGAGTGCACAACCTGAACTTTTGTCATGACCGCATTTTTGTTCACTTCTCGTGCCGAGGAAAGATGTCTATCCAAGAGAACCGACTGATCGCGATCGATACCCCTCTAGGGGAGGACGTGCTTCTGCTGCAGGGTTTCAGCGGCCGTGAGGCAATTTCCAATTTGTTCAGCTTCAACCTGGTGATGCGATCCGAGAATGACTCCATAGCCTTTGCGAGCATCATCGGTGAAAGCGTCACCATCCGCCTTACGCTGGCCGATGACAGCATTCGTTACTGGAACGGTATTGTCAGCCGGTTTGCGCAGAGCGGCGCCGATGCCGGCTTTGCACACTATCAGATGGAGGTTGTGCCCTGGCTCTGGCTTCTCACGCTCAATACCAACTGCCGTATTTTTCAAAATATGACTGTTCAGGACATTGTCGAGGAGGTCTTCAAAGCAAGCGGCTTTAACGATTACAGGTTTTCGCTAACCACCAGATACGATCCTCACAAGTACTGCGTTCAGTACCGTGAGACAGACTTCAACTTTGTTTCCCGTCTGTTGGAGCAGGACGGTATTTTTTATTACTTCGAGCACGAAAATGGCAAGCACACTCTGGTCATTGTGGATTCGGGGAGCATGCTTAAGCGCTGTCCCGGGCAGGATACTGCACGCTATGACGCCAGCTCGGGTGGCACTGATTTAGAGAACGTAATCACGTCCTGGCAAATGCATCAGGGGTTGCGAACCGGCAAGTGTTCGCTGAGCGGATACAACTTCACGGCGCCGGGTCAAAATCTATATACCGACGAGCCCACTATTGTGAATGTTGGTGGCAATAGTAGATTTGAACTCTACGATTACCCAGCCGCCGGCACTGCTTTTAACAGAGCGGAATTGAAAACCCGGGCTGCCCTTCACATGCAGGAAGAAGAAGCAGCCCACCTCGTTTGTAGCGGAACCAGCGACTGCCGGGCCTTTGCCTCCGGATACACTTTTACGCTTGAGGGATATTCTCGCCAGGATATGAATGATTCGTATCTGTTACGAGAGGTTCAGCACAACGCATCCGCCAGAGGCTCCTACGGATCAGGCGATGACATGGGCGGGTTCGACTACTCGAATTACCTTATCTGTATACCGCAAAGTGTCGCCTTTCGCCCTGCCCGGGTTACGCCCAAACCATTTGTCCAGGGCTCCCAGACGGCGTTGGTGGTAGGCAAAGAGGGCGAGGAGATATGGGTAGATGTCTACGGCAGGGTCAAGGTGCAGTTCTACTGGGATCGTCAAGGCCAGAAGAATGACCAAAGCTCTTGCTGGATTCGCGTCTCGCAGCTTTGGGCGGGCAAGGGCTGGGGCTCAATGTGGATACCCCGCGTCGGCCAGGAAGTCGTAGTCTCCTTCCTGGAAGGAGACCCGGACCGGCCTCTGATCACCGGGCGTGTCTACAACGCCGATCAGATGGTCCCCTATGACTTACCGGACAATCAGACAGTCAGCACGATCAAGTCTCGCAGCACCAAGTGTGGCGGCTCAGAGAACTTCAACGAGATTAAATTCGACGACCAAAAGGGTAACGAAGACCTGCACATCCACGCCGAAAATACGATGCACAACAGCGTCGAGGGCAACCAGTACATCACCGTCGCCGGAAACAGGAACATTACGACGGGAGGCGTCGACGAAAATGGCAAGAGTGCAGGCGACGTCAAGGAACTGATCTTCGGTCAACATCATCTCCATATCAAACATAGTCAAACAGTCAAGATTGAAGGGACTGCAGTCACACACGTGTTAGGCGATGCACAGTGTAACTACAACGGGAATTGCGGTCTTTACCTTTATAAATCGCTCTTTGTCGAGACAGGCGAAGGCATTGACATGAATGCAACGGAGTATATTGCTCTTCGAGTTGGTGGCAACGGCATTGTGATTGATGAGCAGGGAGTTCGGATCGTCGGTTCACCGCTTCTCCAGTTAAACAGTGCGCCAATCAGGAGCGACGAAGTTGAGCTAATAAATCCGCGTGATCCTATGGTCCCCGACAAATAACCGGTGTTGTTTCATGCATGGGCCGTCTCGATAGGGCGACTCACCTTACCGCGACAGACTGGGATTTGTACTTTGGGCAGAACAGGTCAAAAGTATCGGCGGGCGGTTCAGCATTCGTTTTCCAGGCTCCGTTTCGGCAACTGGCGTACGACCGACGGAGCTGGAGGATAACGATGTCACGGCTTGGTATAACGACGGAGTTCCAGACTCGCTCCTGGTCTACAGATGGGTAAGGTCAAAGTACAGCCAAAGCAGGACTTGGGCCAGTGCAGACTACTCTATTCGGCTCTTGCAGATTTCAAGGCGAGTCCGAAGATGCAATATTGATAAGCTGGCAAGGCGAAAGGCGGCCTCGGAACACCGACGATCTGCTCCACAGAAAAACGCTTCTTCTTCATCCAAAGCCTCCACCTTCTCAAGATCGGGTTTTGGCCGAAGACTAACATTCAAACTGGTTCAGAAATAACGAGGCCGATCCAGACTGAGTTCACTATAAAGTTCGGTACAACTTCGGTACAACTGAGGATGAGAAAGGATGGCTTTCAAGTCCCTAAGCGGCACCAGGTAAAGCACTTAGAATTTTTGCTTTCAGAGTTCGGGACCAGGGGGTCGGAGGTTCGAATCCTCTCTCCCCGACCATTCTTCAGAATCACTTCTTGGTCTGAAGGTTTTTCTAAATCAAGCATTTTGGCTGTGCGGTCAAACGGCGTGTGCGGTGTGGACAACCCAAGTTGCCCACACCGGAGTGGGTCGGGATATGACGCTGCCAGTCATGCGATTGGGACGCTATCAGGTGTTTGACTGAGTTTGCTTTTTGGGCTCAACGGGCGAGGCGGGACAGGGCTGGACGTCGAAAAACAATGCTTCCAGGGCCTTTTTGCGGAATTGCCACTGCTCCAGCTCCGTGCCGTCCTGGAGCTTGAAAATGCAGCGCCATTGATCATTAAGCCCGACGCATGCCTGCCAGTCGTTTTCAACGCCGTCCAGATGCACCTTGATCACGTTTCCGTCGAGGGTGACGAGCACCCGCCTGCGCGGCGATAGGTGGGGCTTGCCAATCCCTATGGTTGTGCCCTCGGGATTCAGCTCAACGGTGAAGTGCTCGCGCTCGCGAAGCTGTGCGACGGAATTGATCCGCTGGACATCACCTTCGATTCCCTGGCAGAGTTCACGGAAGACGCGCGCCGCGCTGCAAGCGGCTCGTTTCGTGACCCAATCTATTTCGTTTGGAGTTGTCGACATCTGTGCATTATAGGGAGGCGGCCCACGGAAGTGTGCGCTAACCGGAACAACTGAACAAATAACGCGCCAGCACACAGGTGGTTAACATCTTCGAGACGGGACCGGGCCGGAATGGACGATAATCTTGAGTGGTAGTAACCTGCGCACTGCCCCGGATGCGCATGTCTCCACACCTTGTTGCTTGACTCGCCCATCGGCATTCTGTCTTGGTTCCATTCTCCAGATCAGGAAGTAGCTATGGAACTATGGACGGACTATGAAGGCATCACGATCGATGGCGCTTTTCCTCTGAACAAACTGTTGCTGCCAGAAGGGCGAAGCGCGTTCTTCTCCACGGTGTATGACAACGGCGATCCGAGATTGATCCGGCTGATCGCGTGTCACTTCGATGAGGAGGAGATTCTTGCGCGCTGGCGCGGGGTAGAGGCACTGGGTCATCCTAACTTCATCAAGCTGGAGCGGTACGGGCAGTTGACGCTCGACAAGGTCACGGTGATCTATGCCGTGCTTGAGCGCGTCGACGCGAACCTTGCGCAGGTGCTGGCGGAACGGCGATTGAGCGTGTCTGAGACGAGGGAACTTGCCGTCAGCGTTGCCTCAGCTCTTGAGACGCTGCATGTTCATGGGTTCGTTCATGAGCATGTTGCGCCGGAGAACGTGTTTGCCGTGGGAGAGATGGTGAAGGTGCGCAGCGACTGCATCCGGGAGGCTCCGGAAGGCGAGAAGGGGCTGGACGCGAAGCGGCGGGATGTTTACGACCTGGCGGTTTTGCTGCTGGAAGCGCTGTTACAGTCACGGACGCTGGAGCCGGCTGTAAGTAAAGGTCCTTTGCCGGCGCCGTTTGACCGGATCGTGCCGAATGGCATGAGTGGGGCATGGGGTATCGGGGAGATTGTGGTTGCGCTGCAGGGTGAGAGAGAGCCTTTGCCTGCGCCTTCCGCAAATGGCTTGTCTTCCATGGCGAACGGTCATCATTCGTCTGCCACCTCCGCGACCCAGGTTGCGTCCTCGCCGATGCCTGCTCCAGAGGGGGCGAAGAAGATGAGCGTCGCCTATTCGGCCGACCGTCCTCCTCTTCGCATTGAGCAAGCGCTGCGTGCGGCCAGACAGGAGACAAAATGGATCGGCGCAGTTGCGTTTGCCGTGTGCGTACTGGCGATCACTTTGTGGATGGGGTGGCATTTCTTTCATACTTCAACTGCGAATCAGACAGGCACTGCACAGGCAGCATCCACTTCTGTGGCAACAACGGTTGCTGATGCAGCGGACCACGCGATAACACCTCCCGGCAAAAGAGCCTCGGCGTCGGGCATGGTTCCTGTGTCAGTACAAGACAATGCGGGGAGCCGTACACAGTGGCGGGTGATTGCCTATACCTATCACCGTCAGGACCAGGCTCAGAAAAAGGCTGAGAGCATTGCTCAGACACATCCCGAGTTGCGGCCGGCGGTGTTTACGCCCACGCAACGCGCGCCTTACCTGGTGACTGTCGGCGGTGTGATGAACAGGGATGAGGCGTATGCGTTTGCCAGACAGTCACGCAATTCGGGGCTGCCTCGTGATACTTATGCGCAGAATTACAGCGGGAAATGAGATTCAAGCCCAGGGCGGGAGCTCGCGAAACAGTTGAGCGAAAGCCATACACATGTTTAGAGCTCCGCAATGGCTGCGATGGATACTTTCATGCCGGGGATTCGAACGGGCAGCTTTGCGCCTTGCCGCGCTGGCGGGTTCACCGGAAACCACTTAACCCACTCTTCGTTCATTCCGGCGAAGTCGGTTTCTTCAAGAATGATGACAGTGGCGCTGACGACCCGGTCGAGGGAAGTGCCTGCGGCCTTGAGAATGGCGGAGACATTTTCCAAGCACTGTCTGGTCTGCTCCTGGATCGTATCCCCAACGATCTTTCCGGTCACGGGATCGTGCGGTCCCGTGCCTGAAACGAAGAGAAGGCCCGCTGCCCGTACTGCCTGGCTGTAGGCTGGCGGCGGGGGCGGAGCGTTGGGTGTTCGAACGATGTCTCTTGCCATGGCTTTCTCCTGGGACATCGTCTCGTGACTTCGCGATTGAGCGACGCAATCTGCGATGAGGGGCACCTTCAGTCCGCAGGGATGCTTCGTGGCACCTGAACCCAGGCCTGCACGCTCTTCGAACGAAAAACGCGTTCGAAGAGCTGGTTTGGGCCTGGGCTGGTATGCAATGCGCTTTTGGCGCACTTCGAATTACTTCGTCAGTGGAGCTGGGGTTTCTATGCGGGGGAGCATATCGGAGCGGGTGGCGGCGTTGTAGGCGAACCAGGCTTCGATCATGGCTCCCTGCATGACATCGCCTTTCTGTACGCGGTCGTAGAGATCCATGTTGGAGTGGTGAGTGCGGGAGCCGTATTCGAGCGGATCCTGCATGAAGCCGATGCCGTCTAGGCCGATCCAGGAGAAGCTGGTGGAGTCGGTGCCGCCGGGTTGTTTGGTGGGACCGGCGCTGAGGCCGACGACAGCGTCGAGGCCGAGATCCTTGATGGGCTCGATCCAGGACTGGAAGATGGCGGCCAGCTCGGAGTTGCCCAGAGCGGAGACGGCGCGGAACTTGCCGGAGCCTGAGTCGTCGTTGAAGTAGACATCGAGCTTGTCGTACTCGGGGGTCTTCTTCATGGTGTCGCGCGGGGCGAAGTGCTGTTGCACGTAGGCGAGCGAGCCGTAGAGGCCTTCTTCTTCGCCTCCCCAGAGGGCGACACGGACGGTGCGGGCCATGGGCTTGTGTAGCGTGGCAAGGATGCGCACGGCTTCCATGGCTACGGAGGAGCCGGTGCCGTTGTCGGTGGCGCCGGTGCCGCCCTGCCAGCTGTCGAAATGGCCGCCTACCATGACGACTTCATCGGCCTTGGTGGTGCCCGGGATTTCGCCGACGACGTTGAAGCCCATCTGGTCGTCTTTCTGGTATTCGGTTTCGATGTCGAAGGTGAGCTTGGGTGTGATGCCGTGCTCGATGAGGCGACAGATGCGGTTGTACTGCTCGGCTGCGATCGCTGCCATGGGAGGGCCGACGGGATCTTTAGGGTCCTGCGAGCCACCGTAGGACGCGAAGATAGTGCCGCCGTCGCCGTTGTAGCCGGGCGTAAGAGCTACGGCTACACCCTCTTCCTTGAGGAAGGCGTTGACCTGGTTGCGGAGAACGCGGCCAGTGGAAGCTGCGGTGGAGAGTGACTGCGGGGTGTATTCGCCGGGGCGGGGCGCGGGAGCTCCGGGGCGAATGGGCGGACTGAAGCCGTTGTGCGATGGATCGGGAGTCTTGGTGCGCTCTTCCACTTCCGCGTCAGTGAGGCGGCGGGCTTCGGGCTCAGTGTGAAGAGATAGCTCTCGGGGATCGAAGATGAGGACGATCTTGCCCTTGAGCTTGCCTTTGTATTTGGCGAAGTCTGCTTCGGAGTGCAGGGGGGCGAGGACGGCTTCGGCGGTTACGGGGCCGCCGGTGCCGGGGGTCCATGCGAGGGGGAAGCCGATGAGTGAGGCATAGGCGGGGGATTCGAGAGCGCCGTAATACTTCTTGATCTGCCAGCCATCGCCGAATGGTCCCCATTTTTCGAGGTGGACGTTCTGAAGGCCCCAGTCTTTCATCTGCTTCATGGCCCACTCGGCTGCGGCGCGATGATTGCGGCTGTTGTTGATGCGGGGGCCGTAGACCTCGGAGATGTAGAAGAGGTTTTCCATGACCTGCGAGTTTTGGAAGGCCTCATTTTTGATCTGGGTTAGAGCGCCAAGATCGACCTTATCGCCATCCTGTTGCTGCCCAGGCGCGGTGGAAGTGAACAGCAGAGTCATGGTGCAGGCGGCAGCAGCCAGCCTGAAGTGAAGCAGGTTCACGATATTTCTCCTTTTCAAGAGTGAGGTTTGGTTGGCGATCGGTTGGAAAGAAGAAAGGATCTGGCCCACGATCCGTGCGGCAGGCTGTCCTGGGAGACTCTTTGAATTTCGAGATGGGACAAAGCTATTGAATTTGCCTTCACAATGCAACAGAAAGTCGTTGCTGTTGCGGGTGGGATTTTCCTGATATACAGGATGGGCCTGTTAGCGGACGCGGCGGCGCGTGGCGAAGATCAGTTCGCGTGTCCGGGCACGATACGGCGTGTGAGATGGTATCTGCTGCGCGAAGGTGTTGAGGGCATGGGCGTTCGCCTTGGCTATATGAGGTTCCTCTGGGTTCTGGGGTTGATGCTGGCTGCTGCCGCGCTGGGGCAGGAGGCGTTGACGGGCAGCGATCAGGGAGCCAAACAGCAATCGCAAAAACAGGGCATGACGCCGGAGAATCGCGCCGAGGCTACACGGCGGTTTCTGGGGCTGGGAGCTGTTCCGGATAAGGCGGCGGCTGAGCGTGGAAAGCCGGTGTATGAGAAGACCTGCGCGTTTTGCCATGGCCCGCAGGCGCGCGGGGCGACGGGCGCGAACCTGATTACTTCAGACGAGGTGCTGGCGGACGATCATGGGGAGCATTTGGTGCCTTTTCTGAAAAAGGGACGGCCTGAAAAGGGCATGCCCGCGTTTGCCACGATGCCGGACGCGCAACTGAAGGACATTGCGGAGTTTCTGCATCTGCAGGTGGAGGATGTGGCGAATCGCGGGACTTACCAGGTGCTGAACATTGTGGTGGGGAATGCGGAGCGAGGCCGGCGTTACGTTGAGACGGAATGCGTGAAGTGCCATGCAGCGGCGGCGTTTGCACATTTTGCTGGGAGGTTCCGGTCTCCGGAGCAGTTGCAGCGAGGATGGATATGGCCTGGACGGGGAGGGCACGGCGACGCTGCCGATGGGCTGGCGATAACGGCAACGGTGAAGATGCCGCATGGTGTGATGGTGCAGGGCCGCGTTACGCAGGTGAGCGATTTCAGGATCACAGTGGTCGATGGGTCGGGGGCGGCGCATGCGATTGAGATTGTGCCGGGCGTCGAGGTTGCGATGAAGGATCCGCTGGCGGCGCATGAGGCGATGATTCAGTCGCTGAGGAATGACGAGATGCATGATGTGACGGCGTATCTGGAGACGCTGCGATGAGGCGGGTTGCGATTCTCTGTGCCGTCATGATGCTGGTCGCTTCGACGCGGTTGGTTGCACAGCGGGTGGGGGTCGATCCGGATGCCATTGGGAAGACGCCAGTGGAGAGCTGGACTACGTTCAATGGAGATTACAGCGGGCGGCGCTACAGCACGCTGGATCAGATCGATGCGGGGAATGTCGGGCAGCTGGCTCAGCGATGGGTGTTCAAGATTGCGGACGTAGGGGCGCAGCGCGGTGCGGCAATACTGGTGATCAAATGCACACCGCTGATGGTGGATGGTGTGCTGTTCATCACGATTCCCGATCATGTCTGGGCGATTGATGCGAGAAGCGGCAAGGCGCTGTGGCAATACGACTGGGTGGATCATGGCGGACACCTGGTGGGCCAGCGCGGGGTGGCGATATGGAAGTCGCGGGTGTTCTTTGAAACGCCGGATGACTGGCTGGTGGCGCTGGATGCGGGCACGGGCAAGGAGATATGGAGGAAGAACTTCGCCGATGCGAGGAAGCAGTATTTCGCGACCTCTGCGCCGCTGGTGGTGAAGAACCATGTGATTGTGGGTGTGGGCGGCGACGCGATGGATATGCCGGGGTTTCTGGATGCATTCGATCCCGAAACAGGCGCATTGCAGTGGACGTGGTGGGGGACGCCGAGGAAGGGTGATGCGGCGTTGGCGACGTGGCCGAGTGAGGCAACATCCGAGCATGGCGGCGGCATGACGTGGATGCCGGGGACGTACGATCCGAAGTTGAATTTGATTTATTGGCCGACGGGGAATACGAATCCGGTGTTTGCCGGGCAAGGGCGGCCGGGGGCAAATCTGTGGACGGAGTCGATTGTGGCTCTGGATGCGGACAATGGAAAACTCAAGTGGTATTTTCAGGTGTCTCCGCATGACACGCATGATTTTGACAATACGACAGCGCCGATCCTGTTCGATCGCATCGTGGATGGGAAGCAGAGAGAGCTGGTGGCGCAGGCGGCGCGGAATGGGTTCTTTGTAACGCTGGACCGGACGAATGGCAAGTATCTCGTCATGAAGCCGTATGTGCCGCTCGATTATTACTCGGCCTTATCGCCGGGGGGTGAGCCGATTCCGATACCGGATAAAGACCCGTCCGTGGGTGGATCGATCAATATCGTGAATGCGACAAACTGGCAGGCTCCGGCATATAGCGAAAAGACGGGGCTGGTGTATGTGAATTCGATTGAGGGCAAGGCGATCTATTATCTGACCGATGACAGTGACAAGCCTTCAGGATATGGTGGAACGGGCGATGGGATTGGATACGAAAAACGAGTGCTGCAGGCGATCGATCCGATGACGGGCGAGGTGGTCTGGCGGCATGTTTATCCAAACCTGAACGGTGCTCCGAAGACGCTGGGGGCGAGCATACTAACGACCACGAGTAATCTGCTGGTAACGGGAGACGACCAGAAGAACGCGATCGTGTACAGCGCGGATAAGGGAAAGATTCTGTGGCATCACGAATTGGGCGCAAATGAGTCGGGCGGGATTATTACTTACATGCTGGATGGCAAGCAGTACATTGTGTTTGGCGCAGGAGACACTCTCTACGCCTGGAGCCTTGCGGAATGAGGGCCAGCCGCGCTCGATATAGCGTAGTGGTGCTGGCGATTGGGCTGGCTGTGTTGTCGTATGTGCAGCGGGTGGCGATATCGCAGGCGGCGGGGCCGATATCGCGAGATCTGAATCTATCGAAACAGCAGATGGGGCTGGTGTTTGGCGCATTCGGGCTGGCGTATGCGCTGTTTGAGATTCCGATGGGGCTGCTTGGGGATCGGCTGGGCGCGCGTCGCGTCCTGACGCAGATTGTGCTGGCGTGGTCCGCGTTCACCGCGCTGACGGGAGCGGCGTGGAATGCGAGTTCGCTGATCGCGATACGGTTTCTGTTTGGGGCGGGTGAGGCTGGGTGCTTCCCTAACCTGACACGGATGCTGAGCGCATGGCTGCCGAAGCGGGAGAGGGCGACGGCGCAGGCGCTGATGTGGGCGTTTACGCGATGGGGAGGCGCGGTCACACCTCCACTGGCGCTGGTGTGCATCCACTGGTTTGGATGGCGATGGGCCTTTGCGAGCTTTGCATTGCTTGGGGTGGTTTGGTGCGTGGTATTTCTGCTTTGGTTTCGGGACGATCCGGAGCAGCATAGCGGCGTGAACGCAGAAGAGAGGCGATTGATTACGGAGTCACGCGCGGCGGGGACGCACCGCACAGAGCAACGGCACTGGACGATGCTGCTGATGACTCCGCACGTGGCGGTGCTGGTACTGCAGTACTTCTGCTTTTCTTATGTCTGGTATTTCTACATCACGTGGCTACCGACGTATCTGCGCGAGGGACGCGGGCAATCCGCTGAGCATGCGGCGGCGCTGGCTGTGTTGCCGCTGCTGTTTGGAGGGTTCGGATCGCTGGCTACGGGGCTTGCTCCGGTGCGTTTGCCGAGGCGAGTCATTGCTTTCTGTGGGTTTACGGTGACTGCGGTGCTGTTGTTTGTTTTCACGCGGATTGCGGCAGTGGGGCCGGCAATGGTGGTGATGGGGCTGGCAAGTTTTTCGAGCGATTTGACGATGCCCATCTCATGGGATGCATGTGCGGAGATTGGCGGCCGATATACGGCGACGGTGGCGGCGACGATGAACATGCTGGGAAACCTTGCGGGGTTTGTGGCGCCGGTGGTGGGCGGAGCTATTCTGCAACGAACGCATGAGAACTGGAATGTTCTGATTTACACGATGGTGGCGGCTGCGGTGGGATCGGCGCTGTGCTGGCTGTTCCTTGATCCGGACGCGGTGCAGAAACCAACGAATGCTCTTTAGACAAGACTGGGATTGCAGGTGGAGGGATGATGCAGATTGATCTGACGGGACGTACCGCAGTGATTACAGGAGCGAGCCGAGGGCTGGGCGAGGCGATGGCGCAGGCACTGGCTGAATCTGGAGCACGGATTGCGCTGGTGGCGCGCGATGCGCAGCGATTGGGCGTGGTGCGGGATGCGCTGATTACGCAGGGTGGAGATGCGGAGTTTTATGTAGCGGATGTGACGAGGGAAGAGGACGTGGCGCGTGCGGCGGAGGAGATACGCGAGCGATTTGGAGCGCCGCAGATTCTGATCAACAATGCGGGGATCAACATTCGCAAGAACATGGAGGACTATACGCTGGCGGAGTTTCGTAGCGTTATGGATGCGAGTTTGACTTCAACTTTTCTCGTGAGCAGGGCTTTTGTGCCGGGAATGAAAGGAACGGGCTACGGTCGCATTGTGAACATGACTTCGATCATGGGCCATGTTTCGTTGCCGGGAAGGACAGCTTACTCTTCAGCAAAGGCTGCGCTGCTGGGCTTTACACGAGCGTTGGCATTGGAACTGGCGGGCGAAGGCATTACGGTAAATGGGATCAGTCCGGGGCCGTTTGGGACGGAGATGAATGCCGCGGTGATGAACAATCCCGAGGCGAATGCGCAGTTTCTTGCGAGTGTGCCGGTGGGACGCTGGGGAAAGATTGAAGAGGTGGGGGCGCTGGCTTGTTATCTCTGCTCAGAAGCGGCAGGGTACATTACTGGAACAGATATTTTGATCGATGGTGGATGGACAGCGAAGTGAAGCGCACTCGCCCCGACATGCGGCGAGTGCGGGGACATCAATGGGCTGCTGATTTACTTCGTCGCGGGTTGAGGGTGATCGTTTGCGGGTGGAACGTAATCGATAAGTGTATCGACCGGCTTCTTTGCGGCCCATGCAATACCGCGCAGCAGCATCTGCTGGATCTGGTAGTTGCTGAAGTTAGCGTATTCGTGGCCTTGCATCCAGACGAAGGCGCGCGCGGGCTGGCCTCCGGGCGCGGTATGCTCATAGGTCCAGATCTGCGGAACGACTTCACCTTTGTGCGTGCCTGCGCTGGGTGTGCCGGGAATGACTGCTGTAGCCAGGACGTGAACGGCAGGATCATGCGCCCAGGTCAGGTTATAGAAAGCTTCATCGAAGATTGTGATGTTGGACATGCCCTGCATGATGGGATCGGCGAGATCAGTGATGGTGTATGGGATGGGCGCGCCGAGAGTGTAGTTGACCTCGCCGTGCTTTTTGCCGGCTCCGGCGAGAGTGGCGAAATAGGCGGGATCAGGCCCGCAGAGTGAATCATGCAGGCTTACGAGTCCCCCACCTCTCTGGATATAGGACTCGAGCGCGGATTTTTCTTTGGGGCTCAAATAACCCGCGTCGCCTTTGTAAATGATGACAACATCGGTGTGAGCCAGATCGTCGGAGGTGGGGGCGTGGAGCGCTCCATCGACGATGGCGCCGTGCTCGGTGAGCAACTTGCTCCAGTCGCCGAGGAACTGGGGATAGTCGTGCTGGCCGGGCTGATGAGATTTGAGTCCGGCCCAGATGTAGATGTGCATGCCGTTCGGGTTTTGTCCCCAGGGGACGGGGCGGCGCGGAAGACTGCGCGATGACGGGGGTAGCCGGAGTGCAGAGTAAAAGAAGTAGGGGCGC
Organism: uncultured Acidobacteriota bacterium; assembly: GCA_963720285.1. Classification (GTDB taxonomy): domain Bacteria; phylum Acidobacteriota; class Terriglobia; order Terriglobales; family Acidobacteriaceae; genus Acidicapsa. The sequence goes on from CAVREZ010000004.1 coordinate 100,104, forward strand.
GATGATGGCGAATGAGGACTTCGCGGCACGCGAACAGACGTGTGAGGTGGGCAAGCGGCATGCTCCTTGTACAGGATGGATCTTGCTCGGACTTGACTCACGCATCGTATACCGCGGCGCGGGGGATGATCCAGTGGCAGCTGAAAATGCGTTCAGTTAGCGAGACATCAGACTCGCTGCATGCTGCTGGATGAGATCTATGAGCTTGGCGGCGGCCGGAGAGAGCGAGCGGTCCGCTTTTTGAATCAGTTCGATTTTGCGACTTAGGGCTGGACGGGTGATGGGAATGGAGCGGACATCGGAAGAGTAGTCAGGCGTGGAAGCAGATTCGGGAAGGATCGCGATACCAAGCCGAACCCGGACCATGCTTAAAGCAGTTGAGAGATAGTTGGTTTCATAGGCAACGGTGACGGCAAGCTTTTCGCGCTTCAGTGCGCGGTCGACGAGTTCGCGCACACTGCTTTCGCGGCCGGTGAGAATGAGCGGAAGACCAGAGAGTTCGCGAAGAGTGACGGACGGCTGGCGGCCTAGCGCGTTGCTCTTATGAACGAAGGCGCAGAGCTTGTCGACGAAGAGAGGGGTGGTAGACAGCTCGCGACTGGCACGGACACTGCTGCCGATACCGAAGTCCGCCTCTTCAGACCGGACGGCATTGAGGATACGTTCGGCAACGACGTCTCTGATCTGGACGGAGATGGCGGGATGGCGTTTGGTGAAGTCGCGGAGGATGGAAGGAAGGAAGTTCGCGGCGACCGATGGCAACACTGCAACGGTGACGACGCCACGGCGGAGTCCGGCTATCTCCCTGGTGCGGCTGAGGACGGCTTCAGCGTCGACAAGGAGACGCTCGAGCGGAGCCAGTACGTCTTTACCGGCAGTGGTGAGGCGAATGCGGCGTTTGCTGCGGTCGAAGAGAGTGACGCCGAGTGCGTCTTCAAGCTGACGAATCTGAACTGTAAATGCGGACTGCGAGATATGGAGCTCGGATGCGGCGCGGGTGAAGTTACCGAGGCGTGCCGCAGCGAGGAAAGAGCGGACATGGCGCAAGTCGTCAATCATTTGATTTTCCGATGAAGCAGATTCAGATCTTGCAATTTACAAGATATACCCTCATGCCTATACTGCAGGAGCATTGATATCCCTTAAGGTCTGACATCGAGATGCTTGCGGCTCTGGGACTGATCACCATAGTGGCGCTGTTGGCGGCGATCCTGAGCAGGAAGATTTCGCCGCTGATGGCGCTGATTGCGTTCCCGGTGACAGCCTCGCTAATTGCGGGATTCGGTTTGAAGACCGGCCACTTCATGCTGACGGGGATTCAAGGGATTGCAGGCGTGATTGGAATGTTTGTGTTTGCCATTTTGTTTTTTGGAATTATGGCGGACGCAAAGATGCTGGAACCGATGATTACGTGGCTGCTAAGAATGATCGGAAACAAGCCCTCAAGGATCGTGCCGGGAACGGCGCTGCTGGCGTTGCTGGCGCATCTGGATGGATCGGGCGCTGTGGCATTTCTGGTGGCAGTGCCGGCGCTGCTGCCTCTGTATCAACGGACGGGGATCGACCGGAGGATTCTGGCTTGCGCTGTTTCTCTGGCGGCGGGGGTGAATTTTCTGCCCTGGACGGGGCCGATGCTGCGGGCGTCGGCAGCGTTGCATATTCCGGTGACCAGCATATTCATGCCGTTGATTTGGGTACAGGCGGTGGGGCTGGTGTATGTGTTTGCAATCTCGTGGTGGCTGGGGCACCGTGAAGAGTGCAGGCTTGCGACGATGGATCTCAGGATGACGCACGCCGGCGAGAACACTGGAGAATTGCCTGATGATTCCCTGCCTCGGCGCTTCTTCGTAAATGTGGCACTCACGCTGGTAGTGCTGGGAGTGATGATCAGCGGCAAGGTGGACCCGGTTGTGATGTTCATGTTGGGGACGATTGTGGCTCTGCTGGTGAATTTTCCGAATCAGAAGCAGCAACAGGAGCGGCTTGCGGCGCATGCTCCGGCGGCGCTGATGATGGCGAGCATCTTGTTCGCTGCCGGGGCGTTTACAGGAATCATGAAAGGCACCGGGATGCTGAACGCGATATCGATGGCGGCGGTGCAGCATATTCCGCAGGGCGCAGCGCATCATATTCCGTTTGTGCTGGGGATGGTGTCGATGCCACTGAGCCTGGTGTTCGATCCAGACTCGTTTTACTTTGGCGTGATGCCGGTGCTGGCGAGCGCGTCGGCGCACTTTGGTGTGGGGCCGATCAGCGTCGCGCAAGGGGCTCTGATGGGATTGCATACGACAGGATTTCCGGTGAGTCCACTGACGCCTGCAACGTACTTGGTGGTGGGCCTGTCGGAGATCAGCCTGGCGCAGCATCAGCATTTTGCTACTCCATATCTACTGGGCGCTTCGGTAGTGATGACGCTGGCGGCGGTGGCGCTGGGGGTTTTTCCAATATGAGTGAGACCGGCAAGCGAGTGCGTATCGGGGCAGGCGCGGGATACTCGGGTGATCGGATCGATCCCGCAGTGGAGTTGTGCGAGAACGGCGAGATCGACTACCTGGTCTTCGAATGCCTGGCGGAGCGGACGATAGCAATGGCGCAATTAGCGAAGCGGCGCGATCCGGATAGCGGATTCGATCCACTGCTGGAGGAACGGCTTGAGGCTGTGTTGCCGATCTGCGCGGAGAAGAAGATTTGCATACTGAGCAATATGGGAGCAGCGAACCCAAAGGCCGCGTCGAAGAAGGCGTGTGAAGTTGCGCGAAGGCTTGGACTGCGGGGACTGCGCGTGGCGTATGTGGTTGGCGATGATGTGCTGGAGTTGATACAGGGTGAGGATTGGAGAGATGCGACGCATAAGGCTATTTCGGCGAATGCTTATCTGGGTGCGGATGCTTTGATGGAGGCGCTGGGAGCCGGAGCGGATGTGATTTTGACGGGAAGAGTGGCTGATCCTTCGTTATTTGTGGCGCCCCTGGTACATGAATTTGGCTGGGCGATGGATGACTGGGCGCGGCTTGGACGAGGAACGATGGTCGGGCATCTGCTTGAGTGCGCGGGTCAGTTGACGGGTGGATATTTTGCAGACCCTGGCTACAAGGATGTGCCGGGATTGGCGCGGCTTGGGTTTCCTTATGCGGATGTAGATGAGGATGGGAATGCGGAGTTTGGAAAGGTGGATGGATCGGGCGGTTTGCTGACGACGGCGACTTGTACGGAGCAGTTGTTGTACGAGATTGAAGATCCTGCTGCGTATGTAACGCCGGATGTTACGGCAGACTTTTCGCAGGTGACGCTGCAGCAAGCGGGTGTGAATCGCGTTGCGGCGCGTGGCGCAAGGGGACGCGCCAGGCCGAAGACGTTGAAGGTCTCGGTGGGTTTTCACGATGGCTTTGTGGGTGAGGGACAGATTTCATATGCGGGACCGGGGGCCGTTGGCAGGGCGGAACTGGCGAGAGATATACTCGCGGAGCGACTGAAACGGTATGGACTAGACGCAATGCGGTTTGATCTGATGGGAGTAGACTCGATTCTTGGCTGTGCTCTATCGAATGCGGCAGTTGTATCCGCTTCGAATCTGAGCGAGGTTCGGTTGCGTGCTGTGGGGCGCGCTTCCAGTTTCGCGATGGCTGCGCGTGTGGGCCGTGAAGTTGAGGCGTTGTATACAAATGGCCCCGCAGGCGGCGGTGGTGTTTGGGGCTGGACGCGTGAGTCGGTTGGGATACGCGCTGCGTATGTCGCGCGCGATCTGGTGAAGACACAGGTTCATTGCGAGGTTGCCTGACGGATGCTGTTGCGTGACGTAGCACATGCGAGGACGGGCGATAAGGGACGCGTGCTGACAGTGTCTCTGATTGCGTATCGACCGCAGAATTACGCGTTGCTTTGCGATGTTGTGACGGCTGAGCGGGTGAGCTTGTGGTTCGACGAGTTCGTGGACCGGCCGGCGACGCGATATGAGCTGCCGCAGCTTGACGCGCTGAACTTTGTGCTGCATCGCAGACAGGGTCACGGCGTGACGGAGTCGCTGGCGCTGGATGCGCACGGAAAGTGCCTGGGCTCGGCGCTGCTGGCGATGGAGATTGGCAATGAAACGCGTCTATAGCGATGCGCGCGAGGCTCTGGCCGGACTGGTGGAAGACGGCATGACGATCGCCGTGGGCGGGTTCGGATTATGTGGGATTCCGGAGCAGCTGATACTTGCGCTGCGCGATACGGGCAAGAAGAATTTGACGGTGGTGAGCAATAACGCAGGCGTGGATGACTGGGGGCTGGGGTTGCTGTTGCGAACGCGGCAGATTCGCAAGATGATTTCCAGCTACGTCGGCGAGAATGCGGAGTTTGAGCGGCAGTATCTGGCGAAGGAGTTGGAGGTGGAGTTCTGTCCGCAGGGGACGCTGGCGGAGAGAATGCGCGCGGGGGGAGCTGGGATTCCTGCGTTCTACACGCGCAGCGGAGTAGGAACGTTGGTCGCTGAGGGCAAGGAGCAGCGCGAGTTCGATGGGAAGACATACATCCTGGAGCGCGGAATTCGCGGGGATTTATCGCTGGTGAAGGCATGGAAGGCAGATGGCGCTGGAAACTTGATCTATCGGAAGACGGCGAGGAATTTCAATCCTGTGGTTGCGACGTGTGGACGAGTGACGATTGCGGAAGTTGAGGAAGTAGTCGCGGCGGGAGAGATTGATCCGGATCATGTGCATACGCCGGGGATTTATGTGGATGCGCTGGTGTTGGCTCAGCATCCCGAGAGACGGATTGAGAATCGAGTGACGCGAGGAACCGCGTAATGGCATGGACGCGCAAAGAGATGGCGCAGCGCGCGGCGAAAGAGCTACGCGATGGTTACTATGTGAACCTGGGCATTGGCATGCCAACGATGGTGGCGGCATGTATTCCGGATGGGATTGAAGTTACGCTGCAATCGGAAAATGGACTGTTGGGGATTGGAGATTTTCCTACCGAGAGCGAGATCGATGCCGACCTGATCAACGCCGGCAAGCAGACGGTGACAGCGATCAAAGGAGCAAGCTTTTTTTCGAGTGCGGATTCGTTTGCGATGATCCGTGGCGGACATATCGACCTGGCGATTCTGGGCGCGATGCAGGTTTCTGAGCTTGGGGATCTGGCCAACTGGATGATACCTGGTCAGATGGTGAAGGGCATGGGCGGAGCCATGGATCTGGTGTCCGGTGTGAAGCGCGTGATTGTGTTGATGGAGCATACCGCGAGGAATGGCGCGGCGAAGATACTAAGACGGTGCACGCTGCCGCTTACAGGCACGGGGGTAGTGAACAGGATCATCACAGATCTCTGCGTGCTGGATGTGACGCCGCAGGGTTTGTCCCTGGTGGAGTTGGCGGGACCGGGGACGCTGGAATTCGTACGAGGCCGGACGGAAGCTTTGATTCATGTACCGGAAGGAGTTTCGGCTTGGTGAATACGGCGGTGTGAACTTCTGAATTTCGGTTGAAGAAAGCAATTCAAGTCCATTGATTATTTCCTAGCGCGTGCCTGTACGAGGATGGCTTCCACCGCCTGATTGGCTTTGCGCTTGCGATCGGCGCCGCGCATATTCTGCGCTGTCCCCGCGAACGGTTGGTAGAGGATGTCGGTGACGAGCGCGTCGCGCAGCAGGAAGGCAAGCCTGCCGATCGAAACCTCGTTACGTACCCTCTCGTGGGAGTGAGTGCGAAGGATCTTCTCGATGTATTCGCACTCACTTTTAGACGGACTTCTGTGAAAAGGATGACAGAGTTCCGCGATCGCGCCTCGGCTACCAGGATTTCTTAATTAAGGCATCGAAGGCAACACCGCCGTTTTGGTCGCGCGTAGCGCTGATGGCGACGTGGCGATTGAGCTGGTACTGCCCTTGAATGGTCTGATTCTGTGTAGAGGCGACGTTGCTCGAAAACGTCACGAAAAGATTGCCGGTGACCCGCTGCTGGATGGTAATGTTAGCGCCCGCAGGGCCTGAGGAGCTGCCCGCGTTGAGAACCGGATTGATCGATAGCTGTGAGATGCCGGCGACTTTCGCGATGCGGCTTGTGATCTGGCTGCTGACCTGCGAAGCGATCAGTGACTGGGCGCCCTGGTTGGCGGGTGTTGCCGTGTTAGCGGAGTTGGCCTCGGTAGTTTGCCCAAACGCCAGGAGATTGATGATGTCCGCCGACGGCAATGCTGGATCAGAGTTGTATTCGGTACGAAGCTGATCGGACGGACCATTAAAGCGCAGATAAATGTCGTACTGCTGAATTGTTGTTTTGAGAGACACGTTGAGAACAGGTTGTGTTTCGGAGGGGTTCAGGAACTCGACCGTGCCCCCGTTGAGGATGAAGCGATCGCCGTTCAGAATGACGTCTCCGCTGTTTAGATTGACGCGGCCAAGGATTACGGGATTGGCGGCGGTGCCATGCACCTGGAGATTGGCGGTGCCACTAACACTGAGAGTTCGGCTGACGAGGTCGATGTCATTGCTCGAACGAAGGGAAAGATTGAGTTGCAGGTTTTGACTAAAGCCCAGGGTGGGCGGGGTCGCAACTCCGCCGCTGAGTTGGGTAATGAAGCTGGTGAGATCGAAGGCAGGAGTGAAAGAAAGATTGGAAAGATTGATAGAGCCGTTGAGGATTGCTGAATCCGGCGAACCGAAGAGGCGCACGCTGGCGTTTGCAGTTTCGCGCACACCCTGCGGATAGAGCATGCGGATGCCGCGGGCGTTGAGTCCGAGATCGAATTGAAGGTGAGGCCTGAGGGCGATGCCTCCCTGGGCGGTAACTGCCCCTCCTCCGACTGTGCCCTGGAACTTGTTGATATTGAGCCGATCACGCGTCAGGGTGATGGTACCGTTGCCGTGCTGGAGACCTACTGGCAGATCAACCGACGAGAATGCGGCATCGACGATTTCGATTTGACCGCCAAAATCGGCGCCATTGGTTGCACCCGTCGAGTTGATGTTGAGTTTCACTTCGCCGGAGCTGCGTATATCAGGATCGAAGAGCTGAGCGAGTTGCAGATTGACGGTGCCCTGGAGCATAACGGCAAGCGGCGCTGAGGACGACGCGAGGCCGTTGATTGGAATAGAACCCTGGAGTTGCAGGTCGGTTTCTGTGCCGTGGATAGAAGTGCGCTGGACGGTGACGATGCCGTCTTTGTAGTCAACGTGGATGGGGCTTGTTGCGGCGAGTTGAATCGTCTTGCCGTAGTTGGCATTGAGCACAGGGATGGTCAGGTGTGCTTCGATCTGACCCCGGTGTTTGAGAGGGCCGTGCAGAACGGCGTGCAGTTCCGTTTGACCGGCGATGTCGGCGGCTGCTTCGGGGGCATAGGCGGCCAGCAGGGGTTGAAACGGAATGACTTGCGTGTCGAGAGTCGCGTCGGCGAGATAGTCTCCTGTTAACTCGACGCGGGCTTTGGCCTGGATCTTCGTATTGATTGCAGAGGACGCGAGCGTGGCGTTTGCTACGTGGTTCGCCAGATTAGCGTTGAGGGTGATGCCGGAGATTGTTTCGTGCTGGATGACGAGTTGCGGGATCTCAATGTTCGCGTCGACGGTCGGATTGTCATAGGTTCCCTGCCCTTTGGCATGGAGCGTCAGTACGCCGCTGGCGTCGACGTTGCGGGCTTTAAGGATCTGGAGTTTGTTGAGGTCTACTTTGTCCGCTGTGAGTTGCGTGGTGTAGGTGCGATCTTCGAGACGGGTACTGACGGTGCCGTGGATATTCCCCGCTGGAAGCTGCACGTCAAGATTGGCCTGCGCTTCGTCCCCCGTACCGGAGAAGTTGACTTTGAGCGCATCGACTGGCTGACCGTAGGCGACAAGATTGCTGATCGATAAGTTGCCGCTACCGACTGGATGAAGCTCGGAGCCATGTAGCTTAACGTTCGCGTTGAGCGTTCCGGTGACGGGGATGGTCTGTCCGGAGAGCTTTTCGATGTCTGCGATATTGAGTTGCGATGCGTTGAGATCTACCTGGATGGGATTGGTCCTTTCGAAGGACCATTTGTCGAGCCCCGCACTGGCGGAGAGCGTAATGCGACCGCGTGGAGCGGGCTCAAGATCTGCGTTATGGATGGTGACGCTGGACGGATCGGCGGCGATATCTGCCCGGACGAGTTTCCACTGGCTATCGGCGATGTGCAGGTTCGTCGATGTAAGCTGGCCGGCGATGTGTGGCGCCGCGGTTGTACCGGTGATAGAGCCGTGGATAGAGGCTACGCCTGCGAGGCCGAGCGATGGCGCCGGCTGACCGGAAGATGAATTGCGAAACAAGTCCGCGATGGATTCGACTTCTGAGAGATCCTCGGCTTGAATGTCGAAGCCCAGACTGGAGTGCCCGCTGATGGTTCCGTTCAGGGTGATGTTGGTTTGGGGAGTACGCAGGTAGCTATTGTTGACGGCGAGTTGAGCGTTGCCATTGTTGTAGATGGCGTGGATGACGCCGTCGACGGGAACGCGTGCCGGTGCGGCCGCAGCGTTGGCCGCGACAGCGGGTGGATGGACTCTCTGCACGAGGCCGTCGAGCGTCGCATCGGCATGTGCGATGAGGGTACTGATGGTTTTGTTCCATTCGGCGGAAAGCTTGGAACTGAGCTTGCCGGTGATGGCTACGTTCTGGGTGGATGCAGATTTGCCTGCGATGTTTTCGAGTGAGGCGAGGGAGACTCCGCGCAGGTTGGCGTTGAAGCGGCCATGTTGTTCGCGTGTGAGACCAGTGACGGTGCCCGAGCCTGTGAGATAACCGCCAAGGATATTGAAGTGAAGATCGCTGAGGACAGCATTGCCGTTCGTCAGATCGTAGTGGGCTACGAGATTGGTGGCCTGAGTGCGAAGTGAGGGAGTTTTGATGAGTAAAGCTGAGGCGTGCAGTTCGCCGTTGAGATTGACAGAGTCGATTGAGCTACGGGCTGGGTCCCGCTGATAGCTAAGATCGCCGGAGGTATGAACTTGACCTGTGGGAATCGACGATAGCTTGAGAATCTGCGCCCATTGATTGCCGTCGACTGTGATGTCGTAATGAGCCTGAACGGTGGGCTGTGCGTAGTTCTGAAGCGACGCCTGCATGGTTAGCTGCGACTGGCCGGACTGAAGCTCAGCGTGATTGAGATGGAAGGTCGTGCGCGTGGCGTCGAAATCAGCGCTGAAGCTGTGGGGAATGGGGCGGTAGGCGCCTGAAATCAGATGGCCGTCCGCATACGACAGCTTGCCGGAGTATTTCTGAAGGAGGCTGTTGAACGAGGCTTCGAAGGCGAGGTTGTGAAGGTCCGCGGAAAGATCACTGCGATGGTCGTTGTAGTAGACCTCACCGCGGTCGAGTACGGCATGGCGAATGCCGAGATCGAAAACATTGGAGTTGCTTGAGCTGGAGCCGGTCTGGTGAAAGGTTGGGAGATTGGAGTGGCCCAGGCTATCAACATATAGATGGATGATGGGACGATCGATGCGAATGCTGTTGAGATACCAGGTGCGCTGGAGGAATGAGACGATGCGCACTCCGACTTCGGCATGGTCAACCCGGAGCAGCGCGGGACTGATATACGGAGCAGCACCTTCGACGGTGAGACCGTAGAGGTCTAGATCGAGATGACCGAGATCGAGGTTGAAGTTCTCGAGATGAACGGGAACTCCGAGGGCTTCCGATGCCTTCTGTTGCGCGGTACGGAGCATGTAGTTATGGAAGCGCACGCTGTGAAGCAGGACGGAGAGCGTAATGCCGAGAACAAGAATGAGCAGGAGTACGGCGACGCCGGTCCATACGGCAATCTTGAGCGCCGCGATTTTGAGCCGCTGGAGGGTGGTTTTAGCACGACGGGAGTTGGGCTTTTCGTCTGGCATATTTGCCCTCTCTTGACCGGTACTCGATTAAAAAGCTTGACCGATACTGATGAAGTACTGCGTAGGGTTGATTCCCGGCACCGGGTTGAGGTTATGGCCGAGATCGATGCGGACCGGGCCTACGGGCGTGTTGTAGCGGAGACCGAGGCCTACATTGTTCGAGTAGAGAGAAGTGAAGTCGTGAAAGCCTACATTGGGAAAGACGTTGCCGCCATCATAGAAAACAACCAGGCCCAGGCCTTTCTTGAATGGGAGAGGGATGCGGGCTTCGGAATTGATGAGCACCAATTCGTTGCCGCCGCTGGGAACATTAATGTACTGATGACAGTTTGGATCATCGTCCGAACAGACTTCTACGGAGCGTTGTGGACCTGCGCCGTCGAGGGGATAGCCGCGCAGGGTGTTTCCGCCGCCGGTGAAGAAGGCTTCACTGAGGGGAACACGGCTATTCGAGTAAGGCTGCGCAAGACCGATGCGCAGGCTGTTGGCAAAGACGATCTTGTGCACGGAGCTCTTGTAGTAAGCAGCCTGAGCATTGAGTTTGGCAAAGTCGACGCTTGAGCCGAAGTGCGTATCGTTCATGTCGAGCTCAAGTGTGCCGAGCATTCCCTTGTGAGCGTCGAGCGGATTATCACGCGTGTCGTGAGTAAAGTTTGCTGCGAGTGTTGAAAGACGGACGTGCTGATCCTGAGGAAGGACAAGGTCAGGAATGGTGAGGCGTGTCAGGTTGGTCTTGGAAAAACTGTAACGGAATAAGACGGTATTGTGCTGGGCGTGATCGATGGTGCGCTGCAACTGATAGCTGCCAAGCTCCTGCTCCGAGGAGTAAATCGGGTTTTCCTCGTCGTTCTCGTATGAGATCGAGGCGGTGGATCGCCATTTGGACCACAGGAAGTTGGGGTCGATGTAGTAGACGGCGCCGCGCTGATCGAGGCGGCCCGCGAATGCGGTAAAGGAGAAAGACTCGCCTCTGCCTCGCAAATTGCTTCGAGTGTATTGGAACGATCCGCGAGGGCCATAGAAAGTTTGCTGGCTGGTCTGGAAGTTCGAAGGCAGGCCAACTGGCGGGAGACCAGGAACGGAGACCGTGCCGCTCGGAACGCTTCCGCCGCGATTGATGACTTCAAAGCCGAAGCCATAGGTGATCTGATTGCGCTCCGACTCATGGACTTTGATGAGCGCGTCTTCGTGGCTCTGCGTGGTGATGGGGCGCTTGGGATCGACTTCGGCCCAGTCAAAGACGCCGGTATGGTTGTAGAGCTTGCTTTCAGCGGTGAGCAGGCCGCTCTCGGTCATGGGCGCGCCGGTGCGGAGGGAGTTCACATCTTCGTCAATCAGGCGCTGCTGGGTATGAGAGCGTCCGAGGGTCTCGATAGCTCCGGTATAGACGCGAGGGCCTTCGTAAATGTGGTAGATAACGTCGATGTGGTGTGGATCGCTCTTGGATGCGATGGTTGCGGTTTGACGGAAGCTTGATGTGAGATAGCCGGCCTGGAGATAGTGGGCGACAATGCTGGCGCGATCAGCTTCGACCAGGACTTGCGCATAAGGCTTGCCGACTCCGAGCTCAAGGCCGCCGGGGGCGAAATCTTTTTTCGGAAAGGTATCGGCACCCTCGATAGAGAGCGAGCGGACGATATCACGCGGGCCCTCGGTAACGTGAAAGGAGACTGCTATGTCTCCGCCGTCGTTCACTATCTTCGAAACGATCTGCACATCGCTGAAGCCCTGAGACTGGTAGACGGCTTTGAGGTTTTTGACGCTATCGCGAACCAACTTTTCGCTGAATTTTCCGTGCGACAGGAAATGCGATTCCTCTACTGTGATGTGAGGCATTAAATCGTCTTCTGAAAACTGTTTGTTACCAGTCAGTTGAACGTCAACGACCTTGTGCTTTTTCTCTTTGTTGATGATATAGACGATGGTGTCGGAGTTATTGCCGCCGGTGGACTTTGCGTCGACGGTTGTATTGAAGAAGCCCTTGGACTGGAAGTAGGAGACGAGCGCCTGGCGCCCTTCTTCGACGGATTCGTCGTCGACGGCGATGCCCTGGTACACAGGCAGAAGATTCTTGCGGGTCCAGCTAAAGAGATGTGCGCCTTTGATTTCGACATCGATGACAGGGCCGGTTGTGATTTTGAATTGAATGTCGGCTCGGTTCGTGTCGGCGTGATATTCGGCCCCGGAAAGCTTGACCTGGGCGGCCAGATGTCCGCGCTTGGCGAGGCGGCCCTGCAGGTAATTGTCGGCGCGATTGACATTGGACCGGCGGAAGTTTTTACCGGAACGGATGGCGGCACCGTGCACGCGGGCCCAGAAGGTTTGCAGATCGTGGTTTAGCTGAGCGGATTCCTGAGGCGTGGCGCCGGCCACCACGACACTTCCAAACTTGGCGTGACTCTTGAGATCCACATGAAAAACGATGTTGGCGACGTCGCGGTCGGAGTCGAGGTGAATCTCGGGATCGACCGTGGCCTGGAAGTAGCCCTCCTGGCGGAAGAAACGCAGAAGGCTTTGCTGCTGCTGCTTCACATCTTCCGCATTGTAGGGGGTTTGCGCTTCGTAGTTGGATACCTGTATGAGACGCGAGTAAGAAAACTTCTGCGCACCGGGAAACTCGAACATACCGATGTACACGGCGGGTTCGAGGACGAAGATGACGCGCACACCGCGGGCGTCCGCGACAAGCTGCAGCTGAACCTCCTTGCATTTGCCTGAGGCTTTGATGGACTGGAGAGACTGGTGAATCTTAGCGGCCGAGAACGGTTCGCCGGAGTGCTGGGCGACGAGCGGGGCAACCTTTGAGAAATCGAGATCCGGGCGGCCGGCGATCTCGACCCGTGTGACGGTTTGCCCCTCGTAGGAGGATAGGGTGTCATCGGTGGACGGCGCGGTTTGCGGCATCTGCTGATCAGCAGGTAGGCTCGTTTGCGCACGAGCGGCGGGAAAGAACATCGCGAGGACAAGGAAAGCAAACAGAGCGGCAATCCGGCCTGCACTCACCTGGTTGGTGCCGGGGTGACAGAACTTCGCCGGCCACCCGGGGCAGGGACCTGGTGAGCTTGTGCACGACATCATCTGCATTTCGATGCACCCGCAACGGGAGTGGTTTGATGACTGAGTTGGAGAAGGTGGACGATCGGCGGCGACGCGCCTGACGAACGGTACTCAGAGATTTCGGTCAACCCACGTATACTGACTCCTCTTCAGGATCGACGCAGATGCATCGAACCAGAAAGATAGCTGCCGGGTTCGGCTTTCGCTCTTCGGGCCCACTGAATCGAGCCATCGAGCGACCGAGCAGGCGAAATGCTGTCCCATTCAGGTTAATGCTATCCGCTTGAGGAGAGACATTTGTTTTCGCGCACACATCCGCGGCCCACATGGAGCCTTCTACAGGTATCATGGGGTGCCATCGCACACGGTACGTGGAGATCAACTCTGGCCGACCGGCTCTTTGATCGAGCGGCGGAGCTCGGGTTTTATTTCCTCTTCGCGCTCTTCCCAACTCTGTTTTGCGCGAGCTCGATTCTGGGCCTGGAGGCACGCTCGGCACATCAGTTTTACGACCATTTGCTGCGGTATCTTGCGCTGGTGATTCCGTCGCCGGCGTTGGGCACGGTGCTCAACACATTTAACGAGACGACGGCTGCCGCGAGCTCAGGGAAGATAACGTTCGGGCTGGTCGCGTCTGTCTGGTCGGCATCGGCAGGGGTATCGGCGATTCAGGATGCATTGAACAGCGTACATCAGGTTAAGGAGTCACGGTCGTACGTGATGGCGCGGATCCAGGCGATTGCGCTGACGATTGTTCTGATTGCCGTTTTCACGGTTGCTTTGAGCTCGATGCTGGGAGGGGACTTCTTTGCGGCGTTGAGCTACCGGAGAATTCGTCCGGGGTGGATGGCCAACATTGCCGCCGAGGGAAGCCGGATGACCGGATGGGCCCTCGCCGCAGTGCTGCTGACACTATTCTTTGCGGTGATCTATTACTGGGCTCCGGATTTGAAGACGCAGCGACGGTGGCGATGGCTGACGCCCGGCGGGGTGTTCGGAATCGTCGGGTGGCTGCTGGCGTCGCTTGGGCTGCGAGTTTATCTTCACTTTTTCGATACGTACTCGATCACGTACGGATCGCTGGGTGCGGTAATCATACTGTTGACCTGGTTTTACATAACAGGACTGATGCTGCTGGTGGGCGCGGAGGTCAACCGGGAAATTGAGCAAACAGCACCGAGGGAGAATGCGGTGACGCGGTCAGAGCCGGCCTTGTGATGCGAGGCGCTCGGCGCAATGCATGGTCTCATATATCTGATCGAAGCTTTCCACGGCGAAGAGCAAGTGATGCTGCTCGTCGACTTTAACCGGGGTCGCGATCACCTCTTCAAGGGTGAAGTCATGGATGGCGCAATGACCGTCAATGACGCTTCGGCCTTCGGCCTGGGAGCTGATGAGTCCACTGCCGTAGAGCTTGATGCGATTGTGCTGGCGGATGACGCCGAACTCGACGGTGTACCAGAAGATGCGTCCGAGCTTTTCGAGAATGGCGGAGTCGGAGATGGAGGCGCAAACGCGGCCATAGTGCTGAAGAAAGCTTGCAAAAACCGGATGCGCATGCATAGGAACATGACCGAAGACGTCGTGGAAGATATCAGGCTCTGGAGTGTATGCGAGTGAGTTGCGGCTGCGGAGCCATGTGGTGGTTGGGAAGCGGCTCGTGGCCAGCATCTCAAAAAAGGCAGATGCGGGGAGGAAGCCGGTGACCGGGGTTGACGACCATCCAGTGCGCGGCGCGAGACGGGCAGAGATGAAATCGAGGCACGGAATACGGTCGGGCTCAAGACCGATGATTTCGAAGCCTTCCAAATATTCCTTCGCTGCGTGTTCTTCGAGCTGCGGATAGATGCGGCGCACGAGCTCAGCCCATACGGCGTGCTGATCAGGGGTGTAGGCGGCATAGTTCTGGGTGGCGAGGTACGAGTCAACGGCGGGAACGAGGCTGGCAGCCATAGGACCTCCTGCGGCCATCTTCCCACTACGATAGAAGGCTCAACTGGCATTTTGAATGCTGCTTGAGTCGCCTCAAGAGATTTCTACTTAATTTTCTTAGGCAAATATGGGATTTGTATTAAGAATGGAAAATATGACACATCGACTGACGCACCAGGCGACGATGATGGATGCAATTGGCTGGAGGGTTCTTGAGCTATTGCAGAAAGACGCGCGTACCACCTTTGCCGAACTGGGTCGCAGGGTAGGGCTATCGACGCCGGCCGTTGCAGAGCGCGTGCGAAGACTGGAAGAAGCCGGCATTATCACGGGCTATCATGCATCGGTGAACCTGATGAAGCTGGGTTTGCCGATCCGAGTGCTGATTGGACTGACGATTCACGGCGGCGACCTGCAGGTGAAGCGCGCGGTTGCGGTGATTAAGGAAATGACGGAAGTAGCGCGCTGCTATCGCGTTACCGGACAAGAGTCGTTTGTACTGGAGGCGGATGTGATCTCGGTACGGCATCTGGAGGAGTTGATCGACAAGCTTTCTCCGTTAGGGGCTACGGCGACTTCGACCGTGCTGTCGTGTCCGGTGGAGCGGCGTGAGTATCGCGAGGCGGAGATCGCGGCGTTCGACAAGTTTGTCTTGTAAGAGTCTATGACGCTGTACACAGCGGTGATTGGTCTCGGATACGCGATGTCTCCGGGCATTTCGAAGCACTTGTTTCTGAATCGACAGATCGCTTCGTGGAGTCGCGTTGATTATGGACAAATCCCGCCAATGGGTTAGCATGGAAACTCCCATTGGCTGCCAGATGCTCCACGGCGACGGCTCTGGCGCAAAGGCAAGTGCTTCGCGATAGAAAGGAGCAGATGGCTACAACATCGTGGAAGACGATTGGGGAATCATTAGCTGAGCAGTTCGCGCCCTTGAGTGCGCATGAGGCTGCGGTGGAAGCGGACAGGTGCCTTTATTGCTATGACGCGCCTTGTACCCACGCCTGCCCCACGCATATCGATATTCCAAAATTCATCAAGAAGATAGCGACGGGCAATTTGAAGGGCTCCGCGCTGTCGATCTACGATTCGAATCTGCTAGGGGCAACGTGTGCGCGAGTTTGCCCGGTACAGGAACTCTGTGAAGGTGCGTGCGTATTGGGCGCGGAGCACAAACCGATTGCGATAGGGCGGCTGCAGCGGCATGCGATGGATCATGCGCGCGCGACGGGACTGTTGCCGCCTGTGACGAGAGGCTCGTCGAACGGAAAGATTGCGGTGATCGGAGCGGGGCCGGCGGGGCTCTCGTGTGCCGGTGAGCTTGCGCGTGTTGGTCACGCGGTGACGATCTTCGAGAAGCGCACACTTGCCGGTGGGCTCTCGACGTACGGAATCATTGCGCTGCGCGAGCCTGTGAATGTGGCGCTTGAGGAAGTAAAGATGATCGAACGCATGGGAGTGACCGTGCATACGGGCATGGCGCTGGGAGAGAATCTGCCGCTTGAGGAGTTGCGGGGCGAGTTCGATGCGGTTGTGTTGAGCGCGGGATTGGGACGGACGCCGCAGTTGGAGATCGACGGCGAAGATGCAATTGCGGATGGGCTTGAGTTTATTGAGCGCAGCAAGACGCATGAAGCGATGGAGATTGGGCGCAATGTCCTGGTGATTGGCGCGGGCAACACAGCGATTGACTGCGCGACGATCGCGTCGCGGCTGGGCGCGGAACGTGTGACGATTGTGTACCGGCGCACGGATCACGAGATGACCTGCTACGTGCATGAATATGAGTTTGCGAAGAAAGAGGGCATTGAGTTTCGCTTTCTGAGCCAACCGGTGCGCGTCCTGGTGGATGACGGTCGCGTGCAAGGGTTGGAGTGTGTGCGGGTTGAGTTGGCAGAGCCCGATGCGAGTGGCAGGGCAAGACCGGTATCGGTGAAGGGCTCGGAATTTGTGATCGAAGCGGACCAGTTGGTGAAAGCTGTGGGACAGAACAAGCCCGCGCTGGCTGTGCTGCTGGGGCTGGAGACGAAGAGGGGTTACATTGCCGTGGACGAGAATTTTGAGACGAGCCATGCGGGAATTTACGCGATTGGCGATTGCATCCGGTCGCGCGGGGCGGCTTCGACGGTGATGGCGGTGCAGGATGGCAAGCTGGCTGCGGCGGTGATTCACAAACAGCTGAGCGCTGAACCTACGGATGCGGTGGTGAGCTGACGATGGCAGATCTGCGGATTAACTTTGCGGGCATCAACTCTCCGAATCCATTCTGGCTGGCTTCCGCGCCTCCTACGAATTCGGGGGAGCAGATTCATCGGGCGTTTGAAGCAGGATGGGGTGGTGCGGTCTGGAAGACGATTGGCGCACCGGTGTTGAATGTTTCAAACCGTTATGGCGCCTGGCATTACGGGCGGCAACGGATGCTGGCGATCAACAATGTGGAGCTGATTTCGGATCGGCCGATTGAGGTGAATCTGCGCGAGATTGCTGAGGTAAAACGGGCATGGCCGGACCGAGCGGTGATCGTGTCGGCGATGGTGGAATCAAAGCCCGAGGCTTGGCATGACGTTGTGAAGCGCATTGAAGATACAGGCGCGGATGGGATTGAGCTGAACTACGGCTGTCCGCATGGGATGAGTGAACGAGGCATGGGCAGCGCTGTTGGACAGGTGCCGGAGTATTGCGAGCAGATTTCGCGATGGGTGATGGATGCAGCGACGATTCCGGTGATTATGAAGCTGACGCCGAATATCACGAACATTGTGCTACCGGCGCGAGCGGGTGTGGCGGCTGGTGTGAATGCGTTGTCGCTGATCAACACGATCAACTCGATTGTGGGTGTGGATCTGGAGACGCTGGAGTTGACGCCGAGCATTGGCGGAAAGGGTGGGCATGGCGGATATGCAGGACCTGCGGTGAAGCCAATTGCACTGAATATGCTGGCCTCTTTGGGAACGGATGAGGTGGTGAGCGAAGTCGGGTCTGCCGATCTCGGGGATGGGCGGAATTGCAACGTGGCAGGATGCAGCGCAGTTTCTGCTGCTGGGAGCTTCAAACCTCCAGGTGTGCACCGCGGTGATGCACTATGGATATCGCATCATTGAAGACCTATGCGATGGCCTCTCAAACTGGATGGACGAAAAAGGGTTTGCAACGATTAACGATGTGACAGGGCAGAGCCTGCATCGGGTGTCGGAGTTTCAAAATCTGGATCTGTCGTTCAAGGCTGTGGCGCGGATCGATGAAGGGAAATGTATCCGCTGCAATCTTTGTTACGTGGCCTGCAATGACACGGCGCATCAGTGCATTGATCTCGTTAATGCGGAGGGTTGTGTCGTACCTCCGATGGCGTATGAGGTCACTTCGAACGGCAAGGATGAGGCGGTGCAATCGCGGCCGCAGCCAATGAGTGCGAGAAGAGGACTGCGTGGGATGCAGGCTTTGTTATAACGTGTGTCCGGTAGATGATTGCATTGCGATGGTGGAGTTGCCGTCGGGTCGCGAGTCTGTGACCTGGAGTGAGCTGTCATCGAAAGATGCGGCCGTGACAGAAGACTGGAAAGCAATGGAAGAGTATCGTGAACGCGTGGGAATTCAGATTCATTGATTACGAGCAGCTTCGAGCGGGGCGCGATCATGGGTTTGGTGATCAGGAACGGCGAAGTGGTGACTGCGGAAGGCCGCTGCTTTGCGGATGTCGAGTCGAAGGTGAGACGATTAGCGCAAGTCGCGCCGGGAATCGAGGCTAGCCGTCGACGATGAAGTGATCGATGCGAGCGGGAAGCTGGTATTTCCCGGGTTTATCGATCCGCATGTGCATATCCATCTGCCTTTCATGGCGACATTTGCGAAGGATACGCATGCGACGGCGAGCGTTGCTGCGCTGGTTGGCGGGACGACGACTTACATAGAGATGGTGTGCCCTTCGCGCAATGAAGACACGCTGGATGGGTATAGGCGTGGAAGCAGAAAGCTGAGGGAAACAGCGCGTGCGATTACGCATTTCACATGGGCGTGACGCGGTTTGATGACGCAACCGAGGCGCAGCTGCGAGAGATCGTGACAGACGGAACGGCTTCGTTCAAGATTTTTCTCTCGTACAAGAATTTCTTTGGCGTGACGGATGAGGAGATGTTTCGCACACTGAAGCTGGCGGCCGAGCTGGGTGTGATTACGACGGCACACTGCGAGAATGCGGAGCTGGTGGGTCAGTTGCAGCAGGAGTTGCTGGCGGCAGGGGAAGACTGGTCCTGAATGGCATGAGCCGAGCAGGCCCGAGTCTGTGGAGGCAGAGGGGACGGGGCGGTTTGCGACGTTCCTGGAGAGACTCGGGCGCGACAGGATATGTGGTGCATCTGTCGTGCGCTCCGGCGCTGCGGGCGGCGGTGGAAGCGAAGATGCGCGGGGTGAAGATTGCAGTGGAGTCGGTGCTGCCGCATTTTCTACTGGACAAGACGTATGCCGAACGCGGCGGTGTGGAGGGGATGAAGCATGTGATGTCTCCGCCGCTTCGGGACAAGCGGAATCTCAGTGTCCTTTGGAAGGCGCTCGAGAGCGGAATGATCGATACGGTGGGGACAGATCATTGTCCGTTTGATATGGATCAGAAGCTGCTTGGCGCGAAGGCGTTCACGCAGATTCCGAATGGGATTCCAGGGGTTGAAGACCGGGTGAACCTGATGTACACGTATGGCGTGAAGAGGGGTGGGCTCGACTATGCCGGTTTGTGGATGCGCTGAGCACTCGAGCGGCGAAGCTGTTTGGGCTCTATCCGCGGAAGGGCGCGATTGCGGCTGGGTCGGATGCCGACCTGGTAATCTATGACCCTAGTATCACGGCGTGATCTCAGCGAAAACCCAGCATACGAACAACGATTACAACGGGTTTGAAGGATTCGAGATTGAGGGGCGGCCTGCGGTGGTGATGGTGCGCGGGAAGGTGCAGGTGCGCGATGGGAAGTTTGTGGGCGAGCAGGGGCGCGGGAGATTTTTGAGTCGTGAGCCGCAATACCGGACGCGGGCTGAGGTGGTTCATGCCGGTTGATGCGAAGAGTGCGATTGCGCTGCTGAAGGAGTTGCGTGCGCTGACGTCGGATGAGAATGGTGCGCAGCGCGTGGCGTGGACTCCGATGTGGCTGAAGGCGCGTGGGTGGTTTGCGAATAAGCTTGCGGAGTTGCCGGTGGAGCAACATTGGGATGCTGCGGGCAATAACTGGGTGACGCTGCGAGGTGAATCGGAGAAGGCACTGATCATTGGTAGTCATCTGGATTCGGTGCCAAATGGCGGGTGGCTGGATGGCGCGCTGGGAGTAATGGCAGCGCATACTGTACTGCGGCGCGTTGTCGAGGAGTTCGACGGAAAGCCGCCGGTAACGGTGCGTTTGGTGGACTGGGCCGATGAAGAAGGTGCGCGATTTGGACGCAGTCTGTTTGGGTCTTCAGCGTTTGCGGGAACACAGACGATCGAGGCAGATCGTGGACGCACGGATGCGAACGGTGTGCGGCTTGAGGATGCGCTGAAGGAGTGCGGCGTTTCCGTAGACGCGATTGGCGAAGCTGGGAAGGAACGTGCTGAACGCGGCTGCGTATCTTGAACTGCACATTGAGCAGGGACCGGTACTGGAGCGGATGGGACTTCCGCTTGGGGTGGTGCTGGGAACGAAAGGTGTGGAGCGGCATGCGATAACGTTTCGTGGCCAGGAAGCGCATTCAGGTTCGACGCCGATGACGGTGCGGCGAGATGCGCTGGCGGCAGCAGCAAAACTGGCTCTGGAAATAAGGCCTATTGCGCTGAAGCATCCGGATGCAGTGTGCACGATGGGGAGCGTGAAGACTTATCCGGGGATTGTGACCGCGGTGGTGGGCCGATGCGAGGCGACACTGGACCAACGCGATCTGAATGCGGATGTGCTAGCGCAGATGTATCGAGAGGCTCACGAGAAGAGTCGGCAGTTTGCGGAAGAAGAAGGCTGCACGGTGGAGTGGTCGCGGATATGGAATATTGCGCCGGAGCCGTTTCATCCTGAGTTGATTGAGTTGTGCGAGGAGGCGATTGGTGAAACGGTGGGGCCGCGGGGATTTGCGTCACATCGTTTGCCCTCGGGTCCACTGCATGATGCGGCGGAGGTTTCGCGCGCGGTAATTCCGACGGTGATGATGTTTGTGCAGTCGTTGAACGGGATCAGCCATAACAAGATCGAGGACACGGGCGAGGCGCATCTGGAGATAGCGATTGAAGCCTATGACAGGCTTGCGGCTAAGACCATGGAGTGGATTCGCCAGCATTGATGCTGTGCGATGCGGATGAGATTGAGATGAGAGGCGGGATGAAGATATGAGCGCAACGGCAGAGACGGTTTCAGTAGCGAAAGTGAATCATTGGGTCGCCGGTAAGACCGTGACTTCGTCTTCGGGACGCAACGGCGTGGTGACGAATCCCGCGACGGGCGCGGTGATTGCCGAAGTGGCCTTTGCTTCTGCGGATGATGTGGATGCGGTTGTAGCGGCTGCAAAGATTGCCGCAGCGGAGTGGAAGCTCGCTCCACTCTCGAAACGCGCCGAAGTCATGTTTAAGCTGCGTGCACTGCTGGTGGAGAATCGCGAGCGACTGGCGCGGGTGATCAGCCGCGAGAATGGAAAGACCTTTGCCGATGCGCTGGGCGAAGTGGCTCGCGGACTTGAGAATGTGGAGTTTGCATGCGGCGTGCCTGCAATGCTGAAGGGCGGCTATTCGGAGCAGGTGAGCCGTGGTGTGGATGTGTATCAGATTCGCCAACCGCTCGGAGTGGTGGCGGGGATTACGCCGTTTAATTTTCCGGCCATGGTGCCGCTGTGGATGCTATCGAATGCGATTGCGTGCGGGAATGCGTTTGTATTGAAGCCTTCGGAGAAGGTGCCTTCGGCGGCGATGCTGCTGGCGGAACTGGCGAAGGACGCTGGTGTTCCAGATAGCGTGATGAATGTAGTACATGGCGATCGCGTGGCGGTAGAGCGGCTCGTCGAGCATCCGGATGTGAAGGCAATCAGCTTTGTGGGCTCAACACCAGTGGCGAGACAGATTTATGAAGCGGCCACGCGCAAGGGCAAGCGTGTGCAGGCACTGGGCGGAGCGAAAAATCATATGTTGGTGCTGCCGGATGCGGACCTGGCTATGACCGCGGATGCTGCGGTTTCGGCGGCGTTTGGTGCGGCGGGCGAGCGGTGCATGGCGATCTCGGTGGTAGTGGCCGTGGGCAAAGTGGCTGATCCGCTGATCGAAGCGATTCAGGAGCGCATGGCGAAGATTCAAGTAGGTCATGGTGATGCGCCTGCGAGCGAGATGGGGCCGTTGATCACGCGGGAGCATCGGGATCGCGTGGCTGGATATCTGGAGAAGGCTACTGCGGAAGGTGCAACGGTTGCAGTGGATGGGCGGCAACATGCGGCCGTGCGCGGGGATGGATTCTTCCTTGGACCTTCGTTGATTGATGGAGCGAAGCCGGGGATGCGGTGTTATGACGATGAGATCTTTGGGCCGGTGCTGAGCGTGGTGCGCGTGGATTCGTATGCCGAGGCGGTGCGGATGATCAATGAGAATCCGTATGGAAACGGAACTGCGATCTTTACGCAGAATGGCGGCGCGGCGCGGCAGTTTCAGCAGGATGTGGAAGTGGGCATGGTGGGCATCAATGTGCCGATTCCGGTGCCGGTTTCGTACTACAGCTTTGGCGGATGGAAGTCGTCGCTGTTTGGCGATCTGCATATGTATGGGCCTGAGGGCGTACAGTTCTATACACGCGGCAAGGTGGTAACGAGCCGGTGGCCTGATCCGGGAGCGAGCAAGGTGGACCTGGGCTTTCCGCAGGTGCGGTAACAACGCGATGGCTCGATAGATTCGTTTTCAGGACGGAATGATGGGGCTTTTGGGAGTTCGCCCGCGATGGGTGATAGCAGCGGCTGCGCTTGTTTGGGGCTGTGGTGGCAGTGCGTGGGGACAAGGCGCGGCAGTTGCGAACGACGTTGCCGTTCGCATGGATGGAGAGCGCAGCAGGACCATTCAGGATCGTGCGATCTCTGCTGAGTGGAAGACGGAGCATGGACATCTTGTTGGACTGGTGATTCGCGGGCTGAATGACGACGAGCCGCTGATTATTCGCGGACCGTTTTCTGTAGCTGTTACCGGTCTCGGTGTATTGAAAGCGGAAGATTTTACGATCGAGGGCAAGCCTTCAGTTGAGACGCTTGGGGCACAACCGGGGGCTTCGCGGCTTTCGGATCGTCTGCCGGGGAGCGCGGTGCGCTTTGCTCTGGCAGATGGGCCGGTACGCGTTGAATGGGCGTTGGTGATGCGCGCCGGCTCGGCCTATGTGCGGCAGGAGTTGACGATACATGCGGGCGATGCTCCGCTGAAGCTGAGCAACGTGCGCATGGTGGATTTCGATGCGCCGGATGCGATGCTGACGGGGACGGTGCTGGGCACGCCGATCGTTGCCGCAAATTACTACCTGGGGTTTGAATCACCGCTCTCTGAGAGCAGTGTGGTACGCGGGCATGCAGCGTGCGAGCTGCATCTAGGCGTACCGGTTCCGGCGGGACAGTCGGTTACGTATTCGGCGGTGATGGGCGTGGCTCCCGTGGGGCAGATGCGGCGCGCGTTTGCTGCTTATGTGGAACGGGAGAGAGCGCATCCCTACCGGACGTTTCTGCACTACAACAGCTGGTTCGATATCGGGTTCTTCACGCCGTATACGCAGGCAGACGCGCTGAACCGGATTCATGCGATCGGCGAAGAGCTGCATGTAAAGCGCGGCGTGACGCTGGATTCGTATCTGTTCGATGACGGATGGGACGATCACAATGATTTGTGGAAGATACGCAGCGATTTCAAGGATGGACTGGAGCCGCTGACGAAAGCTGCCGCTGAGTATGGAACGGCTCCGGGGATCTGGCTTTCTCCGTGGGGCGGTTATGGGCCGGCGAAGCGGGAACGGGTTGAGACAGCGAAGCGCGATGGATTCGAGATCGTGAACGGCGGCATGGCGCTCTCGGGGCCGAAGTACTATCAGCGCTTTCACGATGCGGTGATGGAGATGGTGACGCGGTATGGCGTGAATCAGTTCAAGTTTGACGGCACGGGCAATGCCAACCAAGTAGTGAAAGGAAGTCAGTTCAGCAGTGACTTCGACGCGGCGATTCATTTGATTGAAGACGTGCGCAAGGTGAAGCCGGATATGTACATCAACCTGACGACTGGGACGTATCCATCACCTTTCTGGCTGCGGTATGCGGATTCGATCTGGAGGGGTGGGGACGATACGGAGTTCGCGGGTGTGGGAACGGATCGCGAACGGTGGATCACGTATCGTGATGCGGATACCTACAGCGGAATTGTTAAGCAGGGGCATCTGTTTCCGCTGAATTCGCTGATGTTGCATGGGATCGTGTTTGCGCAGAAGGCGCCGCATCTGGAGACCGATCCTGGACATGATTTTCGCAACGAGGTGCGGTCGTATTTCGGAACTGGAACGCAGTTGCAGGAGATGTATATTACTCCGGCGTTGCTGAGCGATGAAGATTGGGATGTGCTGGCAGAGGCGGCGAAGTGGTCGCGCAAAAATGCAGCGACACTCAAAGATACGCACTGGATCGGAGGTGACCCGCGCTGGCTTGAGGTGTATGGGTGGGCTGCGTGGTCGCCGGAGAAAGGGATTATTACGTTGCGCAATCCGAGTAGCAAGCCACAGGAGTTTTCGCTGGATGTGGGGAGGGCCTTTGAATTGCCGGATGGCGCACCGAGGCGTTTTGTGGCGAAAAGTCCATGGCGGGATGAGGTGGACAGGCCACCGATAGAGCTTGAAGCAGGGCGTGCGAAATCGATCGAGCTCGCACCGTTTCAGGTGCTCACGCTGGAGGCTGTTGCACAATAGAGTCGGCTTGATCCGGGATTTCGCGGCGGACCGAGATGCGAGACTGGAAGCAGGCAGCGAAACACGATTGGCGATAGTGGCTGAAAAAGAATATAAGCCTCACAAATACAACATAGTACGGCGAAGAAGCTCAAGCAGCAAAACCTGCATCTAATGGAGTGATACCCAGGAAAGTAGTCCGGGATCCAACACAAATCCGGAGCGCGCATGCAAGTTGCGCGTAAAACAGGCGCAGAATCAAGAAATAAAGACGTCCGGTCAGCGCAATGGCGCAGCTATCTTCCACTGGAGCCCCTATGCATTTCTTTCGACTACGTCTGGTAGGGGCACTCCTGGTGGGCATCACTCTTATCTCCCTTGGCTCGACCTATTTCGACGTACTGACGCACAAGCACAGTTTGTCCACAGATCTGGAGCGGCGCACGAAGTGGTATGGGGCGAGCGTGCAGCCTCAGATTGAGCAGCAGATGACGATGCAGCATCCGGAAGCGGTGCCGCAGTTATTGCAAAAGCTGCGGCACTATCCGGATCAACCTGGGCTCGCGGTTTACGACACGCATGGCCAACTGGTGGCGGCCAGCGGCAATGTCACTCCGTTGCGCGCTATGCCGGCAAGCTTTCTCAAGCGGCCCCTCACTGAGGGCAAAGACATTGCAGCGTTTGTGAAGTATCCTCCGAGCGGGCTTCTGGCGCTTGCTGGAGCAAATGGATGGCGCGACACCGCTGCCCCGGACCCTGTGCGGCTTTGGTATGAATATGCCATTCCGCTTCACTATGGAGAACTTACGGTTGGCACGCTGGTAATGGTCGCCGATGCCGACTATATTCGCCAGGCGAGCGTGGCGGTGTGGCGGCGCAGCTTTGTGAACATCGCAGCGATGGTCATCCTCGTGGTGGTGGTTACGCTGCTGATGGTGCGATGGTTCCTGCAGGAGCCGGTGACTCGCGCTGCTGAATGGCTCCGCCAACTGCGGCAGGGCAAGGTACAACTCGACGGAGCGGCGAAGGAGTTCGGGTATCTTGTGCCGATTGCGAATGAGATGACTTCGCTGGCGGAGCACTTGACTAAAGCGCGTGCGGCGGCGGAGTCCGAGGCGCGGCTACGGGATGCCGCGGAGCATGTGTGGACGGCGCACCGGCTCGCGGTACATGTGCGTGAGAAGCTGGGCAGCGGCGAACTGTTCGTGGTTTCGAATCGCGAGCCCTTCATGCATATAAAGCAGGGATCGACGGTGGAGTGTGTGGTGCCTCCCAGCGGTCTTGTGACGGCGCTTGAGCCGGTGCTGCAAGCGTGCGACGGAACGTGGATTGCACATGGAAGCGGCGGCGAGGACGCGGCGTTTGTCGACGCGAACGACCATCTGCGTGTGCCGCCCGATGATCCGCGGTATACGCTGCGACGCGTTTGGCTGAGCGAGGAAGAAGTAGCGGGTCACTACGAAGGATTTTCAAACGAAGGGCTGTGGCCGCTCTGTCATATGGCTCATACACGGCCAATCTTCCGCGCGCAGGACTGGGAATATTACCAGCAGGTCAATGCGAAGTTTGCGGAGGTGCTGGTGGAAGAGATGCGCAATGCTGAGCATCCGGTGGTGTTCATTCAGGACTATCACTTTGCGCTGCTGCCGCGGATGGTGAAGAATGCGCGGCCGGATGCGCGTGTGGCGATCTTCTGGCATATTCCGTGGCCGAATGCGGAAGCTTTCAGCATTTGCCCGTGGCAGGCGGAGTTGCTGGACGGGCTGCTGGGAGCGGATCTGATCGGATTCCATATACAGTCGCACTGCAACAACTTTCTGGAGACGGTGGACCGCACACTGGAGGCGAGAACGGACTGGGAACAGTTCAGCATTTTGCGGGGCGGCCATAGCTCTCTGGTGAAGCCCTTCCCGATCAGCGTGGCGTGGGACGAGCACGCGACCGAACACGCTGCGATAACTCACGACGGAAGCCTGAATGGCGCAGGACTGAAGAAGGATGCAGAAGACTCATGGAATCAGCGTCCCGATGGCGAGGAGCGATTGCATAGCGAACTGCATCGTGAGCTTGGGGTGGAAGGCAAGCATCTCCTGGTGGGCGTGGATCGCATGGACTACACCAAAGGCATTGTGGAGCGGCTGCTGGCAGTGGAGCAATTGCTCGATGAGCATCCGTGGTATCTGGAAAAAGTTGTGTTCGCGCAGATTGCAGCGCCGAGCCGGACGCGGGTGCCAAGCTACATTGCGTTGAAGATTCAGGTGGAAGAAACGGTAGAGCGGATCAATCGCAAGTTTGAGAAATCCGGCTGGAAGCCGGTGATTCTGATTGAGAGACAGTGCAGTCATCAGGAGGTGACGCGCTACTACAAAGCGGCGGACATCTGCATGGTAACTTCGCTCCACGATGGGATGAACCTGGTGTCGAAGGAATTTTTGGCTGCGCGATCGGATGGCGATGGCGTGCTGATCCTGAGCCGGTTTGCAGGGGCCGCGCAGGAGCTGCGCGATGCACTGATCGTGAACCCTTACGATGTGCAGCAAGTGGCGGAGGCAATTCGAACCGGTCTGGAAATGAGCCCCGGAGAACGGCGGCTGCGAATTGACCGCATGCGGCAGCAGGTGAAAGAACACAATGTGTATCGCTGGGCTGCCAATGTGCTGACGGATGTCTGCGCGGTACGGATCGAGGGCGCAGTGCTGGCCGATCCGGGGCGCAACCGGCACCCGGTGACGGCCTGACACGTTGTCACGCGATCGGCTTGATCCCATTGAAGGTAATTGCAGATGACAGGTTCAGTTGACGAGGCCGTGGAACACACGGGGCTCCCGAGAAACGAGTTCAAGACACGGCTGGACGCGTTTTTTCTCCGGCTGGCAGATGCGAAGAAGACTGCGCTGTTGCTGGACTATGACGGGACGCTGGCGCCGTTTCACGTGGATGCTTCGAAGGCGCGGCCGTGGGCGGGCATTGAGCCGCTGCTGGATGCAATTGGCGAGTGTGAACGGGCGCGCATTGTGTTCGTGACAGGGAGGCCTGCCCACTCGGCAGCCCGATTGTTGAAACTGAAGCGCAAGCCGGAGATTTGGGGACTGCATGGAGCTGAGCATCTGCTGCCGGATGGGACGCTGGAGCGGATGCCCCTTGACGAGGAAGCAGCTCAGGCCATCGAAGAAGCTCGGCAAGTAGTTGAAGCGGCGAGGCTTGGATTTCGCGTGGAACACAAGCCGAATTCGGTGGGAGTGCACTGGCGGGGTAAGGCATTCGAATCGTCGCAGAGTGCGCAGGAGCGGGCGCTGGCGATGATGGAACAGTACACCCACGTGCCGACAGTGAAGCTGCTGAAGTTTGACGGCGGCCTGGAATTGCGGGCGGGCAATCACAAGGGTGATGCGGTGCGGGCGATACGGGCGGATCTGCCGTACGACGCGGCGATTGCCTATTTGGGCGACGACACGACGGATGAGGATGCCTTTGATGCGCTGGGCGATCGGGGTCTAAGTGTGCTGGTGCGGAAGGAGTGGCGTACCACTGCGGCGCAGGTCTGGATTCAGCCTCCGAGAGAGCTTCGGCGTTTTCTGCGACGATGGAAAACGGCTGTTTGTTCTGCCTTATAAATTGCACGCGGACGAGGAAATGGTGAGCAACTCCGGTGGCGCCGAACGAAAGTATTTACAAGTGCGTGGCTGGCCAAATAGAGTAAGGAACGTTTGAGCCTGCCGAGATAAAGCGATTTATACCTGTAGAGAGGCTGCATTTCTTCCGTGCAGCTCTCGCGTGGATTGTCCGAAGACAATCGCGCCGTAGTCCGTCTCGCGGCTGGAGGTCGGAGTGGCTGACGAGCTTCTTGTACCGGCGGGCTCGACTGCGCCCGAGGCAGATCAGAAAGATCCGATTCAGGGAACTGCCGCCCATGATGCGCAGAAACGTTGGCTGTTCTTGCTGCCGATTGTTTTTATCACGTACAGCCTGGCGTATCTGGATCGCGCGAATTATGGCTTCGGCGCGGCGGCTGGGCTGGCGAAAGACGCTGCATATTTCCGCGGTCGCAGTCGGCTCTGCTGGGGGCGTTGTTTTTCCTGGGATATTTTCTGCTTCAGGTGCCGGGTGTTGCTTTTGCAGCGAAGGCGCAGCGCGCGCATGGCTGGTTTTTGTCGCGCTGGTAGCGTGGGGTGTTCGCGGCGCTGACGGGCGTGATTCGCGACTTCTGGATGCTGGCGGTGGACCGGCTGCTGCTGGGCGTGGCGGAGAGCTTTGTCTTTCCGGCGATGCTGATTCTGCTGACGCGATGGTTTACGCGCGCGGAGCGGTCGCGCGACGAACACGCTGCTGATTCTGGGGAATCCGGTGACGGTGCTGTGGATGTCGGCGGTGACCGGATATCTGATGCAGGCGATTGGGTGGCAGAGGGCATTCATTCTGGAAGGGGTGCCTTCCGTTGTCTGGGGCGTGGTGTGGTCTGATGGTGGTGCGCGATCGGCCAGCGGAGGCGTCGATGGATGGGCGGCGGAGGCGCGCGCGCATTTGGAGGAGCAACTGGAGCGGGAGCAGCAGGATGCTGCCGCGGGTCGTGAAGCTGGGGGCGGCATTCAGGCAGCGGAATGTGGTGCGGCTTGAACGTGCAATTATTTTTTCTGGAGCCTGGGCGTGTACGGGTTTGTGCTGTGGCTGCCGGTGGTGATTCGCAATGGAAGGGCGCGGCGATAGGGCATGCGATCAGGGCTGCTGACGGCTGTGCCTTACTGTCGTGGCGGTTGTGCTGATGCTGCGTGGTGTCGCACTTGTCCGATCGCAGCGGCAGGCGGCGCGAGTTTGTTTGGCCGTTTTTGATTGTGGCTGGCGTGGCGCTGTTCGGTTCGTATTATCAGCGTGGGACATTGCTTTCCGGTGGGCGTTTGCGTGTTCTGATTGTGGCCGGGGGAGCTGCATGTACGCGCCATATGGGCCGTTTTTCGCGATGGTGCCGGAGATGATGCCGAGAAACGTTGCGGGCGAGGTGATGGCATTGATGAACAGTTGCGGTGCGCTGGGCGGATTTGCCGGAACGTATCTGGTAGGGTGCTGGAGGCGAAGACGGGGAATTCGCGCGGCGGGATTTCTGGCTGATGTCGATTTCGCTGGTGATTTCGGGGTGCGATATCTATGGGTTGAAGCCAGCTTCGGGGACGCTGCTTTCGACGACTGCCGCCTGAGTTGCAAAGCCGGCAGGGATGATTCGGAATTCGTGAGACTCGATGCGAGGCGGTCCAATAGACTGCGAATGGGGGCTTGCGGGTTGTGACCATCGATATAAAGCAGGTGCTCGAAACAGAGGGACTGCCTTTGACGCGGTGCGGACCCATGCGGCGGGGCCGGCGGGACAGCTGCCGATTACGCCGGAGATGCTGCTGACGCAGCCGTCGGGGAATCTGTTTGGGCTGAGCCAGAATGTGGGCATGGGATGGGATCCGGCGCGGCTGCTGGGGCCGGAGGTTCTGATTCTGAGCACGCATGGCGGGCTGCGCGCAGCCGGATGGGCAGCCCGATTGCGCTGGGATTTCACACAGGGCACTGGGAAGTGGGGCTGCTGGTGGCGGAGGCGGCGCGGAGCTTGCGGAGATCGGAGGCGGTTCCGTTTGCGGGGGCTGTGCACGGATCCGTGCGATGGGCGGACGCAGGGGACGACGGGGATGCTGGATTCGCTGCCGTATCGCAATGATGCGGCGATGGTGCTGCGGCGGCTGATGCGGTCGCTGCCGCACGCGAAGCGGCGTGATGGGCGTGGCGACGTGCGACAAGGGATTGCCGGCGATGATGATGGCGCTGGCTTCGTCGGGTGAAGTTGCCGAGCGTGCTGGTGCCGGGCGGGGTGACGCTGCTGCCGGAGAACGGCGAGGACGCGGGGCAAGGTGCAGACGATTGGGGCGCGGTTTGCGCAGGGGCAGATTACGCTGGAGTATGCGGCGGAGATGGGGTGCCGGGCTTGCGCTACGCCCGGAGGCGGGTGCCAGTTTCTGGGGACGGCGGCGACTTCGCAGGTGGTGGCGGAGGCGCTGGGACTGGCGCTGCCGCATAGCGGCGCTGGCTCCGTCGGGGCAGCCGGTGTGGCTGGATGCGGCGCGGCGGTCGGCGCGCAGCGCTGTTGCGGCTGCGGCAGATGGGATGGGGACGCGCGACATGCTGACGGATGCGGCGTTTGGAAATGCGATGGTGGTGCACGCGGCGTTTGGCGGATCGACGAATTTGCTGCTGCATGTTCCGGCGATTGCGCATGCGGCCGGGCTGCGGCGGCCGACGGTTGCAGACTGGATGCGCGTCAACCGCGCAGGTTCCGCGGCTGGTGGATGCGCTGCCGAATGGGCCGGGTGGGTTTGCTACGGTGCAGGTGTTTCTGGCTGGCGGCGTGCCGGAGGTGATGCTGCATCTGCGCGCGGCGGGGCTGCTGGATACTGCGATGCGATGACGGCGACGGGGAGACGCTGGAGAGAATCTGGACTGGTGGGAGCAGAGCGAGCGGCGGCGCGCGCTGAAGGAGAATCTGCTGGAGCGGGATGGGATCGATGCGGAGGATGTGATTATGTCGCCGGATCGGGCGACGGCGGCGCGGGATGACGTCGACGGTGTGTTTTCCGGCGGGGAATCTGGCGCCGGAGGGATCGGTGATCAAGAGCACGGCGATCGATCCTGCGCTGATGGATGAGGATGGCGTGTATCGGCATCGCGGGCCGGCGCGGGTGTTTACGACGGAGGCGGCGGCGATTGAGGCGATCAAGCACGGGGAGATTGGCGCCGGGGATGTGATGGTGCTGGTGTGCTGCGGGCCGCGGGGGCGGGGATGCAGGAGATTTAT
Organism: uncultured Acidobacteriota bacterium; assembly: GCA_963720285.1. GTDB lineage: Bacteria > Acidobacteriota > Terriglobia > Terriglobales > Acidobacteriaceae > Acidicapsa. The sequence continues at coordinate 131,628 of CAVREZ010000004.1, forward strand.
CAGATCACCTCGGCGCTGAAGGCGCTGCCGTTTTGCAAGCATGTGGCGGTGCTGACGGATGGGCGGTTCAGCGGCGTGTCGACGGGGGCTTGCATTGGGCATATTTCGCCGGAGGCGCTGGCGGGTGGGCCGATGGGGAAGATTGTGGATGGGGACTTGATTGAGATTGTGATCGATCGCGTAAGCACTGCATGGGGCGTGAATCTGGTGGGAGAGGGTGGACGGATGTTTCGGCGCGGAGGAGGGTGCGCGGCGCTTGGCGGCGCGGGGCTCGCGCGGGGGATTTGCGGCCGCATCCGGCACTGCCGGAGGATACGCGGTTGTGGGCGGCGCTGGTGGAGGCAAGCGGGGGAGTTTGGGGCGGGTGCGTTTATGACGTGGACGCGATCTGTCTCGCGCACTGAAGAAGCGGTATGGCGAAGGATTGAGTGAAGGTGCGGAGACAGGCATATGATTCTGTATCGGACGAAGCATGGTTGGTTGTTGAGGAGCGTGGGCAAGTTATTCCGGCTGAAGGAGAGTCGCTGGATGCGTTGCTGGCGCAGGACGATCTGGTGATCGAATCTGGCATCGTCTGTAGCGGCGTCGAGCGCGGTCGCGTGATGCGAGCGAGGATTGCTTGCGCCGGTGGGGAGCCAGGAGGTTTGGGCGGCGGGGGTGACTTATTTCCGGAGCCGCAGCGCGCGGATGGAGGAATCGAAGGACGCGGGAGGCGGCGACTTTTATGACCGCGTGTATTCGGCGGAGCGGCCGGAGCTGTTTTTCAAAGCCGCTGGCGCAGCAAGGTTGTGGGGCCGAGCGGGGCGGTGGCGCGCATTCGGAGCGATGCAAAGTGGTCGGTGCCGGAACCGGAGTTGACGCTGGTGGTCAATCCGCGGGGAGAGATCGTGGGCTACACGATCGGGAACGATATGAGTTCGCGGGATATCGAGGGCGAGAATCCGCTGTATCTGCCGCAGGCGAAGATGTATGACGGCAGCTGCGCGCTGGGGCCGGGGATTTTGATACAGTCGGCGCCGATGCCGCCTGAGACACACATTGGGCTGGAGATCTGGCGCGGCGGAGCGATAGCGTTTGCCGCAGAGATTCGATGGAGTGAGATGCGGCGCGATCCAAAATCGCTCGTGGAGTATCTTTATCGCGATCAGAGTTTTCCGTATGGAAGCTTTCTGTTGACGGGCACGGGGATTGTGCCGCCGGATGACTTTACTCTGGCGCACGGCGATGAGATTCGTGTTTCGATTGATGGCATTGGGACGCTCGTGAACACCGTGGCGTAACGTTGGCAGCGCACAATATTGCATTACTGGATCTGGAGAAGGTAGATGAGCGTAGCACGTGTGTTGATTGGCGGCGAATGGGTTGAGGCGGACGCGACTTCGCTGTTTCATGCAAATAATCCGGCGACGGGTGAGGCGCTGGCGATGGAATTTCCGGTGAGTGCCTGGGGAGATTGCGAGCGGGCGTTGAATACGGCTGCTTCCGCGGCGGAAGAGTTGTGCGGAGTTGAACCGGTAAAGATCGCTGCGTTTCTGGATAAGTATGCCGCGGCGATCGAGGCTGCGGCGGATGAGATCGTGAGGGCTGCAAATGAGGAGACTGGGCTGCCAGTGAGTCCTCGATTGAAGGATGTGGAGCTGCCGCGGACGACGAATCAGTTGCGGCTTGCTGCTGCGGCGGCGCGTGAAGAGTCGTGGAAGCACGCGACGATTGATACAGCCCGGAATATCCGCTCATGCTTCGCGGCGATCGGTCCGGTGGTGGTCATCGGGCCGAATAATTTTCCGCTGGCATTTAACGGCATCAGTGGCGGAGATTTTGCGGCAGCAATTGCTGCTGGAAATCCGGTGATTGCGAAGGCGCATCCGCTGCATCCGAACACGACGCGGCTGCTAGCAGAGCAGGCCCGGAAGGCAGCTGATGAAGCAGGATTGCCGAAGGGAACAGTGCAACTGCTGTACCAGGTGAGCAATGAAGATGGATTGAAGCTGGTGAGCGATGCTCGCGTTGGAGCCGTAGGGTTTACCGGAAGCCGCAATGCAGGGGTGCATCTGAAGCGCGCAGCAGAAGAGGTTGGCAAGCCTATCTATCTTGAAATGTCGAGCATCAATCCTGTGATTTTCCTTCCTGGCTCGCTGGAGGAAGATGGGGAGAAGCTGGCGAAGGAGCTTGCGGACAGTTGCCTCGCGGCTGCAGGACAGTTCTGCACGAGTCCAAATCTGATTCTGATACCGGAAGGCGAGAGAAGTGCGGAGTTCGTAAGCGCTGTGGCGAAGATTTTTGACGAGCGGACGCCCACCACGCTGCTGTCGCAGGCTGCTCCGCAACAGCTTTCATCTGGCGCGAAGGCCCTGATAGATGCGGGAGCGGAGCTGGTGACGGGCGGCAAGGACGCTGCAGGACTTGGCTACAGGTTTAGCAATACGCTGTTACGAACGAGCGGAAAGCAGATCCTCGCAAAGCCGCATGAACTGCAGCGGGAAGTATTTGGCAACATGACGATGATCGCGACCGTAAGCGAGTTGGATGAGTTGACTGAGTTGCTTGAGCAACTGGAAGGCAATCTGACGGGCACGATTTATTCCGCGAAGTCGGGAGCGGATGATGCGGCGTATGAACGGATCGCGCCGGTGCTGCGGAAGAAAGTTGGGCGACTTCTGAATGACAAAATGCCAACCGGTGTTGCAGTCAGCCCTGCGATGAATCACGGAGGCCCCTTCCCAGCTACTTCGCATCCTGGGTTTACATCCGTAGGCATTCCTGCGTCGATTGCACGTTTTGCCATGCTGCAGTGCTATGACGGCGTGCGTGAAGACCGGCTGCCGGAAATCTTGCGCGACAAGATCGAGAATCCGCAGGCGTGGCGATCGATTGACGGCGCTTGGGTGCGTGGCTAAGCCGTACTGGAAAGATTGAGATCCTTCACGCGGATTTTTGACCACTCTCGCGGATCGTCATCATCCTATTAGTGAGTTGTGCTGGCTGGCGTAAGCCAAAAGACCGGTTTCCGCTAGCCGCAGTCGAGTTCAGTTGACAGGGCTGAGAGACGGGTGGTATCAACGGATTTGCGCAAGCGATTGCGCATTGATATTTTTGAAAACCAGCTCTTCTCAGGATTGTCTCTTCCGCTTGCCATCTGCGAGGAAGGACCGCGATTTCAATGTCTGCTATCGGTAAGTTTTCCGCTGTAATTGTGCCATTATTTCTCAGTTGTTCGATGCATGCGCAAGTGGAAGTGCGCACGGTCGATGTGCATGCTGCGACTACCCCCTTACCTCATTTCTGGGAGACAGTCTTTGGATCGGGACGCGCGAATCTGTCTTTGCGCGAGGGATATAGAAAAGATCTGACCGAAGTGCACGATCAAATTGGCATGCGCTATGTACGGTTCCACGCGATTCTGCACGACGAAAACGGCGTGTACGACGAGGATGACAAGGGACAGGCGATCTATAACTTCACGTACGTGGACCAGATCTATGACGGTCTGTTGTCGCGCGGTGTGCAACCTTTTGTCGAGATCAGCTTCATGCCGAAGAAGCTGGCTTCGGACAAGGATGCGATTCATCCTTTCTGGTATAAGCAGAACGTTTCACCGCCGAAGGACTATGCCAAGTGGGATGCCTTGATGCGCGCTTTCGCGCAGCACCTCGTGGACCGTTACGGTATCGATGAAGTGAGCCAATGGTACTTCGAGGTTTGGAACGAACCTAATATCGACTTCTGGGCTGGCAAGCCAAAGCAGACCACGTACTTTGAGCTGTACGACCATACAGCGCGGGATCTAAAGGCAGTAAGCCCCCGCCTGCGAGCGGGCGGGCCGGCTACGGCCGCAGCGCATTGGATTCCTGAGTTCATAGCGCATGTGGCGCAGGAGCATGTTCCTATCGATTTCATCTCGACGCATGGGTACGCGGATGACACGGTCGAGGATATGTTGGGGACAAAGGAAGATATTCCAATGCGCGACCGAGTGTGTCGCGCAATCCAGATGGTGCACGGGCAGATTGCGCAATCAGCAGAACCTGCCCTGCCGCTGTTCTGGACGGAGTGGAATGTGCCCTCCTATGGCGATCTTAATGCGCGCGACAACTGGTATGTTGGAGCGGCACTGGCAAAGGATGTCCACGACTGTGACGGGCTTGTGAAGGAGATGTCATTCTGGACATTTGACGATGTCTTCGAAGAGGGCGGATCGCCTAGTGATCCGTTTCATGGAGGCTTTGGGTTGATTACGGAAGACGGCGTCAAGAAGCCAAGCTTCTATGGATTTTCGTTGCTGCATGATCTGGGCGATGAGCGATTGAAAAATGCAGCAGATGATCTGATCGTGACGAGACGCAAGGACGGGACGATTGTAATCGCGCTGTGGAATCTTATAGACCTGGATCGCGTGAAGGATGGCACCGAGAAGACCGTGAAACTCGATTTCGAAGGCATCGGGGAGAACCGCGCTGCGACGATTCAGAGGACGGATGAGAAGCATGGCAATCCTCTGCCGGCATATCGGGCGATGGGCAGCCCGCAGTATCCGACGCAAGCGCAGGTTACGAAGATGAATGACACCTCTTCCCTGCCCGCTCCTGAACGCATTCAGATAAAGGAGCGAAGTCTTGAGTTGACGCTCCCAGTAAATGGATTGGCGATCGTGACGATTGCAGCGAAGTAACGGAGGCTAGAGATGCGGAAGGATATACGCGAGAGGAACGAATCGACGATGCAGCTGACGCGCCGTCACATGCTTGGGTTGCTGGGAGGCGCCGCTGCAGCGTCCGTGCTTGGAGAGCGCGCGGCTTTAGCCGAAGCGACGCCAGAAGAAGCGGTGAAAGCTTACCGGCTGACGCATGAGGATGAGGTATTTCTCGACGAGATGCAGCGGCGTGCCTGCATGTTCTTCTGGGACCAGGCGAGCCCGACAACCGGACAGGTGTTGGACCGGGCGCGGAACGATCAGGCAGCAGGCGCGCGCGATCCGCGCAAGATGGCGAGCATTGCAGCTACAGGATTTGGTCTGACTGCGCTGTGTATTGCAGATCGGCGCGGATGGCTGCCACACGGCAAGGTTGTCGAGCGTGTGCGCGCCACAATGCAATGGCATGCGGAGAAGTTTCACCAGGAACATGGGTTCTACTATCACTTCACTGATATTGAGAACGGGACGCCATTCCCGGGCTCGGAAGTTTCGTCGATCGATACGGCGCTGTTGTTGTGTGGCGTGCTGACAGCGCGGGCCTATTTTCAGGATGAAGTGATTCACAAGCACGCAACGCGGATTTACGAGCGTGTGGACTGGCCGTGGATGCTGAATGGCGGCACGACATTTTCAATGGGGTGGTTTCCGGATAAGGGATTTCTGGATGCGCGATGGGTGCACTATTGCGAACTGATGATGATCTATCTGCTGGCGATTGGATCGCCGACGCATGCAGTGGACCCGAAGGCATGGGAAGCATGGACGCGACCTGTCATTGACTACAAGGGATTTCACTACATTAGCGGCAACGATCCGATCTTCACACACCAGTATTCGCAGGCGTGGTTTGACTTTCGTAACAAGCATGACCGGCATACGAACTACTTTCGCAACTCGGTGACAGCAACAAAAGCGCACAAGGCGTTCTGCCTGTCGATGCCGAAGTGGTATTCGGAGGACTACTGGGGCATCAGCGCTTCGGACTACAAAGACGGCTACACGGCCTGGGGTGGTCCGCCTCCGCAGGGACCGATCGATGGCAGTGTTGTGCCGAATGCGACTGCGGGATCACTGGCGTTTTTGCCGGCGGATTGTTTGCACGTGCAGAAGACGATGAAGCAGAAGTGGGGAAAGCTGGCCTGGGGCCGGTATGGATTCTGCGATGCGTTTCATCCTGAGGCGAACTGGTACGACCCGGATGTGCTGGGAATCGACCTCGGTATCTCGGTGATTATGGCTGAGAATCTGCGCAGCGGATTAGTGTGGGAAACCTTTATGCGCAACCGTGAAGCAGCCGAAGCGATGAGGAAGGCTGGATTTGTTGCTGGTTGAATGAAGTTCCCTGCTGCCTGTTCGCAGGTAAAGAACAAGCGGCTGCTGCGATAGAATGACAACACTCGAGCCGAAACGTACCGAGCCGTTGCGAAGCATACGCATGCAGATGATGACATGCTGTACTCGCGCTCGCATTGGAATTGTTGTGTAGCCAGAACTATATCGATGAAAAAGCGCACGTTTAATTCCGATCCCCAAGAGATGTCTACAAGCGATGAGAGGGCATTGACGGGGCGACGATCAATAGCTCTGAAAGAGCTATCGGCGTATCTAGGCCTGTCGCAATCGACTGTTTCGCGGGTGATCAACGGTGGAGCGAAGGCACACCGCATCGCTGAAGCTACACAGCAGCGGGTGCTTGAAGCCGCAGCGCGATTTGGGTATGAAGCGAATATCATAGCGCGCAGCCTGCGGCAGAAGCGAACGTTCACGGTCGGCGTACTGGTGCCGGAGATCAGCGAAGGCTATTCGACGGCTGTGCTGGCGGGAGTTGAGGACGGTCTTTTAAAAGAGGGCCTGTTCTACTTCGTCGCCAGCCATCGGCATCATGAAGATCTGCTGGAGGCGTATCCGCGGCTGATGATCTCGAGGGCAGTGGATGGGATCATTGCAGTCGATACGAAGGTGAGCGAGGATGTGCCGGTACCGGTGGTTGCTGTGTCCGGGCATTGGCATAACCAGCATGCGATCAGCGTAGAGCTGGATCATCGCATGGCGGCGCACCAGGCGCTGGAGCATCTGCAGAAGCTTGGTCACAAGAGGATCGCGTTTATCAAAGGACAGGCGTTCAGCTCCGATACGAACCGAAGGTGGAAAGCAATTCGGGATGTCGCGGCAGGGCTGGAAATTTCCGTCGTTCCTGAGCTGACAGTGCAGTTGAAGAGTCCAGAGCCGGGACCTGAGCCGGGGCATCTGGCAACGCAGGAATTGCTGTCGCGCCAGGTTCCGTTTACCGCGCTCTTCTGCTTCAACGATATGACAGCGTTTGGCGCAGTCAGTGCGCTTCGCGAGGCGGGGCTACAAGTGCCGCGGGATGTTTCGGTGGTGGGATTTGACGACGTGCTGTTCGCCGCATCGAGTCATCCACCACTGACGACAATACGACAGCCGCTGCGGCAGATGGGACAGATGGCTGCGAGTACACTGCTGGGAATGATTCGCGGGGATGGGGAGATGAGCGCAGGATCAGTGATCACGGTTTATCCCGAACTCGTAGTACGAAAATCTACAGCGCGTGTACCGCATTCATAGAGCTATCGCGCGAGACGAATCAACAAAAGGCAGGACCGATGATTCAGTCCTACCTCTTGTTTGTGCGTCTAACAACATTGCGATCAGAAGCTGAAGCGAGCCTGGAAGTCGATAGTGCGCGATCCCAGCGCCGATCCTGCCTGACCCAGGTTTGAATTCAGGACGTTGGTTGAAATCGAACTGGGGTTGATATTCAACAGGTTGAAAAGGTTGAACATGTTGGCCTTGATTTCGATCTTCGCGTCTTCGCCTATGAGCTTGATGTTGGGTAAGCCGAAAGCCTTCGAGATGGTGAAATCTACATTGTGATAGTCGGGGCCAGGGAAAGAGTTGCGATCGATTCCCGGCGGAGGGATGAAGGTGGTAGTCGACTGTCCGGGATTGTCGGTGATGGCAGGCACCAGGTTCGGGACGCTGAAGTAGTTGTCATTGAACACGATGCCCGTATTCGCGGAGATCGTGTCCGGGCCATCGTATACCGTGCCGGGATTTGCAAAGTTACTTCCAGTTTTGAAGGCTGTGTTGCTGGTGCTGAAGCCGGCGCCTCCTTTATAGGTTGGGCGCAGGTTCAGATAGCCGTAGTTGCAGGTGTTGCAGTAGAACTGATGAGGAGATTGAAAGACAGGAGTCCACCCGTAGCCGGTGTGAAAGGTGAATATCCCGCTGAACGACCATCCGCCGGCAACTTTCTCCGCCCAGTTATGGGCGCCGCGGAAGATTACTGGCTGCCAGACACCAAAGAACTTAAAGGATTGGTTTACATCGAAATCCGACCGCCCGTAGGAGAAGTTGGGATTGTAGAGATAGGGGTCGCGGCTGTATGGTCCCGAGTCGGTATCCATACTGTGAGCCCAAGTGTACTGTGCCTCGGTGGAGAAGGTATGTGAGAACTGATGCTTGATACCGGCGAGCAACATGTTGTTGTTCGACTTGCCCTTGCTGCCAAAGGTATTCACGCTGTTGACGAGCGGATTCTGCGCATATCCGAGGATTTGCCCGAGAGCGGTAGCGTCATAGTTATACAAAGTGTGGTGGCTGGAACTGCCCTCGTAGCCGATATTGGCAACCCACGAATGCCCCAGGTCCCACTCCATGTCGAATGAGTAGTGGTGCGTGTACTCAGTAGGCAAGTTGCCGGGCAGGCCACCCAGGTTCGCAGCGCCGGCGGTGGGCAAACCGGCGGTGTTGAATGAGGTGATGGTGTTGGGATTAGGCGGGAAGCCGAAGATGTCGGTCGGGCTGCTCGATACCGCATACAGGATATTTGGATTGATATTCGTGGGCCCAGTGCTGCTGCCGGGAACCGAGCTGGTTCCGGGCGGGTTGCCGTCGTAATTGTTGGCGTTTGCAATCTGCTCCTGGTTGTAATTCAGACCGTAGCCGCCACGAAAAACGATCTTGTTATTGGAATGAGCCGGGCTCCAATTGAAGCCGATCTGCGGTCCGAAGTTGAGTTTTTGGGCTGTCCAGGCGTCAAGTCCCGTCTTGATGGTGATTCCGCTCAAGAGAGCAGACCCCTGGCCGAAGGTGAGCACACCCATGTTGTTGTCTTTGTCGGTAAGGGGCCCGAAGTAGGAGTAGCGCAATCCCGCGCTCAGAGTAAGGTTGGGGCGAACCTTCCAGTCATCTTGAAAGAAAACACCGAAGAGATTCTCGCGGTTGTCGTTGCGGTAGCCGCCGGGAATACCCGTTGTCGCCTGAAACGGTCCGCCCTCAGCCTCCGGAGCGTCGTTCAGGAAATCCCAGATATTGTAGAAGGTGTAATTCGGATCTCCGATTGGATCATTCAAGTAGTAGAGCCGGGTGAAATCGAAGCCGAATTTCATAGTTTGCGAATGCAGGACCTTGGTTGCGACATCCTTGTAGCCGTAGGTCCATTGATCCAGATGGCTCGGTGCCGGCACACCGAAAGAGCCTATGGATAAACTGCCGATTGCCATGACGCTATCCTCGGGCAGACCAAATGGGGCCTGAGGATTGCTTCCCAACTCGTTGTAACGCCACCCTGCTGCGTTGGCGCGTGCTTCATTCAGCAAGGTCGGCGAGAAGATGTGATTCCAGATCCCCGAGAAAGCGTCGTTGACCTGCGAATGATTGAAGAGCTGGTATCCCAGAACGCCGTTATGCGTGGTGGTGGTCGCTGGAACCCAATAGATTGCGAAGCTGGCATGATCTTTGCTGGTCACGTCGGCATCAAGGCGTCCGTTGTACTGCTTGAAGTCGCTGCTCGTCGGATTGCTGATCGTATATTCCGCGATGTCGGCCACATTCGAGAGACCGCTGCCAACGCCGGGGCTGCTGACGCCGCCATAGGTCTGATCCTGCGTGCCGAGAGCGGTGGTAAGCGGGGAGCCAATGTTTAAGCCTTGCCCCGCAATGGTGTTGCAATTTTTGCCTTCTACCAGGCCGGCATCGTCTTTACAATTCACGGAGCCGATGACAGTGCCGAGAACCTGTGCTCCCTTGAAATTGAGATATGTGGACGCAATGCTGCCCGTCGGGGCCAGCGCCGCCAGATTCGAGGTTGCGAACCATTGCTTGCTTGTCGCTGGTACTGTTTGGCTCTGTCCTTCGTAGTTAAAGAAGGCAAAGACTCTGTTTTTCCAAATGGGGCCGCCGATGCTGCCGCCAAGCTGGTTGTAGCGATCTTCATCTCTCAGGAGGCCGCGCTCCGACGGTGTTTTCGGCGTTCCGTCCGGGTTGAAAGCCTCAACCGAATTAGAACCGTTCCAACGCTGGTAAGCATTCAAACCGGGGCGGTTGATCTGGACGAAGAAGCTTCCATGAAGATTGTTGGTTCCACTCTTGGATGTGATCTCGGTGAGAGCGCCCGAGAAGCGCCCATTTTCAGCGTCGTAGGCATTCGTGACCACTTTTACGTTAGCCACGGAATCTTCGCTGGGAGTAACGACAGTCGACCCGCCCCAGACGGCGCTGACTGTGCTGATGCCGTCGACACTGTAGCCGTTCGTCTCGAACTGGCCGCCGTTGGCACTGGCAGACGCACCATTTTCGGTAGCGAAGATACTGCTCGAATGTCCGAGATTGCCGCCGCCGCCGGAAGAAGCTCCGGTTTGCGTGCCGGGAGATTGAAACCCGCCGCCACCCGCATCCTGCGACCCATCAGCAAGCACACCGGGGGCGAGTTGGATGAGGCCGGTAACGTCACGCTGAAAGGTCGGCATGTGCTGGATCTCGTTCTGATCGATGACGGCACCATTGTTGGCGGTCTCCGTATCGATCGCAGGCGTCGTGGATGCGTCTACCGTGACGGTAGCCTCAACAGTGCCTACAGACAGAACGACGTCAATGCCGTTGGCCTGCTCAGGAATGAGCTGAAGCTGATCGAGGACCTTGGTCTGGAATCCCGTCTTAGTGACTTCGAGCTTAAAGGTGTCGGCAGGCAAGGCGTTGAAGTTGTACACGCCCTTAGCATCACTGGTACGAACCTGCTTCTCATTGGTGCCGAGGTTGGTGAGCGTGAGCGTTGCTCCTGAAACCACGGCTCCGGTTGTGTCGGTTACGGTGCCCTGGATAGAAGTGCGGTACTGTGCCTGCGCGAGGGGCGCGGCGACGAGGAAGAGAACGGCGATAAGCCATCCTGGCAGCGCAGTTATGCTGAAAAGCCTGCGCTGCGAGACGGCACGATCACTTGCAATCGAAGTTGCATGCGCTGTGCGTTGCATTGGTCCTCCGTAAGTTGGCAGCAGGAATTGCTCGGGCAATTTCTCGTTTTATGTCGCGCCGTAAAGCTCAATGAAGAGGAGGAGCTACGGCGCGTGAAGCCTCGTGCGCAAGCGATTGCGCAACCGGATATAAGTGATAGCACCCGGAATAAACGATAGTCAAGCTAAGCCGCGCGCGGATTGCTTAGATCAGCTACAAGGTTTTCATCGGATGCAGCGATCCATCCAGCGCCAGAGGATGTGCGAACGTACAAACTCGCGCAGGTTTGATCCACCTGAGATTTCCCGAGAATCCCGCAGCGTCTCGACAACCACGTGTATTTTTAAGATGCACGCTGCAAAGTTTTGTTAACAAAATTCTGATTGGATTGCATAATGCGCTCGCTATCAAATGGCGGGGCGATGAACGGAGGCGTCAGCACGCATGCCTGGGAGTGTGAGCCCGAGAAAGAGCATCACGATAGACGCTATGAGGGGAACAGCCAGGCCGGCTCGCAACGAAGAGGCGGTGGTTGAAACGACTCCGGTAATCCAGGGCAGGAAGGCTGAACCAAGGCCAGCGATAAAAAAAATGAGCGTGTTCTCCGAGTACGGAAGTGCGATGGCAAGGAGAAGCGGGTAGATGGGCCCGAGTCCAAATCCGGTGAGAAAAACCCCACACAGGATTGCGAGACTCGATTGCATGCAGATGAGCAACGCGGCTCCGGCGATAACGGCAAGGAAGCTTTCGAAGAGCACGAAACGTTCGTAGCGGCGCAGATGGAGCAGAGTGGAAGCCAGGGTACGGCTAACCATCAGGCCAGCCCAGAAGCAGGTGCCGGCGGTCACGGTGGTGGTAACGACATGTTGCGTGCGCTGCACGTAGGCGGCGATCCAGCCGCCCATGGAGCTCTCGATACCTGTGGGGAGCAGGATGATGAGGACAAGAGACAACGGCCACGCGGCGAGGCTCCATTGAAAACGGGTGGCACTGACGGAGGTGTCCAGGCTCTGCGGGTCTCGCTCGACGAGAAAGACCCACGCGCCGACAGCGCAGAAGAAGAGGGCAACGCCGGTAAAGAGCACGGTGATACTGGTCACGTGCAGCGAGTGTCCCGCGAGCGCGGGACAGATGCAGGCGCCGAGCGCCCAGACGAGATTGAGGCGATTGAGCTCTGCACTGCGTTTGTGCTGATAGCGCGCGCATTGAAGCAAGCTGGTCGCGGTCATGGCTAGTCCGAGGCCAAGGCCAAAGATGGCCATGCTGGGAAAGCTGCTCCAACGCCCGCCGAAGACCATGCCGGAAGCACCCGCCGCGGAGAGAAATGCTCCGGCGGCAAGAGAGCAGCTGCGAGAGGAACGAACGCCGAGAGCGCCGAGAGAAGAGCCGAACCAACCAAGAAAGAGGAGCAAACCAGCCTGGCGGTCTGACAGAGACCATCGGGCGATGAGCACCGGCATTACCGAGCCAGGGAGAGCCATGCCGACTCCCGTCGCGGCGAATCCGAGATATATGACCAGCGGCGAGAGAAGACGGGAGATTGCGGGCATGTGGGAGTGTCGAAGGAAATCGGCGGCTAAACGGCTGCCTCAGCGATCTTATCGCGCGAGGTATACCGGTTTGCAAAATAACGATCGGTAATTTATGGAAGCAGATGTACAGGCGGCACGACAGCAAGCTGTGCCGGCATGCTTCCATGATCGCTTGCAGAGATTGCCGAGTCCGGGTTTAAATAAGTTCACGCTGAACCATCGACGGAGAATGCTATGTCTGACGTATTAAGCCCCGGAACGGAAGCGCCGGACTTTGAACTGCCAATCGCTCCTGACCGCAAAATCAAGCTGAGCGGACTGCGCGGAAGGCCCGTGATTCTGGCTTTCTATCCGGCGGACTGGAGCCCGGTCTGCGGAGATCAGATGGCGTTGTATAACGAAATTCTTCAGGAATTCCAGAAGCATGGCGCGCAGTTGCTAGGCATTTCGGTCGATAACGTCTGGTGTCACATGGCGTATGCGAAGGATCACAAACTGGAGTTTCCTCTGCTGGCGGACTTTGAGCCGAAGGGCGCGGTTTCGCGGAGCTATGGGGCATATTTCGAGCCCGCCGGCATTTCGCAGCGGGCGCTGTTCGTGATCGACAAAGATGGAGTGATTCGCTGGAGCTTTTGCGCGCCGCTAAGCGAGAATCCTGGAGCGGAAGGCATTCTCGAAGCGCTGGAAGCGCTCCAGTCTGAGAGCAAGACCTAGAGGGAATCATGCCGAAGCTTACCATTGCGGTCAGCAACGAAGACCAGGCACAGGGCAGCGCGAGCGCGCCCTGCACGCTGGTAGAGTATGGCGATTACCAGTGCTCGAACTGCGGAGAGGCGCATCCATTGGTGAAGCGTCTGCAGCGGCACTTCGGATCGAAGTTGCGGTTCGTATTTCGCAACTTTCCGATGACGCGACTGCATGCTCAAGCAGAGAATGCGGCCCAGGTGGCCGAATTTGCGGGAGCGCACGGCAAGTTCTGGGAAGCGCACGACCTGCTCCTGGAAAATCAGCTGCGGCTCGGTGACGCGTTCTATGCGGAGATTGCGGAGCAGACGGGACTCGATGCCGCGGAACTGCGAAATGCGCTCGAGAAGCAGACCTTTTTGAAGCGAGTACGGGACGATTTTGCGGGCGGCGTGCGCAGCGGCGTGAATGGAACGCCGACGTTTTACATCAATGGTGAGCGCTTTAACGGACCGATAGACTTCGAGCATATGGCGAGTGCAATCGAAGGAACAATTGCGATGTAGGTGCAATTGCGCTTCCCGGTTCCCTGCTCTCTTGTTGCTTGCCCTGCATCAGCGATAGCTGTGTCCGAGAACTGGATGCGGCTCGTAGGGCTCTTCAAGTCGTCCGATCTCCTCAGGCGTCAGTTGAATGCTAAGCGCAGCAAGCGCGTCCTCCATCTGATACATCTTGCTGGCGCCGACAATCGGCGCGCTTACACCGGGCTTTGAGAGAATCCACGCCAGAGCGACCTGTGCGTTCTTGACCCCGCGCGTCTGAGCGATCTCTGACAAGCGATCAACCACTGTGAAGTCGGACGAGCGATAGTACAGACTATGGGCGAATTCGTCCGTACGGGCGCGGAGTGTCTCGCCCTGCTTCTTATCTTCATTGGCTTTGCGATTACCGGCCAGGAAGCCGCGGGCGAGCGGACTCCAGGGAATGAGGCCGACGCCCTCGGAGCGGCAGAGCGGGATCATCTCGCGCTCTTCTTCGCGATAGACAAGGTTGTAATGATTCTGCATGGTGACGAAGCGTGCGAAGCCGTGACGGCGCTGCGTTTCAAGCATTTTGAGGAACTGCCAGGCGTACATCGACGATGCGCCGATATATAGCGCTTTCCCGGCCCGAACTACGTCGTTGAGGGCTTCCACGGTCTCTTCAATGGGCGTACGTGAATCGAAGCGATGAATCTGATAGAGGTCCACATAGTCGGTCCCCAGGCGTTTGAGGCTTTTATCGATCGCAGCAAGAATATGCTTGCGCGAGAGCCCGCGATCGTTGGGATCGCCAGACATGGGATTGAAGACCTTGGTGGCAATGACCAGGTTTTCGCGCGGACCGGCAAACTCTTTCAGGGCTCGACCAGTGATCTCTTCGCTGACGCCGAGCGAGTACATGTCTGCCGTGTCGAAGAAGTTGACGCCGGCTTCCACAGCGCGGCGGATCATTGGCTTGGCTTCGTCTTCTTCAAGCACCCACTCGCGCCATGATTTCGAGCCGTAGGTCATCATGCCGAGACAGAGGCGCGAGACTTTGATGCCGGTGGTGCCAAGGTTTACATAGTCCATCGACGCTACTCCGGAAGCAGTTGTTGAGATAGATCGAGCTCTATCGCCTTGGATGTTGAGCAAACGCGGCGAGATGCGCTTGCACGGTGAATAGCCCACAAAGGAACGGCCCATCACGAGGACGGGCCGTTGAGATTGTGCAGCGCGGAGCGCCTTACCGGGTGCCGTGGGCCTCAACGGGATGCGAACCGCCCGCGACCGCGCTCTGAGGAAGAACCCATGCAAACATGACGCTGCCGGAGCCTTCGAGGACATACTGTCGGCCATCGAGCTGGTAGGTAATGGGCGAGGTCTGCATACCAGAGCCCGTGCCTGCGTGCCAGAGAGTCTTACCGTCATCCGTGGCCAGGACGAGGAAGTTACCTTCGCCATCGCCGGTAAAGGTGAGGCCGGAATCGGTAGTGAGCACACCCGCACCGGAACCGCCTTGGCCAACTTCATGCTTCCAGCGAATCTTGCCGGTCTGGTAATCGATGGCCTCGATCACGCCCTTGCCCCACAGCCCATAGTCCGCACCGGCCCAGCCGTAGTCGCCGTCAGCGGGCTTGGCGAAGTATACGCTCCAGCTTGGATGTGCATCGACAATGAATAATCCTGTCTTCGGATCAAAGCTGGGCGAACGGTAGTTGGTCATACCGCCTTCGTCAGGCGCGATGAGGCGTCCATCTGGTTTCGGCTCTTTGTCCGGATTGGGAATGGGACGGCCGTCCTTGTCGATACCCAACGCCCAGTTGACGGGTCCGAAGGGTGCAGTCAGCAAGCTCTTGCCATTGGTGCGGTCGAGAACGAAGAAGTAGCCATTGCGTGAGCTCTGCATGAGCATCTTGCGCGGCTGGCCTTTGAAATTGGCGTCGACGAGCATTGGAACTTCTACAGCGTCCCAATCGTGCGTGTCATGCGGCGATGCGGAAAATCCCCAGGTCAGCTTACCGGTATCGGGGTTGAGTGCAACGATGCTGCAGGTCCACTCGTTGTCTCCCGGCCGTGGTTTGCCATTGAGTACCGGGGTAGGATTGCCAGTTCCCCAGTAAAGCAGGTTTAACTCAGGATCATATGTGCCGGTGATCCAGGTCATACCACCGGTAGTTTTGCCAGCAGTGCCTGGGGGGTGGCGTCGCATCCCACTCCCATTGCTCTTCTCCAGTTTCCGGATCGAAAGACTTTAGAAGACCAGTGATATTGTCCAGGTCGCCGCCAACGCCAGCGATGACGTGGTTATGTACCACCAGCGGGGCAACTGTGGACCAATAACCCTTCTTCACATCGGCAATAACCTTATCCCAGCGAATTGTGCCGTCTTTCGCATTCAGCGAAATCAAGTGCGCATCTGGAGTGACGAAATAGAGCCAATCCTGGTACATGGCCACCCCGCGATGACCGATGTGATCACCTTCGGTGGTCGGGTGGTCGAAATGCCAGATCATGTGGCCGGAACGGGCATCGACGGCCCACACGTTATCCGGGACCGAGAAATATAGAATGCCGTCAACGAGCAGCGGCGAAGACTTGATGGTGGCCGGCTGGTTGGTCTGGAAGGCCCAGGCCAGCGTAAGGTCGCGGACATTATGCGGAGTGATCTGCGTCAGGCTGCTATGGCGGCGGCCAGTGTAGTCGCCGTGATAGCTGGGCCAGCTATCAGCAGACGGATGCTGGATCTCCTGATTGGTCAGGTTCTGGGCGGCGGCGAGGTTGGCAAACGTGACGATCGAGCCGAGCGCCGCTACCGGGAGCAGACGCAGTAAGGAATCCAGGGCATATTTTTTCGGCATAATTGAATCCAAGAAACCACAGTACAGCACTGGGGCTGGGAAATGGTAGGCGAGACAGGGATCGAACCTGTAACCCTCAGCTTAGAAGGCTGATGCTCTATCCAATTGAGCTACTCGCCCGCGGCTCGACATTCGCTATTGTATCGCCCGCGCGGGGCTGGGGCGGCTTGGCGGGACAAATGGCATCGACGAGAGCATTGAGGGCGGCATCGAGATTTTGCTCGGCGTTGGAAGTGTTGGGACCGCAGACGGTGGTGTACGCGGTGATGCCGAAGCCGTGGCGGCCACCGGAGATAGCCTGACGGAGGACGAGATCAATACGGCTGCAACCGAGGGATGCGGTGCGAAGACGGGAGACTAGCTGGCGGGTCTTGGACTCAAGCTCCGGCAGGGATGCGAAAAGGGTGTCATCTTCCGGAATGAGATCGATGTAACAGGCGCGGGCGATGACGGATTCAGTCAGGCTGGCTTCCATCTCATCGGGATCGATGGATTCCGGAGTCCAGAGATCGCACTTGGCTGTCAGAAACAGAGCAGGTTTGCCCAGGAATTGGTCCGATGCTGAGCCATTCAGGCGAAGAAGGACCCTGCCGAGAGCCGGGAATTGCTGAACTTCTGGGAGAGTTGTAACCGCTTCGGGATTGGTACGGAGATCGGCAAAGCCAGGCCAATCTGCGTCGATCACGGGGACGTCGGCGGCTATTTCAACTTCCCAGTCAGCTTCCATGGGCGTGGCCAACCTCCGCCATCAGAAATCGAATGAGTGTTGCTTCAGCCCAATGACGGCTGCTCGGAACCAAAGGTGAGTTCGCATCCGTTTGACCGAGGAAAGCACAATGACCGCCGTGGTTGGATTCGAGGAGGGTTACCCAGGGGTTTACGGTTAGTAGCTTTCGGGTCCCTGGCGTGAGACGGATGAATGGGTCGTCGAGTGCGTGGAGGATCAGTGTGGGCAGGGTGATTTTATCGGCTACGCGTGCGCTGGAAGCCCGATAGTAGTAGTCGTCGGCGCCAGTGAAACCACTGAAACGCGCCGTGATGAGATCGTCGAATTCTCGAATGCTGTGAACGGCAGGAGCGGGATGAGTGCAGTAAATCTCTGGAAAAAGCTCTGCTTTGCAGCGAAACCTTCGCATGAGATTGCGCAGGAAGTGCCACTCATACATCCGGTTCCGAGGATCGTGCAGAGCGTCGGCGCTTTCGGCCAGATCGATGGCTGGGCTGACGCCGACCGCGGCGCGGAGCCAGTCCGGACGATCCTCGCCGAATTCGCCGGCACACTTGAGAACGAGATTGCCGCCCATGGAGTAGCCAACCAGGGCGACTCGCGTGAGAGCCAGTTCGGCCACGAAGTGCTGCAGAACGGCCGCGACATCGCCTGAAAGTCCCGAGTGGTAGAGAGTTGGCGACCAGGATTCGGTGCCGCCGCAATTGCGCATATTCATGCGGATGACATTACAGCCCGCGGCCAAGGCAAGAGAGGTAATGCCGGTGATGTAGCGGGAGTCGGACGATCCTTCGAGGCCATGCAACAGGACGAGCGTCAGGCGGCTGGACCTGACGGACTCGGGCTGCCAGTGGCAGTGGGTCAGGACGCGGCTGTTGTTTGTGGAGTCGACCAGAACGGGAACAGGCTCGGAAACAAGCGTGAAGGGCTGCCGCCGCCAGTAATTACCGGCCAGGGTTTGGGCGTGAGGCGACCTCAACCACGACAAGACATGGAATTCGGAATGCCAGTCCGAAAGGGGCACACGGCTGATCTCTTCCGGTTGGGTGGTTTCTGTCAAGAGCGGGCTGGCCATGGGCGATTGGAACCTACCCGGTTGGCCGGAAGGTTTGGGACCGTGGCCGGGTGTGCATTTCGGTTGGAGAACTTGGGGCGGCTAGCGGGGATCGAAGCACCACGCATTGACGCCTCGTAATTTACAGAATACATGTTGCCGTAATCGCCATCAACGCTCGGCTCGCCGGTGCACGTTGGCCCATATAAGCACACAAGGTCGCGTTGCCGCGCGATTCTCCCTAAGAAGCACCGCTTCCACATGTCCCGCGGTTTTTGGGCTCTATTTGAGGTTGCGCATAGTGTTCCACGCGACACGCAGAACGAATAAGCTGCTTGAATACTGATGCTTGCCTTGCGCGTTGAAGACCATTGTCGCGTTCGCCAATACCTCCGCAGGCGCTCAGATCTCTTTCCCCAAATCTCCCGGAAAATGCACAAGCTTGTTCCGGCTTCGATTCGGCACTCTACGGTGATCATGAAAATGCCCTGATGTGCAGTGACCCTGTTAACCGCTGCGCGGCAGGAGTATAACTGTGCGCCTCGCACAGCTCGCATACAGGACACTTGCCGAGCTGAACCAGGCCTTCGGGCTATGGTAGTATGAGCCAACGCCGAGTTGGCCTCTCCCCCGGTTAAGGTCGTCGTGTCTTAGGGGTGGTTTTGGCTCAAAATTACGAGGTGTACGATCTGGCGAGAAAGAGCGCGACGTTCTGGCTAGCAGGTCTATACATTGAGACAAGACGAGAAGCAAATTGCAGGCAGTAAGCGCCAGGGGGATGACAAACTGGCGAAGGATGTGGCCCGACTCTATTCGTGGGCCAATGTAGATGACGCGCCTTACCGGGATTTTTTCCGAGTAAGAAGGGAACAGAACAAGCCGCAGATCGAGCAGAAGACCCAGGAAAAGCCTGAAGACAAGCTTGGGAAGATTCCGGGGATACAAACTCCTGTCTCCGGCGAGTCTGCCGCAGCTGAACAGGTTCAGTTAGACTCGCCGAAACCGCCTGAGCTGCTTTTGCAGCCGGTCGAGTCCCCCATCTCCATAGTGCCAGTCCCATCTGATAGCAGCGCAGCTGAAAGTCATCGCTCATCGTTGCGGGGCACGCAGTGGCGAGAGCCTGCAATCGAGCCGTCTCACTCGATCCCGCCCGTGGAGCAGCAAACCGCAAACATCGAGCACCAGGGAACGCCGGCAGCGGGACAACGCGAATTTCATCTGGCGATGGCGATCTATTCGCTGGCTGGCGGCGTGGGCAAAACCACGCTCTGCGCGAACCTTGGCCGTGCGCTTTATTCCATCACAGACCGCGTCCTGCTGGTAGATGCATCGGGGAGCGGTTTGCTGCCTTTCTATTTTGGCGCAAACAACCTGCGGCCGGGATTGCACACCTTCGCGGATCCTGACACGAATCGCGCTCCTTTGCGGGTCTACAGCACCGGTGAGATCACCCAGGACTGGCTCAACCAGGAAGTGAGAGCCAAGATGGATGCAGCTTACTGGACCATCTTCGACCTCGGACCAGCCTCCACCATGCTGCTGCCGCAAATCCTGGAGATGTGCTCGTTTGTTCTCGTCCCGCTCCTGCCTGACTTGAATTCAATTCTGTCCGTTTCGCGGATCGAGTCGATGGTTGAGTCGATGCGGATGCGCGGCGCGGCTGTTCCATCACCCTTTTATCTATTCAACAAGTTCGACCCCGAGGATCCCGTCGACGAGGGCGCGCGCGAATTGGTTCTGGGTCAGTGCGGAGGAAGGCTGCTTCCCTGGTCGATCGGCTACGACTCTGAGGCAGCCCGCGCCATTGCCTCCAGAAAAACAGTGATCGATCATGCCCCAGACGCTGAGTTGTCGCAGGCAAGCCTGAAACTTGCCGCGATTTTGCAGCAAACCGTGGCGGGCGATCACACGACCAGAGCCGGATGGCGCCGGAACCATGTATGAAGAGCATTCTGGAAAAGTGGAAGGCTCTCGGCACCGCGTCAAGCTTTACGGCAAGCATAGTCCGCTGGCTCGTTTACGCGCTGTTGCTCTTTCTTGCCTATGAGTGCGTAACAGTCGATTTCAATTGGTCTGAGCAAGCGGTGCTGGGTTTTCTTACCATCATCCTGACCTTCGCTTTGCATGGCGTCTCCGACTCAGAGATCGTCACCCTCGCCCTGGTGTTTGCCTCCATGTTGGCAACGGCAAGATATGCCTACTGGAGGTTTGTAACGGTCTATCATGCCCTGACCGACCCCAACCGCACCCTCGGATATATCGACGTCGTTTTCATTCTGATCCTACTCTCGGCCGAGGTCTATGCGTGGGTGGTTTTGTATCTGGGATACATCCAGGCCGCGCGTCCTCTTCGCCGCCCCCCGCTACCCCTGCCGCGCGACCTCGAGCAGTGGCCGCATGTCGATATTCTCATTCCCACTTATAACGAGCCCTTGTCCGTGGTGCGATCCACGGCCTTCGCGGCGCTCAACATCGACTATCCATCGGACAAGCTGCATGTCTACTTGCTCGACGATGGCCGGCGCGAAAATTTCAAGGAATTCTGCGCCCAGGCCGGCATCGCATACGTCACTCGCCCCAACAACGAGCACGCCAAGGCCGGCAACATTAACCACGCGCTCCGGACCCTCACCTCGCCTTATGCCGCCATCTTCGATTGCGACCATGTGCCCACACGCAGTTTTCTGCAGGTCACGCTCGGCTGGTTTCTGAAAGACAAGAAGCTGGGAATGCTTCAGACTCCGCACTTCTTCTACTCCCCGGACCCATTCGAGCGGAACCTGCACCAGTTCAAGGTTATTCCTAACGAGGGAGAGCTCTTTTACGGAATCCTGCAGGACGGCAACGACCTCTGGAATGCAACCTTCTTCTGCGGTTCCTGCGCGGTGTTGCGCCGCACTGCGCTCGATCAGATTGGGGGCATCGCAGTTGAGACTGTCACCGAGGATGCGCACACGTCGCTGCGCATGCAGATGCTGGGATGGGGCACAGCCTACATCAATATCCCGCAGGCCGGAGGCCTCGCGACCGAAAGCCTTTCGAGCCATGTGGGGCAGCGCATCCGCTGGGCACGCGGCATGATCCAGATTCTGCGCACCGACAATCCGCTCTTCGCCAAGGGGCTCAAGTGGCCGCAGCGCATTTGCTACTTCAATGCGATGATCCATTTCCTTTACGCGGTGCCCCGGCTTGTCTTCCTCACCGCGCCGCTCGTATACATGCTGTTGGGCCGCATCAATATCCCTGGATACTGGATCGCGATTCTCGCCTACGCCCTGCCGCACCTGTTCCTGTCGAACGTGACGAACTTCCGCATCCAGGGCCGTTATCGTTATTCGTTCTGGAACGAAGTGTATGAGACCATCCTGGCGCCGTATATCCTGGGCCCCACCCTCCTCGCGCTCATCAATCCCAAGCTGGGCAAGTTCAATGTGACGGCTAAGGGTGGAATTGTGAAGGAGAGCAACTTCGACTTTCATATCGCCCGGCCCTATATCGCCCTGCTACTGCTCAACATCCTTGCTCTCATCGTTTTCCCCATCCGTCTCCTTTACTGGAACCCGGCACATCCCGGCACAATCGTGATGAACTTCGTATGGGTCCTGTTCAACATGGTCATTATCGGAACCGCCAACGCCGTGGCCATGGAATCGAAGCAGTTGCGGAAAGACGTGCGTCTCGACCTGCACATGCCTGTAGAGATTCAGATTGCGGGCAGGCGCCCCATCTTCGGCGAGTCCCTCGATATGTCGATCGGCGGCTCTTCACTGATCCTTGAAGAACCTCTCGATCTTCCCAAAGGCGCGCCGCTCGATGTGATCTATCCACTGCGCGATCAGCAGGCCAGCTTCCGCGCAACGGTCGCCGGTGCCAGCGGCCTGAACCTGCGAATCCAGTACGAGAAACTCTCCATTGAGGAAGAAGAGCTGCTTACGCTGATCCTCTTCTCCGGCGCCGACACCTGGCTGACCCGCATGGAGAACCGCCAGACTGACCGGCCGATGCAGAGCTTCGGGCGGCTGATGAAGCTCTCGGTGCGCGGTGTGGGCTATGCGCTCATGTCGCTCATTCCACGCAAAAAGACACGGCGGCGCATCGCGCAGGCAAGCACCGGGGCCATAGTCGCAATGGCGATCCTGCTCGGCAACCCGGCGACGCTGCACGCGCAGGAAAAGAAAACTACCGCTGCCGGCTCGCCTGCTTCCATTGGGGACGATGGCAGCTTTCATACGAAATTTACACTGAAGGAAATCGGTGCGCCCGGCATTCTGGAGTTTCACGGCACCGACTCGTCGCAGAGCATGCCATTGAACCTGCCCTATACACAGGTGGTCCAACAAGGCACGCTGCATCTCCGCTATGTCTTTTCGCCCGGCCTGATTGCCGCTCTCAGCCATCTGAACGTGCTGCTGAACGGCACCCTCGTCGCCACACTGCCCGCGCCCTCCTCCACTGGCGGCAGGGAGAGCGTACTGACTGCATCACTCCAGCTACCGGTCGACCTGCTGGTGCGCAACAACACGCTCCAGTTTGAATTCGTCCTTCATTACGCGCAGAGCTGCGAAGACCCTGACAATCCGGCGCTCCGTGCGCACATCGACACAAACTCCAGTGTCGAGCTTTCCGGTTCTTTGCTGCCGCTCGCCGACGATCTGAAGCAGCTTCCGCTTCCCTTTTACGACAGCGGGGCGAGCGGCGGCACCGCAATCGTTCCCATCGCCTTCACACGCCAGCCGGGTGACCAGGCTTTAACGGCTGCCGGAATTGTCGCCTCGTGGCTCGGGGTTCGCGCCAAGTCGGAGGCCATTGAGTTCCCGGTCTCCATCGGCAGCCAGCTCCCACGAGGCAACGCGATCCTCTTCATCGATAATCCCGCCTCCATACCCGCAGGCCTCAATCTGAATGTAGCCGGCCCGGTGATCGAAGAGCGGAAAAATCCCAGCGATCCCTTCGGCAAAGTGCTGATCGTCGCCGGAACCGATGCCACGCAACTCATGCTTGCGGCCCGCGCGCTCGCGCTCGACCAGGCGACTGTGCAGGGGCCAACCTTCCGGGTGTCCGATCTCTCGCTGCCCGCTCCGCGCAAGGATGACGACGCACCGCTGTGGCTCAGCACTGGAGAGACGCTGCCACTCTGGCAGTACTCTGACAACCCGGAGATTGCCAGCCAGGGATCCAGCCCGATTCCCGTCTATCTCCGTGTTCCACCCGACCTCTATTACGGCGACCGGACCCTTGTTGCGCTGCATCTCGATTACACCTACAACGCCACACAGGCAACCCCAGGCTCTTTTCTGCGGGTCGTGGCCAACGGCGCAACCGCCGCCGATCTGCCGCTCCCCTTCGGCAGCGAGACCAGGAAGAAGGTCGCGGGTGTCATCGATATTCCCATTGAAGACATCCGGCCGTTCGCGAATACATTTCTGTTCAGCTTCTTCCCCCACAATTCCAAATCCGCCAACTGCACCATCGCGCCGTCTATCAATCTGCAAGGGACTATCCACCGCAGTTCCTACCTTCAGATCGGAGGCATCCACCATTGGGCCATCCTGCCCGACCTGGAGCTCTTCGCCAACGCCGGTTTCCCGTTCACCCTGCGGGCAGATCTCGCGCAGACCACCGTGGTGCTGCCCTCGCACGCCTCTCCGCAGGAAATGCAAGTCTATCTCGCGCTGCTGGCCTATTTCGGCGAGCAGACCGGCTATCCGGCTCTGCGTGTCCGTGTGAGCGACCCCGCCAGCTTTGGAGAGGACACCAATTATCTGGTGATCGGCACCGCGGACGATCAGCAGGCTCATGGGCAGTTGAATCGCAAGCTACCCGTCGCCGTGAGCGACAGCGGATTCCAGGTCACAGCCAAAGACAGCGTCTTTTCCACTGCGGAACATCTCTGGTGGCAGGTCGCCGAGATGCGGCCCAAGTGGTGGGGCGATCTTGGCGCGTCTTCAAGCCGTGCCGCGCTGGTGGCGAGTCTCGCACAAAACCCCGGCGCTCTCATTCAGGAGATTCAATCCCCCTGGGCAAACGACCGTTCGATTGTCAGCATTACGCTTCGCGACGACGATGCGGCTCCCGATTTTGTCTCGTCGTTTCTCGACGCATCGGATTCCGGCGACATCAGCCAGTCAGTGAGTGTGCAGCATGGTGGCGATTTTAGCTCGTATCGGATGGGAGACCAGTTCTACCACGCGGGGCAGCTTCCATGGTGGGCCATGATCCGTTACCGCCTTCGGGAATTCCCCTGGCTTATCGTTGTGCTTACCTTCATTTTGGGGCTCTTTGTTGTGCCCTGGGCCCGTGCCAAGCTTGACCACCGCGTGAAGGCGCGGCTTGAGGCGCACGAATTATGAGGATTGGACTCGTGCTTCTGTCGCTGCTGGCTCTACCGCTTTCATTGCGCGCGGAGACTGGCGGAGTATGGCCGTTCTGGTCCAGCTACGCGGCGCATTTCCTGAGCAAAGGCGGCCGGGTGATCGATCCCGATCGTAATTCAATGACCACCTCGGAGGGCCAGAGCTACGCCATGTTTTTTGCGCTGGTGGCAAACGATGCCCACACCTTCGAGCAAGTCAGATCGTGGACGGAAGACAATCTTGCGCGCGGCAGTCTCGCGGACAATCTGCCCGCATGGAGTTGGGGGCAAAGCGGCGACGGCACATGGCGCGTGCTTGACCAGAACTCGGCCGCCGATGCCGATCTGTGGATTGCCTACAGCCTCCTCCAGGCGGGATCGCTCTGGAACAGCAAATCGTACTCGCGCACCGGTGAGGCGCTGCTCGCGCTGGTTGCGAAATACGAAGTTGCCGATCTGCCCGGGATCGGTATGGTTTTAATGCCCGGCCGTACTGAGCTATTCTCAACCGCCGATCATTGGGTGTTAAATGAAAGCTATTCACCGCTGCCGCTTTTGGTTGCGGCGGCACATGCGCAACCCGATGGGCCATGGGAAAGAATGTCCGCGGCGCTGCCGGAGTGGCTGCAAAAGGCCAGCCCTTCAGGGTTCGCAATGGACTGGGTGGCCTATTCAAGAGCCGGGTTCTCCCCGATAGCGGGCCCGGGCGACCTCTCCAGCCACGCCTATGGCAGTTACGACGCGATTCGCGTATATCTGTGGGCGGGAATGGCCAACAACGAGAGCCCGGGCGCAGAAAAGATCCTGAAGGTTTTCTCCCCGATGGCGAAGCTCGTAGCCCGCAGCCAAAGGCCGCCTGAGAAGATTAAGCAGGATGGCGAAGTATCGAGCAGCACATCTCCCGCAGGATTCTGGGCGGCGATCGCGCCGTTTCTTAAAAGCTCGGGAGACACGTCCGGTGCTGAAGCCGAACTGCAGCACCTGAAGTTGCAATTCGATAAGAGTACCGGCCTGCTCGGTTCTCGACCGCGTTACTACGATCAGAATTTAGCGCTTTTCGCGCTGGGCTGGCAGGAAAAACGCTTTCAGTTCGCACCCGATGGGGCATTGAGGGTCCGATGGAAAAACTAAAGCGCGTCCTTTCTTGGTGGCTGTTTCCGGCAGCCCTCGCAATATCGGTTGCCGGAAGCCCACGCCTGCTACTGGCCTCTTCGCAGGCGGAGCAGGTTTTGCTGACGCGGGCTCAATCGCTCGCTCAGCGCGGTCAGCTCGAGATAGCGATCCAGACCTGGCAACAGGTCTTGCTGTCCGATCCGAACAGCAAAGAAGCCTTGACTGGCATCGCCGGAGCAGAGATGCACCTGGGCAGACCAAAGGACGCCGAGCTGTATCTGGACAAGCTGCGCAGTCTCGGCGGATCGAGTGCGGCAATCGCGCAGATTGAAGCCATGCCGCATGTACAGCCGCCCTCACAGCGCCTTGCTGAAGCTCAGCACCTCGCGCAGCAGGGCAAATATACAGACGCCATGCGCGTCTACCACGATCTCTATGGCGATCATCCCCCTGCCGGCGATGCCGCTCTTTCTTATTACGACACGCAGGCCGCTATCCCCGCCGAGCGCAGCCATGCCATTGACGGGTTGCGCGATCTGGCGCAGCGTTTCCCCGCCGATCCACGCTACGCAATGACTCTCGGCCGCGTTCTTACTTATGATTCCAAGACCCGCCCGGAAGGCATTGCGATCCTCAGCAAGTATCCCAACGCGGCCGAGGCCCGCGATGCGCTGCAACGGGCCGAAACGTGGAATGCAGCCGCGCCGGAAAGCAGCACGCCAGTGCGCATCGGCAATCCCGAGCAAGACTCTGCTTACCGCGCTCTGAACAGCGGCCGTATTGATGAAGCGCAGCGGCGCTTTCAGGCGTTGCTGGCAAAAAATCCTAATGACCGCGGTGCGCTCAGCGGCATGGGATACGTCTTGATGAAGCAGAAGGACTTTTCCGGAGCCGAAGATTACTTGCAGCGGGCGCAGGTTGCCGGCGCAACCGGTCTTGAAAGCTCATTGGCCCTGGCGCAGTTCTGGGAGCGAATGGGAAAGGGAGCGCAAGAGCTGCAAAACGGCGAGAGCGACGCGGCAATTCAAGACTATCGGGCAGCCACTTCGATGAAGCCAACCAACCCGGATGCGCTTGAGGCTCTGGCCGGCGCGCTGGCGCAGAAGGGAGACGCCGCCGAGGCTGCGGACTACTTCGCCCAGACGGTGCACAATGCGCCTGACCGCGCTACAGCGTGGCGCGGCCTGTTTCTTGCGCAATCTCAGGATGGCGATGCCCAGGCGGCGTTAGCCACAGACGACCGCATGCCCGCGCCGATGCGCGCCCGGCTATCGGGCGATCCAGAATATCTGCGCGCACTTGCCGAGGACGATCTTGCTTTGGGGCATGACGCTGAGTATCAGCGCGTCGTGCAGCAGGCGCTGTCGCTGCCTTTCCCCAACCAGGGCCGCGATCTGCCGCTCGACAAACAGATCCAGTATGCATCTCTCCTGATGAGCGTGCATCGCTACCAGCCCGCGATCGAGCTCTTCCGCCAGGTCGTCGCCGCCGCACCTGAGAATGTGGATGCATGGCGTTCGCTCATCTCCGCCGAGCATCAGTTGCAGCGCGACGACGAGGCGCTGGCCACGATCGGCCGCATGCCGCAGGGAGTCTACAACCACATCGAAAATGATGCCGGTTTCCTTTCGCTTGTGGGTTCGATCTACCAGTCGCGACGCGACTGGACGCACGCACACAGTTATCTCGAGCGCGCAATTGCCGCATCGAAGGCGCCGGCCTCTTCGCTTGAGCTGCAACTCGCCGACGTGGATCTGGCGATGGGCCAGTTTCAGGCGGCCTCGACGATTTACCGGCGCGAGACACAGGATCATCCCGAGAATCCCGCCGCCTGGCGCGGCCTGGTGAGCGTTCTCTATCAGTCCGGCCGCAATCGCGATGCTCTCGATGAACTGGGAGCGATTCCAGAGGCCGCGCGGCTGCGGTTGGAAGGCGATACAGGATATCTGCAGCTTGTGGCCTCAATCGAAGCATCCACCGGGCAGAATCGGGATGCGCTCGCGGCCTTCGACCGGATCGCAAGTGCCTATGCCGCACAGAGCCAGGCCGAGCCAGTCGATGTGCAGATTCAGTCAGCATGGGTGCTGCTGCGCGTGGGCGACGACAGCAGGCTCTACAAGGTAATTGCAAATGTGGCAGGTTCGCCTGGCCTCAGCGACGAGCAGCGATCGAACTTGAACCAGCTTCTGGCCGCGTGGAGCATTCGCCGCGCCACGGCAGCCGCTGCCGCCGGACACCAGACCCAGTCGATCGCCATACTTGAAACCGCTGCCCGCGCTATCCCCGGCGACACCGGCGTGCTGAACGCACTCGCTGGCGTTTACCTCAAGGCCGGTGAGGCAAAGCGCGCCATGGCGATCTACGAATCACTCGACATGAGCAACGCGACTTCAGGCCAGTACCAGGGAGCCATTGGCGCAGCAATGGCTGCCGGAGACATTAAGCACGCGTCCGCGTGGCTGGAAGCCGCGCTCGACCGATTCCAGAGCGACCCCGCTATTTTGAAGATGGCCGCTGACTATGAGCAGTTGACCGGGAACTCACAGAAAGCTGTCGCCTACTACAAGGCCGCGCTGGCCGCGATGGGCCCCGCATCGGCGGCCGAGTTGTTCCCTCGCCATGGCGGCGCTGCCGGTGCGGTACCAAGCCTTGATTCTCCCACTCGCGATCTGATCGACCTGCTGGCCCCGAAAAACCGCGGCAGCCAACCGGCTCCTTCCGGCGATGCGGATCAGGATCAGAGCCCCGTCAAAACCTCGTGGCTCGATCCTCCAGCAAAACCCGTTGCCACTCTCGGCGATTTCGCAGACTCCGGTTATGTCCCCGCGGCGGCGGCTCCAAATCCGCATGTCGCGCAGAATATGGTTGCAGTCGTGAACACGCAGCGCATCCTCCCAATCCCGCTTCCGCCTCCGGAAGCCGAATCTTATGATCCCGGCTCGGCAATCCCATTTGAATCCGCTGGTCGCAGTCCTGCAGTGCCGGTAGAGGATCCTCCACCCTCCGCGGTTCAGCAGACTGACAGCAAGGCAATCGACACCAACCCGGCCGTCGAGCTCGAAGATGCTGTCAGCAAGCTGGCGCGTCCGGATGAAGATCGGCCGCCTCAGTTGAAAAACATCCCTCCTGCTCGAGCCGGGCTTCCGGAAGCCACCGTAATTCCTCTCGCTACGGCTCCAGCGTCCATCGATGAGATTACTGGCGTGCAAAGTTCTGCGCCGTTGCTTGGCGTACAGCCGTCTCAAAACGGCAGCCTCTTGCCGCAGACAGATTCTGAGCAATCTTCACCGCTTGCGTTGCCCCCGCTCAACGGCTCTGCATCGCCGGAAGAGCAGCAGAAAAAGACTCCGCGTGAGCAGATCAAAGAGCAGCTCGAGTTGATCCACGGGCAATCGAGCCCGTGGCTCGGCGGCACTGCGGGAATCGCGTATCGCAGCGGCCAGCCGGGCTATGACCAGCTCTCGGCCTACTCCGCCGAGACCGAGGAGTCTGCGATGCTCGGTTCCGGCGCGCGCATCACGCTGGTCGCAGGCCCCGTTCTGCTTGACGCAGGCACGGCCAACAGCGCAGCCACGCTTCGCCAGGGAACGCTGTCTGCAACCGCCATCCCGGCTACTGAATCTGCATCGGGCATGGCCGGCGAGCTGCAACTGCACGCCTCGCACTTCGCGGCGGCATTCGGCACCACGCCTCGCGGATTCCTCGTCGCCAACTACACCGGCGGCCTCTACATCCATCCGCCCGCCGGCCACTTCACGCTCACCCTCGCTCGCGACCCCATTGAAGATACGCAGCTCTCTTACGCCGGCCTGCGCGACCAGGGTAGCATCGGCCCGTTCTACCAGGGCAATGTGTGGGGCGGCGTCGTAGCCAACAGCGGCGAGCTTCAGATCGCCTCGGGCGATGCAAAGTCGGGCTGGTATCTGCAGGGCGGCGGCCAGTACATCACCGGCGTGCACGTTCCCTCCAACAAGCGCATCGACGGCGACGTGGGCGCCTACTGGGCTGTGTGGCACGGCTCCGAGTACGGCCACCTGACGGTTGGCGTGAACTTCTTCGGCATGCACTATGCGCAGAACCTGCGCTATTTCACCTACGGGCAGGGCGGATACTTCAGCCCGGATGCGTACGTAGTCGCCGGAGTGCCCTTCACCTTCAACGGTCATTACCAGCAGCGCCTTCACTATCGCTTCAGCGGCACAGTCGGATTCCAGGCATTCAATGAGGAATCGTCGCAGTACTTTCCGCTCGACCCGGCAATCCAGGCCGCGCAGAACAACCTGTCTTACCCGGCCATGACCACGGTCAGCGGCAACTACAACTTCGACGGGGAGGTATCCTACGCCATCCGCGATCACTGGTACACAGGTGGATATACGAGCTTCAACAACACGCGTGACTACGCCAGTTCGAAGATTGGTTTCTTTGTGCGCTACCTGTTCCATCCGCAACCCGCAAGCGGAGACACCGGCCCGACCGGCTTGTTTCCCGTCACCGGCTACCGGCCGCTCAATGTTCCCTGAGGAAGATTCATGGATCGGGTAAAGCTACCAACCTGCCGCCTCGCGGCCTGCCTGACGATTGCGGGGGCTCTTTTGGTGGCCGCGGTTCTGAATGGCTGCACATCCATCGCCGGCTCAACCCCGGTGAGCCGGGTGCGCGTGATTGACGCGTCTAGCAACGCGCCGGCCCTCGATGCCTACGTATCCGCCGCGCCTATCGCGATCGATGTTGTCGGCCCGAGCGTCACCAACTATGCGTTCGAGGGCCCTGGA
This sequence comes from uncultured Acidobacteriota bacterium, assembly GCA_963720285.1. Lineage (GTDB taxonomy): Bacteria > Acidobacteriota > Terriglobia > Terriglobales > Acidobacteriaceae > Acidicapsa. The sequence goes on from CAVREZ010000004.1 coordinate 162,192, forward strand.
TCGGCAACCATCAAGCTCGACGCGCACAGCAGCAGCACCACCACTGTGCTTCAATCACTGACCGCAACCCTCGAGCCCAACACGCAGTACTCCGTCTTTGTTACCGATCAAGGCCGGAGTTATACAGCCACAATGTTGACTGATCAGAGCACCGCGGCGCCTTCCGGTGATGTCGCTTTCCGCTTCTTGCAGCAGGCCAACGCAACCGGGCCCGTAGATGTCTACGTGGTTCCGGATGGAACCGATCTCACCAAGGCCAAGCCACTCTTTGCCTCGCTGCCTGCTGGCTCAACCACAAATTACATAAATATTCCGGTGGGAGACTACGACATTGCCATCGCTCCGGCCGGAGTCACAACGGGCGCCTACATCAGTACAGGCACAACATTCACCAGCGGTCAGGTCCGCACGGTTCTTATCCTCGACCAGCAGTTGCTCACCACGCCACCTGTCACCATCATCGTCGCCGATGACGTCGATTGACGCATTGGCAGTTAACGAGCCGTCCGTGCTGCCGGTGTGAGATCCATGGCCTCTCCGCCGCATGGAGCGGCGACTTCTAGCACGACGACGATCTCAACTACGACGAACTCGGCTTCTGCTGTCTCGCAACTGGTTCCACTATCGACCAGGCTGGGCGGCAGCGTTTGCGTGGCCTTGCTGTTATGGCCGATGCGAAGGCGCCGAGGGTGGCCAGTGTCATTGGGTTTCATAAAGTCTTTCTCCAGAACGGCAAACCCTAGCGGCGCGAAGTGGTTCCAATAGTTTGTGCGTTCCCGCAATCCCCTCTTTTCTGGACACACAGGACATCGAGAACTCAGCAGTCGTTTTATCCTGACAAGTTAACGTTTTCTCGCACTTATGCACCACGCGAACCCAACGATGAAAGCGTTTTCCCTGGAGGTAAACGACCCAAACGGATTTCACCGCAGCGATTTGGAGACGCCAAATGATCAGAGACGCAAGAAGCCCTTCCCACTGGTTATTGCTGACCTTGTTAGCTAGCATGACTGCTGCCAATCTCAACGCTCAAACTTCCAGCGGCGCCATCGCCGGGAACATTCAGGATGCCAGTGGAGCCGTCATTCCAGGCGCTACAGTCACTGCGACCAATGACGCCACCCATACCGGCAGCGCGACCAAGTCCACCTCGGTGGGCGCTTATCGGTTTCCCAATCTCCCGCTCGGCACCTATCAAGTTACAGTCGTTGCGCCCGGCTTCTCCACGGCGACGGAAACCGGCGTCATCGTGCAGATCAGTAGCACCACGGCGTTAGACATCCAACTCTCCCCGGGCGCGGTCAACGAGACCATCACCATCGACGCCGGCGGACTGCGTCTCGAAACTGAATCCTCCGAGATCGACGGCACCATCTCCAACAAGCAGATCGAAGACCTCCCGCTCTCGCTTGCTACTGGCGTCGGCGGCCTGCGTTCACCGGAGACCTTCGTTTTCCTTTTGCCCGGCACTACCGGACCCGGTAGCGGTACTTCCGGCAACACCGGCAACGGCGTATTCTTCTCGCGCATCTCCGGCGGTCAGGCTTACGGCGGCGAGGTCTTGCTCGATGGCGCCAGCATCCAGCGCAGCGAGAACGGCTCCTCTTTTGACGAAACCTCACCCTCCATTGAGGCCCTTCAGGAGTTCAAAGTCACCACCGCCACTCCCTCCGCCGAGTTCGGGCGCAGTACCTCCGGCATCGAAAGTTTCGCTACCAAGAACGGCGCCAACGATTTCCACGGGACTGCCTACACCATCGTCAAGAACCGCATCTTCGATGCCAACAACTGGTTCAACGACGGCTACACAGTGCTGGACTGCCAAGGCGTCTCCGAAATCGCCTGCCCGTATAGTAAGCCGCAGGACAGCAAGTATGATTACGGCCTGGTCTTCAGTGGTCCGGTTTGGATTCCGCATGTCTGGAATGGCCACAACAAAACCTTCTTCCTTTTTGCCTGGGAGAAGTACCAATACACACCAGGCGCCGTGATCGTCTCGACAGTGCCCACTGCTTCGGAGCGCACCGGGGACTTCAGTGACATACTGGGCGGGAACGCTCCGGGTGGAACGCCCTACAACGGGCAAAATGTGCTGTTGAATCCGTGTACCGGGCAGCCCGTGCAATTCAATGAGATCTACGATCCCAGCACCACGACTCAGGTCAGCCCGGGCGTCTTTTGCCGGACGCCATTTGCCAATAACCAGATCCCCACAGGCCTCTTCAGTCCTACGGCAGCGGCGCTGTCCAAAGGGCTACCTCTGCCGAACCAGGCGCCTCAGAGCACGGACGTTTACGGTTACATTGGCAACTACGCCTACACCGGCGTCGCCCCAAACGACAATACGACTTATACGATTCGCATCGATCAGAACCTCGGTCAGCGAAACAAAATATTCGGCACTTACAGCACCCGTCAGAATTCCAAGCTGACGGGGCCGCCGGATTTCCCTGAGCCGTTCAATAACAACGGATACGTTCAGACCTTTACGACTCATTACGGCCGCGGGGGCTGGGATTACACCTTCTCGTCCAATTGGCTGAATCATCTGAACGTTGGCTATAACCGAACGAACAGCGTGAACCTGTCCTCGGAGTTCAACACCGCGAACACGGCTGCGGCGGCCGGGCTTGGGAACGACTATTCCAGGTTTTATCCGGCCATTGCATTTCCCAGCCCGGATGCGCCCTCGAATTGGGGCCAGCAGCAGAACGGCATCAATATCGACAACGGCATTCGTTTAAATGACATTGTGAGCTGGGTGAGGGGAAGAAACAGCATCCGGTTCGGCGTCGATTATCGGCATCAGGCATACTCCACCAACCTCTATAACATAGATAATTTCAACTTCTACCGGGACCAGACGGCCGGTGTGAGCAATAGCTGTTGTTTCTCTGGCAACCCCTTTGCAAGCTATTTGCTGGGCGAAGTAGGCTTCGGCGGCCAGACGGTCTACAACGTCAATCCACGTTGGGAGTCTTGGTACGCGGCAGGCTTCATTCAGGACGACATCAAGATAACCAACAACCTCACCATCAATGCCGGTTTGAGGTACGACGTCGATCTTCCCCGGCACGAAGGACACAACCGGACCTCGGATTTCAGCTTCACGGCTCCGGACGCCGCAGCCGGCAATCTACCGGGCGCGCTGGTCTTTGGCACCAACTGCAACTGCAACACCGCTTGGGCGGATGCCTGGCACAAGGACATCGCACCGCGTCTCGGATTCGCCTACATACTTCCCGGCACAAACGGCAAATTGGCTCTGCGCGGTGGCGCAGGAATCATCTATGGTCCTCTGCAATACAACGACTTCGGCGGCAGTATGTTACAGGGCTATAACATCAGCAAGGGAGTTGCGTTAGGCGGCACAGCGACCCAGGGCGGCGCCTTCACGCCGGCATTTCGGCTCGACTCCACCGCTCCCGCTGACCCACAGAACTCCAACGTTGGTTTCCCAAATTTTAGCTACGCTCCGAATACCGACCCGACGCAGTTAACAGCCGTAAACGGCCCGGGAACCTTCACCGCGGTCGCCGGCGATCTAATACTGGCGAGAGACGGACGACCTTCAATGACCAGCGACTGGAGCCTTCAACTGCAGGACCAGATTGCTCAGGACCTCATCTTTTCACTCGGCTATATCGGTGAGGTGGCACAAGATCTCCGCTCGGGCTTCCTCACCAACTTCAACAACATCTCCTCGTCCGACTTCGCCCTTGGAGACCTGCTGAGCAATCCCCAGTACAACATCCCTCTCGGGGGTTCCAGCCGCGGATACACCGCTCCGTACTCAAGTTTCACAGGCCCTATCGGTCAGTCGATTCGTCCTTTCCCGCAGTATGACTACATTGCGGACGATTGCTGCCTGGAGAACCTGGGTCACTCCACCTATCACGCCATGGTGGTTTCGATGGAGCGTCGTTTCCGCGATGGTTTCAACCTTCAAGCCTCCTACACGTGGTCCAAGACCCTTACGGATGCTGATTCTCTCATCCCATTCAGCTACACGAGTAACAACCAGCGCGAGCAGGCGCAATACTCGTCACAGCTGAAAGGTGATAAAGCGGTCAGCGTTCAGGACCTCAAGCATCAGGTCTCACTCAGCTACCTCTACCAGCTACCCTTCGGTCACGGACGTCATTGGCTCAACCAAAATCGGGCTCTGGACCTCGTGGCCGGTGGCTGGGAGATCGGCGCCATTCAGCGTTATGCCAGCGGGCAGCCGATAGATTTCGGCTGTTCCTCCGGCATCCCGTACTACCAGAACTGCATGACTTTTACTGCCGGGCCAGCCTCCGTCAACGGGACGAATTTTGCAAGCGACGCGTACCACGCGAGCAAGAACGGTCCCAGCGTCTTCAACGGAGAGTCATGGTTCAAACCTGCTTATCGTGTGGCTGGCACAAACGGTGCCACAGATCCCGGCGTTCCTATGTCGCAGGCCGCTTTTGTCGACCAGAACCGGGAAGGAGTTGACTGGCCGCGTCCGTTCTCGCCGGACTGCGGAACCCCGTCTGCACCTTGCTCTTTTGCTCCGTTCGCGTTTGGCAATATCGCCCGCGTTACGGAGGCCATCACCGGTCCAAAGTACCTGGCCGAGGACTTTAGCGTCTTGAAGGACTTTCGCATCAAGGAGGGACTCACATTCCAGCTCAAGGGCGAAGCCTTTGACATCTTTAACCGGCATCGGATGGGTCTTCCCGACCTTTCGCCAACCGATTCGTCACAGAGCACCGGGTTCGGTATTCCCACGGCTGTAGACTACGGACCGCGAAACCTGCAGATTACCGGCCGCGTCACCTTCTAACTAACCACCAGGGTGGAGACAGCCCACGCTGTCTCCACTGTGTTTTTGCCGCTTGTTTTCTTGCACGCCATTTGCTGAACCAAGCCAAAGAAGAATCCACTTTGGGCTTTCAGTTGCAGGCAAGCCAGCCAATGCTCCCGCTGGGTCGTTCCTGCGCTATAACGGAATCCATGGTTGGTTGGCGCCTTCGCCGTTTCGTTCTCCTACTGGTCCTTACCCGACTGGAGGCCGCGGCTCACGCCCAGGCCAACCCCACCATCGTCCGCGCTGAGCATCTTCGCTCGCAGCACAAGCCCGACGAAGCAGCTGCACTGCTTCGCCCTTACGCGAAGCAGCACCCTGACGACGCTTCCACTCTCATCCTCCTCGGCAACACTTTGCTTGACCTTCACCAGACGGAGGACGCCGGCCAAGCCTTCGCGCAGGCTCTCGCCGTGGCCCCCAACTCCATCCCTGCCAACCTCGCCGCGGGCCAGATCCTGCTCTCTCAGCACCGGGATCCCGAAGCCATGGACCGCTTCGAAACCATCCTCGCGCAGGATCCGCATCATGTTGCCGCCCGCAAGGGAGAGGTCGCCGCCACTACGGAACTCGCCGTCGCCAGCCGTCGCGATAATCATCCAGAACTCGCGCTCGCCGCACTGCGCCATGCCTGCGAAAAGCTCCCCGACTCACCCGACCTCCAGCTCGACCGGGGCCTGCAGGCATTCGAGCTCAACCAACTTCCCGAAGCCGACGAAGCTTTGCACGCCGCACAGAAGCTCGCGCCTGCCAACCACACCATCCTTTACGCACTCGCGCGCCTTGAGACCCAACAGCAACACATGTCCGACGCCGAGCGTGACTACAAAGCTTACCTGGCTGCCCGTCCCGACGATGCGACCGCGCACTATGGCCTTGGATATGTCTACGCTGCGCTACTGCGCTCCGAAGACGCCCACAGCGAGTTCGAGGCATCCATCCGCCTCCAGCCTCAGCAGACCGAGTCCTACTACCAACTTGGCCAACTCGCCCTCGAAGCCCATCACGATGATGACGCCAAACCTCTCTTTGAGCGCGTCCTCGCACGCGACCCCAATCACGCCGGTGCGCTCACTGGCCTCGGTGAGATTGCTTTTCGCGCGAAGGACTACGCCACCGCCGAGCAACTTCTCGCCCGAGCCGAAAAATCCGACCCAACCTATTCTCGCCCGCACTACTATCGCGGTCTTTCACTGGCTCGCCTGGGCCGCGATAAGGAAGCCCAGCAAGAGTTTCAACAAACTTATGGCCGCACGTCCGCTGCGCCGCCAACTCCAGCCAATACACCGCAGCCCCCACGCTGACTCAGCAGGCTTTTTCACTCTCTGCATTCCTTCCCTCGCCCCCATCTTCAAGGAGGGTGCCAGATCATGTTCATGCTTGTCTTGATGAATCGCTTCGCTCGGACGGCACACCCGATTTTGGCCCGGCGATCCCGGCTCGCCATCCTCTCGCAACTGCGTCGCAGTAAGAAGAGTTGAGCCCTCCGGCCAAACGGTGGCCGAGCTCGCGGGCAAGCAGCTTGAGACAGTTCGTTTAATCCTGGCTGTGCTTTCCGTAAAGCAGCTTGCTGCGCTCGAATTCCGCCTGGGCTTTCTCTTGTTGGCCGGCAGCGCGATACGCGCGACCTAATTCGAAGTGGGTCTTGGGATCGTTTGGGTCGAGACCGACAGCGAGTTGCAGTTCGCGCATACCGTTGGCAGAATCTCCGTTGGCAACCAATGCCATACCCAGTTTTTCGTGCGCCCGTGCAGATTTTGGGTCCAGTTCCACGGCCCTTTCGAGAAAGGGCTGTGCCTCGGCTTCGCGCGCCTGATCGAGAAGAAAGATTCCCAGATCGAGATAGGGCCAGGGATCCTGCAGGCCACGTTCTTTGGCCCATTGCGCAGCGGTGCGTAGAGCTTGTTCGGCCCGCTGCGGATCATTTTGCGCGTCATATGTGAGTCCCAGATTTTCTTCCGCCTTGAGATGTGTGGGATCGAGCGCAAGCAGCCGAATATAAACCTTCTCGGCATCGGAGAAGAGGTTCTCCGTGTACAGGCAGCGGCCCAGGCTGTAGAGAACCTCCGCGTTGTTGGGTTCCATTTTGAGAGCAACACGCAACCAGCGTAAGGCATCGTCATAGTCGTCGAGCAGCACATAATCCAGTGCGACGGATCGGAGCTGCGAAGCGTTGGGCTTCTGGATCTGCGCGGCGCGGGTATAGGTTTCGAGCGACTCGCGAGCCTTGTCCCGCTGGCGCAGTACGAGTGCGAGCTCATAGAGCGTGTCGGCCGATTGCGGATTTTGCTGAAGGCGGCTGCGAAGGCTCTCTTCCGTGCCTGCCGGCGCCGAATCAGGCTGCGCAGAGGCTTCACGATCGAGCGGGATTCCGCCTGGCAACGCTACTTTTGCGGGCGATTGCTGCGCGGAGACAGTATGAACCCCGGCTGCCAGCAGAAGTGCCAGCCCCGCCTTGGCTAACTGTAAGGGCAGCATCACCATCGCTTCATTCCATTGCATCGCGGGATACTCCCGCGGGGAGGATTATCGCAGATAGACTCATCCATCGGTACCTTCGTCTTCGCATAGGATAGTGAGACCGTTCCTCACCCGCCACAAGCGGAGAGAATATGGCACGAGCGAGAAATCATCTGCTTGTCTTTCGGTCTTTCGTGAAAGAGTGACGGGCCCGTAAACAGGAGGAGTTCAGTGCGTGTCTTGCCGTGGATTGCGACGATGATTGCATTGACTGCACCTTTAACGCCCGCGCGTTCGCAGGAGTCACCGTGAGTTGATCGATGTAGATGCAGCCGCGGTCCACGCAATAGGCAGAAAGTTGGTTAGTAAAGGTGTGATACTTCGCCAAAGTATTCGGGGCGATACTCCGGTTCTTGCATTTGGCCAGGAACGCGTCAATGGCGTCCTGAATGGTCAGGCGTAGTGTGGTTTGGGTGGCCTCGGGTTCCGGCGGCGCCACATCCATGATCCACGTTCCGGTGCGTTTCATGGCCGCTGCCGCAGCTCTTGCGGCCTCGAATTGCCATTGCCCGGTATTGTGTCTCTTGAAGAGTCTACCTGGTGTTCCGGACGCGAAAATCGGACACTCGCATCGCTTCCAGCCCTTCTTGCGCTCGTCGTATTCAGATGTGCGTAGGTTATGCGGATGTAGACCCTTGCATTCACGTCAGTGGCGACGATAGAGGACGAGGTGCGCGGCAACAATTATGTCCTGCTTGGCCCATATTGGCCCACCGCAAAGCCTCTAAAACTGTAAATCTAATCATTTTAAGAATAGAACGATTGGGGCGGCTAGTGGGGATCGAACCCACGACATCCTGAGCCACAGTCAGGCGTTCTGCCGCTGAACTATAGCCGCCATGCGCACTTATCGATTGTAGCATCGAAGCAGACATAGAACCGCAGGCAGACAACCGGGAGGCTGAAAACGCGTGATAACTCCGAAACACCAGTTCAACCCAACAGCCGTCACGCGCGATCGGTGGGGACGTGGAGGACGACTGCTTGGAGACGAACGGCTGCGGCGGCTGGAAGTACTGCTGGATGAGGCATTTGTCATTCCCGGGACAAATATCCGATTCGGCATCGACGGCATTGTCGGGCTGGTGCCGGGGCTCGGCGACGTGCTGGCTGGATTGCTGTCACTCCTCATTCCGTTTGCGGGCTGGGTGCGAGGCGTGCCGTATGTGACTGTGGTCCGCATGTTGATCAATGTCGGCGATCGGGCTGCTCGTGGGGTCGATCCCGATTCTGGGCGATGCGTTTGACATCTTCTGGAAAGCGAACCGACGCAACTATCACCTGCTGACTCGATCGATTGCAGAACCTCGGCGGCATACCTGGCGGGATTGGGCTTTTCTGCTGGCGCTGGGAGCCGCCGTTACCGTGCTATTTGCGATTCCGCTGGCACTGGTGGGTTGGTTGATTCTGGAGCTGCTCCGGTGGTAATGCAACTGGGCATCCCGGTGGTGGTTCAGATGGTCCGATACCGCAACGGGAAGCGCAATCAGGGTACAATCGGAGAGGAAGTTTCCGCTGCATCCAGCGGCGGAACCTGTGTCGGGGCGTAGCGCAGCCTGGTAGCGCATCTGCTTTGGGAGCAGAGGGCCGGGGGTTCGAATCCCTCCGCCCCGACCATCTAACCTCTTCCCTTTCAATAAGTTTGACCGAGTAGCGAGGGGGTGATACCAAGAGTGATACCACTTTGCCGGGAGTTTTCCCATGCAGGTGAATATCACCAAGCGTATCGACACCCCTGAAGGCAAGCGCTACTGCCCCGTAGTCATCGGCCCCAACGGCCGTATCAAGCCCGATTGGGTGATGGTGAATGACCGGCAGGAAAAGCACCCGGAAGGCGCCTACTACCTCGACTGGAATGAAGACGGAAAACGCAGACGCATGTCCGTCGGCAATGACGCGGCTGCTGCATACAACAGTCGCGTTCGAAAACAAAGAGAGCTGGATGCGACTGCGGCAGGTCTCGTTGTTTCGAACCCCATCGAAGACAACTCCCGCCTCCGCATTCGTTCTGCGGTAGACGATTTTCTCGAGGAAATTCTACTCACCAGGCAGAGAAAGACATGGCGAGGGTATTGCGTCTCGCTGCGCTATCTTTTGGAGTCGTGTGACAAAACCTTTCTTGAGGAGATTGAGCGGAGAGATCTCCTGCGTTTCGCTGCGTTCCTGCGCGATACCAAAAAGCTCTCTCCACGTACGGTGCACAACAAGTTCGCCGATGTGCTGACCTTCCTCCAGGCCCAAGGAATGCCGAAGCTGGTTGGCAAAAACGACCACCCGCGTTTTATCGAGCAGGAGGTCAACATCTACGAAGACGACGAACTGTCAAAGCTCCACCGATCTGCTCGCCCTATCACAGCACACTCTACGACTTCTTTCTGATGAGCGGTTTTCGCGAACAGGAGGCTATGCACCTCATTTGGAGCAACGTTCGCTTCAACGCAAACATCATCGAGATGCGCTGGAAACCTCAATTCAGCTGGACGCCGAAGGCCTACAAAGAGCGTGAGGTCCCAGTCCCAAATGAGCTGTTAAATATCCTGGAAACACACCGACGATCACTCCCGGCTCCGCGTGCATCCGCCCAGGCGTTGGTCTTCAGCACGGCCAGCGGAAGGCGGGATACTCACATGCTCCGTGCTCTCAAGCGGAATGCCAAAAAGGCCGGATTGAACCCGGACGACTTCTGGCTCCATAAGTTCCGCGCGACCTTTGCTACTACTCACCTCCAAGCCGGTGTTGATCTGCGAACGGTGATGACGTGGATGGGACAGACCAATCTGGAGAGCATCATCCGCTATTTGAAACCGGCGAGAAACTGGACAGTCATTGAAAAAGTTAATTCAAGTTTTGCGGGCCATCACAGGGTTAGGCTCCGTCTCGTGACCGGGGTCGCATAAGTTCGTTCTAACGAACAACGGCCTATACGCGCTCGCTGCGATCGGGCCCTAATCAGACACCACGAAGCGCTGCAGGGGTCACCGCCAGCGCTTACCTTTTGAGAAAAACAGCACACAACGCGAAATTTGACCAAATCTCCAATTGGCGAGATGGTCTCCAAACATATCCCGCTTCCTGCGGGATCACGATGGAGGAACTGATGATCCTGGCCGAAATCGTCGAAGGCAAGAAAGAAGCTCTCCGCGTTACGGAAGTCGCTCAAATCCTAGATGTCTCGATCAAGAAAATCTACAGAATGGCCGCGCTGGGCCAAATTCCCTCTCTCAAGATTTCCAATTCGATCAGATTCGATCCCCACGAAGTCGCCATGTGGTTGAGAAACCAATCGAATACAAATCCCATACCGGCAATCTCGTTACCGAGCCGCTCCTATTCGAGCAGGCGCAATACTAGACGACTCAACCCGCGGAACACATTTGACCGAAACGCGCATCAGCCTGAGTCTGTCCACTACTGAGCCGCGAACGCCTTCAGAAACCAGGAGGAAACCGATGTTTGGGTCAATTGAAGACTTGTCGTCAACGCTGACGGCAACGGGCTATTTCATTGATTCCGCGATGACCCAGGTCGTCTATCTGGCAGCCAAACTGCAGAAGCCCCTCCTTCTCGAAGGGCCCGCTGGTTCAGGAAAGACTCAGCTGGCCTTGTCGGTTGCCGCAGCGGCAGGAACCCATGTTGAACGCCTGCAATGCTACCGCGGCGTAACAGAAGACAAGGCGATCGGCCGCTTCGATGAGGGCTTGCAGCGGCTCTACATGGAGTTCTCAAAGGCCCAGCACGAGGACTGGCAGAGCGTTCAGATGAACCTCAAGGGGCGGGACTTCTTCCGGCCTGGTCCATTAATGCGCGCCCTCGAATGCGACAGGCCCTGTGTGCTGCTCATCGACGAGTTGGATAAAGTCGACGATGGTTTTGAAGCCATGCTTTTAGAAATTCTATCGGCCTGGCAGCTCTCGATTCCAGAGTTCGGCACAGTTGTGGCAAATACCATACCGTTCGTCGTGCTCACAAGCAACGAAGAACGAAGACTGGGCGACCCAATCAGAAGGCGTAGCCTCTACGTGCGGGTCGAGCATCCGACGCCGGAGCGCGAAGCCGAGATCATTGCCAGCCGCACGCCGAAGGCCGATGAGAGCTTCCATCGCGAGATTGCCGGGATAGCGCTATCCTTCCGCAACTACCAACTGGAAAAGCCGCCATCGGTCTCGGAGATGATCGACTTCGCCAATGCACTGCAACTCCTCGGGACCGACCACGAACAGCGGAGCATCGTGACGTTCTGCTTCCTTTTTTGGCGAAGACCGAGAAGGACCGTCGACATCTCCTGTTGCGGGAAGGGTTCAAGAGCCTGCTCGACGACGGAGCCAGGTTCGCGCAGAGTCTCGCGCTCCGAGGAGGATCACTACCTCGTGTCTCTGCCGAGTGACACGGAGCAGATTCTCCACCCGTCGAAGGTCGCTCACGCGCTGGAACTGGTCAATATCCATCTGGCTCTTGCCCGATCAGGCTTGCTTCGGTCGTGGAAGAGTGACGTCGAGATCACCTCGCGGAACCTGGTTGCCGCCGGCGGAGCGATCAAAGACTATGACGCCGTCGCGGAGATCGAAGTCGACGGATGCACACGAACGATCGGTATCGAATACGGAGAAGCGCGAAGGCAGCATCCCGTTATGAAGCAATTTGTGAGGCTCTCAACAGAGACAAAGCTACGGATACGGTCTTGTACTTGACCTCAAGCGACGACATTCTGTATCTGCTTGCCATGGAATTGCGCGCGACTCGGAAGCGAATCGGCTTCGCACTGAGCGAAGCATTCCGCCGTTCTCTCCTTGAGACGCGCACTCTGACCAACACGGCGAGCTCAGAAATTGTGCCGCTCCGCGAACTTCTCGATTTGAAAGTGTCGTAGTTGCATCGCGCTGGGCAAGGCATTCCTTCGACTTTCCTTTGTGGTTGTATTTACGTCGCATTGACGTCTCATCGAATCTGCTTTGACCTCTTTTGCCTCGTTATTGAACGGAATCGGCATTCCCTAAGTTATGGCCGCTCAAAAACTTCCTTTCTGACTATCCCCTTGTTTGCATGGCAGTGTTGAGGTGGCAGGAAGAAGTTGGAGAGAAGGAATAAAGAAATTGAGTGATTTTCAATCGGGCCAACCAGCGATCTGATGCCAATCAGGTTGATTGTTGGGCCCCAGTCCTCAACGCGAGCTGAGGACGCACCGCGGCGGATTGTCTACAGCTGGGTGCACCCGCTCTCAGTACACACTCCCAAACATTCAGAGCCTCCGAGGCAAGTACAAGCGCCATCCTTGGCGCCAGCGCGCAATTACTCCCAGCGCGCCCAACCCCAGAACGACAACCGGCCCACCACGCCATGAAAGGAAGGAAATCGCCATGCACCAATACGCTTCCGCCGCCCTCAAGCAGAAGATGGAAGGAGAATCTCCCTCAAACCCCTTCCAGCGCCGCCTTGCGATCTGCCTTGTGCACACCGTGTTCAACGCGATCATCGTCGCGAGGTACGCTGGAACGCTCTATCGAGCCACCAACCAAAACCCGTTTCAGCTGGTAGGAGCCCCTCCTGCGCTGCGGTCGGCCACGATCGCTCGGGCGACAGCCTCGCCATCCAGGTCAAGGATCCCCGGTTCTACAAGTGCTGGGCCGGATGCACCAAAGAGGAGATCCGGGCCGCGCTCGGCCAACCCGTCCGAAAGCGCGCGATGGTTTAGGGAGCAAGAACGATGAACATCTCC
>CAVREZ010000005.1:0-181923 GCA_963720285.1 uncultured Acidobacteriota bacterium
GTTATGTTGTATGTCCGTTGCTTGGTTACAGCTTTACGTATTGCTTTGCGCGCTCCTGGCAACTACAACATCGACACCTCCGTACGGCGGACTTTCGATCTCTGGCCCAACGAGCGGGTGAAGTTCGTCTTTGAAGCAAGCGTCTTCAACGCCGTTAACCATGTCTGGTTCGGAAGCCCCGCCAGCACCGCGGACGGCTCGATCGGTTCGAGCGTTCTCCTTCGAATCCCACCAGTGATACAGGATTGGGAGTGGTGGCCGGCCAGGCCAACAATCCCCGTCAGTTCAGTTTCCGGGGCAGATCAATTGTTAGAGTCGGATCAAATCTTTGGCAGTCAATTCGGCATACGGCCCGGGAATCTCCTGCGGTCCTGATCTCGGGCCTGCAGCCATAGAAACTCAGCATTTCCAGCTATTGCGATGGTGCGTTTCTTCGAGGTACTTGATGAATCCCAGCAGGGCGCCCCAATGATAGAACCGGTCGCTGCTCCCAACCTCGTCTCCCGTCCCGAGAATGGCGTTATAGTTCTCGTGAACATGGCCGTGTTCCTTCCACTCTCTAAGGAATAGAGCATAGGGTTTTCGGCAAACTCATCGCGAACTTTCGGTAACCGTAGTTCTCGAAGCCGAGGTAGACTAGATAGTTCATCGGTCCCCAGATACGGCCGCGCCAATAATTCATCTTTGAACGCAGGGTCATCTTCGGGCGATGGACGGGACGCCCACTACCCCAGAATTCATCCGTATTAAGCAGATGTCTGTCGACCATTTCCTGCGCCTGTTCCCCCGTCGCGGCATGCGCCGGCATCGGATAGAAATTCGTCGGCGACAGCCGCCGCTGAATTTTCCAGTGTCAAGATCTTATTAGAAAAGATGCCAGCATCCGCGTTCCACAACGTCTGGAGCTTCTCGCGATAGCGGCTGCTTCCTGTCGCGCGACTCCCGCGCCTCTGTCGGTCTTACAAGAGCATCGGCAATCTTCGCCAGAGCCTCACAATCCGCAACATACATGCTCATCAGTAACCGGCAAATTGCAGCAAATGCGTCTTCTCGTCGAACACAGCATCGTCATACATCGGGCTGTTATCGAGTCCCGACTCAAGAATCGCCCCCGCACGCGTGCCCCGCGAATCGTCATCGAAATTACCGGGCAGATTGTTGGCGTCACTGCCCCACGTCAGATACCCATCCATATCGCGATGCTCAGCCCACCAGCGATTCCAGCGCAGCAACTGAGGAAACGTCTGTTCCAGAAACCAGCGGTCTCCAAACTTGCGATATAACCCAAGCACAGTAATCGCGCCCACGGGAGGCTCTGACCGGTCGTAGCTCTTCCAGTTGCCGGCGCGAGCATAGTTAGGCACAAAGCCCTCTCGCGTCGACTCACGCAACGTCTCGATCGCATCCGCATAAGCAAGATCGCGGTCGCCGATCGAAGCCATCGTCGCCGCAAAAAAGGTATCCCAGTCGAAGATCACATACCCGCCCCAGTTCACGCTCCACACTCGGCTGACCGGCGAGACAACTCGCTGCTTCTCCGGCTCATAGATAGTGTCCCAGCCCAGCGTCGTTTCAATGGCGTCCGCTATCGGCTGTGTCGTTTTGTCGCTCGCCAGAGATTGCTCGTACTGCAGGCGCGCATGCTCGATAGCGGCTTGAGCTTCATCCACACTGAGCGGCTTGCCGGTGGTTACTGCCACAGCGCTGGTAAAGTCCGCGGCGAAGTAGGGGCTCGCTATGGGTGAAATATTGATAGCGTGCCGGGCGAGCGCAGCGTGATCGCCCTGCATGCAGGTGCAGTAAATATGCACCTCGCCCGCAGCCGATCGGGCATCTATCTGGTTCCCTGCAAGTGATGCCGTTCCCCCTCGATTCCAGAGAAAGTTGACGGAGAAGATAATCGTTGGCGCTAATGCTGCCTTCGTTTGTGACGGCAGCGGCGTGGCCAGCAGGACCAGATCCTTGCCCTGGTGTGCACTCTGGACTCGCCAGTTATGTCCGCTCCAGGAAACGCGCAAGTCGGTATAGCTTCCATCCCAGGAGTGTGGTCCCGGCGTCACCCGTTCGGCCGAGTTCCCGAAGCGGCCGATCAGCGTATCGGTCAGCAGAGCATCGCCAAATTCGGTTGAGTTGTGCTTGAGAGCGAGATGAATCGCCAGCCCTTGCGGCAGCAGTACGTGAGTGGTGACACTGTTGACATCCCACGTATTCCACCCCTGCGCCAGATGCCGCTGCACCTCTTTGTATTGTGTCGAGAGCGGGAAAGGCTCGTATTGATCTGTAGCGCTCGATTTCTCAGATTGAGCAAAGGCATTCGCGCCGAATACAAGCGTTGATAAGAAGAGCGCCAGACGGCAATGCCTCGAAAGCGCTCTGACGCGGAGAATTGACTGATTCATTGACGCCTCATCCGAGAAAGAGCCAGTGTACAGCCTTGTTCAGGCCAAAGCTGCATTGCCATTCCTATCCTTCACACCGCTTAAATCTGCACTCCTGTCTTTGCCGTTGCACTTGCTCTTCTTTCTGTCATTCCCACAGGGAATCCGCTTCACCTTCGCACGTAAGCGCGAACCAGCCCGCGTCACGACAATCTTTGGAGAGCCACACCATTTCTGCATCCTCTGTAGAGAGGGTGGAATAGCGGCTGCCCGCAACGCCACAAACCAGATTCGTGCGCAGCACGAAGCGGTGAGAGCTTCTGCGCAATCAAGCTTTGCCAGCATCCCGAATGCGCCAAAGGCGCATCTCATACCAGCCCAGGCCGTAACCGTCACATCGAATGCGCCAGCGTTCGATGCGCGTGCAAGCCTGGGTCAGCATCCAAATACCCCGACCGGGCTGAAAGCCCGCCTCATCTCACCTCTCATACGCCCGAGCGAGCCGCAGCCCGGCGATGACGCAAGCGCTGAGGTAGACCAGTTCCTGATTCACACGCGGTGGGTGAGCATCTGGATCAAACATCTGCGGCAAGAACAGCAGGATGAAAAGCGAATGGATAGCTGGGAAATCTGCCAAAAAGAGAATTTATTCCCGTGTGGCAATTGAAATGGGTTGCTGCGTTCACCCCAGGTATGTTTTAAAGGCTCGGCCATCCCATCTTATCGTTTTGGTAATTAACAATTTATATCGCGTATGGTTACGAAAAGTTACTGGGTGGCAATCCCCAGTCCTGAATGTGGGATTTGATCGCCTTTATGCCTGCGCTACTCTCGCATTGATCATGACAACAACACCCCAATTGATCGCTCTCAACGGTGGATGCGCTAAACCCCGTGAGGCTGCAATATGCCTGAAATGCGGCAAGTGCAACTCACGCGAAACGGTCGCTGGCGATGTGACGGCCCACGGTCCATCGCGGTCTGCTTCCGGCGATGCGCACGCCACAACCTAAACCCCGCCCTGAACCTACCTAAACTCCACCGATGATCTGACGGGGGTTCGCACGGTCGCATGCCCCGGGGAGCTTAGGCGGCTACGACACGTCGCACCGTGCTCTCCGGCAACGAAATCAAGCGCAGCGCCGGCTGACCTTAACGGCGCAGATTCCTTATAACAACACCACTGGAACCACGCGGGCTCAAAGCAGTTGAGGCCCAACGCATCGTATCCACGATGCGAGAGTTTCGGTCCCAGCTGGGCTGATCGCAGCGCTAAAAAGGCCAGGAAATCCTTGAATTGAAAAGGCTCGCGCTTTAGTATTGCGGGGCAGGAAGTGATTAATGTAAGTTATTGATTCTTAATGGCGGAGAGACAGGGATTCGAACCCTGGATACCCTTTCGAGTATACACGCTTTCCAAGCGTGCGCCTTCAGCCACTCGGCCATCTCTCCATCGGCGAAACTAACTCTGTAAGTGTAGCAGAATTGGCACGTTGCTCCTCCCTCGCCATCGAGCGGTCGTTCACCACGATAGACCCTCCCATCACGTCACAGCGCTGAGCCAGCGGCGATATTCAGGTCGATTCGACATCGAGATGAAAGCGTTTACTGGCCATGGCTCAATCCTGTATATTCGCGGTGCCGATTAACGCCGACGCCGTCACGATCTGCCGGGTGTAGCGGGTCAGTTTGAAGGGTACGGGCTTCAGCCCGTACATAAACAATGGCGAATCAACAGGGCTTTAGCCCCAGAGGTAAGCCGTTCGTCATTCCGACGAGTGATCCGCCTTCAGCGTCCACGCGCAAGGAGCTTCCAATGTCGCACATTTCCCGCCGCGAACTGATTCGCAACTCCATGGTCTCTGGCCTCGCCATCTCTGCTGGTTCGCTGCTTTCGCGTTCAGCCTGGGCACGCGCCGAGGCCGCAGCCGACATATCGGACAAGGCGCTTTCGTCAGTCGCCCCGCGTGAGAGATACCTCTTCGACTTCGGATGGAAATTTCAGTTCGGTAATGGGGTCGATCCAGCGAAAGATCTCGGCTTCGGTGTAGGACAGGGAGATTTCGCCAAGACCGGAGAGTTCGAGTTCGCCAAGGTAAAGTACGACGACTCCAAGTGGCGTGAACTGAATCTGCCGCACGACTGGGCGGTTGAGTTGCCGTTTGTGCATGACGATGTGCAGATGTCGCATGGATATAAGCCGATCGGCCGCCGCTATCCGGAATCGAGTGTTGGCTGGTACCGGAAGAACTTCGACATTCCCGCAAGCGACGCGGGCAAGCGCATCTATCTTGATTTCGACGGCGTCTTCCGCGATGTGCTGGTGTGGGTAAACGGTTGCTTCATCGGGCGCAACGACAACGGGTACGTGCCCTTCCGCTTCGACATCACGGACTTTCTCGCCGTCGGCGCAGAGAACTGCGTAACCGCGCGCGTCGATGCCAGCTTCGGTGACGGATGGTTCTACGAAGGCGCCGGCATCTACCGTCACGTGTGGCTCACCAAGACCGCGCCGGTGCATCTGGGACGATACGAGAGCTATGTACGCGCCGCATATCAGCCCGGCGCAAGCAGCTCATCGCTGGAACTGGCAACAGTAGTCGAAAACCACAGCCCCAAGACAGCCTCCGGTCGCGTCACATGGAAGGTTCTTGACCCAGCCGGCAAGACCGTAGCAACAGCGGAAGCGGCGTCGCAATCGATTGTGCCCGACGGTTCTGCATCTTATACAGCTACCACCACGCTCAGCGATCCAATGCTCTGGTCAACCGAGACGCCGAACCTATACTCCGCAGTCGTCACAGTCGAGTCCGATGGAAAACCAATCGACGCAGAGAAGATCAGCTTCGGCGTTCGAAGCGCAGTATTCGACGCGGAAAAAGGGTTCATCCTCAATGGCAAGTCGATCAAGATTCAAGGCACCTGCAATCACCAGGACCACGCAGGCATAGGCGCAGCATTGCCCGATCGTTTGCAGTATTTTCGTGTAGCCGTGTTGCAGCAGATGGGCGGCAATGCCGTGCGTACTTCGCACAATATGCCGACTCCGGAGTGGGTCGAAGCCTGTGAACGCATGGGCATGCTGATGATGTGCGAGACCCGCCAGATGAGCTCGAATCCAGAGGGTCTTGCGCAGCTCGGCACGATGGTCAAACGCTTCCGTAATTCGCCGTCGATCATCATCTGGTCGATCGGCAACGAAGAGTGGGAGATGCAATCGGAGATGGCCGAGCAGGGCGCTAAAGTTGGCGCTTCGATGGTGCAGCTCTGCCATGAGCTCGACCCGACACGTGTAGTTTCAGCGGCCGTCAATGGCAACAACGCGAAGGGCGTCTCCGACTCCTTCGACATCATCGGATTCAACTACAACCTCGCGTTTCCGGATGAGTACCACAAGAAGAATCCGAAGAAAGCGGTTTATGGCTCGGAAACATCGAGCGCAATCGGAACACGCGGCGAATATTCGAGCGATCCACTGCGCAACACGGTGAATTCCTGCGATGGCGTTGTTCCATGGGGAGAAGCGGCAGAGGAGTGGTGGAAGTTCTACGGCACACGCGACTGGCTGGCCGGTGGCTTCGCGTGGACCGGCTTCGATTATCGCGGCGAGCCGACGCCGTACGGATGGCCCTCGATCAACTCGCAGTTTGGCATCGTGGACATGTGCGGTTTTCCGAAGGACAACTTCTATTACTACAAGGCGTGGTGGGGCAAGGAGCAATCGCTGCATGTATTTCCTCACTGGAACTGGACGGGCAGGGAAGGCGACCAGATCAAGGTGTGGGTGTATTCCAATCTCGAGGACGTGGAGCTTTTCGTAAATGGCACCAGCGTTGGAAGCCAGAAGGTGCCGCATCTGGGCCATGTGGAATGGTCGGTGAAGTATGAGCCGGGCATGATTGAGGCGCGCGGAAGTAAAGGAGGACAGGTTGTGCTTACAGAAAAGCGCGAGACTACTGGTGCGGCGGCGGCGATCAAACTGTCGGCAGATCGCATGGAGATCGATGCGGATGGTGAGGATGTGGCTGTGATTCGCGTGGAGGGGTTGGACAAGCAGGGAAGAATCGATCCGATTGCGCATAATCTGCTGCGCTTCAAGATTTCGGGGCAGGGCGCGCTGATTGGTGTAGGTAACGGTGATCCGAATTGCCAGGAGTCGGATAAGGAGCCGGTACGCAGTCTGTTCAACGGGCTTGCGCAGATCATCGTGCAGTCGACGAAGGAGCCGGGCGAGATTCGGATCGAGGCGGTGAAGGAAGGCTGGGACGGACCGGAGCTGACTCCGTTTAAGCTGGCGATCAAAACGAGGCGCGCTGAGTTGAGACCGCAGATCTGATGCCGTAGATCTGAGGCCGCCGGCAAATTGCTCCACGTGGAACACTGTTGGGGCTCGGCGCAGGTTAAGGCCGCGCCGCATGCTTTTGTTGGAAGCTGCGTGTTTTGCTGGAGTTGGAGTTGCGTGGAATTATGGGGTTTTATGTATATGTGAGAGAGGGTGCCATCTACTTTGGTAGATGGCGGCGATTGAGGGCATGGAGCGGTTAAGCGATGCCAGTTACTTTTGTATATGGCACCGCTTCCGCATGGACCTGATGTAAAGCAGGGGATCAGCTTTTCGCCAGGGGTCAAGATCAGCTATGACTTCACCAAAGTGGTGAGCGGGGGAATTGAATATGACGCGGATTATGGCCGTATTAGATCTCCAGACACGCTTCACGATCAGCAACAGCAGATCTTTCTTGTGACGGATTTGAATGTCTCTCCGAAATGGGAGATCAACATGGGCGTCGGCATTGAGCCGACTGATGCGACCGATCGCTGGATCATCAAGGGAATTCTGGGGCGGCATTTCTCGTGGTCGAAACCGTCGGTGGTGGATTAAGGCATTTCCCGTAATAGTGTGGTCCAGCCGGCACAGGTGAAGCGTGGCTTTTCCTGGAAAAAGCCACGCGACCATTTGTCTTTTGGACTATACCTTTACGGGAAATGCGATAGCTCAACTCTCATGGAACTATTTCCCAGAGAATGCGTCGAATACACTAGAGCTATGCGGCGCGCGATACAGATTCTTCTGTTGGTTTTGTTGTCGGTTTCGCAGATAGCGCCGGCGCGTGCTTTGTGCATGGCACAGAGTTCGATTGCAGATGCGCACTCCTGTTGCGGACATGCCGCGACGGTGAAAGCGCCGGATTGCTGCCGTTCCGCTGATGGCTCCGAATCGAAATCGGTTTCTTCTGCCGATCCGCTGCGTGGTATCGATGGGGCTCAGAGAACGTCTGCCTTGCCAGCTATTCGGGAAGACTGCTCAGCCATAACGAGCAATGCTGCAAGCTTGGTCCCGCCTATTCTTCTTCCACCAATCGTTCTCCGCGCCTGACACAGAGCGCATTCGAGCTTTTCCGACGCGAGTCCTTTGACGGGATCGCGTGATTTTGGCTCATGCATTCCAGAGGAGAATTGTTTTGTTTCGTATATTTGTGATGCTGTACGTCATGGGCGCGCCGTTTTCTATTGCTTTCGCTCAATCGAAGACCCCGGATCACCCACAAATGCCACAGGATGGCGGCATGGATGCTTCCATGCAGATGGACGGCATGTCGATGGCTGGCAGTGCGAAGACTCTCGAAGAAAATGTGCTTCGGCATACGGCCTCGGGCACGAGCCTTGAGCCGGATTCCGTTTCTCCGCCGATGCTGATGAGGATGCACGGGAACTGGATGCTGATGCTGCATGGGCAGGCTATGATTGCCGAGCAGCAGCAGACTGGGCCGCGCGGGCATGACAAGTTGTTCTCGGCGAACTGGTTTATGCCCATGGTGCAGCGGGATATCGGGCATGGACAGTTGACCTTGCGCACGATGTTGAGCCTTGAGCCGGCGACGATTTCCGGCCGGTACTATCCGGAGCTTTTTCAGCAGGGTGAGACGGCGTTCGGCAAGCCTATCGTCGATGGGCAGCATCCGCACAATTTCTTCATGGAGATTGCGGGGATCTACGATTATCACGCGAGCGAGCGGCTGTTGCTCTCCATGTATGCCGCGCCTGTGGGCGATCCGGCGTTGGGGCCTGTGGCATTTCCGCACCGGACCTCGGATGCAGAAGATCCATTGGCTCCGCTGGGGCATCATCTTGAGGACTCGACGCATATCGCTTATGAGGTATTGACGGGGAGCGCGACGTTTGGGCCTGTGCACTGGGAGGCTTCGGGTTTTCACGGGCGTGAGCCGGGGGAGAATCGCTGGACGATTGCTGTTGGCGGGCTGGACTCCTGGTCGACGCGATTGACGGTTGCGCCAACGCAGGCGTGGGCGATGCAGTATTCCGTTGGGCATCTTCACTCGCCGGAAGCGCAGCATCCGGAAGAGGACGTTTTGCGGCAGACTGCTTCCATTGCCTATCACCACGCGTGGGGCGGCGGCGACGGTGCGACCACGGTGGATGGCCTGGTGTTGTGGGGGCGCAATCACACGATCGGCACTCCGACCAATGCGAATGGATATCTATTCGAAGCTACGGGGCAGATACGAAGGCGTGAGTCGCTGTGGACGCGGATTGAGAACGTGGACCGAACGACGGATCTGCTTGATGTGCTGGCTCCTCCGGAAGAGTCAGTTATCGGTCGAGTACAGGCTTACACGGCGGGATATGCGCATCGCATATACCGGAACGGATGGAGTTGGTACAACCTGGGTGCGCAGGCGACGTTTTACGATACGCCCGCAGCGTTGAAGAGTCTTTATGGCGATCATCCGGTTGGGGTTGCAGCGGTCTTGAATGTGCATCTGGGCCGCTAGTTCACCGCATGCGTATCTCGAAGATTGCGTGAAGTAAATCCGGATCGGTACGTTACGATTGCAGGTGCGGAAACACTCTCTGTTGACGTGCCGATTCGCACGAACTCTCCGAAGCGTAAGGACTGAACATGTTGAGCTTCTTGCCCCGTATCTCAGCCCTTGCGCTGTGCCTGTGCACTGTCGGTTTTGCGCAGGAGGCTGGTTCGCGAATCGAAGCTCCGTGGGGTAAAGATTTTTCTCAACCCGCTATTGAAGCTGTCGTTGCGGATCATCTGACGCGAGCGCAACAGGCCATGGAACAGATTGGCGCGGCTGACGGCGCGGCGACGATCAAGAACACGCTCGTGCCCTATGATGAGGCGCTGCGGCATATCGACGATGCAGCTGACCTGGCGACGCTGATTGCGTATGCGGCGCCTGCGGGGTTCAAGGACAGTGCAGACGGGGGCCTGAAGAAGTCCATCGCCGCAAAAAGCGCGCTGCATCTGAATCCGGCGGTGTACCAGGCGTTGTCTCAACTGAATGTTTCGGGGGCGGATGAGACGACGCAGTATTATGTGCAGCGCCAGATACTGCAATTTCGACTTGCTGGAGCCGAAAAGGATGAGGCGCTGCGAAAGCGGCTTCTGGGGTTGCACGAGCGCGTTGCGGACGATGAGATCGCGTTTGAGCGAAATGTTGCGGGAGATCCACGGCATGTCACGGTGATCGATCCGGCGGATCTGGATGGACTGCCGCAGGACTTTGTGAAAGCGCATCCGCCGTTGCCGGATGGACGAATTCTCATAGCGACGGATGAAACAACGTATCCAGTGGTGATGAAGTATGCGGAGAGCGGGGACTTTCGCGTGCGTTTTTCGGAGGCGTACTACGATCGTGCTTTCCCGAAAAATCGCGATGTGCTGCAGGACATGCTGGAGGCGCGATATCAGATTGCCCGCTTGCTGAACTATGACTCGTGGGTGGATCTGTCGGCGCAGGACAGCATGATCGGAAGCGTTCGCAATATCGATATCTTTCTGAACGGTATCAATACCGGCGACCGCCCGGTGGTGGATGCGGAATGGAAGATGCTGCTGGATGAGAAGAGGAAAGAAGATCCGGCTGCGAATGATATTTATGCGTACGACTATGTGCGGCTGGCGATGCTGATTCGGAAGGGTCAGTTCGAACTCGATGAGAAATCGATTCGCGATTATTTTCCGTATGAAGCGGTGAAGGAAGGGGTCCTGCGGTCGATGGCAACACTTTTTCACGTGGAGTTTCGCCGGGCAGAGAGCGCGGCTGTCTGGGCTGCTTCGGTTGAAGCGTGGGATGTGCTGGAAGATGGCAAACCCATCGGCAGGATTTACCTGGATATGCATCCGCGGGCCGGAAAGTTCACCGGCAACCGGACGCTGCCCATCGTCGAAGGAGTAAAAGACAAGCAGCTTCCGCAGGCAGCGCTGCTCTGCAATTTTCCCGCGCCGCATGGCGATGATCCGGGATTGATGGAGTACGAGGAGGTAGTTGCGCTCGTGCACCAGATGGCCCATGCGATGCACTTTATCTTTGCCGGGCAGCAGAGCTGGGCTGGCGTGAGCGGGGTGAGCGTGCAATCGGATTTTGCGGAAGTGCCGGCGCTGATGATGGAAGACTGGGTGCGGAATCCGCAGGTGCTGGCGTCGCTTGGGCATAACTACAAAACAGGCGCAGCACTGAGCTCGGAACAGATTGCGCATGTCAACAATGCGTATACTTTTGGACGCGCGATCGAAGGGGTTGCGCTGCCGGCGGCGTTTGCCTACATCGCGAACGATCTGCATCGAGACAATCCCAGGGGGTTCGATCTGAACCGGATGACGCTTTACGATCTGCGCCAATACGGAAGGTTGATGCCGTTGGTGGCGGAGGGCCGCATGTTTGCAAGTATGTATCCGTTGATGAGTGAGTCTTCGGAGGGCTATGCGCATCTTTGGGACAAGGTGATTGCCGAAGACTTTTATCAGCAGTTTGTTCGCCAGGGCTTGCTGGAGGGCGATGCCGGTCCGCATTTTCGTGCGGCTGTGCTTGAGCCCGGAGGAGCGAGGCCGGCGGCCGATCTGGTGAAGGAATATTTAGGAAGGAAGCAGGAGCTGACGGCGTTTGAAAGCTGGATGGGCGCGGAGTTCCACGAGCAACCCGCCCGTCCGCATCACGCTTACTAAGAGGTGCGGGGCGAAACCGACGATCAACCCCAGATTGCGGTCACGATGTGATTGGTAAGGAACGCTGCTCCGTAGGCCAGTGCAAGCATGTAAAGGAACTGGATCGCCGGCCACTTCCAGCCGTTGGTTTCGCGCCGCACGATTGCGATGGTTGATGTGCACTGAAGCGCGAAGGCGAAGAAGACCATGAGGGCGATGGCGCCGCCGATCGTCATGTCGTGATGAAGTGCAGTCTGCAGGCTCAGTGATTGCGTTGCGGGATCAGCCCCGTAAAACGTGCCCATGGTGCCGACCATCACTTCACGCGCGAGCACGCTGGAAAGCAGGCCGATGCCGATCTTCCAGTTGAAGCCTAGAGGAGCAATGATGGGCTCCATCGAGTGGCCGAGGCGGCCGATGATGCTGGCTTCCAGTTGCGGCGCATGACCGCCGTGAACGGGCAGGTTGGCGAGCACCCATAACGCGAGTGTGACACACAGAATGACGGTTCCGGCCTGCTTGAGGAAGACGCGCGCCGCGGTCCATGAGCCGAAGCCCGATCGACCGCAGAGTTGGCATGCGATATTGCGGCAACTCAAGAATGAATGGCGTGGTGCTTGACTTGAGGATGGAGCTTTTGAGCACGCGAGCCGTGATGAGCGCGGCCAGGAAGCCGATGACATAAAGGCCGAGCATGACGAGGGTTTTGAGGCCGATGAGTCCCCATGCAAATGCGATGTTAGGGACGAACGCGGCGATCAAGAGCATATAGACCGGCAGGCGGGCGGAGCAGGTCATAAATGGTGTGACGAGGATTGTCGCCAGGCGGTCACGCTTGTTCTCGATCGTGCGCGTCGCCATGATGGCCGGTACTGCGCAGGCATAGGCCGAGAGCAGCGGAATGAAGGCTTTGCCGTTCAGACCGATCGATCGCATCACACGATCGGCGATCAGCGCCGCCCTGGCGAGGTAGCCGCTGTCTTCAAGCACGCCGATGAAGAGAAACAGGAGCAGGATCTGGGGGAGGAAAACGAGCACTGAGGTGACGCCCTTCCAGCCGCCGTCAAGCACGAGAGAACGGATCCAGCCCGCAGGCAAGAATGTGGCCCCGTGTTGCCAAGATTGCCCAGCAAATCGCCGAGGCCATCGCTGAGCGGCTGACCGACGGAGAAGACTACTTCGAAGACCGAGAAGACGACGATCAGGAAGAACAGTGGTCCCCAGACGGGATGAAGGAGCACGCGATCAACCCGGCGCGTTGCATGCGCGGAGAGAGGAGCGCGATAGCCGGTGCGCGCGCTCACCTGGGCAGCCCAGCGGTGGGTGCTTTGCGCATTGCCCAGCACGGGCAGCATCAGCCTGGGGAGGTCCTCTTTCTTGCCCTGGCGGTTGAGGAACATGGTGACGGCCTGCATGCCGGTGCCCTTGGTGGCGCTGACCAGCGCGACCGGGGCCTCAAGCTCCTGGGCAAGCCTGAGCGGGTCGACTGCGCCGCCGCGAGACTCCATCAGATCGCTCATGTTGAGCAGCACCATGGTTGGCAGACCAAGTGCCAGGACGGGGGCGGCCAACATGAGCTGGCGGGTCAGGTGCAGGGAATCGAGGACCAACAGAATCGCGTCCGGCTTTGGTGTGCCGGGCATGTGGCCCCCAAGCACGCTAATCGAGACGCGTGCGTCTTCGGAGAATGGGTCGAGCGAGTAGATGCCGGGCAGGTCGATCAGAACCAGATCTTCCCGGCCGATTCCGGCCATGCGGCCCATGCGCTGCTCGACTGTCACGCCGGGGTAGTTGGCTACCTTTTGCCGTAGCCCGGTCAGGCGGTTAAAGAGTGTAGATTTCCCCGAATTTGGAGGACCGATGAGTGCAATTGTGTGAAGTTCACCCGCGGTTTTTGTCCCAGCTGGCAGTGGGGGAATTTCAATGGCAGCAGGACCGCAGCATTCGCTCATCGAGCCGTCCCGTAGAGCGACGTCAGCTCGTCAAACGAGTCTTCGGACACGGGCGATGCGGAGCTAAGAACGGGCATTTCGGTCCGAATGGGTTCGACCCGGATTGATTTTGCTGTCTCCCGGCGCAGGGCGATTTCAATTCCGTCGACGGCGTATACCGTCGGATCGCCGGCCGGTGCGCGGTGAAGAGCCTTGACGCGGGCTTCCGGAACAAAGCCCATATACATCAGATGGTTCTGAACGCCAGCAGGCAGATCCAGAGCCACCAGAATTCCGCTTTCACCTACTTCGAGCTCACTTAGCACAGGCAACCGCCGCACCCCAGATTGAACCCGGTCACGGATGGGATTTTCCGCACCGGGAGCCGTACAGAATTGCGACTACTTCAGTCGCACTTAAGTATACGACCGAATCAGTCTGGGTTGCAATTGGCATTGCGACCGACCGACCTGCCAGCAGTCTATTGGGGCAGGAAATTAGACATTTGTTTGGCGTCACATTGATTGTGATTGGAGGAGGGGACAGCGTCTCTCCCGCTTTGAGTTTTTTTGATGACGCGCTGGTAACGGGAGAAGTGTACGGATAGTACTCTCATTCAAGGCGGAAACCGTTCATAGCCGGAGTGTGACGTGACGACAGAGGAATTTGAGCAAACGCTGGAGGCTGGTTCACCACCGGAGGGATTGACTGCGCCTGTGGAGGCGCTTTGGTGGGACGCAAAAGGCGACTGGGCCAAGGCGCATTCGCTGGTGGATGAGTTGGAGACGCCGGAGGGGATGGCGGTGCATGCTTATCTGCATCGCAAGGAAGGCGTCCAATCGAACGCCGACTACTGGTACCGGCGGGCGGGCAAGCAGTTTCACCGGCCAACGCTTGGTGAAGAGTGGGCCGCGTTGTTAAGCGGGCTTGTGGGGAAATAGCGAGCCGTTTTCAGACTGCTGACAAGGATCAAAAACTCACCTCAGGGCTAAAGCCCCCGATGATGGCGTTGCCTTTGTGCCGGGGATAAATCCCCGGCCTATCTTTTTGATGGATTTGTCAGCATCCTCGTTTTCAGACCTTTGCGCTGGTCACATTATTGCTGTTGCCGCTGCGGCGCACGCGCAGGTTATCGAGAGCGTACTCGATATAACGAGGCTCGAAGTGGGCCGGTTGCCCGAGGAATTTGCAGGTGGCGACTACCTGATCGAGGATGAATTTCGGTTGATATGCGGCCAGTTCCAGACCTTTGTCCTGGGTGAGCTTATAGACGATGTATTCGAGCATCTCCGGCGGCAACTCCAGGCCTTGCTTTTCGCATTCGCGATTAAAGATTTCGCGATAGACATCGAGGCTTGGCCCGGAGACCTCGATCTTGTAGGGCAAGCGGCGCAGGAAGGCGGGATCCATGAGGTCTTCCGGATTGAGGTTGGTGGAGAAGACAACCATCTCTTCAAACGGAATGGTGAAGCTCTTGCCCGTATGCAGCTTCAGGTAATCGACGCGGCTCTCGAGTGGCACGATCCACCGGTTGAGCAGGTTGGTGGGAGTGACAAGCTGGCGGCCGAAGTCGTCGATGACGAAGCAGCCTCCGAGAGCCTTTACGTGAAGGGGGGCTTCGTAGAAGTTTGCCTGCGCGTCGTAGCGGAGATCGAGCATTTCGAGCGTAAGCTCGCCGCCGGTGACGACGAACGGACGGCGGCAGGGAATCCAGCGCGCGTCGTAAACTTCGCGCCGAACGAAAGAGAGAATCCCATTGTCTGCGAGCTCGTCGCTGTGCAGAGACGTGTGCAGGCTGGGATCGAAGACGCGCATGATCTGGCCCTCGACGTAGACGGAATAGGGCACGTAGATCACATCGTGGAAGGCGTTTGCGAAGCTGAGCGCCACGGTTGTTTTGCCGTTGCCGGGCGGTCCATATAGCAGCATGGCGCGGCCGGAGTTCAATGCGGGGCCGGCCTGTTCGACGATGCGCTCTTCCACGACGAGCTTGCCGAATGCCTTGCGGATGCGGTCGACGGTGATGAGCTCGTTGGTGATCTTTTGCAGATTGACTTGCTGGCTGAATTCGTCGAGCGTGACGGGAGCGGGCCCGGCATAGCGCATCTGCTTGAGCGCGTCGATTACCCAGCGCTGGCCGCCGTCTGTGAAGGTGTAGCAAAGGTCGAGCGGACTGTCGGACCGCTGACCGAGCGTGCGCAGAAGCTGGCGGTCGATACCCATCTGAATCAGGTCGACAACGATGTTGTAGGGCAGCTTGATGGCGTCGATGAATTGTCGGACTGATTCGAGGTGATCGACGTACATATTCTTGAGCAGAATGCTCATGAGTTCTGCGGGGTCGATATTGGTCGAGAGGATATTGGTGGGCTCGGCGGGAATGCGATGAAGGAATGCTTCGAGCTTGTCCTGGGCAATGGCGCCGGATGCCACGAGGTGATCGCCGAGACGGCCACCTTTTGTGGCTTGTGCTTCGAGAGCACTGGCTACTTGTTCCGGGCTCACCAGTTTGGCCTGGACCAGCAGATCTCCCAATCGCATGCGAGGTTGAATGGCGTCCTCCACGCTGCGTGTTATTGACGCAGCTCAGGTCATCTTTTTCCGGCGCGGCGAATTCGGTCAAGCGTTGGGTTTATGAATCAGCTTGACGAGTGATGGCAGCGATCCCCGGATGGATCACAATGTATCAGCTTGGAGAACGGGCGCTCAATGCCCCGAGGGGAGTAGATCGTCAACCGAGGCGGACGAGTTCGCGGGCCTCTTCGCGCGGGCCGAGGATCGACATCTTTGGAATCTTGCCGCGAACCATGGCTACCTCATCGCAGCGATGCAGGCGAGGGCAGTTCTGGCAGTCCTTGAAGACCTTGTCGGGAAGGTCGGCTTTGTCCTCGACGGTGCGGAAGCCGTACTTGAAGAAGAAATCGGGGATGCGTGTAAAAAGACATACCGAGTGAATGCCGTGGGCTTCGGCTTCCTCAACCAGGGCATTGAGGACACGGCCGCCGGCGCCCTGGCCTTTGGCTCCGGGGCGCATCACGATGGAGCGAACCTCGGCGAGATGCGGGCCGTAGAGATGCAGGGCTCCGCAGCCGAGGAAGACTCCGGTATCGGACTCTGCGACGGTGAAGTCGCGGATGTTTTCGCAGATCTCAGCGAAGTTGCGCTTGAGCAGCGTGCCGTCTCCGCTGAGGCTGTTGACGAGTTCGAAGATGTGAGAGGCGTCTTGCAGGCGCGCCTTACGCACGACCATGAACTGCCTCCAGTTGCTCGGCGGGCGTGGCATTTTGTGCGCTGCTCAGAAGGGTGCGAATCTTTTCTTCGGTGGCTGCGAGGGCTTGCTTGACGCGATGGCGCGCTGTGCCGCCGATGACATCGTGGCAGTCGAGCGTGGCTTCGAGGGTTACTGCTGCAAAGAAATCCTGCCCAAATTCTTCGCCGAACTGGCGGAGTTCATCGAGAGAGAGGGCATTGAGTTCGACGCCTTTTTCGAGACCGAAACGTACGGCGTTGCCGATCTTCTCGTGAGCCTTGCGGAAGGGAACTCCTTTGTGCACGAGATAGGTGGCGGCGGCCATGGCGTTGAGATAGCCGGATTGAGCGGCTTCACGCATGCGGTCGATGTTGAATCCGAGGGCTGCGGTGAAGCGGGCCAGCAGTTGCAGTGTTTGCGCGGTTCCGCGCACGGCAAAGGCCGGCTCCTGAGTCTCCTGCATGTCTTTATTGTAGGCGAGGGGCAGACCTTTTAACTGCAACGTCACTGCCTCAGCAGCGCCGTGGATACGGCCTACCTTGCCGCGAACGAGTTCTGTGAGGTCGGGGTTCTTCTTTTGCGGCATGGCGCTGGAGCCGGTGGAGAAGGCTTCGGGGAGCTGGACGAAGTTGAACTCCGCGGTCGCGAAGAGGGTGATCTCTTCGGCGAAGCGGCTCATGTGCAGACCGACGAAGGTGATCGCCTGCAGGTATTCGAGGACAAAGTCGCGGTCGCTGGTTGCGTCTATGCTGTTGGCCGTGGGGGCGGTGAAGCCAAGCTCGCGGGCAGCGATCGAGCGGTCGAGCGCGAGCGTTGCCCCGGCGATAGCTCCGGAGCCGAGCGGGCAGAAATTAAGGCGTGCGGAACAATCCTCTAAGCGCGAGATATCGCGCAAAAGCATCTCAGCGTAGGCGAGTAGCCAGTGGGCGATGAGGACGGGCTCTGCACGCTGGAGATGCGTGTAGCTGGGCATGATGGCGTCGCCGGCGGATTTTGCTTTTTCGACGAGAGCGAGAGCCCATTCTGCCAGTGCCTGGACGGTGAAGCCGATTTGCTTGCGCACGTAGAGGCGAAGATCGGTTGCGATCTGTTCGTTACGGCTGCGGCCTGTATGGAGCTTCAGTGCGAGCGAGCCGAGCTTTTCGGTGAGAGCCAGTTCGACGAAGTGATGGATGTCTTCGGCCGTGGCGTGGTCGCGCACCTTTGTGGCGTTTTCTGGAGCGCTGTATTCGGCGGCGATGTCGTCGAGGGTGGCGCGCAGGTGGAATAGCTCGTCGCTGCTCAGGATGCCGGCGGCGGCAAGGGCAGAGGCGTGCGCCTTGCTGGCGGCTGCTTCTTCAGCGAGCAGCTGCCAGTCGAAGACGATGGAGCGCTGCCAGGCTTCGAATTCCGCATCGAGGGGCTCTCGAAAGCGGCCTGACCACATTTTCCCCGATTGTTTTTCGTTGGACATTGCTTATGCGCTCCTCAAGCTATTCCTTCTCGTTTGCGCTGTTGAGCTGGGGCATTTCACTGCCTCTGCTGAGCGTGAGAAGACCGGTTTTTGCATAGATGAGGAGCTTCTCCCGGGTATCGGTGATGTCGAGGTTGCGCATGGTGAGCTGTCCGATGCGGTCGCGCGGAGAGAAGATGGATGCGGTCTTCTCCATGCTGAGACGTTCGGGATGGAACGTGAGATTGGGCGACTCGGTGTTAAGGATGGAGTAGTCGTTGCCGCGGCGCAGCTCGACCGTGACTTCACCGGTGACGGGCTTGGCGACCCAGCGCTGGGCGGATTCGCGGAGCATGATGGCCTGCGAGTCGAACCAGCGACCTTGATATAGAAGACGGCCTAGCTTGCGGCCATTCTCGCGATACTGCTCGATGGTGTCTTCGTTGTGGATGCCGGTGATCAGGCGCTCGTAGGCGATGAAGAGCAGGGCGAGGCCGGGAGCCTCATAGATGCCGCGGGATTTGGCTTCGATGATGCGGTTTTCGATCTGGTCGGACATGCCGAGGCCGTGGCGGCCGCCGATGCGGTTGGCTTCGAGAAGGAGTTCTACGGGATCGGAGTACTCAACGCCGTTGAGAGCGACGGGGAAGCCTTCGATGAAACGAACGGTGATTTCTCCCGCTTTTACCGGCACGTCATCGCGCCACGAAGCGACGCCCATGATGGGCTGCACGATCCGAATGGAGGAAGACAGCAGTTCGAGATCTTTGGCCTCGTGTGTTGCGCCGAGGATGTTGGAGTCGGTGGAGTAAGCCTTCTCGGCGGACATCTTATAGGCAAAACCGCTTTGCGCCATGAAGGCGGACATCTCGGCGCGGCCGCCCAGTTCATCGATGAAAGCGGCATCCAGCCAGGGCTTGTAGACCTGCAGGCCGGGATTGACGAGCAGGCCGTAGCGATAGAACCGCTCGATGTCATTGCCTTTGAATGTGGAGCCGTCGCCCCAGATGTTGACGTCATCTTCCTTCATTGCGGCGACCAACATGGTGCCGGTGACAGCGCGGCCAATGGGGGTGGTGTTGAAGTAGGTGACGCCGGCTGTGCTGATATGGAAGGCTCCGGACTGAAGCGCGGCGATGCCTTCGCGAACGAGCTGGCTGCGGCAGTCGATCAGGCGTGCTTTTTCGGCGCCATACTCGAGAGCGGCGCGCGGGATTGCTTCGTAATCGGTTTCATCGGGCTGGCCGAGGTTGGCTGTATAGGCGTAGGGGACGGCGCCTTTGCGCTTCATCCAGTGCAGGGCCGCGGAAGTGTCCAGCCCACCGGAGAAGGCGATGCCGACTTTCTGGCCGAGGGGAAGGGATTCGAGAATGACGGACATGCTTACGAGACCTCAAGGAAATGCAACGGTTCGTTTCTATGGAACCGGGTTAAAAAGAAAGCCCACCGAGCAGTAACAGGAGCAGCGCTTTTTGCGCGTGCATCCGATTCTCTGCTTGTTCAAAGACAATGGACTGCGGCCCGTCGAGCACCGCATCGCTTACTTCTGCATTGCGGTGCGCGGGCAGGCAGTGCATGAAGACGGCATGTGACGCGGCGCGGGACATGAGGGCTTCATTGACCTGGAAGGGCCGGAAGATCGGCGCGCGCTTGGTCGACTCATGCTCAAAGCCCATGCTGACGCAGACGTCTGTGTAGACGGCATCCGCGCCCTCGACGCCGGCCTGCGGGTCTTGCGTCAGACGAATCTCACATCCGTTTTCTTCTGCCTTGGCGCGTGCGAGCGTGACGATCTCGATATCGGGCGAGTAACCGCGCGGAGTCGCCACCGTGACATTGGCGCCCAGTTGTGCACCGGCAAGCATCAGTGAATGGCAGACATTGTTGCCATCGCCGACATAAGTGAAATTCAGGCCCTTGACGGAACCGAAATGCTCTTCAAGCGTCAGGAAGTCGGCAAGCGCCTGGCAGGGATGCTCGAAGTCAGACAGGGCATTGACTACCGGAATCCGCGAGTTCGCGGCCATCTCCGTGATCGTGTCGTGCGCATAGGTACGCAGCACGATCACATCGACCCAGCGCTCCACGTTGCGAGCGACATCCGACACGGACTCACGCTCACCCAGAGGCGAGCTGGTGTGGTCGACAAAGATCGCGTTGCCGCCCATGGTGTTGATTCCCGTCTCGAAGCTCAGGCGTGTGCGCAGGCTGGCCTTTTCAAACATGAGAACCATCTGCTTGGCATCGAGCGCGTGCCGGTATTCGCGTGGATTGCACTTGACGTCGTGGCCAAGCTTAAGGATCGCACGCGCTTCGGCGCTGGAAAGATCGCTGATGGAACAGAGATCTTCGCCTGCCATACGCGCTGCGGCCGCGAGAACATCCGGGTCCTGATTGACGGGAATCGCGGCTGCCTGCCGCTCCATGAATGCTTTGCTAGCCACGAAGCTCTCCTCCATGATGCGCAGCGGTTGCGCCTGCTGCTGCATGATCCTTGCCGTTCTCGGCCAAAATTTCGTCCAGCGCTGCGATTGCCGTGTCCACATGTTCCTTCTGCAGGATGTAGGGCGGCAGGAAGCGCAACGCTGTATCGCTGGTGCAGTTGATGATGATCTTGCGGCGCAGCATCTCTTTCACCATGAGCTTGCCTAGATCGGCTGAGTTCACTTCCGCTGCGATCATCAACCCTTTGCCACGCACATCGACGATGGCGTCATGCCTTGTCGCCAAAGCCTTGAGTTGATGCTGGAAGTAGTCACCTACTTCGGTGATGTGATTGAGCAGGCCCTCACGTTCGATGGTGTCGATCACAGCGATGGCAACGGCGCAGGCAAGAGGCCCTCCGCCAAAAGTGGTGCCGTGCATGCCTGCATGAATGGCGCGGGCGACTTCTTCGGTGCAGAGCATCGCGCCAAGAGGGATGCCTCCGGCGAGAGGCTTTGCCAGAGTTGTCACATCAGGCTGAATACCGTAGTGCTGATAAGAGAACCACTTGCCGGTGCGCCCCAGGCCAGCCTGAATTTCATCGGCGACGAGCAGCGCTCCTGTGGAGCGGGTCAACTCACGAGCTGCTGCGAAGAACTCCTGCGTAACAGGGCGGATGCCGCCTTCGCCTTGAATCGGCTCAAGCAGAACCGCGCAGACCTCGTTTGAAAACTTGGCCTTCAAATCAGCGACATCATTGAATCGTACAAACTCGACGCCTGGGACAACGGGGCCAAATGGCTCACGGTACTTTGCCTTGTGCGTCGTCGAGACAGCGCCGAAGGTGCGTCCATGGAAGCTCTGCTCTAGCGCCAGAAACTTTGTTCCTATGGTCCTGCCTTCGGAGCGCAGCAGGCCCGCGTAGGCGCGCGAGATCTTCAGTGCTCCTTCCCACGCTTCCGTGCCAGTGTTTGCGAAGAAGACACGATCGAGCCCCGAGCGCTCAACGAGGCGCATTGCAAGCTCAGCCTGCCCCTCGTGAAAGAAGAGATTCGACGTGTGAATGAGCCGTTTGCTCTGCCGCGCGATCGTCTCTTCGATCACGGGATTGCCATAGCCCAACGCATTAACGCCGATGCCGCTGAGCAGGTCCAGATAGCGGTCGCCGTTCTCGTCGATCAGATAGACACCCTCGCCGCGCTCGAAAAGCAGGGGATTGCGCTCGTAAGTCGAAAGCAGAAGATCGGCTTCTGCAGCACGAATAGTCTCCAACTTCATTTTTCCGTCCATCCTCTTAAGCAACCATCACTTCTGTGCCTTCAGCGACACGCGACGAGCAGAGATCGGGCAGAACGCGCGCCGCCTCCGCGGGAAGAATTCGTACCCGCTTGACGCCGCGCAGCAGAGCCTCGCGGCAGGCGCTTAGCTTGGGCAGCATGCCGCCGGAGATAACGGCGCTCTTGGCCATCTCGGCGATCTGGTCGATGCTGAGCCAGCGCAGCACTTCACCATTGGAACCCCGAACGCCGGGAACGTCTGTTAAAAATACGAGAGCATCGGCGCGGCAGGCCGTGGCGCAGGCTGCCGCCATTTCGTCGGCATTGATGTTGTAGTACTCGCCATCGAAGCCCAGAGCCATGGAGCAAATGACGGGGATGCCGCCGAGTGCCCAGATGCTCTCGATCCAACGCGGGTCGCTAGCGGCGATTTCGCCGACGTAACCGAGGTCCGGCTCGGTCCGCTTTTTGCGGGCGCGGAACATGAGCCCGTCACCACCGGAGACCCCGACCGCAGCCTGCCCAACAGCACCGAGCGCCGCCACAAGACCCTTGTTGACCCGGCCAGCGAAAACCATCAACGCAACATCGCGTGTTTCCTTATCCGTGATGCGGAGGCCATCGACAAAGCGACTCTGTTTGCCGAGCTCAGCAAGTGTCCGCGTGAGCTGCATGCCGCCGCCGTGAACAACCGCGACCTGATTGCCATCGCGTGCAAGGTCGGCGATGGCGCGTACACAACCCTGCAGAAGCGTCGGGTCTTCCAGGCCTGCGCCGCCAAGCTTGATCACATATTTCATTCCAAACCCTCCGCCTCACCCCAGCCTTGCATCACGTTGAGGTTTTGTACGGCCTGGCCAGATGCGCCTTTCAGCAGGTTGTCGAGGCAACTGACAACGACGCCGCGCTGCCCGTCCTTTGCAAGTTGAAATCCGATATCGGCGTAACAGGTACGAACCGAGTATTGAATCTGCGGCAGGCTGGCGTGGCACAGACGCACCATCGGACTGCCATGGTAGAAGTCGCGATAGCAAGCTTCTATCGCCGCGTTGGACTGGGGTTCGTTGAACCGAACGTAGACGGTCGAGAGAATTCCGCGTGGAATCGGCAGCAGGTGTGGCGCGAAAGTAAGGGAAGATGCATCGAGCCCAAGCTGCTCCAGAAGCTCGCCGGTGTGACGATGCGAGAAGATGCTATAGGCAGAGAGATTGTCGGCCGCATACATGAAGTGCGTGCGTGCGGTCTGAGCCTTGCCCGCACCGCTCACCCCGCTCTTGGAGTCACAGACGATCCCACACTCCAGGTTGACCAGGCCCGCAGCGAGCAATGGTTTAAGCGCAAGGATTACGGAAGTCGCATAACAGCCGGGATTGGCGACGAGGCCGGCGTCCGCGATTGCTTTGCGATGCAGCTCCGGCAGTCCGTAGACGGCTTGCGATTGCATCACCAGGGCCGCTGCCGACCCTTCGTCCTCAAAGTTGTAGACGGCTCGATTGGTGGTCTCTTCCAATCGCCAGGCGCCGCTCAGATCGATGACACGAAAGCCGCGTTTGCGTGCTTCGGGAGCCATTTCGCGTGAGGCTTCGTGCGGAGTTGCAAGAAAGACCGTATCGACGCCGAGATCTTCAAACAGCTCCCAGGAAAAGGGTTGTACACGGAGATCACCGGTGCCCTGGCTATCGATGAGTTGCGGGTGGATTTCGCGCAGGGGGATTCCGCCCTGCTTCTGGTGCTGCTCGTCAACACGGCCCGCAAAGACGGGCGGAGTGCCCTTGAGCCGCGGATGTCGCACGAGCAGACGAGCCAGTTCCGCTCCGGAATAACCGGTAACACCTATAACCGCTGTTTGTACTGCCTGATTCATCTTTACCGCTTTACCCTTCGAGCAATTGGAGCATTCTTGTCTGAATGGCGTTTGCCTGACGAATGTCGACACAGATCAGAAGCACTGTGTCGTCACCGGCTAGTGTGCCAACTATTCCGGGCCACTGTTCGTAATCGAGCGCGGCAGCAACCGGCTGCGCTCCGCCCATGACCGTTCCGATTACCACCTGATTGAGAGCTCGCTGGCTGCGCAATCCAAACGTATTCAAAACCTGCGCAACGCTGGGCGGGCGGTCATCGTCTTCATTTCGAGTGGGACCGTTTCCATTGCCATTCGATAGCGTATAACCGGCGGGACCCTTCAGCAGATGCAGCTCATGCAGATCGCGTGAAAGCGTCGCCTGGGTGACCGCAAATCCCCGCCGCCGCAGCTTGCGCCGTAGATCGTCCTGACTTTGGATCGGCGGGGCGCTCGAAACGAGTTCCCGAATCGCATTTTGACGTTCTGATTTCATGCAACCCAAATTCCTCTTTTACACTGCATTCATACGCGCAGTTTCCAAAGCGAAGCGCGGTCCCCAAAACGGAACCGCGCTTGCATAAATATACGATAGTTTGTATAAATATGCAAAGCGGTAGTGAAATTTAACTTCGCCTTTCTATTGCCGTAGCGAACCACGCTGTTCGTTTTCATTCCTGTCGAAACGACTGCTCAGACTTCAGTGCTTTTCTGCGCTTGGGCGCAGGATTCTCTGAAAACGGGGGAGTTCCATCGCCTTATTTGTCGAAAAATGGATTTCACAATTCAAGAGGTCGTATAGTACTGTATGGACCGTCATTGCCTTCATTCGACTGCGCAAAGCCAGTCATCTCACGATGCGGACCAACCGCGTCGTACCCGGCAGTTGGCATCTCTCATCGATCCTCGGTTCGATCAAGATTCATGTGGAGTGGGTTTTGTTGCGCATCTTTCCGGTGAGCCTTCGCACGTTATCTTGCAGCATGCCCTAACGGCACTTGCGCGCCTGGAGCATCGCGGAGCGGTAGCGGCCGATGGTAAGTCGAGCGACGGTGTGGGCGTGATGACGGCAATTCCACGCGATCTACTACTGGGACATCTTGGAATTTCGCTTGACCGGGAAAAGCCACTGGGTGTGGCCGTGGTGTTCCTGGAAGGTGAATCGCAGTCTTCTCGCGATGAACTGGAAGCCGCGCTGAAGGCTCAGCAGATTGAAATACTTGGCTGGAGGCCGGTTCCGATCTGCCCGCAGATTCTGGGCTCTATCGCGGCATCGACACTGCCGAATATCTGGCATCTATTGACCACGACCGAGGACTCGGCTGATTTTGATCGGCGGCTCTATCTTGCACGCAAGCAGTTTGAGCGCACTGCGCTGCCGGGGTATATTGCCTCGATCTCGTCGTCGACGATCGTCTACAAATCACTCTGCGCCGGACGCCTGTTTCCGCAGTTCTATCCCGATCTGGCGCATCCTGAATTCGTTACGCCGTTTGCCATCTTTCACCAGCGTTATGCGACCAATGTGCTGCCAAGTTGGGATCGCGCACAGCCTTGTCGAACCCTGGCGCACAACGGCGAAATCAACACTATCTGGGGCAACCGTTCGCGGATGGAAGCGCGCGCCGATACTTTGCCTCTCGACCTGCATCCCGTTCTGACAGTTGGCGGTTCGGATTCATCGTCACTCGATGAAGTGGTCGAATTGCTTTCGCAGAACGGCCGAACCACTGCGGAAGCCATGCGCATGCTGGTTCCTCCGGCGAATCACGGCAACACCTCGTCGTTCCTGCAATATACGGGTGACTGTGTCGAGCCGTGGGACGGACCGGCGGCTCTGGCGTTTGCGGACGGGCGCCAGGTGGGAGCGATTCTTGATCGTAACGGGCTGCGTCCCTGCCGTTTCGCCTTGGATTCGGATGGACTGGTGGTTGCGGGATCCGAAGCCGGTCTAGTCGATATGGATCCGGAGCGCGTGGTGCATTCAGGCCGGCTCGGGCCTGGCCAGATGATTCTGGTGGATCTTGAGACGCATGAGTTCCTTGAGAACGAGGAATTGCTGGAGCGCTTCGACCAGGAAGGCCGCTATCAGGATCTGATTCGGGCTGACACGCCGTTGATTGTTGCCGACGAGCGTCTTCCGGAGCTTGATCCGGTTGAGCTGAACCGTTTGCATCATGGCTTTGCTTACACGCGTGAAGAAGTGCGTATGATCCTGGCTCCGATGGCTGGAGAGGGCAAAGAAGCAGTGTGGTCCATGGGCGATGACACGCCGCTGGCTCCGCTGGCCCGCGCGCCCCGGCCTGTTTATGCATTTTTCCGCCAGCGATTTGCGCAGGTTACTAATCCTCCGATCGACCCGTTGCGCGAGGCGGTGGTGCTGCAGATGCACACGCGTCTTGGACCGTGGCCTCATATCTTCGAGCCGCGTGAGCCGCTGCCCGGTCTCTCGTTGCGTTCGCCGATTCTCTCGCTGGCGCAGATGCAGTCGCTCAAGACGAAAGAGCATCCGCTTGCGCAGGACCTGCCACTCGAAGTGCTGGACTGCGTTTTCTCCCTAGACGAATCGCTTGAAAGTTCGCTGGACCGTATCTGCGCCCAGGCGAAAGATCTGGTTAGCGATCATGCCAAGGTTCTGCTGCTGTCGGATCGAGCGGCTTCTCCGCAAATGCTTCCTATTCCCATGGCGATGGCGCTTGGAGCGGTCCACCGTGCGCTGATCGATGCCGGGGTGCGTGCCGAGGTAGGGCTTGCTGTCGAAGCCGGAGATTGCCGCGACGTGCATCATGTGGCTGTGCTTCTCGGTATGGGCGCGGGTGCTATCTGTCCGTGGCTTGCTCTTGAGACTGTACGTTCTCTCAATGCCGAGCAGGGCGAGATCAACACGATTCATGCGATGGAGCTGGGTCTGGCCAAGGTCATGTCCAAGATGGGCATCAGCGTTGTGGACAGCTACCGTGGAGCTCATCTTTTCGATGCGATCGGCCTGGCGGATGAGGTGATCGACAAGTGCTTCGTGGATACGCCGTCGCCGTTGAGCGGTGTCGGTTTCGCGAACATCGAAAAGCTGGTTCGCCAGTCGTGGAACAATCTGCCTGCGTACGGTGAAGCTTCAGACATAACGGAAGATGGCGGGGCGCTGGTGGCCGCGATTGCGCCGGCCGCGATTAAGGATCTGCCGGACTACGGTTTCGTTCGCTTTCGCAAGGCGGATGAAGCAGAGTCGCATGCCTGGCAACCGCAAACGGTGCGTGCTCTTCAAGCAGCAATGGGCTCAACGAAGCAGGGCGCGGCATTGGCGCTTACGCCCTGGTCTGCATTCACGACTCAGGCGAGTGAAGTACATCCCGCGCATCTGCGCGACCTGCTTGAGATTCGTCCCGCGGGCGCTGAACTCGAGATCGAAAACGTCGAGTCGCCCGACAGCCTTTGCAAGCATTTCATTTCTTCGGCGATGAGCTTTGGCTCGCTTTCGCCAGAAGCCCATCAGACCATCACGCAGGCGATGAACCTGCTCGGCGCGCGCTCCAACACAGGCGAGGGCGGCGAAGACCCCGCGGTCTACTCCTTGGTTGATGGCGCTCCGTCGCTGTTGAACAACAAGATCAAGCAGGTAGCCAGCGGCCGATTTGGTGTCACCGCCGAATACCTGATCCACGCGGAAGAGATCGAGATCAAGATCGCTCAGGGCGCGAAGCCTGGCGAGGGCGGACAGCTTCCCGGGCACAAAGTGACCGAGCTGATCGCGCGTCTGCGTCATGCACAGCCCGGCATGCAACTTATCAGCCCGCCGCCGCACCACGATATTTACTCGATTGAAGACCTGGCGCAGTTGATTTACGACCTCAAGCGCGTTAACCCTAAGGCAGCCGTAGGCGTGAAACTGGTTTCCGAGTGCGGCGTCGGCACAGTCGCGGCCGGTGTAGCGAAGGCGTACGCAGACTACATCGTGATTGCCGGTCATACCGGCGGCACTGGAGCTTCTCCGCTATCGAGCATTAAGTATGCCGGCGATCCCTGGGAGCTTGGCTTGGCTGAAGCACAGCAGGTCTTGATTCACAACGGGCTGCGAGGACGCGTTCGCCTGCGCACGGACGGCGGTTTGCGGACGGCGCGGGACATCTTGATCGCCGCATTGCTAGGCGCGGATGAGTTCGCGTTCGGTACCTCGGTTTTGGTTGCGCTCGGTTGCGATATGGCGCGGCAGTGTCATCTGAACACCTGTCCCACGGGCATCGCTACGCAGAAGCCTGAATTGCGTGCAAAGTTCCGCGGAAAGCCCGAGCATGTCATCCGCTTCTTCGAAGAGTTGGCGGGGGAACTGCAGCAGTTGCTGGCGTCACTCGGTTTGCCTTCGCTCCAGGCTGCGACTGGCCGCACGGACCTGTTGGAGCAGGTTCGCTACGAAGCCAATCTGGATCTGAAGCCGATACTTGGCGCGGGCGTCATGGTGTCCGAACCTGGCACGGAGATTCGGTGGATGGGCCGCCGCAATGACCGTCCGGAATCAGAACCGGCGCTCGATGATGCATGGGTTGAGCCGGGGCTGACAGCCTACAAATCGAACCAGCCATTCTCGGTTACAACCGCGGTGCACAACGGCAACCGCACTCTGGGAGCGCGGCTGGCGGGTCAGATCGCTCTCTTCCGCAACAACAATCCAACGGCTTCGGGTTCTTCTCTGACCTTCGACATGAAGGGCACGGCCGGGCAATCGTTTGGCGCTTTCGCTGCACCGGGAATGACGTTGAAGCTGCTGGGTCTTGCCAACGATTTCGTAGGTAAGGGACTGTGCGGCGGCGAGTTGATTCTTCGGGCGGAGGGACGTGCAGCGCGAGAGAGCACGAAGCATACGATCCTCGGTAACGTGGCGCTTTACGGAGCGACGTCCGGCGCTCTCTATGCAGCAGGTCGCGCCGGCGAGCGGTTTGCAGTTCGTAATTCTGGAGCGCTGGCAATCG
Source organism: uncultured Acidobacteriota bacterium (assembly GCA_963720285.1). Taxonomy (GTDB): domain Bacteria; phylum Acidobacteriota; class Terriglobia; order Terriglobales; family Acidobacteriaceae; genus Acidicapsa. Next base: position 28,456 of record CAVREZ010000005.1, read on the forward strand.
TGGAAGGCGTTGGCGATCACGGTTGCGAGTACATGACCGGAGGCCTGGTTGTTGTGATGGGTGACACCGGCATCAACTTTGGCGCCGGCATGACAGGCGGTCTCGCCTGGGTCTACGACGACAAGGCAGCGTTCATCGAGAAAGGGATGTACCACAAGGACTTTCTTACCGCTGAACGTTTTGACGACCTGGACCAATCAGCCCAGCACTCCATCTATGAGCTCGTGGAACTGCATCAAGCGAAGACCACAAGCTCCTGCGCCAAGGTGCTGCTGACGCAGTGGGATAAGCTGGCCAAGAACCTGATCCGGCTTACGCCCAAGGCGCAAGCATAGGTCATCTGCTCACCTAACTCTTACAATCAGCTTCGATGAAGGCCGGCGAAATTCGAATCGCCGGCCTTCGTCGTATCATCCAAGGCACGGCAGTTATAAATGAGGTGCGAGATGGCAGAGTTTCCCGATAACGGCATGGTGCATCGAAGCAGTCCCTACAGCGTGGAAGAAACCCTGGAACGTCTGGGAGCAATCCTTCAGAAACTTGGGATTCCGGTGCTGGCGCGGATCGATCACAGCGGCGGAGCTGCAGCGATGGGCCTTGAAATGAAGCCGACCAAGCTGGTGATTTTTGGGAATGCGAAGGCGGGAACTCCGCTGATGCTCGCAGCGCCGACTCTTGCTCTCGATCTGCCGCTCAAGGCTCTGGTTTGGGAAGACGCGGAAGGAAAAGTCTGGGTCTCATACAATACCCCTGAATATCTGCAGCAGCGGCATGGATTTCCGGAAGAATTGAAGGGCAACATTGCAGGTATCCGGCTGATTGTGGATGAGGCTGTCCGGCCGGAGCAAGACGCTTAAGCCGCAGTCGGCCGGATTCTTTCCTGTTATTCCGCGCGCAATGCCTCGACTGGATCGACAGAAGCGGCGCGCCGGGCAGGCAGGTAGCTCGCGGCCACTGCTGCAACTGTCAATACAAGAGGAATCGTTACGTAGGTGATTGGGTCAGTTGGGCTTATCTCAAATAGCAAAGTCTTCAGCAGTCTCGTGAGGACGATGGCTACGGCGAGCCCTGCGATGACCCCGGTTCCTGTAAGCGCGAGAGCCGAGCGAACAAACATCCATCGCAGTTCGCGCTTCTGCGCTCCGAGAGCCAAACGAATACCGATCTCGCGAGTGCGCTGGGAAACGGCATACGAGAGGATGCCATAGATGCCGATGATGCCAAGCAGCAGCGCCATCGATCCGGCAATCGACAGCATTACCAGGGTGAACGAGGTCCGTGCCATAGATTGGCTGTACAAATCTTCCATAGTCTGCACCGAGGCCAGCGGCAGGTTGCCATTGATCGACCAGACCGCCCGCTGCACCTCGGCCAAAAAATTCTCCGTCCCCGCGCGGTCGCTGTGAATGACATACGTGACGCCGCGAGGCCCAAAGATTGTGAATGTGCGCGTGTAAGGATTTTGTATCATCGCGGGCCAGTAGACGATCATCGGCGCCTTTTCGTCCACACCATGCTGGCGTACGTCCTCGACCACTCCTATGACCTCAAGCCGGGGCGACTTTGAGAACTGAAATACACGCTTGCCGAGAGCCGCGGCCGCAGAGCCCCAGGACTCGCGGGCAAAATTTTCCGAGACCATTACCACCGGGTGCAATTCATACAAGTCGCTCCAGGTGAAGTCGCGGCCCGCGACCAAGCGTGTGCCCATGGCGTGAAGATATCCAGGAGAGATGTAATTGAAGAGCCGTAACGGCGGTTCGCCACTCTCGTAGACCTTGCCCTCGACAGCCATCTCATCCCAGTTGGGGTCGTCTCCATCCATGGGAACGGCGCTGGCGAAGCCCACGGAATCAACTCCAGGAATGGCCGCAATCTTATCCGCGACGCTGTTCTGCAGGTGCGTAACTGCGATCTGATCGGGAACGAGTAGGTCCGGAACCGAGATGCTCATCAACTGCACGTGTGCAGCGTTAGTAAAGCCCGGTTGTACGTTGCGCAGCGCTGCAAAGGTGCGGATCATGAGCAGAGCGCTCACCAGCAGCACCAGCGCCATCGCTATCTGTGCCACCACCAGCAGGTTGCGCATCTGCTGCCGTGGCCGTCCCGCGCTTGCTGTCCGTGTCGCACCGGCGATCGTCATGGCAGTCTTGCTCCACGCATACTTGAACGCCGGAATCGCTCCGAAGAGCGCTCCCGAGAATACCGACAGCAGGAAGGTAAAAAGCAGCGACCAGCCATCCAGAGAAAGCTCGTTCAGCCGCGGCAGGTTCGCCGGTCCAATCGTGGTCAGCAGCCGCAACCCCGCATACGCTACGACTACCCCAAACATTCCACCGATCAACCCCAAGGCGATGCTCTCGATCATTAGTTCACGGACAATCCGCCCTCGGCTCGCCCCCAGCGCCGCGCGTACGGATAGTTCCTGTTGTCGCGAGTCTGCCCGTACCAGCAGAAGATTTGCCACGTTCGTGCAGGCGATCAGCATTACCAAGCCCACCGTCGCCATCACTACCCACAGGACGCTGCCGATATTACCGATGACCTGCTTTTTCAGAGACCGAAAATTCGGCGTGATTTTCCAAATCTTGTAGTAGTGCGGATTGGTACCGGGCCCATTTGTCCACGAATCCATCCAGACCTCAATCAACGCCTTGGTATCGGAGTCTGCCTGCGCAATAGAGACGCCCGGTTTGAGCCGTGCGACACCGAACCAGCCAAAGCCGGCTAGTATTTGTTTGGCGCGGTCGAGCTGCAGCGGTATGAGAAGGTCGAAATCATAATCAACCACGCGAAAGCCTCGCGGCATGATCCCGACGATCTCACGTGACTGAGAATCTACCTGAATCGTCCGACCAATCACCGAGCGGTCACCGCCAAAGTGACGCTGCCAATAGCCGTAACTCAGCATCACGGTCTTCGCACTGTGCGCGTCCTGATCGGCTGCCGCAAACCATCGTCCTACCGCGGCAGGAATTTCCAACGCCTCCAGAACACCCCCGCTCATCAGAATAGTCCGCACCTGTTCGGGCTCGGCCAAACCGGTGATATTGGCCGTGTTTCGGTTCCAGATACCCATCGCCTGGAAGCTTCGGTTATGATCCGAAAACGTGAGGTACATCGAGGTCGAAAGCTGCAGCCCGCTTGAAAAATTCGCTAGTCCGCCGGCACCCGGCGCGTCGAGCCATAGAGAGACCAGCTGATCGGAGTCCGGATAGGGAAGCGGCTTCAACAGAATGCCGTTGACGACTGTAAAGACAGCGATGTTGGCGCCGATGCCGATGGCGAGCGTGAGCAGGACTGTAATGGCGAATCCCGGTGATTTACGCAGCCGGCGGAAGACCAGTTTCAGGTCGCGCAGCAGGGATTCCAATGCCACCCATTGCCACGCTTCGCGGCTTCGCTCCTCAATCAGTTGCAGATTGCCGAAGGCGCGGCGCGCGGTTTTCTCAGCTTCCGGCCGCGACATGCCATCCTGCATCAGTTCGTCGATACGCTCTTCGAGATGTTCGTGGATCGAGACGGCGAGGTCGTCGTAGCGCCGTTTGCGCTGAAAGAGGGACGCAAGTCTTCGCATAGTGGTTCCTCCTATCAGGCCTGAGCGGCAGAGAGTACGCGGGTAATGCCGGCAAACATCTTGTCGAAGCTGGAACGCTCGTCTTCCAGACGCCGCAGTCCGGAAGCGGTGAGGCGATAGATGCGCGTGGGCCGCCCTTTGGCAGACACTCCGGTTTCGGACTCAAGCAGTCCCTCGCGCAGCATGCGCTGCAGTGCTGGGTAGAGCGAGCCTTCTTCAATTTGGAGGAGCTCACCGGATACCTGCTGGATGTGCTTGACGAGCGCGTAACCATGCATCGGTTTCAGCCGCAGAGAATGCAGCACCATGAGCTCGATTGCGCCGGAAAACAAGTCACGTTGTTCATTGGTCTTCGCCATGATGACTGAGTCTATGCCGCTTATACCTATTTTGCCAATAGTATTATCGCGCCCAATCGTGCCCTGCGCGCTTTCCTCATTGGTCATCTGTATGTGGCGCTCGATTCTGTGTCAGCCGAACCACGCATGTGTGCTCTGTGACACGGAACCGATCTCAGTAGTGAAGGATATGTCGTTTATTTCCAACCGCTTGAGTTTGGCGTGTGCGATGCAAAACGGTATGGCGCAGGCGATTGGAGACGGCGATGAGAAAAGTAGGTGGCAAAGGCTGGTTGGCGGTGACAGGACTTGCAGTAGTAATGATGGCGCGTGCATCAGGGCAGCAGGCAGTTTCGCGGCCGGCTTCAGCTCCGGCCGCTGACGCAGCGAAACCTGATCGGGTGATCGTCGTGAGCCTGGAGGACCGCAAGCTTGCGCTGGTGGAAGACGGGCATGTGAAAAAGGTGTACACGGTTGCTGTCGGCAAGCCCTCGACGCCTAGCCCTGAAGGCTCATTCACGATCCAACGCCGCGTGAAGAATCCGGTGTACCAGCACAACGGAAAGAACATCCAGCCGGGCCCTGGAAATCCGGTGGGTACGCGATGGATGGGGCTCAACATCCGAGGTTACGGGATCCATGGAACAAACGAGCCGAAGTCCATCGGCCAGGCTGCCTCGCATGGTTGCATTCGTATGGCCAAGGCTGACCTGGAGGAGTTCTATGCGCTGGTGGAAGTCGGCGACAAAGTAGAACTCATTGGCCATCGCGATCAGGAAACAGCGGCTCTCTTCGGACCGGCAACGAACGTCGGCCAGCCGAGCGCGGCGACAGCTGCTCAGGTGGCCAAGGTTGAGCCTGCTGCCGAAGCTGTCCCAAAGCCTGATGGCCAACTGGCGGCTGCGACCGGCGGCACGCGGTAAGGAGGCCCGTCATGCACTGGATATTCGAGGCAGCAAGCACAGTGGGTGCGGGACTGCTGCAAATAGCGCTGGGTTTGCTGATAGAAGAACTCACCTTCGGAGGACTGGTCCGGTTGATTCTGGCTCATCGGCCGGGAACCAGGAAACTAAACGAGCCCAATCAACCGGAAGGGAACGGATCATGCTTGCGCTGAAGTTGCTATTAACCGTCGCGGGAGTACTCATGCTTGCTGCCGCACTTGCAATCCCAATCTATGGGCTCGTGTTGCGCTTTCTTCAATTGCGCAACCGGAGTGACAAAACCGACAAAGAGAAGCCATCCGAGATTGCATGGCGTGCTCCACTCGCACTTGGCCTCACAGCTTTGATTCCGCTGCTCCTGGCAGCAAGCATTGTGGTTGTACCAAGCGGCATGGGCGCTGTGCGCATCAGCCAGATCAGCGGCACCGAACCCGGCACGCTGTATCCAGGACTGCACTTGATCCGGCCTCTGATTGAGTCGGTTCAGAAGTTCGATCTTCGCGAACATCTCTTCAGCACTATGGCCACCGATGATGGCTCGAAGTCTGCCGAACCAAAGAACATCCTGAGTGTTCAGTCGCGCGAAGGACTCAACATCGGACTGGCAGTGACGGTGCGCTACCGGCTCGATCCGGCGAAGTTGTCTTCCGTGCAGGCGCATCTGCCTCAGCCGGCCGATAAGCAGATGGTTCCTCCAGTGGTTGCAAGCGCATGGCATGAGATCGCGCCGCAATATACTGTTCGCGAAATCTTCAGCAGTAAGCGTGAAGAAGTGCGAAAGAGGGCTGCCGGAATGATTACGAGCAAACTTGCAGCCGATGGAATAGCGGTTGAAGAGGTGATGCTCTCCGATATTCAGTTGCCGCAGGAGTATGCCCAGGGTATGCAGAACCTGCTGCTGAAGGAGCAGGAAGACGATCAACTCGGCATTCAGACAGAGATTCAACAGAAGCAGATCAGAATTTCCGAACTACAGGCCGAAGCGGAAGCCGCGCAGAAGGTCCAGGAGGCTGAAGGAGAAGCGAAATCCAAAGTGGTCGAGGCCAAGGGTGAAGCCGACGCTATGCAGTACACGCTGCCTTTGAAGGAAAAGCAGATCGAGCAGAGCAAGCTAGAAGCCGAAGCCCGCAAGGAGGCGACGATTCAAAACGCGGAAGCCGACGCGCAGGCAAAAGTGATCGACAGCAAAGCGGAGCAGCAACGCCGCGATCTGCTGGCCGACTCCGAGGCGAAGCGTGTGCGTGTTATGGCAGCGGCGAACGCCGAGCGCATGACGAGCGAAGCGGCACTTCTGAACAAGTCTCCGCTACTCATCAACAAGATCATTGCAGAGCGGCTGTCGGACAAGATCCAGGTAGTCATGGTTCCTTCCGACGGCAAGTTTTTCTTCGCGAACGACGTTTTCAAGAGCATGGCCAATACTCCGGTCGTAAAGCAGGAGATGGACAGCGAGTCGGAACCGGATGCAAAGACTTCGCATTGAGAACGCCGCTCATCCTGTATCTCCTGGAAGCTGGACATTCATGCCGGCTTTCCGGAGCCAGGCTGTGAAAACTAACTGGCCCCAAACGATATAATCCGCGCGAGCGGCAAACCTGGAAAGTAGGAGCAAGTGAAGCGGATCTGGCGGATGTTGGCGCTGCTGTGCACGCTGGCCGGGCATGCCCTGACTGCCCAACAATTTCCAAATGTGCCTTTGGTATCAAGTGGTTGGGATCAGCCTGCGGCATCCCTGTCTATTCAGATTGCCGCAATCCTCGGCCCCGGACAGGTGTCTCTTTCCATACGTAACATTTCTTCGATCCCGTCCGCTGATGTTCCTTCCATCCGCCGGTTGTTCGAGCAAGACCTTAAGGCTCGAAGTATCTCTCTCGGCGGCCCGGATAGCGCAAATGCAATCCGCATAACTTTGAGTGAAAACTCGCGTCAACGTCTGTGGGTCGCCGAGATGGTGGAGGGTACAGAGACCCGCATCACAATGGTGAAGTTGCCGCTCGGTGCGGAGGCCGCTTCACCCGTTGCTTCGGGACTTGTGCTACACCATCAGCCCATCTATCAGAGCAACGCACAGATCATTGCCACGCTGGAACTGAGCAACGGTCTGATTGTCGTCGAGCCTGAGCAAATCATGGTGCTCGACAAAACTGCTCAAGGTTGGCGGCGGGTGGCCAACGCATCGTTTGGCAGCTTGCGCTCTCTGTCACGCGATCCTCGCGCGATGCTGCTGCATTCCGCCGACGGGCATGGATTCGAGGTCTGGCTGCCGGGAATGACTTGCGATGGAGCGTCAGCGACCTCCGACGCGGTCTCCTGGGAAATTCATTGCCGTCAAGCCGACGATCCATGGGCGATCTCTGCGGGGCCGGTGATGCCCGCTCTCGCAGCGATGAAGACTGGCGGAGGCCAGGAGATTTCGCTCGCCACGGCGCAATTCAAAGCCTTTTACAATGCGTCGCGTGACTATTTTACCGGAGTAGTCACCCCAAATCCTGGACCAGATTTACCCGCTTTCTACACTGCCGTCAGCATGCCTCTTGCTGGTGCGCAGACAGGCTTACTCATCGGCGGTCTTGATGGGAGAGTGCAGCTTGCAGCCAACAGTACGCTGACCAACGTGCAGGGAACACGTGATTGGGGTAGTGACTTCACCACGGTGCATACAGCCTGCGGGTCGGGAATTCAAATCCTCGCAACTGGCTCGGGAAATTCCGGAAATGACAGCCTTCGTGCGTACGAACTGACAGGCAAACAAATGATCCCGTCGGGTTCAGCCCTTGCTATCGAAGGAGTAGTTCTGTCGCTTTCAACAGCGACCGATGGAACCGCCGTGTACGCAGTGGTGCGCACACCAGAATATACCTACGAGGTTGACCGTGTTTCGGCCACTTGCAATTAGTCTGCTCTGTTTCGTTGTGGCTATGCCTGCCCTTGCGCGAACGCGGCCGCACTACGGCGGAACGCTGCGCGTCGAAATCACGGGCGATGCATGGGAGCGGCCTAATGGCCTCGTGCGAAGATTGGTTTTTGATGGATTGATGCAACTGGATGCGAATGGTGTGGCTCAGCCGGCGCTTGCGTCCGACGCGGAATCTGAAAACAAGGATCACCGCTGGGAGTTTCATCTTAGATCTGGAGTGCATTTTCACGACGGGACTCCGCTCACGTCCGACAACGTCGTCGCGGCGCTGAACGCCGCCTGCTCATCGAATTGTCCATGGACATCCGTGCACGCAGTGGGTGCGAGCATCATCTTTCTTGCCGATTCACCGATGCCAAATCTGCCGCAACTCTTGGCGCTCGATGAATATCGCATCGCCCTCGTCAAAGCGGATTCCAGCAGCCAATCAAATATCGGAACTGGGCCATTTCAATTCGCAGGATCGGCCAATGGAGTCATTGCACTCACAGCGAATGAAAGCCATTGGCAAAGCCGTCCTTTTATCGACAAGATTGAGTTGCGTGATCATCGGGGTGTTCGCGATCAATGGCTAGACATGAGCCTTGGCCGAGCCGATCTTGTCGAAGTACCTCCGGAAGAGCTTCGTCAGGCCCGCGAACAGAGATTCAACATACTCATTTCGCCTCCTGTTACATTGCTTGCTCTGCAGATCGACGATGCGGGACCACTGGCCAATCCCAATCTTCGCGCAGCCATTGGCTGCGCGATCGATCGAGCCTCCTTGGGCAATGTGATCTTTCAGCGGCAGGGCGAATCTGCAGCAAGCCTTCTTCCGCAGGAGATGACCGGTTATTCTTTTCTCTTTCCCACCACGCGTGATCTAAACAAATCTCGTGAACTGAAAGGAGGCCTTAACGTCCCGCCGCTTATTCTCGGAGCAGAGAGCGAGGACACGATGCAGTTGGCGGCACAGCGTCTAGCCCTTAACATGCAGGATGCTGGCTTCCGGGTACAGGTCACTACACCGCTGCACCATCTGAACATGATTTTGCGAAGAGTCGACGTGCAGAACGCAAATGCCGATGCGGCCCTTGAGGCAACACTTCGGCGACTGGGAGAAATACCGTCCCCGACCGAACAGACCGCGACTTCGCTTTATCAAGCAGAACGCGATTTTCTCGACAGGCACACTGTATTGCCGCTGCTTTTTCTTCCGCGAGCCTTTGCGATCGGCTCTCGCGTGCTCAATCTTCGTCTGGACGCCGACGGAATGCCCGATCTTGCGGACGCCTCGCTGGAGGATGCGCGTTGAGCCTTCGCCAGAAGCTGTTGCTGCTGTTTTCATTGACGGTTGCCGCTGCCGTTGCAGCCGTGGCATATACAGTTTTGCTGCGGATTCGCGATGTGTTCGAAGAGCACGACCGGCAGGAAACAGCACTCTTCGTAAGCCAGTTTCAACGCGCCTTTCAGCATCGCTCTGCCGATATCGAAGCCGCGGTGCAGCATCTCTCCATGGAAGAACGCGTGCGTGCGATGGCTGCGGAGTTGACGCAAACGGGAGATGGCTCTCCTTATGTAACCGCCGCAGGGACGCTCGCGCAGGATGCGCAGCTCGACTTTCTTGAGATCATCGGATCCGATGGCAAGATTATTAGTTCCGCTCAATGGCCGGCACGCTTTGGCTATCCTGAGCCGGCTGTGCTACAGCCTGCACAACATGCATTTCTGAAACAGGAGGAGATGCCGGATGGCTCGACACAGCTAGGACTCTTCGCCATGCGCGCTGTGCGAGGCCCTGAGCCAGCGGTTCATCTGGTTGGTGGAATTCGCCTCAATCGCGATTTTCTCGCCGACTTGCCGGTGGCCGAGGGCATGCAGATTGCGCTTTATACGCCAGTTGCTACCATCAACGGCGCCACTACTGAGCGCACCGCGACTGCATTTGATCCCGCAAGCCTGATTACGGTTTCCGGCGCGCTGCCTTATGGAGCGCGTTATCGTTCCATCGTTCAGTCGACTCTCATCTCCGGACAGCAGAGCAGCGGTATCCTCTATCTCACCGGTCGTCGTGAGGACAGTGTGAATGCCACGGCGATTCCGCTGCGGAATGAATCAGGCAATGTGCTCGCACTGCTGATTGTGGCGGTTTCACGTGCAGGCATGGTGCAGGCACAACAACATATTCGCGCGACTGCATACGGCATTGCGGCGGCCGGAATTCTGCTGGGGATAGTGTTCAGCCTGTGGATTGCTGCGCGTGTCTCGCGTCCGATCGAGCAATTGGCAAGCGCGGCCGAAGAAGTTGCTGCCGGCCGATGGGATGTGCGTGTTCCTCAACGTGGACGAGATGAAGTCAGCGTTCTGGCACGCAGCTTTAATCACATGACGGAGGAACTGGTCAGCCAACGTGAGCGGCTTGTTCAAAGCGAACGGGTGGCTGCCTGGCGCGAGCTGGCGCGTCGGCTTGCGCATGAACTGAAGAATCCTCTTTTTCCATTGCAGCTCACAGTTGAGAACATGGTTCGGGCACGTTCGCTGCCGGAAGCAGAATTTGATGAAGTTTTCCACGAGAGCACTACGACATTGAGCATGGAGATCGCAAATCTCAAGGCAATCATTGGCCGCTTCAGTGACTTCAGCAAGATGCCCCAGCCGGAGCTGACGCGGATCGATGCGGGCGACTGCATCTGGCGTGTTGCGTTGCTCCATTTTCCAGGACTAGTGCGTACTGCCAGAGAAACAAACTCGGAGCTGGCGCCAGATCTTATGCCGGGTGCGAGAATTCACTGCACGATTCAGGTGGATACTGAGCCACTGCCGATCGATGCCGACCCTGAGCTCTTGCATCGTGCGTTGTCCAATCTCGTGCTCAACGCGATCGATGCCATGCCTGAGGGTGGCAGTCTGAAACTCTCTGCTCATCGGCGTGAGAGTCAGGTGGAGATTAGCATCTCGGACTCAGGCGCAGGATTGACGCCGGAAGAATGCGAGCGCCTGTTTACGCCGTACTACACCACCAAGGAGCACGGCACTGGATTGGGACTCGCAATCGTGCAATCCGTTGTCGCCGATCACCAGGGAACGATATCGGTTGAAAGCCACAATAATGCTGGAGATACCGGTGCAACATTTATCATCAAACTTCCCAGAGCGGAGGGCGACGGGGCATGACGGCGAAGGCGAAGATATTGATTGTCGATGACGAAGCGAATACGCTTGCTTCGCTCTCCCGCGCATTTCGCCTGGCAGGTCATGAATCCGTTGTTTGCGATAACGCATCGCGTGCGCTGGAACTAGCGCTGGGACAACCGTTCGATCTTATTTTGAGTGATGTTGTCATGCCGCGGCGTGATGGGCTTCTCCTTCTGGAAGATCTCAAATCGGCGGGGATAAGCGCACCGGTTGTCATGATGAGCGGCCAGGCTCATATCGAGATGGCGATTCGCGCGACCCGATTGGGTGCTTTGGATTTTCTGGAAAAGCCGCTCTCAACCGACAAACTTCTCGTTACCGTTGAAAACGCGCTCAAGATCACGCGCCTTGAAACTGAAAATCGCGATCTGCGCAATCGCGTCGGCAAGCACACGCTGATTTTCGGTGGAGACACAATGCGGCGCGTGATGACACAGCTCGAACGCGTAGCCGCCAGTGAAACTCGCGTCTGCATTTACGGAGAAACAGGCACAGGCAAAGAACTTGTGGCGCGCACGCTACACGAGAAGAGCCCTCGTTGCGGTGGACCCTTCGTTACGCTGAACTGCGCTGCGGTTCCCGCGGAGCTGATCGAAAGCGAGCTGTTCGGACACGAGAAGGGCTCGTTCACCGGCGCGGTGCAGCGGCACGTCGGCAAGTTCGAGCAGGCGCATCGCGGCATGCTGTTTCTGGACGAGATCGGCGACATGCCCGCCGCTATGCAGGCTAAATTGTTGCGCGTACTGGAGGAGGGTGAAGTCGAGCGTATCGGCGCAGGCAAGCCCACAACTGTCGATGTACGTGTGATCGTTGCGACGCATCGCAACCTCGAAGAACTGGTTGATTCAGGGACCTTTCGCCGTGACTTGTATCACAGAGTCGTTGTATTTCCAGTACAACTGCCGCCGCTTCGCCAACGCCGCGAAGACCTTCCTTTGCTGGTGGAGCACTTCGCAAGACAGGTAAGCGCACAAAATGGGTGGAAGCCCGTTCCGTTTGCAGCCGCGGCTATCGAGGCACTGCGGGACTATGTCTGGCCGGGAAATATTCGCGAACTGCGCAATGTTGTTGAGCGTCTGCTGCTACTGGCAGATTCCGAAGTGGATGCAGAGGCCGTCGCACTGGCGCTGCCGGCCTCCCATTCCATGGCTAAAGGGCAGCGAGTCGGAGCGGAGTTCGCCATGATCACCGGCGAAACCCCGCTTGCGCAGCGAGTGATTGCCTTCGAGCGCGCTGCGGTACTGGCGGAGCTTGAAAAGCATCATCGGAACATCACTCAGACCGCCAAAGCGCTCGGCCTGGAGCGCAGCCACCTCTACAAAAAATGCCAACAACTCGGCATCGATCTGCAGAATCTCTAGCGCGCAAATTACCGCCTGCAAGCTGCTAAGCTGGCGTGGCCGCTGCTACACTTTCAGTTTGCGGAACTGTTTCTCGCGCAAGCGGAATCGCGGTGTTTATGAGTGTTGAGATTCAATCGGCAGGTCCTCGCGCCAGACAGAGTGCACAGTTGCCGGATGTACAGACGGTCAACGAGCTCTTTTTGCGAATTGCTTCCTCCGGACAGCCGAAAGCCATGCAATATCAGGACGAGGCAGGGGACTGGCATGCCCTGACGGCCAACGAGGTCTACCAGCGCATTCACGCGCTCGCCTCTGCGTTTCTCGATTGGGGCATTCTGCGCGGAGACCGCATTGCGATTCTCAGCGAAAACCGATGGGAATGGGCTGTGACCGACTTTGCCACGCTCGCCATCGGTGCGGTTGACGTGCCGATCTATCCCACGTTGACTGCGGCACAAATCGGCGAACTGCTTCGCGACTCAGGAGCACGTGTTATCGTCGTTTCCACTCGCGCCCAGTATGACAAGGTGGAAGCGGTACGGGCAGACACACCGCTGGAGCACGTTGTTCTGATGGATTCGACAGGTTTGTTTGAGTCCACGTGGCCTGCGGATGCGGTGAAGTTTTCCGCTCTGATGGAGAGCGCCGCGGGAAAAAAGGATCGCGATCCCGAGTTCGATGCACGCGCCCAGTCCGTTAAGCCTGCCGATCTGGCGACCATCATCTACACATCGGGAACAACGGGCGAGCCGAAAGGCGTAATGCTGACGCACGGCAATATCGCTTCGAATACAAGCTTTGCAACGCGAGAGTTCGGCTTCGGACCAAATGACGGATGCATCTCGTTCCTGCCCCTGTCTCACATAACCGCGCGGGCCCTCGACTACGCAATGTTCTTTTACGGAGCATCGGTCGCGTATTGTCCCAAATTCGACAATCTACCGGTGGTCATGAAGCAGGTTCGCCCGACGGTGTTCGTGGGCGTACCGCGCGTTTATGAAAAGATCCGGCAGGGTGTTGAGCAGAAGGCGGCGGCTTCACCGATGAAGGCTCGTCTGCTGACCTGGGCAGTTGGGCTTGGCGCGGGCTACCGCGATGAGATCCTCAATGGACAACACCCTTCTTCACCTTTGTGGCGGCTTGCGGACAAGCTGATTTACAGCAAGGTCCGCGAGGCTTTCGGCGGGCGCGTGACGACCTTTATCTCCGGTGGTGCACCTCTGGGAATCGACACCGGCAACTGGTTTGCTTCCATTGGGATTTCGATTCTCGAAGGCTACGGTCTTACGGAGACCTCGCCGGTTATCGCGATCAACACGCCTAAGGTACATCGGATGGGCTCGGTTGGCAAACTGCTTCCGAACGTTGAGTGCAAGCTGGCTGTGGACGATGAGCTTCTTGTGCGCGGCCCCGGCATCTTCCAGGGCTATTGGCAGAAGCTCGTCGCGACACACGAGAGCTTCGATGAAGAGCGTTGGTTTCGTACCGGCGATATAGCAAAGATCGACAGCGACGGCTTTCTCTACATCACCGACCGCAAGAAGGAGCTGCTGAAGACCTCCGGCGGCAAACTCATCGCTCCGCAACCGATCGAAGGCAAGCTCAAGACTAATCTTCTGGTTGCCCAGGCTGCGCTCGTGGGAGATCGACATAAATTCATCTCGGTGCTGATCTCACCTAATTTTGCCGCACTGGAGGCCTGGACCCGGCAGCAGGGCGTTACCGCACTCACTCGTCGCGATCTGATTGCCGATTCAAAAGTACAGGCGGCCTACGGCGAGATTGTGAACAAGGTAAACAGCACGCTAGCCAACTTTGAAACGATGAAGCGGTTCCGGCTCGTTCCAGACGAGTGGGCGATCGATACCGGGGAGCTTACGCCGTCCATGAAGCTCAAGCGGCGAATCATTAATCAACGTTACGCGTCATTGATCGAGGGCCTTTACGCCGACGAGGCCACCGCACACGGCGAATAGGCCGGGCAACGCTTGTTCGCAGCATTCCGCCTTTGGTCCACAACCGCTGAAGCCCTTGAAAGAACGGTGCGCCCCAGGCGCCGATCATGAGCAGCGACCCGAAAAGAACGACGACGTCGATGCTCAATCGGCCCGCGCGAGCCCAATAAAGATCGGGGTCGAGATTCAACCAGAGTGTAAACTCGTCCAACGTCAATGCTGCGCCTACCCCATAGGCGATACACATGATGCGGCTTAGGAGAATTGAAATGGGCGAGTGAGCGCGGCCCACGTCCAGGAGCCATCCATAGCCAACCAACAGCAGAATCAGAATGCCCCAGACGAGGTGGTGGATGTGCCTTCCCCCCATCGTCACCCATTGGAATGGACCACGGCCCCGCACGACAAAGAGAACGACGAGTCGAACCGATAAAAAGCTAACGAAGAATGCCACGGAAGCAAGAAAGAGCCGGCGGCGGGGGCGATCCGGAATCGTAGTCCGGACCAGATACCCAAGCCGCGTGAGTTGCAGCAGCACCAACAGCACGGCCGCTACCAGTAGAAGAAAGATAAGCAAAACGTACGTTCCCGTTTGCGGCATATCTCATTGAATCATGGGAATCTCAGGCGGAAACGTGTTCGATTTCATACTTCCTGTACTTTCACTCGCAAGGGTTTGCCTGAATGAGACAACACTTCAGCGCCATCGTGCCTCAAAACTGGCGAGGTGAAACATGCGTGCTTGGAAGTTGTTGAGTGCTGTACCGATCGCGGCAGTCCTCCTGCTGGCGCCTGCACGGCCCGCGCCTGCGCAGATTGCGGTGCAAATAGGCCCCGCGCCTGCGTGTCCGTATGGATACTATGAAGTGCCGCCCTACAACTGTGCGCCCTATGGCTATTACGGTCCGGAATGGTTCAATGGCGGTATCTTTATCGGCGCAGGACCATGGTTCCATGGGCGAAGCGACTTTCACGGCCGGGTAGACCACCATTTGGATTATCGTCACGGGTATCATGGACCGTATCCTCAGCGAGGCGATCATCCGGAGGCTCACCACGGAGACTTTCACGGAAGTGCCATGCACGACCCGCACGGACACGAATATCACCCGCGTTGAGCGACACGAAGAATAACTCTGAGATGCGGGCCTGTGGATCGGCCCGTATCTCGTCCAATTCGCTCGTTCCGCATTTTTTGAAGGAATAGCCGCCGTTTAGGGAAGGTGGATGCCTGAGCGCGTACTCTGCTGCGACTTCCACTCTTCCGACGCGAACATCCTCGGCCCCACCTCGATGAGCCTCGGCATCATGTTGAAAACGGCTACCCGCGTCCACGGCTTGCCGCCACGGGTGCGGAAACCCGCCTCATTGAGGCTGCTGACGATCGACGAATACGAAAAATCCTGACCCAGCAGTTCCATCATCAACATTAATGCGTGATTCTCGACGGGATCGACTTCAAGACGCAAACCGTCTTCGGAGATGCGAAGGCCATAGGGGATATCCTCACCCCAGGCGCCGTCGGACGGAGTTTCCGAATCGGGTAATTCGCGTCTCCATTCAATGGAGATCATGCGCCAGCCCGCGGCGGCGCGCTGTTGGATGATGTCGAGACTGAAGGGACCGGAAACTACATCGCGGATACGTTCGAAATGTGACATGCCAAGCCTCCAAGTGCTGATCGCTCGGAATGCAATTGTGCAGCCACTTCAGCTTCTTGGCAAGTGATTGTAAGTTCAAAAGCCTAAATACTTTGCCGATCGGGGTTTTTTACGTCGCAGATATGGACTGTCCGTTTTCGCAAATGACCGTTCGTGTCTGGACAGAGCCTAGCTGGCGGCCAGGCAAAGCTCGTGGTAATCGCAGCTTAGCACTGCGCAGAGTCCTTCGACGGCTAACTCATGATCAGCGCGCATGGGCAGGCCAGAAACAGTGATCGCGCCGATGAATCCCGCACCATCGACGCGGATAGGGAAGCAGCCGCCATGTCCGGCATAATCCGCGACAGGCAGACCGTAGCGCTCGTGGATTGTCGACTTTTTCTCTTCCATCTCCAGCGCGATTGCGTACGAACTGCGATGAAAGCGCAGGGTTAGATTGCTCTTGCGGCGTATCCATTCCGGATTATCGGGAGTGGTGCCAGGCAGGGCGGCATAGAACAATGGCTGACCCGTCCGACGCACGTCGACAACTATTTTGAGCTTCCGCGCAGTCCCTAGCTGATGGATTGCGCTGCCCAGTTCCCAGGCAGTTTGTTCATCGAAACCGGTGAACTGTAAACGCTGCTCCTGGAGGGCAATGCGAGCGAGATCCTCAGGAATCGACATGGCGTAACCCTCATTAATCCAGCACTGAACCAGCCAAAAGCTATCGCGATGAGGCCTTGGCGCTGCTCACGGATGATTCGGGCAGTGCCCAGGCAAAGAGCAGGCCGCCGCTGCTGGTCACGATATATTCCCGTCCATCCAGCTCAAAAGCGATGGGCGAGCTTTCAATCGACCCGCCAGTCTCCGCGTGCCAGAGCGTCTTACCATCGCGGCTGTCCAGGATCAGAACGTTACCGGTTGCGTCGCCAGTAATGGTGAGTTCGGAATCAGTGGTCAGTACTCCGGCCCCCGAGCCGCCATCACCAGCCTCGTGAGTCCAGCGAATCTTACCCGTCTGGTAATCGATTGCCTCAATCACCCCCTTGCCCCAGAGGCCATAATCCGCGCCTGCCCAGCCATAGGCACCGTCGGCGGGTTTGGCAAAATAGAGACTCCAGCTTGGATGGGCATCGACAATAAACAGGCCCGTCCGGGGATCGAAGCTAGGCGCGCGGAAGTTGGTCAGTCCACCTTCATCAGGGGCAATCAACCTTCCATCGGGGGCCGGTTCTTTCTCAGGATTCGGAATCGGCTGGCCCTTTTCATCAATGCCCGTGGACCAGTTAACCGGTCCGAAAGGGGCTGTGAGGAGGCTCTTGCCATTGGTGCGGTCCAGCACGAAGAAGTAGCCGTTGCGCGACGCCTGCATCAACATCTTGCGCGGCTGGCCGTGAAAGTCACCGTCCACGAGGACAGGAGTTTCGACAGCGTCCCAGTCATGCGTGTCGTGCGGTGAGGCCTGAAAACCCCAGGCAAGTTTCCCCGTGTCCGGATTGAGAGCGACGATGCTGCAGGTCCACTCATCGTTGCCCGGCCGGGTCTTGCCATTCAGCACCGGGGTCGGATTGCCGGTACCCCAGTAGATGAGATTCAAGTCGGGGTCGTAGGTTCCTGTCATCCACGTCGTGCCGCCCGTGGTGCTGTTTGGAGTGCCTGCCGGCGGGGTGCTGTCCCATTGCCATTGCACGTCGCCTGTCTCGGGATCGAAGGAGCGCAGGTAGCCTTGCAGATTGTCGAAGTCCCCCGAAACGCCAACAATCAGGTGGTTATGCACGATGAGCGGCGCCAGCGTCGTCCAGTAGCCTTTTTTGACGTCGGCAATCTGCTTCTTCCAGCGCACCGAGCCATCTTTGGCATTAAGCGACACCAGATAGGCATCGGGCGTTACGAAATAAAGCCACGACTTGAAGATGGCTACGCCTCGATGGCCGATATGCAGGCCTTCGGTGGTGGGATGGTTGTAATGCCAGATCATGTGTCCCGACCGTGCATCGACGGCCCACACGTGATCCGGAATGGTGAAGTAGAGAACGCCGTCCACCAGCAGCGGAGACGACTTGATCTCCGTATGCTGACGGGTCTGGAAGACCCAGGCTAGCCCGAGCTTGTTTACATTTGCGGGCGTGATCTGGGTAAGGGCGCTATGCCGGCGACCCGAATAGTCGCCATGGTAGAGCGGCCAGCTATCCGGGCGGGGATGCTGAATCTGGTCGAGCGTGAGATTCTGCGCCGCGGCGCCCGGCACAAGCGTTAGTCCCAATCCGCAGACAATGAGAGTAAAAGCAGCCTTCAGCAGCTTCATTCGCAACAAGAGCCTTTCCGATTCCGGGCCGCAGGGGCTGCACTTACTTCAGCGTCTGCAGATATGCCATCAAGTTGTGGATGTCGTCATCGGTGTACTTCGGGAACTGCTCGACGTGCGCTTCCACAGGATCATCGATCTTGAAGTGCACCTTTTCAACAGGCCAGGAGTGATAGACGCCGTCGCTGTCCTTAAGCCCGATGGTGAACTCATCCTTGTACGCAAGCTCACCAGAGATCGTCTTTCCATCCGGCTGTGTAACCGTAACTTTGCTCTTGGCTCCCCATGGATAGAGCATGCGCATTTCGAGCCGGAGACCTTCGTAACGGCTCGCGATGCCCGCCAGATCGCCTGTCGGTGAGTGGCACTTAGCGCAGCCGCCGGCTCCTTCAAAATAAGCCTTGCCCGCCGCCGCATTGCCGGTCTGTAAGTCTTCCACGGAGACGCCGCGGCGTCCGCCCTTCATCTTATCGGCTAACTCAACGCGCTGACGAATGAAGGCGACGAGCGCCGTAATCTGGGCGTCTGATAATTGGAACGCAGGCATCTTCTTTTCGGTGGTGAGCCGTCCGGTGTGGACTACTTCCGCAATTTTGGAGCCATCGGTATCGGAGAGAACCAGCTTGGAGCGAGTAAGATCTGGACCGGTTTCGCCACCCATTGCATCGCGGCCGTGGCAAAAGGCGCAGTTCTGCTGAAAGAGCGTCGCTCCGGCCTGTGCAGGCGTGGGAGCGGCTGCCTCCTGTCCGGAAGCCTGAACCGTGGGGTTGTTCAGTGAAAGGGCAAGTATTCCAGCAAAGGCAGAGCATGCCATTGCGACGAGGAGCCGAGGCGCGAACGATAAGGACTTCATCCGAAAGGAAGTGCTCCGCTTGTGAGGATACGCACGTAAGGGACTGCCGTAGGGCAACCCTTGATCGTGGCCAATTATACCTGCCGGAGCTGTAAGTTCACTATGGATCAATTGCGGCAAGGACTTTGCTTAGTCTCTCGCGCCCGCGCCTGCGCTGAGCCCGGCCCACTATAATGGGGTAGGGTCCGGGGCTCGATTCCGGATACCCCTGATCGATTCATAACCAACTCCTGAGGGAAAGCATGAACCTACGCTTTCAGCGCTTGTGGTCGGCAAGCGCGTGCGCGTTGCTGGCGGCGGGAATCTGCGGCTGCAGGCAAGATATGCACAATCAACCTAAGATGATCCCGCAGCGGCACTCGGCGTTCTTTAACGATGGCCGGTCCGTGCGCCAGCAGGTGCCGGAAACGGTCAGCCGAGGTCAAGCGATTGAGGCAAGCTATCTGACAACCGGGCTTGTGAATGGTGCGGAAGGCAGCACCGTGCCATTTCCGGTGACCATGACTGTGCTTGCCCGAGGGCAGGAGCGATTTAACATCTATTGCTCTCCATGCCATTCGCGAGTCGGAAACGGCAAAGGGGCAATCGTTGGCCGCGGATACTACACCGCGGGAGACTTTCAGAGTGCGCGGCTTCGCCAGGCTCCGATTGGACACTTCTTCTGGGTCATGACGCACGGCTATGGCGCGATGCCTAACTATTCGGTCGAGATCCAGCCGGCGGATCGCTGGGCTATTGCGGCTTACATTCGGGCGCTGCAGTTGAGCCAGAATGCGGAGCGTGCCGATGTACCGACGGGCGTGCGCGTCGACCACATGCGCGATCTGCTGGTGCGCGCGAGCCTGCCGAAGAATTATCTCGATGCGTGGGATGTTTTTCTCGATGACGACACGCCTGTGCAAGGAACTATGGCGATGGCCCCTGTTCCTGCGCCCAACGCGAAGACTGCGGCCCGCGACGTGAACGGAAAGACAACGGCGCCTGAGACTGCAAAGACGTTGGCAAGGGCTGCCATTCCGGGCAAGCCAGCGGAAGCTGGCAACGGGGGAGCAATACCCGCCGCGCAGGAACCCGCTAAGCCCGCAGCCACTGGAGACGCAGACCACGGCAAGGTCCTCTATATGAACAACTGCTCGGTTTGCCACCAGCCCACGCGTACCGGGATACCGCCTGTCTTCCCGTCGCTCATCGGAATCGTGGATAAAGACGGCGAGGCCAAGGTGCGCAGAGTGGCGAAAGCGGGCATTGCCGACGCCAAGCCGCCCATGCCGCCACATCCGGACCTGACCGACAAAGATATCGATGACCTGATCGCGTTCCTCAGAACCAAGTAGATTCAGAACAGAAAGAGTAGTGGCGGCCCGGGAGAATGGGCCGCCTTTACTCTTTCGCAGATTGCTTAATTTTTGCCCGCCGCTACAGCATTTTCGCTTCCGATGCTTACAGTGCCATACTTGCCAACGCGGCTTTCCCTAAGAAAAGCCGCACTTCGCAGCTCTCGATTGTAAAGACTAGAAGCGAAAATGCTCTAAACCCACCACGCCGCCCCGGGTGTCTCCTTGAGGATGATCTCGTTCAGGAAATTTGCTGCGCGTGTCAGACCTTCTTCAGGGGACAGCAGGCTGTCCTCGTGCTCGATTGAGAGCACGTTGTCATAGCCGAACATGCGGAGGGTCGAAACAAACTCCTTCCACCACTCGGCGCCATGCCCGTAGCCACAGGTGCGGAAGATCCATCCGCGATTGCGCTCGTCGGTATAGGGCTTGGTGTCGAGCACGCCTGTCTTCGGCAGATTTGCCGAATACATCTGCGTGTCTTTTGCATGTACGTGGAAGATTGCATCGCCGAGGACGCGAATCGCTGCAATGGGATCGATGCCTTGCCAGAACATGTGGCTTGGATCGTAGTTGCAGCCGATGGCCGGTCCGGCAATGGAGCGCAGCTTCAGCAGCGTCTCGGGGCTGTAGGCCACGAAGCCAGGGTGCATCTCGATAGCGATGCGGACACCGTGATCCGACGCGAATTTGGCTCGCTCGACCCAGTAGGGAGTTACGACCTTTTCCCATTGCCAGGCGAGGACGTCGAGATATTCAGGAGGCCATGGGCAAGTGACCCAGTTGGGAGCTTTGGCTTCCGGTGAATCGCCAGGGCATCCGGAAAAGTCGACAATTTCCGTCACGCCCAGCTTTTCCGCCAGCAGAATCGTCTTGCGGTTCACTTCCTGCGCCGTCTTGGACTGCGCCGAATCGGGATGCAGGGGATTGCCGTGACAACTCAGCGCGCTGATTTTGAAGCCGTGCTCCGCGATCAATCCCTTGAAGCGGTCGAGCGCAGCCGCGTCTTCGAGCATGCCTAGATCGCAATGCGCATTGCCGGGATAGTTGCCCGTTGACAGCTCAACGGTGTGGATATCGAGCGCCTTCAGCTTTACCAGCACATCGGCCAGCGGCAACTTCGACAGCAGTGGGGTAAATACTCCCAGTCTCATTTGCTTAACAACTCCTCACTCGCAATTCCGAGTTATTGAACTTTTGCCTCAAACTCAACTGCCTGCCACACGCCGCCGCCGGCGCTGCTCTTGAGCATCGCATCCACCAAACAGTTGGACCGGTAGCCGTCGTTAAACGTAGGCAGCATGGCCGGCTTGGCTTCGGGCGCGCCACCCTCGGCCACCCAGGCATACGCGTCCCGCATCAGGTTAAAGAAAGCGTCGGCCCACGACTCCTGGTGGCCGCCCGGCAGATGCACATAGGAGCGCGCATCCGGGGAGACCAGCGATGGGTCCTTGGCCATGATCTCGTTCGGCCGGTTATGCCGCCCGATCCATAGTTCGTTCTGTTCTTCCTGTTTCCACTTGAGCGAAAGCGCTTTGCCGTTCACCTCGAGCACCAGATCGTTCTTGTGCCCAGGAAGTACCTGGCCCACGGAGAATGAGCCCTTCGCTCCGCCTTCGAAGCGCAGCAGTACGCTCGCCAGATCTTCTGATGTTACGTTGACCGGCGTGCGCTCGCCACCGCCCTTGGTCGAAAAGGCCTCCGCCGATGCGCCAGCCGAGTACCGCACCGGAATTACCGTTGTAGTTTCAGCAAGCACGGACGCTATCTTCAGACCCGAGACATGTTCCGCAACATCGCACCAGTGCGAGCCGATGTCGCCCAGCGCCGAAGTGGCTCCGCCCTTTGCGGGATCGGATCGCCATGAGTACACATTCGGATCGGTCATCCAGTCTTGCAGGTAGTGGCCGTGGACAAAGCTGACATCGCCGCACTCGCCGCGCGCGATCATGCCGCGAGCCTGCTGCACCAGCGGGTTGCCGCGATAATTGAAGGTGACGACATGCGCCACCTTCGCCTTCACTGCGGCATCGCGCATGGTGCGTGCTTCCTGGGGATTGAGTGCCAGTGGCTTGTCTGATATAACGTGCTTGCCCGCGGCAAGCACCGCCATCGTCACCGGCAGGTGCAGGTAGTTGGGCGTCGTGTTGTGGATGACGGTGATGTCCGGATCGGCTATCAGATCGCGGTAGTCGCCATAAGCGCGGTCTACCTTGTACTCGCGCGCTTTCTTCTCCGCGGACTGTTGCGAAGAGCCGGCAATCGCCACCACTTCCACATCGCCCAGGCGGCGCACTGCATCGATATGATGCGCCGCAACGAACCCCGGGCCAACCAGGCCCATGCCTATTTTCTTCATAGCCGTCCTTGTGTTTAATGAGACGAATTTACTGCGCTGCCGGCTTCGCATGCGAGGCAGTCGAACCATCGGTCATGCCCAACACAAACTTGATCGCCTCAAAGTACATCTTACGGATATCCGGATCGCGCCACGCTTCTTCCGTATGGCCCAGCGTTGAGTAGAACACGCGGCCCTTGCCGTACGTCTTGGTCCACGCTACGGCGAAGTCGTGGTCAGTGCGGTGAATGCGCGGATTGTTTTCGTAGTCGAGCTTGCTGGCATCGAGACTGAGCAGCACGTTGACCTTGTCGCGCGACCAGTCTTTGGGCTGATAAATTTCGTCGTACTTCACGAATTCGTGAGGGAAGTGGCGTACTGCGGGAAAATTCGGAGCCTCATTGATGATCGGGGCGTTGAATGTCATCCACGGATGCTGGTCGAACCATCCGCCGATCATCTCGCCATATTCAGGCCACTTGTAGTTGGTGTCGAGCGCGGCGTGAATGCCGACAAATCCCTTGCCGTCATCATGGATGAACGACATCATGTCGGCCTTCTGGCTATCGTCCATGTCCAGCTCGCCGGTGGTGCTGGTGAAGACGATCGCATCAAAATAATCCAGGTTCTTGGCGTTCCGTCCGAGGTCCTTTTTGGTCAGCAGCTCCGTATCCGTGCGCAGCATTGTGTCCCACAGGCCACTCTCTTCGCCCATGTTGTAAATAGCTGCCATTGCCGCTGAGACCGAGTCATGTTCGAACCCCTTGGTTTCGCCGATCACCAGCACATGCTTCAGGTGGATCTGTTTGGCATGCGGTGGGGGTGGAGGCATCTCGCCCGTGGCAGCCTGCGCGCGTAGGAGCGAGGCAGGGAAGAGCAGGCTCAGGGCAACCGCGGCAAGTGAAAGACAGAAGCGATTTCGAGGAGTGTGCAAGGAATCTCCTTTGGGTTCAATCAGTACGTTTCAGGTTCGCGGTGCGAGTCGTGCCGCAATCTCAAGGGCGCCGCGGTTGATGTGAAGTCGCAAGTTTCGAGGTAACAGAAAATTCCCCTCAGGCAGAACGCGGATACAGGGAATTTTTGTTCGGGGAGAAGTCTATCCGGCTCTCCCGGCAAGGCGCAACTACGGGCTTAAGCGATTTTCTACGGCTGCTGGATTACATCCGCTCCTGGCTTATCGGGCGTTGCCCCATCATGGGTCAGTTTCTTTGCGGCATCATCCCAGTGCAGATGAATGATGGAGCTTTGCCCTTTCTCGTACGCGTAGGTCTTTCCATCGTCCTGGTATAAGGTAAAGTCGGCATCCGCGCCTGGATAAACCCGCAGCCTCGCAATGGACTGTGGCTCATTGGTACTTAGAACCGGAGAACCCATGGGGATGATGGAGCCCGCGCGCACGAACAACGGAATCGTATCAATCGGCGCGTTTACCTTTACCGTCTGACCGCCGTGCAGGCGCTCCCGGGTCCAGTAGTTGTACCAATCGGAGCCCTGCGGCAGGTAGACCTCTTTCGAAATAGCGCCCTGATCCGTCACAGGAGCCACCAGAAACGCCGGCCCGAACATGTATTCATCGGAGATTTCAACCGCCTTCGCGTCGTTCGGGAAATCCATGAACAGCGCCCGCATGAACGGAGCGCCGGTCTTGTACGTGTAGTAGCCCAGAGAATAGATGTACGGCATCAGCTCATAACGCAGCTTGAGGTACTTTTCCAGAATCGGCTCGGCCTGCTTGCCATAGCTCCAGACCTCGTTATAGTTGCGGCTGCCATGGGTACGCATGATGGGCAGAAAGGTCGCGTATTCAAACCAGCGCGTGTAGAGCTCGGGATAATCGTCGTAGCCGCCGACATTATCACGCGCGTCCGAAGGGTCAAGCAGGGGTGGATGCTCGGGATGATGCACCGCGGGCAGATACCCCCAGCCGCCGGTGTCATTGCTCCAATAGGTAAGCCCGGACGCAGCAACATCGAGTCCGGTAGGCACCTGACGCTTCAGCGTGTCCCATGTCGGTGAAATGTCGGATGACCAGACGATCGTTCCTTTGCTCTGTACCCCGGTATAGGCATCGCGAGAGAGAATCAAGGCCCTGCGACCGGTATCGCGCCGGAAGCCGTCGTACAGCGCTCCGGTGTGGAACAGCGGGTAGATGTTGTAGTAACGCGTGCCGGGCCCAATATGAAAGTAGCTGCCGTTTGGAGGCAGATCAGGCTCGGTCTCATCGGCCCAGAGAGAATCGAAGCCTTTGCTCAGAATATTGTCGCGAATCGTGTCCCAATACCACTTTGCCGCTGCAGGGTTCGTGGTGTCGATATCCGAACCGGCGCGATCGTAAGGAAGGCCGTTGGTGGGCGTTCCGTCGGCGAGATGCTCAAACCAGCCATTTTTCTTGATAAGAGCAAAGTAACGGTCATTGGGCACAAAACGCGGCCAGACGCTGATCATCGTCTGGAAGCCCATCTTGTGCAACTCATCATTCATTGCCTTGGGATCGGGCCATGCCTTCGGATCGAAGTCCATCTGGCCCATCTTGGTGTAGTAGAACCAGTCCACCACCAGCACGTCCGCAGGCAGGTTGCGCTCGCGATAGCCCTTGGCCACGCCCAGCAACTCCTCCTGCGACATGTATCGCTGCTTGCACTGGATATATCCATAAGCAGCTTTCGGCAGCAGCGGCGTCGCGCCCGTCAGTTGCCTGTAGCCCTTATAGATTTCATCCGTTGTTGTGCCTGCGATAACGAAATACGAAACGCGATTGCCCACCTGCGACTGCCAGCGTGTCTGCTCGTTGAATCCCGGCATGATCGTTGTCTGCGAAGGGTTATCCCAAAGCAGCCCATAGCCTTTGTTTGTTACCGCAAATGGAATGCACCAGGTTGGGCCGCCGGTGGCGACGTAATTGTTCCAGCACTCTACCGTATGTCCGCGATGGTCGAGATAGCCTTCCTGATTCTGTCCCAGCCCCCAGTAGTGCTCATCCGCAGGAGAAGCGAAGGTCGCGCCAACCTGAAAGAACGGCTTGTCCGAGGGCCTGCGGTCGTGTTCGATACCCGCGTCACCGTCTTTGTAATTGGGCACTGCCATCTCCCAGCCGTTCATCTCGAGCAATTGTTTTCCGTCAGGCGCCGTAAAGCGGATATCGGCCCACGGAGCCGAACCATTGAAGAACTTTCCGATGGAAGCCTGCGTCTTCTGCACATTGGTTAAGGGAACATCGTTCGGCGTTTCCGCGTGATGCTTTTCTGTTCCGCCGAGAAGAGTAACGGCCATGCGCGAAGAGCGGTAGACCGCGCCCGTTTCCGTTTCCTCGTAGGTCCAGCCGTCGGGTGCTGGACTGGCAGTGATGCCATAGCCTGGAGGCGACTGGGCTTCGTCCTTATCGAGACTCAACGTCACGCGGATAATGTTCGGAGCGTATGGCTCGAGCACGATCGTGCTGTTGCCGCGCGATATAACAACCCGTTGCTGGCTGTCTTGCGCATGGAGCATGAGTGTAGCAGCAAAACATAATCCGGCAACTGCTAGAAGTTTAAGACGCATGCTGTGGTGTCTTCTCAAGAATGAAATCAATTGCAAGAGCAGTGTACGCTCTCACGCCCTGAACGTGGCTTGGTGTATGGTAAATCGATTGGGCGACACTTTAACCCACGGCAGACGATATGAGCCTCTACTACAAATTCATGGATTCTCCCGTCGGTAAGCTCAAGCTGGTTGCGAATGAACGGGGTATCGTGGCGATCTTGTGGCAAAACGACAAACCCCATCGGGTTCGCTTGGATGATCTGTTCGAAGATGTCGAGTTTCCTTTGCTGATAAAGACCGAAAAGCAACTGCAAGAGTATTTCTCCGGTCACCGCAAGTCCTTTTCCATGCCTCTCGATATGCGCGGAACGCCTTTTCAGAAGCAGGTATGGACGGCTCTTCTCGACATTCCATTTGGCGAAACCCGCAGTTATGGAGAGCTGGCCAAACAAATCGGATATCCCGCTGCCAGCAGGGCTGTAGGGGCAGCAAATGGTCGAAATCCCATTTCGATCATCGTTCCATGCCATCGTGTCATCGGTTCGTCAGGAAGTCTCACCGGTTTCGCAGGAGGCCTTGAGATCAAAGCCCGCTTGCTCGCGCTGGAAAGAGGAGAAAGAACTCTCTTCGAGTGATTTGATTCGGGCTGATGCACTTCACAAATCCGCACCGCAAGGTTACATTTATCTGTCCCCAAAGAATCATTTTGATATCCCCCCAGCGGGGTAGGAGTGACATGCCGATCAATGAGAATACGACCTGGACGGATGTAGGCAACATCAGCACCGGAGGCGACGCCCACGTCAAGGATGCCTTCAAAAATGGAATGGCGAAGAAAGTACTGCTCGCGCCTACCTTCAAGATGTACAAATTTAACGAATATCGAACCCTTTCGGCTCCAAACTCGAACTGGGTCAGCCCGTGGTGGAGTCCCTACGAAGCGTATGAGTGGGACGGGGGCTGGGCGCAGCGGAAGAGCCTGGCTCAACATCTCAACGTGAGCATGCGTGAGTTCGGACGCGTAACTTCGGCTATCAAGGAGAACTGGAACTCGCTCTCGTACCTGCTTGTCGTCGAAGTGAGGAGCTCAGTCTATGGGTACTTCGGCGGTTTTGCCCAGATGGTGCGTATTGATCCAGGTCAGGCTTCCAAACGCGACGGTGGCGTCGAGGCACGGGGAGGCACAAAAAATCTTCCCGGTGGCGGAACTCAGTTCTATATTCCAAATCTCACCACGGACGATGTCGGACTGGTCAGCGTCGAACTACTTAACTAAAAGCTCAGCGAGGGCAATGTGCATCGGCCCATGGACCCGGATGCGCATCGCCCCACTTTGTGGAAGTGAAACAGCATTAATCGAATGTACCTCCGTCAGCCGAGTCTCCTTCGTCTTCGGATGCAGAAGCATCCGGTGTATTCGCTTTCGCCGGAGGAACAGATGTAATCAGCCCTATTCCGGCTTTTTGCATCGTGGCGTTGAAGGCAGGGATGGTATTGGCATCGATTGCCTTCAAAGCCGATTGCACCGCCTGCAACTGGCCGTCGAGAAGCGCGAACACCTGCTTCTCCGGTTCGGTGGGCGCGTAGTCCGAATTGCCGGCTACATCGCCGCCGCCGGTGCCCACCTCGGCGCCAAGCCAAACGAACTTGAGATACAGACCCAGCGGTCCTCGAAATGACTTCTCATCGCCTTCGGCAATCGTGGGATGAAGAAGCTGGTCTTCCTGCACCAGGAACTTCTTGTTCAGTTCATCCGTGGCATCCAGAAGCGGCTTGTCCGCGTGCCGCGCTACGAGCAAGGCACGTGTGTCTTCCAACTGCTTGCGGCTCCATTCAATCTGGTTGATCAGGTCTACAGAGAGATTGGTGTCTTCATAGATGCGGTACGAAAGCTTCGAGGAAGCAATCGCATCTTCGACCGAAGCGGGAGTGCGTGGGTCTTTGATTACTGTGATTGGCTGGCTTTCGCTCTTTCCATTCACGGTGAGCTTCGCTGTGTACTTGCCGGGCGGAACAAGCGGGCCATCGGTGGATTCACCGCCCACACCGTAGTAAAAGACAGGCCGGGTGAGTTTGCCCGCAAAACGCTTCTCGCTCCAGATATGCGGGTTCCCGGGCGGCGTGGTGCGCAATGCAACGTTGTGCGTTGATTCATAGCGAAGATTCCACCAGACCCGATTGATCCCGGCATGCGCCGATGGATGGAGTTCCTGTACGACCTTGCCCTCGCTGTCCAGAATTTTGAGAGATGCTTTGGTCTTTTCGGATTTCACATCGAAATTGATTGGAACCCCGTCCGGTGGATTCTGGCCTACGGAAGCACCGGACGGAGCCATATCGCGCTTAAAACCGGCGCGGAAGCGATAGGCGTGACGCACAGGATAAAGATTTGCATCTGCTTCAGCCAGCTTGTAATTCTCCAGGGCAGTGATGTCGTCCAGAATCCAGAAGCCGCGGCCATATGTGCCGACTACAAGATCTTTGAACTCCGGCTGAATTGTCAGCCAGTAGACAGGAGCATGCGGCAGATTCTGCTGGAAAGGCTGCCAGTGCTCGCCATCATCAAAGGAGACGTAGAGTCCATTTTCAGTTCCGGAATAGAGAAGTCCTTTGCGCACGGGGTCTTCGCGAACCACATGCGTATAACTCAGTTGAGTCGAAGGAATGCCGTCTGTTATCTTCGTCCACGTCTTACCGAAGTCGATCGTCTTGTAGAGATACGGATCGCGAATATCAATCTGGTGTCCGTCGAAGGCCACGTAGCAGGTACCGGCCGCATATTTCGAAGGCTCGATGCTGTCGACCGTGATCTTCGGAGGCAGGCCGGGGATGTTTGCCGTGAGGTTTGTCCAGTGCGCGCCGCCGTCGCGCGTAATCTGCAACTGGCCATCGTTGGTGCCGGCCCATATCTGGCCTTTTTCGACGGGCGACTCTGCAATGGCATAAACCACACCGGCATATTCAACGCTGAGATTATCGACCGTCAGACCGCCTGAGTTGCCGTGCATCGAGGGATCGTTGAGCGTAAGGTCCGGGCTGATCTGCGTCCACGTCTGTCCGCCGTCGGTGGTCTTATGCACATACTGGCTTCCGACATAGACAGTGTTATGGTCATCGGGTGAGATAGCGATAGGATAAGTCCAGTTCATGCGGATTTTTACTTCACCCGCATTGGCTCCCATGGTTCGATCAGGCCAGACGCTGACCGATCGCGAGAAGCCCGATTTTGCATCGAAGCGCTCCGTCACGCCTGCATAGCAACCGCCCCACACGATGTTGTCGTCAACGGGATCGGGAATCTGCCAACCTGTTTCGCAGCCTGCTCCGCTGGTCCATTCGCTGGCGCTGATGCGGCCCTCGCCCGGCACATTGCTTGGGCCATGCAGCGGCGAACCATCCTGCATCTGGCCATACACCATGTAAGGAATCCGATTGTCGGTTGCGACGTGATACATCTGCGCAATCGGCAGTCGGGTGAGGTTCCACGAACGGCCGCGTTCGGTGCTGATGAGAACACCGCCATCGGAGCCAATCATCATGCGGCTCGGATTCGTCGGGTCGGCCCACATGTCGTGGTTGTCGCCGCCGCAGTTTCCCTGACGCCGCGTGGCGCCTGCCTCGGCTGCGGGATTATCGCCGGGGCAATGCATGTGGTCGGATGTTTCGCCACCGTCAAACGTCACGCTGATTCCATTCGACGGAAAGTAAACTTCATTCTCGTTATCCGGCATCACCAGCATGCGCGTGTAGTAATGCGGACGCTCGTTGAGCAGCCGGCTGTAGTTGACCAGTGTCCAGTCCGAACCCCCGCTGTCGGAGCGCCACAACGTGCCGCCTTGTCCGGTTTCAACAAGTGCATACACGCGCCGTGCGTCGCTTGGCGCAAAGCTTACCGCGATCTTGCCCAAAGGAGACGATGGCAATCCATGCCCTGTGATGCGCTTCCAGCTCTCGCCTCCATCGGTCGTCATGAAGAGGCCGCTGCCGGGACCGCCGCTCGTCCGTCCCCAGGTCTTGATGTCGATCTGCCATGATGCAGCGATGAGTTTGCTTGAGTCTGCCGGGTCTATCGTCAGGTCATAGACGCCCGTATTCTCATCTACAAAGAGCACGCGCTTCCATGTCTTGCCGCCATCGGTGGTGCGATAGACTCCGCGCTCCTGTTGTGGGCCGTAGCAGGTGCCGAGAGCTGCGGCATACACGATCTCCGGATTATGGGGATCGATGACGATGCGCCCGATGCGGCCCGTTTTTTCAAGCCCCATATGCTGCCATGTGCGACCACCGTCGATCGATTTGTAGATGCCGTCTCCCAGTGAGACATTGCTGCGAATGAAGGGCTCGCCCGTGCCCACCCAGACGATGCTGTGATTGGATGGAGCGATAGCGATGGAGCCGATCGACTGCGCATCTTCCTTGTCGAAGATGGGGTACCAGTGATTGCCCGCGTCAAAGGACTTCCACACGCCGCCAGACGCCGCTCCGGCGTAATAAACATTCATATCGCCGGGAACTCCGACAACCGAGGTCACGCGGTTCCCAGGAGGGCCGATATAGCGGTATCGCAGTGTGCTGAACGGGTTCTCAGCGTCACGCGTTGGCAGCACGCTGGGCTGAGCGAATGCGGCAACAGTGAATTGGATCAGGGAAGCGACAGCGGCAATAAACAGGAGACGGAGACATCGCGAGGTCAACGGGTTCCTCCAGAGTTCTTGTGAACTGGCGAAGCGATCTTCCCGTACGGCTCCAGCATCGTCAGAATGAATGTGAGATGAGTGTAGCAGCGTGTGATCGGATGACAAGAAGCGAGTGAATGCCACCTCTCACGCGTTCCCGGCTGTTTCGATAGAGTCGGAGCGCCTGGGCGCCGGACGCAGCCCTTTGCCCCGCAGGCGCACTCGCACTGCGGTTGCCGCAAAGCATACCAGCACCAATATCTCCACAAAAACCTTGCCGCCATCCAGCAGATCTGGATGCCCATCCTTCAGATCGGGATCGGTAAGAATGCTGTGAATGAAAAGCAGAATCGCAGCCGGAAACACCAAATAGTGCAGCTTGCGCCAGATTGGCCTGCCGATGCGGCTGCGGAGTAGGGAAGTGATGAAGACCAGAAGCAGCAGATACATGGCCGCCGCGCCCGCAACGTTGATGAGCGGCTGCAGCGGCGACTGGATCGGCAGCAGAATATCGAACAGGCGAAAATGCGGCTTGTCCAGGAAGAGAAGCACAGCGGGATGGCTGAGCAGCAGAATGACCGTCAGATAGGCAGTCCATTGATGAAGCGCAAAGAGATTGAAGTGGCGATGCGGCCAGCAGCGCACCGGGCTATAACGCAGAGCGATCAAGAGCCCAAGCAGGAGATTGAGGCAGGCCGCTCCAGTAGCGCCGAGGCCCAGATATGCGCATAGATCCAGTAAGGTCATACCCGTCCCTGAGCAGTGTGAAGTCGCAAACGCCGATACGCAGAATGAACTTAACCTAGATGCAGGACGGCTTCTGCCGCCGCACTGAACCACGGTTCCAAAGCAAGGAGAAATGTAAATCCTGTCAGAATCAAAAACGCCACAAACGTGAAAAATCGAACCAGACCGGCAGAGTTTCGTGTGTGTTGCGAAACCCGGAGAAGCCGATCAACGCGCGACTGCAGTTCTTCCTCATGCGTTGCAAGACCGGCAAATAAATACTCTGGCTTATTTGCCGGGATCAGTTTGGCGCAAGATACCAGGCTTTCAGCAAGGGTAAGAGCCCGTGACCTGCTTCCTCGTGCAGCATCGTCGTCGGCAGCCCAGTCGCTGTATCGCTGCCACATATATAGCGATGCGGGGCGAGCCTTCGTTTTAATCCCCAGACGCGGCAAGCAGTTGAGCGCCAGCAGCTTCCAGTTGTCTCTGTGGCGCAGATGGGCGCGTTCATGATCGAGAGCCACGGCAAGGGCCTCGGCGCTGAGGCCCGCAGGCCCTAGAAGACTCTCCGCAATCACGATACAGGGCTTTGCCAGGCCAATAACCGCAAGCTGCGGATAGGAGCTATTCGAGTTCGCCAACGGCGCCGGCGCGCCGGGATGCTGGATGCGAGGGCCGTTTACAATCGCATCTCGCAGCCGCATCGATCGCGCATACATGCGCATGCCGCCAAGCAAAGCATGCAGATAGCGCCAGACAATATATGCGGCGGCGGAGATGCTCAAAATGCCCACCCGCTCGGAAAAGCGATTGCTCTCTGTCGCCAGATAATGCGGCAGCAAAAACGCTATGGCGAACAGAAAGGCTGCCACGTGCGTTGCGATCTGCCCCAGGAATAGAATCTGCTCCTGCCTTCTGGCGTTCCCTTCGAATAGCCGGATAAAACGAGGTAATGACGACCAGAAGAAGAATTCAGCAAGAGCCTGTGCGATGCCGGCCCCGATCAATGCCAGGCAGAGAAAGCGCCAGGTGTAGGAGAGGCTCATATTCAGTGACGTCCCTCCTCAACCGGGACGCGGGACGATTCCTGCTCACGCGCCTCCCGGATCTTCTCTTCGAGGCTCGACAGCAAGCCCTCATCGTATCGCTGAACTGCATCCACAAAGCAGGAGAGGAGCACATCCCGACCCGCAATTGAGGTCGAGAAAAGCTGCCGCACCCAATCGCTGGTGCGCCCGTGCTCCAATGCCGAAGCGCTGATGCCCGCAGAATAGCGAAACGCCCGATCCTGCTTTTCGCGCAGCACCAACCGCTTCTTATAAAGGCGATCAAGAATCGTCATGACCGTTGTGTAGGCAAGAGGAGCGCTGAGTCTTCCCGCTACATCGTGCACGGTTCCACTGCCGCTGTGCCAGAGCACTTCCAGAATTTCGCGCTCGCGGCCGCCAAGGCGGCTGACGGTCGGGTTGCCAGTAGGATTATCGACTCCGCGCAAATCGTCTCCTGGGTCTGGCTGGTGGATTGAGGGCAGGAAACCGCTGCGATCAATGACGATGCAGGCAGAGACAGAGTTTCACCGCCGCACGGTTGCCTCCCGATTCTGTCCGGCCTATGCCCTGTGCAGCCCAGTATACAGAGTTTCTCAGAAGCGGCAACGCTCGCAAGATCTTGCAAAAAAAGCGAAGAGGTCAAAAAAACGCGGCAGCAAAGCCGCGGCGAAGCGGTATCTTGTCGAAGAGATAATTCGCACATAGATAGATACCGCGAATTTCGCTTCCGGGTGTGCATGCCAGCCGCGGGACGAAGCTCATTTTCGATATTCCATTGAGGAGTTTCATGAGGAATCCCAGATACTGTTTGTCCTTCCTTGCTCTTGTCTTTCTGGCTTTGCCCGTGGCCTTGTGTGCGCAATCAGGTTCTGTCAACTCCAGCCTCTATTCGGACATGCGCTGGCGCGAGATCGGCCCTATGCGAGCCGGGCGCACACGCGCGCTGGCTGGAGTCGCAAGCGAGCCTGCAACCTTTTATCTGGGAGCGGTAGGAGGCGGCGTCTTTAAGACAACAGATGCAGGAGCGACCTGGCACAGTGTTTGGGACAAAGAACCGACCGGCTCGATTGGGTCTATCGCCGTCGCCGAATCGGACCCGAAGATCGTCTACGTCGCCAGCGGAGAAGGATTGGCGCGGCCGGATCTCTCCGTTGGTGATGGCGTATACAAATCGACCGACGGCGGCGAGACCTGGGAGCATCTCGGACTGCGCGAGGGACAGCAAATCGGCGAGATAGCTGTCGATCCCACAAATGCCGATCACGTCTACGTCGCCGTGACTGGACATCCCTACGGGCCGAATAAGGAACGCGGTATTTATCGTTCGACCGATGGCGGAAAGACCTTTCAGCGCGTTCTATTTGTCAACGAAGAAACAGGCGCTTCTGAAGTAGCCATCGATCCAAAGCATCCGAACATTATTTTTGCAGGAATGTGGCAACGCCGCGAAGGCCCCTGGGAAAATGGCGCATGGTCCGGCGCCGACGGCGGCCTTTTCCGCTCTGACAATGGCGGCGATTCCTGGTCCAAGCTGACAGGCCATGGCTTGCCAGACAACATCGTGCAGGTCAACGTTACGATTTCCCCCACGGACTCGCAGCGCATCTACGCTGCTATCGCGTCGCAGGACGGCAAGGTCGGCATCTATCGCTCCGATGATGGCGGTTCGAACTGGGTGCACGCATCCGCGGATGATCCTCGGCCGGAAGAGCGTATCGGCGGTGGGGATCTTCCTGTTCCAAGAGTGGATCCCAAAGATCCGGATACGGTCTATGTCGCGACTGTTGTCACATGGAAATCGACAGACAAGGGTGTGACGTGGACCGGCTTTCGCGGATCGCCGGGCGGCGATGACTATCAGAACGTCTACATCAACCCGAACAACACAAAGATCGTTGCTCTCGCGAGCGACCAGGGTGTCATCATCACGCAGAATGGCGGCGAGAGCTGGACGCAGTGGTACAACCAGGCAACCGCGCAGATCTATCACGTTACAACCGACAACGCCTTTCCGTATCGTGTCTGCGGCGGCCAGCAGGACAGTGGAAGCGCATGCGTCTCCAGCCGCAGCAACGATGGCCGCATCACCTTTCACGACTGGCATCCGGTGGGCATCGAGGAATACGGT
The DNA here is from genome assembly GCA_963720285.1 of uncultured Acidobacteriota bacterium. GTDB lineage: Bacteria > Acidobacteriota > Terriglobia > Terriglobales > Acidobacteriaceae > Acidicapsa. The sequence continues at coordinate 63,278 of CAVREZ010000005.1, forward strand.
TACGCAGCTCCCGATCCTCTCGATCCCGATGTCGTCTACGGCGGCAAGGTCACGCGTTATGATCGCCGCACCGGTCAGGTCCAGAATATCGAGCCCAAGCCGCTCCGCAGCTATCGTGTGCTGCGCACCGAGCCTCTGATGTTCTCGCCTGCCGACCCGCACCGCCTCTACTTCGCGACGAACACCCTCTGGCTCACCACGGATTACGGAAAGAACTGGAAAGAGGTCAGCCCCGACCTCAGCCGCGAATCGTACGAGTTGCCGCCGACCCTCAATTTCTATAAAGATTCGCCGACTGCCAAGCCCATCCGCCGCGGTGTCATTTATGCGCTGGCCCTCTCTCCGCTCGATGTCAATCGTCTCTGGGCGGGTACCGACGACGGCCTGATATGGACAACCGCGGACGGTGGCGCACACTGGCAGAACGTGACTCCGCCCGAGTTGAAGCCCTTCTGGAAGGTCTTCAACATGGATCCTGGCCACTTTGACAAGCTCACGGCGTATGCGGCGATTAACACGATGCGGTTGGACGATATGCGTCCGCATCTCTTCCGCACGCACGATGGCGGCAAGACCTGGCAGGAGATCGACAACGGCATCCCCGACGGCGCCGCCACCAGCACCATCCGCGAAGACCCCAAACGCAAAGGGCTGCTCTACGCTGGATCCGAAACGCAGGTCTACGTCTCATTCGACGATGGAAACCACTGGCAATCCTTACGACTCAACATGCCGGCGAGCTCGGTTCGCGACCTGCAGATCAAAGGCGACGACCTCATTGCAGGCACGCATGGACGAGGCTTCCTCATCCTCGACGATCTGACGCCGCTGCGCCAGATCGCCGAGGCCGTCGAGCACAAAGAGGGCATACCTCTATAAACCGCAGACAGCGATACGGATTCGCAACGACATGAATCCGCCGACGCCATGGCCTCCGGATATGGCCACCGGCGAAAACCCTCCCGACGGCGCCATCATCGACTACTACCTCGGGCCTGATTTCTCGGGCGATGTATCGCTTGAGATCCTCGACAGCAAGGGCGAAGTCGTGAGCCGTTTCAAGAGCACCGATCCGGTGCCAGCACTCGATCCACGCTATCCCGACCCGACGCTCTGGGCGCGCGCGCCACGCGTGGTGTATGCAACGCCAGGCCATCATCGTTTCCTATGGGATATGCAATATCCGCAGGTGCCCGGCATGTCGACCGAACCCGATGCGGAGATGGCTGTTCCGCACGATACACCGCCCGTCTCAACCGCGCCGTGGGTCATGCCCGGCAGTTACTACCATCAGGCTCGTCGCTGGCGGAGAGACGATGACGGAGCCGTTGAAGATAGTCATGGACCCACGCGTAAAGACTCGGGAGTCTGATCTCGCCGAACAGTTCAAAGTTTCCAAATCGGCTTACGATCAGATGCTCAAGGCTACGGAGGCACTGCACCAGATCACAGTTCTGCGCGAACAGCTCAAAGAGCGGTCCACGCAGCCTCCCATCGCTGGCTCCGGCCTTTCTCTCGAAGAAAAACTCGAAAAGATCGCAGGTGGAGAACGTGGCGAGCGCAGGGCTCGCGGAGGGCCGGCTCGTGCTGCGACGCTTAACTCAGTTCGCATGCAACTGGCCCGTCTCGAGCACTCGATCGAGAGCGCCGACATGGCTCCTACGACCGCGCAGATCGAAGCTGTACAGTCCTCCGGCCAGCCTCTTCCGGCTCTTTTGCAGGAGTGGGAACAGATCAAGCAGACTGACTTGAAGGCCCTGAATGCCTCTTTGAAGCAGCAGCACCTCGGCGGCACTTCGCCTCGACACTTCGAAGATCGATCATGGCGTGATTGACCAGGTAGAGATGGGAGACGAAGAGTAGGTAGACCCTCACATTTAATAGAACTTGGCTGAAACAAGGCATGGCCCACTACTACGTATGGTAGTAGTGGGCCTGCTGCTTTACTTATGGATCAGGCGGCACGTTCTCCCGCCGCTTTCTACTTCCAAGTTTCCATGTTCACTGGAGGCGCAGTGCGTCTGTTTGCTGCATTTCTTATCCTTGCCTGCTCGCTCGTTGCAGCCGCTCAGACTACAGATACCGCCACCCTGCAGGGCACAGTCACCGACCAGACAAACGCCGCTGTTCCTCACGCGGATGTCACGGTGGAGAACTCGCTGACCGGTCTGCGTCGTCAAGCCACGACGGATGCGAATGGTAGCTTCGTGCTGGCTGGCCTCCCCATTGCGGGCGAATATCAGGTCACCGTCTCAAGCGCTGGATTCGCTTCAGCTCATGTGGATCATGTCATGCTGGCTGCGGGCAGCGCCGCGCATGTAGCGGTGTCCCTGAATGTCGCTGCTGCCAGCGCTAGTGTCAGTGTGGCCGGCGCAGCAAACGATGTTCGCATCGACCAGCCGCAGCTCGGCATACGGCTCAGCGAACAACAGATTGAGGAGACGCCGCTTCTCAGCCGACGCATCACGTATCTGCCTCTGCTCAACGCCGCCAACCGCCCCGCGATCAACCAGGGCGACGTCTTCATGAACGAGGATCTCTTCACCACCAACGGCGCCGGGCGCAGGCAGACCTGGTTCGAAGTCGACGGCAGCACGGGCAATGATAGCTGGGGCAGGCAGACGCATCTTCACCAATATCCCGCAGATGGCCGTCGATGAGATGACCGTGCTGACCAACGCGCTTCTCCGCTCAATACGGCGGCGGCACCGGCAGCGTGGTCAATATCGTCACGCGCAGCGGCGGCAACAAGCTTCACGGACAGGTGCTTGAGCTGTGGCGCCCCTCCGGCCCTGAAGCTTCTCTCTCGGGGTTTAGCTCCGACGAACGCGGCCAGCGGCAACGATCTCACCAATGACACGCTAGGGCAGTCGGCTGCATCGGTCGGCGGAGCATTCGGCAAAGATCGGCTTAATCACTTCTTCCTGGCCGGTGAGTTCAATCGACAGGATCGCGCCTCGCCAGTCATTTCACCGCTCGATCCCGGGCCGTTCGTCGGTCACTACCGCGGCTGGCTTGGGTTCCTTCGTCTCGACCGCCAGTTCAACGCGCATAACAACGGTTTTCTGCGCATGAACATGGATCACTTCTACGACACCAATCCCAATGGCATCGTCGGCGGCAATTCGCTGCCCACGCGTGGCCGCATCTTCCGGCGATACACATACGCCGGAGAGTTTGGCGAAACCGCGGTCCTGAGCCCGCGCGTGGTCAACAATGCGCGCCTGCAGTTTCAGCTTGCCTCGCCAATCACGGAGTTCGACCCGGTTGTTTTCGGCACGCAGTTTGTCGTGCCCATCACAGCTCGTGCGGTTCGACGGCATGCGGCACCTTCACTTCAGGAACCTCGCAGTCAGCGCTGCTGATGAACCGCCAGTACGTGGTCAATGAGACTCTCGCCATCGCGTATGGCCATCATGAGCTCACGCTTGGCGGCAGTGTCATCGACGCCCATACCGGCGGCAACAGCAAGGAGTTCGGTGGCCCGATCTTCCTCGGCTCCTTCACCTACAAACCGTGTTCATTTACCGTCGATGTTTGCGAGAGCTCCGACTATCTCAACAACATCGCTAATGTACAGAGTTACCAGCAAAGCTACGGCAACGCGAATTACACCGTGGACGATCAGCTCTGGTCTCTCTTCGCTCAGGACGACTATCACGTCAGCCATCGCCTGACGCTGAATGCGGGCCTGCGCTACGAGCGGCAGACTTTTACCGACGCCGCTTTGAACTTTGCCCCTCGTGTCGGCTTCGTTTTCGATGTGACGGGTTCCGGATCGCTCGTTGCGCGCGGCGGCTTTGGCATCTACTACTCGCAGATCGTCGATAACGAGGAAGCGAGCTATGCTCTGGGCGGCCCGCAAGGCGTCTTCAATTACACGGCCACTCTGGGAGAGGCAGGTTTTCCTGCGGCCGTCTCCGACGCGCCGCTGCCTGCGTTTCCTTCAGGGGCCAATGCCCCGGTGCGTAGTCTCTATGTTCGTCCAGGAGACAGCAAGTATCTTGACGCATTCTTCCCCACATCAGCTCTGAATGGCTATCCAGACCAGCTCCTGAACCCATACTCCGAGCAGTGGACGTTGGGAATCGAGCATAGGTTCGCGCCTCAGTGGCTGCTCAGTATCGATTACGTTGGCACGCACACGCTGCGCATTGTCCGTCCGCTCGATGTGGATAGTCCATCGCTACTTTCCACGCACTATGCCGAATCAAACGCCGCGCACAGCTCAGGCCGCCAACTGCACACGTCCGTATTGGATCTACTGGTACGCACAAAACGGGACTACATGTAATACTGGCAAAGCCATCAGCCCCCAGCCCCCGTATGGCGTCATTCAGACCGACGTGAACGATGGGTACCTGCATTACGATGCACTCGATGTAAATCTTTCTCACGCCTTCAGTCATGGATTCTCCATGTTGGCGAGCTACACATGGTCCCACACGCTCGACAATGTCGATCCGGACACCACCAGCCAGAATCCGAACGATGCTAACGTGACCGGCGAAGCCGAATACGGAAACGCTATTTACGACCAGAGGCATCGTCTCGTCTTGAGCGGCCTTTACGTCGCGCCGCTGAAGATTCACATCGGCGGCATAGCCACTCTGGCAAGCGGGCTGCCATATAACTTCACCACCGGCGTAGTGAACAACGGTGATACAGGCGCGACAACTGCTCGTCCTGTGATCAATGGGGCGGTTGTCGGTCGCGATACCGGCAGAGGCGAGCCCATCTATTCCGTCGATCCCTTTGTTTCGCGCTCCTTCCCGCTCTATCACGAATTGGTCCATCTCGATCTGCGGGCAGAGGCATTCAACGTGCTCAACCATGCGAATTTCGTAGGCTACAACGGCACCTATGGCAACGGAGCGACGCCGGGCACGGGGTTCGGCCAGCCCTTGGCCGGCATCACCAATCAGTTGCCTGCAAGAGAGCTGCAATTCTCCGCGAGGTTCCTGTTCTGATGCAACTCTGTTGTGTTGGCCGCTCACGAACGCGGCTTGCGTACGTTGCCTGTCTGGATGTTTGCGGTCTTTCTCGCAGCATGCTGGACTGCGCGATCGTCGTCCGGGCAATCGAACACCGCGTCGATTATCGGCAATGTATTCGATTCGCAAGGCAAACCAGTCGCCGGCGCCGAAGTCTCTGTCGTGAGCACGGATCTCTCGGCGAAGCGGGTGCTGCGCACCAGTGATACCGGCGTTTTTCGAGCACAAGGATTGGTCCCTGGCGCGTATGAGGTACGGGCCGAAGCAAAACAATTGGGGCTGACTTTGAAACGCCCTGTACGCCTTACCGTCAGTCTGGGTAGCAGCACCAGCGTTTCTATTCGGCTCACCCCGGCCAACGTACATCAAAGCACGACAGTTCGCGCGCGAGGAGGGACGTCGGAGGGCAACACGCTCGCTCCTGCGATCAACGAGAGCGAAGCCTCTGAAGACAGCTTTCTCGCCGGCATGACAGTAACCTACCTGCCCAACAGGGACCGCGACTACTCGCAATTCGCGCAGTTGGCCCCAGGTACGCATGAAGACGAGTCGGGCAGCGGCGTCATCGTCTCCGGCCAGCGCGCTTCCTCCATCGTGACTGAAGTGGATGGCGCCAGCTTCAACAACCCTCTCACCGGATCGAGGCGCGGCGCTGAGGACGGCAGCTTCTTTCTTCCCCAGACCGTTGTGCGCGAATTTGAGATTGTCCGCTCGGGCGTGACCGCACAGACAGGCAACACCAACGCCGGACTCATCAACGTCGCAACCAAGGAAGGATCCAACAAATTCCACGGCGAGGCATTCTATACAGGCCGTCCCGCGACGTTGACCTCCGCCGACGCTTTCGATCACTCCCTCGATAACCAGCAGAACACCTTCGGCGGCTCTTTTGGCGGACCCATCCGGCGCGATCGCAGCTTTTTTTATGCCGGCGTCGAGCAGGATTTTCTGCATGCTCCCTACTTTGCTCAGTTCGAACCGCAGGCCGCAGGCGTCACCGTACCGCAACAATTGTCAGACCAACAAGACCAGATCATCGAACGCAATACTCCCACGGCGGTCTTCGCGCGCTTCGACCTGCTTCTCAATCCCGCAAACACGCTGAACCTCGAATTCGGCGGCAATCGCATTCGCGCCTCCAACCTCGGAGATGGTTTGACGCGCAGCATCGGAACGGAAGACTATGCTTCCTCGCTCAGCGGGCAAAGCTTCTGGGCGCGTGCAGGGCTGACCACTGTGGTCAACAGCCGCAGCGTCAATCAGTTTGTCTCTTCATGGTCCTCCGATCATCGCCATCTCTCGCCCAACTCCACCTCGCCTGAGTTCTTCATCAACGGTTTCGGCATTCTCGGAGGCAACAGTCTTGGAGAACACCTCTACAGCGCGCGGCGGCTAGAGCTTGCCGATACGCTTTCGATGGAGATAGGCAAGACCTCGCTCGACATCGGCGGCGGGTACTCCTATGACCCGATGTACGAGCAGCGCGAAGAGAATCTCAACGGGCGTTTCGACTACAACTCGCTGGACGATTTTGTTGCGGACACCCCTCGCCGTTTTCAGCAGACCTTCGCTACGGGCAATACCCGTTTCTCAGGGTCGATTGATGAGTTGGCTCTTTTCATCAACGCCAAACAGGACCTGACAAAGCACCTCATACTCACAGCAGGTCTTCGCTGGGCAGGGCAGTGGAATCCGCAGCCTGGGCAAACGAATGCCGTTGTTCCAGCAACGCAGCAGATTCCCAACGATCTCACGCAATGGCAGCCGCGACTTGGCCTCGCATGGAATCCTGATGAGAAAACTGTCATGCGATTCTCCGCAGGAATCTACGACGCAGCGACACCGGGAGCAATTTTTCATCGTGTCTTTTCCGACAGCGGAGCTGTAACCGTCGTTGCCGACAGCTACTTCGATCCGGAACTGCTGGCTCTGACAGATGCCGATACGAATTCCCCGCGCGCTCTGGCCGCGCCACCCACGCTGGCCCAGCCTCATGCGCTCATCGTCGGCATCGATCCGGGCTTTCGCAATCCGTCGTCAGCGCAGACTGCCTTCAGTGTCGATCGTGAGTTCGTGCCGAAACTCGAAATCAATGCCGGATATCTGCGCAGCGCAACATGGCGTCTGCAACGCCGTCTCGATGAAAACCTGAGTCCGCCTGTGGTGAGTAGCGACGGCGTTCCTGTCTTTCCGGTTCAGCGTCCAAATTCCGCGGTTGGCCGCCTGCTGGTCAATCAATCCTCGGCGCATTCCTCCTACGACGCATTCCTCCTCACTGTCACATCGCAGATTTCGCGGCGCACACAACTGGTCGCGAACTACACGCTCTCGCAAACACACGATGATGATTCCAGCAACAATCCATACGGTATCGACTCGGCCGTGAACCCATTTCAACTGCAACAGGAGCGCGCATTTTCTTCGCTCGACGAGCGGCAGGTTCTCAATCTCGAAGCTATCTTCAACCTGCCGCTCGGCTTCAAGTGCAATCCGCTTTTCGTTACCCATTCCGGCCAGCCCTACACGCCCATCGTCGGTTTCGACACGCAGGATGATGCGAATGACTGGAACGACCGCGCGATTGTCAATGGCGTCATGTCGGCGCGAAACAGCATGCGCCAGCCCGCTTTCTCTGATCTTGACCTGCGCGTCGTCAAGGACTTCACGCTCAAAGGGCAAGGGCATCATCTCGATCTCTTTCTGGATATCTTCAACCTTGCCGGAGCGGAAAATCGAGATTTTGGCATGGACGGCGTAAGCCTCTTTGGATCGCCGTCGCAGCCTGTCTTCAGCGCGGGTCAGCCGCTCTATGCGCCCGGGGTGGCGCGGATAGGAGGTCCACGAGAGGTTCAATTCACCGCTCGGCTGGTAGCTTTCTGACCTCATACGTACCCTCATCGAGCGCGAAACGCCGCCTCGCCACCTCTCCAGCATTCCTGTGTAAAAACAGGGGTAGGAAGTTTTTTTGCTTGCGCTCCCGCGTGCCTGTTGTATTCTTCCTTTTCATTGGGAATTCAATATTCGCAGGAGCGACACGTGCTCTGTCGTCCTCGTTGTCTGGGTTTGCTGGCGGTTTTACTCCTCGCAGGTGCAGCAAGAGCGCAACAGTATCCTGCCAACTTTCTTTCCGGTCTTGCATGGCGCGACGTCGGTCCTATGCGCGCCGGACGCACATTTGCGGTTGCCGGTAACGCCAGCCGGCCCGACACCTTCTATTTCGGCTCTGTCGGCGGTGGTGTCTGGAAGACCGAAAACAGTGGCCGCACCTGGTTTCCGATCGCAGACCAGGGCATTCCAATCGGATCGATTGGCGCGATTGCGGTAGCTCCGTCCAATCCGAACATTGTTTACGTCGGCACCGGAGAGCCCGATATCCGCAGCCAGCATTCCTACGGTATCGGCGTCTTCAAATCGACGGACGCAGGCAAGACATGGACGCACATCGGATTGGAAGGCACGCGGCAGATCGGCCGCATCGCCGTCGATCCCAAAGACCCGGACCTGGTCTACGTGGCCGCACTTGGTCATGTCTATGACGCCAACCCGGACCGAGGCGTTTATTGCTCGACGGACGGAGGCGCGCACTGGAAGAAAATCCTCTGGAATCATGAGCGCCCCAATGACGTCGGCGCCATCGATATCGCCATCGACCCAAATCATCCGAAGGTGCTCTACGCGTCGCTTTGGGCCTCGCGGCGTCCACCGTGGTCTGTTTACGCGCCTTCTTATATGCCGGGCAGCGGCCTCTTTAAATCCACGGATGGCGGAGATACCTGGACACAGCTCACCAACGGCCTGCCGAACGACGATCACGTCGGCAAGATCGGCATTGCCGTGGCTCCGAGCAATTCCAATCGCCTCTATGCAGTCGTGGACGATATAGGCAGCAGTGTCGCCGAGCCCATCGGCAGAGGCGGCGCAACGCAGAAGCCTGCGGCACCGCCCCCCGGCGGCCTATATCTCTCCGATGATGCAGGCGAAACCTGGCGGCTGGTGAACAGCGAAACCCGGCTCTGGGGACGCGGATGGTATTTCGAAGCCGTCGCCGTCGATCCCACCAATCCCGATCGCGCCTACGTTATCAACACCGCCACCTACATGACGCTCGACGCCGGCAAGACCTTTGCTCCTGTAAAAGGTGCACCCGGCGGCGATGATTATCACCAGCTCTGGATCAATCCCAAAGATGGCAACCGCATGGTGCTCAGCAGCGACCAGGGCACCGTCGTCAGCGTGGACGGTGCAAAGACATGGAGCACCTGGTACAACCAGCCCACAGCGCAGGTCTACCATGTTGCCGCTGACAATCGTTTTCCGTACTGGCTCTACGGCGCGCAGCAGGATAGCGGCGGAGTCGGCGTCAGTACATGGTCGCGCGAGGGCACGCTATCGTTCCGCAACTGGGAGCCGACCTGTCTCGCAGGCGAAAGCGATACCGTCATACCCGATCCGAAGGATGGAAACCTGCTCTATGGCGGCGGTGAAGGCCCCTGCGATCAGGCGCTGAATCTGATGACCGGGAGAGGCGGCGAACTGCCTAAGGCTGATCCCGGCGATCCTAATCGCAAGACCTGGACATTGCCCGAAGTCTTCTCGCCTGCGGACGATGCGCTTTATTTCTCAAACCAGTTCGTCATGCGCTCCCGAGACCGCGGCCACACCTGGGAAAAGATCAGCCCGGACCTGGCTCGCGTCCATCCCGAAGTTCCAACGACGCTCGACGTGGTCACCGCCAATGATATTGACCAGCCGATGACGGACCGCTTCGGCGTCGTTTACACCATCAGTCCTTCGCCTCTGGACGCAAAAACCGTCTGGGCCGGCACCGATGACGGCCTGATCCACGTAACCCGCGATGACGGCAAAACCTGGCAGAACGTCACGCCGCCCGAAATGACCGCGTGGAGCAAAGTTTCACAGGTCGAGGCTGGCCATTTCGATATCGGCACTGCCTACGCCTCGGTCGATCGTCATCGCCTTGCCGACAACAAACCCTACATCTATCGCACGCACGACGGCGGCAAGAACTGGCAGAACATTGTCTCCGGCATTCCGGACGGAGCCTTCGTCAACTCCGTCAAGGAAGACACACGCGTCAAAGGCCTGCTCTTCGCGGCTACTGAGCTTCGCGTCTATGTTTCGTTCAACGACGGCAAACAGTGGTATCCGCTACAGAACGACATGCCTGTCACCTCGGTTCGTGACGTGATCGTGCACGGCGAAGATATTGCCGTAGCCACTTACGGACGCGGCTTCTGGGTGCTCGATCAGATCGCACCCCTGCGGCAGATCGCAGAGAAGGGAAGTCAGGCAGCCTCGGCAGCGAGCGCATATCTCTATCAGCCCGGAGAAACTCTAGCCGTTCACAACGGCGGCATGGACGGCACACCGCTGCCGCATGAAGAACCACAGGAAGAGAATCCGTCCGCGGGCGTCGTTGCGTATTACTGGCTGCCCAACGCTGCAACCACTCCGCTCAAGATTGAGCTCGTGGACCCGGAGGGGAAAGTGCGCGCTTGCCTGGCGAGCGATACCCCAGTTCAGCCGGTTGATACGGAGAAGATCAACGTGCAGGCAATCTGGGAAGAACCAGCTCAGCCTCCGTCAGCCGCCGCAGGCATGCACCGTGCCGTGCTTGATCTCGCAACCCGTCGAGGATTCGGCCGCACTCCGGCTGCGCTGCCTGTGGATGCTTGTCATCCTGCCGGTTCTCATACGGAAGCCGAACTGGCAGCAAGAGCACCACGGGGCCGGCGAGGCCAGGAGTTCTTATCTCCAGGCAATTACACCGTTCGCCTGAACGTTGACGGACATACCTACACGCAGCCAGCCGTCGTGAAGCCTGACCCGCGCGGATTGGCCAAGGACGCCGCTCCCGGCAGCAACGGGAACGACGACGAATAGCCAGTCGCTGTGGCCCGTTGCGAAGTGATCGCCACATTCGCCAATGCAAGACCGCTCGCTTAAGGCAGGTGCAGCTTTCCGTCCTCTGCTGCATCGGCGCCTTCAGCATCCTGTTCGTGCAGTCCCAGACTTGTTGAACTCTTCACCCTTGGGGGATATTGCCGTGCCACGTGCTTTCCGGAACGCCGTCCCGTTTCTTTGTAAATCCGCGTTCTTCACCGGTCTTGCGCTGACCGCCGCTTGCATGGCAACCATCGCCCAGCAAGCCGTGCCGTCGAAAGACTCCGGCCTCGCCGCCGGCTTTTCCGCTCTCACGCTGCGGCAGATCGGTCCCTTCCGCGGCGGACGCGTCGATGCCGTTACCGGCGTTCCCGGACAGCCCTTCGTTTACTATTTCGGTGGCACGGGCGGCGGTGTCTTCAAGACCACCAACGGCGGCCACACATGGGAGCCCATCACCGACGGCCAGATCAACTTCGGATCGATCGGCTCCATTGCCGTCGCGCCCTCCGATGCCAATGTGATCTATGTCGGCACCGGCGAGAGCGCCATCCGCGGCAACGCCTCTCATGGAGACGGCGTCTATAAATCGCTCGATGCCGGCAAGACGTGGACTCACGTCGGTCTCGAAGACACGCAGCAGATCGGCCAGATTCGCATCGATCCAACCAATTCCGATCTCGTCTACGTCGCTGCGCTCGGTCACATGGCCGGGCCCAATGCGGAGCGCGGCGTCTTCCGCTCCAAAGACGGCGGCAAGACCTGGCAGAAAGTTCTCTTCAAGAGCGATAAGGCCGGCGCAATCGACCTGGCCATGGATCCCACCAATCCGCGTGTTCTCTATGCCGCTCTGTGGCAAGTCGTTCGCAAGCCGTGGACCTTCGAAAGCGGCGGTCCCGACAGCAGCATCTGGAAGTCCACCGACGGTGGCGATACCTGGAAAGAACTCACGCACAATCCCGGCATGCCCAAAGGCGTGCTCGGCCGCATCGGCCTTACCGTTTCGCCCGCCAATCCCGACCGCGTCTGGGCATTGATCGAAGCACAGGAGGGCGGCATCTTTCGCTCCGATGACGCCGGCGCCACGTGGACCAAGTTGAACGGCGACAACTCCATCAAGCAGCGCGCCTGGTACTACTCGCAGCTCTTCGCCGATCCGAAGAGCGAAGACATTGTCTATGCGGTGAACACGGCGTTCTTCAAGTCCACTGACGGCGGCAAGACTTTCGGGCGCATTCGCAACCAGCACGGCGACAACCACGACATGTGGATCGCCCCTGAAGATCCGAATCGCTTCATCGAGTCCAGTGACGGCGGCGCGCAGATCAGCTTCGACGGTGGCAAGAGTTGGAGCACCGAAGACAACCAGCCCACCGGCCAGTTCTATCGCGTGGCCCTCGACAACGACTTCCCGTATCACATCTACGGCGCGCAGCAGGACAACTCCACCGTCGAAATTGCCAGCCGCAGCAACAGCGGCATGATCACAGAGCGCGACTGGCATGATGTCGGCGGTGGCGAGAGCGGCTGGATCGCCCCCGATCCGCTCAACTCAAACTTTGTTTATGCCGGCTCCTACGACGGTTTGCTCACGCGCTACGACGATAAGACCGGATCGATGCGAGACGTGAACGCGTGGCCAGACAACCCCATGGGCTCCGGCGTCGAAGCCATGAAGTACCGCTTCCAGTGGAGCTTCCCGCTTCTCTTTTCACCACACAATCCAAAGCGCCTTTACGCAGGCAGCAATGTGCTGCTCGCGACGACCGACGAGGGCCAGCATTGGACAGTCATGAGCCCCGATCTCACCCGCAACGACAAATCGAAGCAGGGACCATCCGGCGGCCCCATCACCAAGGACAACACCGCCGTCGAGTATTACGACACCATCTTTACCGTCGATGAGTCTCCGGTGAAAGCGGGCGTTATCTGGGCCGGCTCCGATGACGGCCTCATCCATGTCACGACCGATGACGGCAAGAACTGGGAAAATGTCACGCCTAAGAACATACCCGAGTGGATTCGCATTAACTGCATCGCGGCTTCGCCGTTCGATCCCGGCACTGCCTACGTCGCGGCAACGATGTATCTCTCCGACGACTTCCATCCCTTCCTCTACAAGACCACCGACTACGGCAAGACCTGGAAGAAGATCGTCAACGGTATTCCGGACGACGACTTCACCCGCGCCATCCGTCCCGATCCCAATCAGAAGGGGTTGCTTTTCGCCGGCACCGAATCGCATCTCTATATCTCTTATGACGACGGCGATAAATGGCTACCCTTCCAACTCAACCTGCCTGCGGCGCCTGTAACCGACATAGCTTTCCAGAAGCGTGACGATGACATGGTGCTCGCCACCCAGGGCCGCGGCTTCTATGTTCTCGATGACATGCCGCTGGTTCGCGCGCTCGATCCAGCGAAGTTCGAGCGTAAGGACGAGGTCAAACTCTTTCCCGTAAAAAAGGTGATTCGCATCGCGGGTGACGGTCGCTTCGGTGGCGGACGCGGAAACCTGACCGCCGGTCAAAACTCCACGAGCGGCGCCACGATCTACTACTTCCTCAAGGAAAAGCCCAAAGGAGATGTAAAGCTGCGCTTCCTCGACTCGTCCGGCAAGCTCATCCGCGAGATTTCCAGCAAGCCGCCTGCTCATGGTGACGGTGAAGAGGCAGACGAAGAGGGTGGGCCGCGCAATACGCTAGCCCCAGCCAAGGAAGGACTAAACCACTACGTCTGGGATCTTCGTTATGAAAAGGCTGTAGGTTTCCCCGGCCTGCTCATGTGGGATGGTTCTCTCGAAGGTCCCGAAGCCATTCCCGGCGAATACGGGGTCGAGCTTGTCGTGGACGGCAAGACCGAGACGCAGAACTTTTCTATCGTCAAGGATCCGCGCGCTCCCACCACGCCGCAGCAGTTCCAGGAAGAGTTGGCTCTTAGCCTGAAGATCCGCGACCGAGTCTCCGACGCGAACAACGCCGTCATCCATATTCGCGCCATGAAAGATCAACTGAAGCCCTATGACGCGAGCAGCGACGACCAGGTGAAATCGAGCGCAAAGAAGCTGACCGACGAGCTCACCGCGATCGAGGAAAACATCTATCAGACCAAGCTCCACGCCGACGAAGACGCGCTCAACTATCCCATCAAGCTGAACAACAAGATTGCGTCCGTCGGCGGTGTCGTCGAGTTGTCCGACGAAGCACCACCCGCCCAGGCTGTCGAGGTCTTCAACGAACTCTCCGCCAAACTGCAGGTTGAGCTTGACCATCTGCATCAGGTTGAGACATCAGGCGTTTCTGATTTCAACAAGCTGGTGAGGGAGCGCAACATTCCCGCAGTCAACCCGGAGGCCAAGCCAACGGCTCAAAAGGAGTAGCCGATCGAGCTCCGCGCGTAACATCCGGCTATTCACGGTCCTGGCAGAAACGCTGGAGTCAACCTTCGACCAGGCTGACTCCAGCAATCATTTGCCGATAGATCGACAGGCAAATTCCATTTGAATTTGCCTGCTATTGATCAAAGATTGTTAAAACTAACTATATGGCTGATTTTGCTTCTTTCTCGCGTCGACGTTTTCTCCGCCAGAGCCTCACCTGGAGCGCCCTCGCCGCTGTATCTCCCAACCTCCTCGCGAAGAAAGAAGCGGTAACGGATCGCGATGCGGCACACGCGTTGATGATCGGAGACTGGGGCTATCTGCTCAAGCCGTCCAAAGATGATGTGCGAGCCGGCAATTCTTACGCTGCGCAATCCCAGGTGGCAGAGGGAATGAAGCTCTACGCGGCCAGGCATAACCTGCGCACCGATGCTTTATTCCTGCTGGGCGATAACTGGTACGGCGACCTGCCCGATGGCGCAACATCATCACGCTGGGTCGACCAGTATGAAAAGATGTACCCCACCGACGTCTTTCCCGGCCCCTCCTACACTATGCTCGGCAATCACGATTACCAGACACTGCCTGCAACAGTGAACAAGGTAGAAGCCGAACTGGAGTATGCAAAATCCGGGCGCGGAGTCGACGGCAATCCAACCCGCTGGACTCTCCCGGCGCGCTGGTATACCTTCGACTTCCCCAAACACAATCCAGTGATGCACTGCGTCGTGCTCGACAGCAATATGCCCGCGGCCGATGGGCGCTGGCAGCACAATGAGAACTTCACCCTCAAGCCCGAAGAGCAAGCAGAACAATTGCGCTGGCTCGAGGAACAGCTTCAAAAGCCGCGCACTCTGCCGTTTCTCACCGTCATGGGCCATCATCCCGTCTACTCAAACGGCCCGCACGGAGATCATCCAGTCCTGGTGCGTGACTGGAGCCCGCTCTTCAAGAAGCACAATGTAGACCTCTATCTCGCGGGCCACGACCACGACCTGCAGGTGCTTCAATTCGAGGATCACCCGACAACACATTTCCTCTCAGGCGGCGGCGGAGCTGATCTCTACGTAGTCAAGATCGACGATGTAACCCGCGGACCGTACGCGCAGGAGGTTCACGGCTTCGGCCATCTCTCGGTAACCAGGCACGAGCTTCAATTGCGCCATCTGGACACCGACGGCCGATTCTTGTTTGGAGTTGCCAAAACGCCCGAAGGGAAGTTGCGCGTCCTGGACGCGTAAATTGCCTCAGAGCTTCACGCCTCTATTGTGATCGGCATCGACTTCCCAAGGCCAGCGACAGCAGAGAACAGGGTAAACTTGAGCCCTGCGAATAATCTCATATTGGCTGGGGGCATCGGGAAGGCTTAAAATGGCCAGCATCCTTATGTCGGCCCTAACCCAAACGTCTCTGCGGGACGGCTCTACAAATACCGGGGTTACATTACTACATCGTCTGGCGACGGTTTTAATCGTACTCCCATTGACCTTCGTCGTCGGATGCCGCCACGAACAGCCGCAGTCTGCCGGACAACATATCGACTTCAATCAGGATGTTCAACCCATTCTGGCCAGCCGCTGTTTCGCCTGCCACGGACCGGACCCCGAGATGCGCAAGGCTGGACTGCGTCTCGATATCCAGGAGTATGCAATGCGCAAGCGGTCCGGTCATCCGGACGCTATCGTCCCAGGTCATCCGGAGCGCAGCGAACTCATCAAGCGCATCGAGTCCAAAGACCCCCACTATCTCATGCCTCAATCGCCTGAAGGCGAGGCCAAGCCGATGAAGAGCGAAGAGATCGCAACCCTCAAAGAGTGGATCAAGGAGGGAGCGATCTATCGGCCGCACTGGGCCTTTGAGGCTCCGGTTCGGCCCGTAGTCCCGGCTTCGGCCGAGCAGTGGGGTACGAATCCAATCGACGCCTTCGTTCTCGCTCGCATGAAGAAGGACGGGCTCCATCCCTCTTCCGAGGCCGACAAAACGACCCTGATTCGCCGCGTCACGCTTGATCTGACCGGGCTTCTGCCCACGCCTGCTGAGGTTCGTTCCTTTCTGAAGGATGCGTCTCCCCAGGCGTACGAGCATCTGGTTGACGGACTCCTGGCGCGGCCCGCTTATGGAGAACATCGGGCGCGTTACTGGCTGGACTACGCGCGGTACGCCGACACTTACGGGCTGCACTACGACAACAGTCGTGACATCTGGCCCTACCGCGACTATGTGATCCGCTCATTTAACACCAACAAGCCTTTCGATCAGTTCGCCATGGAACAGATTGCCGGCGACCTGATGCCTGCGAAAAACCTCGATCCTCTGATCGGCAGCGGATATGTGCGTCTCGGTTTGAGCAGCAATGAGGGTGGAACTATTCCAGAAGAGTTGCGGACCAACATCGCGCGTGAGCGTGCCGAGGCTTATGGCGCCACGTTCATGGGACTCACCGTCGGCTGCGCTGTCTGCCACGATCACAAGTTCGATCCCACCACGCAAAAAGACTTCTACGCACTGACCGCTTTCTTCAACAACCTTGACGAGAAGCCGTTCAACGACGATCGGCCCGTCTGGGCGCCAGTAACGCGCGTTCCGAAAGCAGCGAATACCGACGCCTACGATCGCGTGTTGGCTGAACGAACGGATTTGCAAGTCAAGTTGAATGCGATGGCCTCGCACGAGAAAGATTTGGTCCAGCATTGGCTCGCATCGCGACAATCCCTTCCTGAAAATGTGGCAGCGGACAAGCTCGTGCTGCGCTTGCGGCTCGACGAAGGAAGTGGCGCCACACTCAAAAACTCCGCGATGAATGCTCACCCTTCCAGCTACTCAGTCACCGGAGGCAAGCCGGAGTGGGGCGAGACGACATGGCTATGGCCAGGCTTCCGTATGCAGCCGAGCACGCGCGTTGTGCTCGGGCAGGCGGGTGACTTCGATACAGGCCAGCCGTTCTCATTGGGCGGATGGATGATGTTGCGCTCAGCGCCCAACTACTCGGTGGGCGGTACGACAGGCACGCTGATTTCGAAGATGGATGCAACGCAGCACAATCGCGGTTGGGAGATCGCGGTAGCCAAAGGGCATCTCGTCGTCGGGCTGGTCAACGAAGAGCCGAAGGATCAGGGCAAGCCGAAAAAAGGAGAAAAAGAGAAGACGGAGCCGAAGTTCAAGGAGCCGTTTCAATATCCCACCCCACCGGATCTGACCGCGAAGGACCTCGCGCCATATAAGGCGCCGAAGACCGAAGAGGATAAGAAGAAGAAAGCGGAAGACAAGAAGAAATCGGCGGAAGAGGAAAAGAAGAAGAAAGCCGAGGAGGCGAAGAAGCCGCCTGAACCGGTGGACACTACGCCAACAATGGCGGTTCGCGTTGCGTCGGTCGATCGGCTGCCGCTCGATGGCGATTGGAAGCACCTGTTCTTCACCTACGACGGGTCGGGGAAAGCCTCGGGCATAAAAATCTATTTGAACGGCGTGCCCATGGCAACGCAGGTGGTTTCCGATTCGCTCGATGGCAAGACGATTCGCACCCAGGCTCCGATGCAGCTCGGATGGAGGAATCCCGAAGCGAATCCAGCGAAGGAAACCCGCTATCAAGACATTCGGATGTACGCGCGCACGCTCAACGCGGACGAAACGAAGCGTTTGCCTTTCGAAGACTACGCCGCTGAGATTGCAACAAAACCTGCGGCGCAGTGGAATGCCGATCAATGGCATGTTATGGGCCAGTTCTACCTGAACACCGTCGACGAGATCTACAAGGCCGGCGAGGAACGCATTCGCCAACTCGATGCCCAACTCGAAAAGCTTTCAGAAGGCGGAGATCTTACGCTGGTCGCGTGGGAGAAGCCGGGAATCGCATACGCAAATGTGCTTACCCGTGGCATTTACTCCGCTCGCGTTGAGCGCGTCGAGGCCAATACGCCTCATTTCCTGCCGTCTATTCCCGCGGGCGTTCCGCATAACCGGCTGGCCCTGGCGCAATGGACCGTCAGTCCGGCGAATCCACTTACGGCCCGCGTGACGGTCAATCGCATGTGGTACGAGCTGTTCGGAACA
This sequence comes from uncultured Acidobacteriota bacterium, assembly GCA_963720285.1. Lineage (GTDB taxonomy): Bacteria > Acidobacteriota > Terriglobia > Terriglobales > Acidobacteriaceae > Acidicapsa. Next base: position 81,605 of record CAVREZ010000005.1, read on the forward strand.
GGCCTGGTGGAGACGACCGAAGACTTCGGCATCATGGGCCAGCGTCCATCCCATCCTGAGCTGCTCGATTGGCTGGCCGTCGAGTTTCGCGAGAGTGGATGGAACATGAAACACATGTACAAGCTGATGGTGATGTCGGCTGCGTACAGGCAGTCTTCTGCGTCGACACCAAAGCAGCTGGCCAAAGACCCCAAGAATCTTTGGCTCTCGCATGGCCCGCGTTTCCGCATGGATGGCGAGATGTTGCGCGATGTTGCGCTGCAATCGGGAGGGCTTCTCGAGTCGAAGGTTGGCGGCCCAAGCGTGAAGCCATATCAACCCGCAAATGTATGGGAGCAGATCGGGATCGGTGGCAGCGATACGTTGCATTACGTACAGGACCATGGTGACGCGCTCTATCGGCGCAGCATGTACAGCTACTGGAAGCGGATGGCCCCGCTGCCGGACATGGATGCCTTTGATGCGCCCATGCGCGACGTTGTGTGTACACGGCGCCAGCGGACTGATACGCCGCTGCAGGCGCTGGTGACGATGAATGATGTGCAATGGGTGGAGGCCGCGAGAGCACTGGCCCAACGCGTGATAACACAAGGCGGCCGCAACCCTGCAGAGCGCATCGACCTTATGAGCGAGATTCTGTTGGCGCGCGATCCGTCACCGCAGATGGCTGCCGTGCTTGAGAAGTCGCTTGCAGAGATGACACAGCACTACACGGCAGATCCAAAGGACGCGCATGAACTGATCTCCGAAGGCGAAAAGAAAAGCGATCCGGCGATTCCGGCGCCTGAGCTTGCCGCTTGGACGATGGTGGCCAGCGAGATGTTGAACCTGGACCAGACGGTTACGAAATAGACGAGGCGAATACCATGAAGCAGCACCCTCACTGCACCGACTGTGAACGCGAAGCAAATGTGATGGATCTCCCCATTCCTGCAGGATTGAAACAGGAGTGGGCGGCCATCGAAACGCGCAGGAATTTCCTCGGACGCACCGGGAAGGTGATGGGATGGGCGGCTTTGGCAAGCCTGATGGGCGAAGGCTTTCTGCTAGGCAAGGCGCATGCAGCCGGTTCTTCGGCCCAGATCTCTTCAACAAAACAAAACGCCGTGCTGCCGCACTTCGCTCCCAAGGCCAGACGCGCAATTTATCTCTTCATGTCCGGCGGCCCGGCGCAGTTGGACTTGCTCGACTACAAGCCGAATCTGGCCGCCCTTTACAACAAAGACATTCCCGACTCCGTGCGCGGCAATCAACAGTTGACAGGCATGACCACCGGCCAGGCACGCTTTCCCATCGCGCCGTCGCACTGGCAGTTCAAGCGCTACGGGCAAAGCGGCACATGGGTCAGCGATCTATTGCCATTTACAGGCAAGATGGTCGACGACCTGACCATCATCAAGTCCACCAACACCGACGCCATCAATCATGAGCCGGCCATCATGCTGATGAATACAGGCAACATGAACGCCGGCAAGCCCTGTCTGGGTGCGTGGCTGTCCTATGGGCTGGGCAGCATGAACGACAATCTGCCTACATTCATCGTGTTGCAGACGAAGCTGAATTGGAAGGAAAACAATCAGCCGGTGTCGTCGCGGCTGTGGAGCAGCGGATTCCTCTCTTCGCAATACGCCGGCGTGGGCCTGCGGTCCGGCGGCGATCCTGTGCTGTATCTAACCGATCCCAATGGCGTCGATCGCGAGGTACGGCGCAAGATGCTCGATGCCGTCGAAGAGATCAACCGGCAGACGCTCTCCGAACTGGGCGATCCGGAGACCAACGCGCGTATCGCTCAATACGAGATGGCTTATCGCATGCAGACGTCCGTGCCCGAGCTGGCCGATTTAAGCAAGGAGCCGCAGTCCACCTGGGATCTCTACGGGCCTGACGCCAAAGAGCCGGGAACCTTCGCGTACAACTGCCTTCTAGCGCGCCGCATGGCCGAGCGCGGCGTGCGCTTCACGCAGATCTATAAGCGTGGATGGGACATGCACGACAATGTCGCCGGCATGATGCCGCTTCTATGCGGCGAAACAGATCGCGGATGCTACGCATTGGTAACCGACCTCAAGCGCCGGGGCATGCTCGACGACACGCTCGTTATATGGGCCGGAGAGTTCGGACGCACGGTTTACAGCCAGGGCGGCCTTACCAAAGACAACTATGGCCGCGACCATCATCCCCGCTGTTTTACTACCTGGATGGCAGGAGGCGGCGTTCGCCCTGGTATCACTTACGGCGAAACCGACGACTACAGCTACAACGTCGTCAAAGATCCGGTTCACGTTCACGATTTCAATGCCTCAATTCTCCATTGCCTCGGGATCGATCACAACAAGTTCACGTTTGAGTTCCAAGGGCTCGATCAGAGATTGACCGGACCGGCACCGTCAAACATAATTCCCGGGATTCTGGCGTGACATCGACGAAAAACTCAGAAAGGCCGGCAGTCAGATCGGTTCCAACGTTCGCTGGAAATCGAGTGGCATGGATCAGCGTTATTCTCGCCAGTCTCGCACTGATCCTTCTGCCGGAGATCATCAAGCTCGACGGCAAACCTCATGCGAACTGGCAGCAGTTTCTCGGCCGCTTCCATCCATTGGCCGTGCATCTACCGATCGGGCTGCTTGTTCTCTTGCCGATACTCGAGATCGCTGGCGCTCGTAGGCCCGCCTATCGCGAAGCCGCCAAATTGGTGCTTGGGCTTGTCTGCGCCGCCTGCCTCGGTTCATTGCTACTCGGCTATTGCCTCGCTTTCGGAAGCGGGGAAAGCGGCCCCACCCTGGTTCGCCACTTGTGGGGCGGCATAGTTCTTTCCATCGGGGTGATGGTAAGTGCTCTCGTTCGTCCCGCATGGGCCAACGGAGTCTCAAGGCTCTATCCGGCGATCCTCTTCGGCCTGCTGCTCGCGCTGGTGTGGACCGCCGATCAGGGCGGCTCCATCACCCATGGCGGGAACTACCTCACCGCATATATGCCGCCGCAGATGCGCTCACTCTTCGGAGCAGGCTCATCGAACACCGGTGGAGTGAATGCAGACACCTTTTACGCGAAGAGGATTCATCCCATCTTCGATGCGAATTGCATTGTGTGCCACAGTGCAAGCAAATCGAAGGGTGGGCTGCGTCTCGATTCCTATGCGGAGCTGATGAAAGGCGGCAAAGGTGGTCCGGTAGTCGTTTCGGGCGACCCATCGCACAGCCTGCTCTTGCAGAGAATCTCCCTGCCGGCCGGCAACGCGAAAGCCATGCCAGCCGAAGGACGGCCGCCTTTGAAGCCGGAAGAGATCGCCATATTTCGTGCATGGATTGAAGCTGGAGCCTCATCGACGGCCGAAACAGTTGCAGGCATTTCCATTCCCGAACAGCCAGAAGAGATGCCGGCAAAACCAGTGAACGACTACAGCGCGCTGATGGGAGAACTCGCAAAAATGAGCGCTGCTCAGGGCCCGAAGCTTCTGCCGGTCTCCAGCAAGCCTTCCGATGGCCTCATTCTGAACACCGCGGATGCGCCCGAAGCGTTCAATGACGCAGCCCTCATCCGATTCGCGAGATTCGCACCTTACATCGTGGAAGTCGATCTGGCGCGTACTGCCGTTACCGACAAATGCTTCGACACATTGAGCACATTTACAAGCCTTCGAACGGTTCATCTCGAAGGAACCCAGGTAACGGGAAGCGGGATCGAAAAGCTAGGCCATCTCACGCAACTTTCGTACATCAATTTGAGTGAAACGAAACTCTCGTCCGCAGCTCTGATGTCGCTTCGATCGCTCAAGAATCTTCGGCGCATCTACGCTTTCGATACACCAGCCGAACCCTCCTCGACACCACCCCCATCCCGCGGAGCTTAAGGAGTGCCCATGCTTCCAACATCTGATCGATTCCCGCAGACCGGAGCCAGTCGCCGGAGTTTTCTCGTAGCGGCTGGCGCCCTCGGAGTGGCGCCACTACTGGGACGGGCCGAGTCCGAACCAGTTCGTTCGCAAGCAGACCAGAGAACTGGAAACGGGGAGTGGATCTATCAGCCCGTATCGGGGTGGGGGCATCTGCCCGCCGGCATCCAGTTTGGAGGCACGCACGGCGGAATCACCGAGGATGCAGCAGGTCTCATCTACATCAGTACACAAAGCGCAACAGGAATTCTGGTCTATCGCGCGGACGGCTCCCTCGTCCGGACTATCGCGCATCAATACCCGGAAGTCCACTCCATGGTGTACGTCCAGGAAAATGGCGAAGACTATATCTACGCAACCGTCCAGAAGGGCACGCCAGAAGAGAACTGGCTCTTCGTCAAGTTGCGAACGAACGGAGACATAGTCCAGAAGATAAAGGCCCCGCCAGAAGCAGGCTTCACGTCTCCCAATGCGTGGCGTCTCACAGCCGCTGTTCCCGCACCCGATGGCTCAATCTGGATCGCCAATGGATACGGCGATTCGCGGCTCTTCCGCTTCGACAGTAAAGGGAACTTCAAAAGCAGCATCTCCGGCAAGGGTAGCGCCGAAGGCATGCTCGATTGCAGCCACGGTCTGACCATCGACACGCGATACGGCCAACCTCTTCTCCTGGTCTGCGATCGCGAGAACCGGAGATTATGCCACTTCGATCTCGACGGAAAGTATGTTGAGACTGTCACGCGCCATCTGCGCCGGCCATGCCAGGCAAGCATCCATGGAGACTATGCGATCGTTTCAGAGCTCGAAGGAAGAGTCACGATTCTCGATCACGACAACACCCCGGTTGCTTTTCTCGGCGACAATCCTCAAAAAGCGCAGTGGGCAAACTACAGCGTGGTCCCGGGAGAGGTCTCCAGCACGGCCTTCAGCGCGGCACACGGATGTTTCGTGGATCAGGCTGCCAACATTTACGTGTCGGATTGGAATCAAACCGGCCGCGTGACCAAGCTGGCAAAAGTGAATGAGTGAGGGATTCATATCGTCGTGTAATGTTTTGAAAAATAATTAACTTGAAAATAAGCTATTTTAAATACCCCTCAAAATACTGGCTTGCCCGGTAGATTCTGTACCAGTGGGAGTGCGCCAAACTGGTATGGAATTTGTCGGGCACTCCACTTGTCTTAAGCGATTACCATTGACGTTTACCATCAACAGTGACGCGTAGGTAGAGTTGAGCGATGTCCATGTAAAAACCCCTTAAGGGCAAATACGGCGGCTCATTGTCGATTGGGATTAAGTCCGGGAAAGCGGTAGCTGATCTCTTAACCGCAATGCATACTACTGATTCCATTTTACTTATGAATTTATGGCGGAGAGTGAGGGATTCGAACCCCCGGTAGCCTTTCGACTACGTCTGATTTCGAGTCAGGTGCATTCAACCGGGCTCTGCCAACTCTCCGCGTCGTAGAGGGCAGTGATCTATATGAGTCTACCATCGCTCCATGTCACAGTCCAAACGCGCCTGTGAGTCCTGCGCCTGGCGCTCATTCATAGTTTCCCCGCTCACGGAACCGAAGTAAACGGAGACGCCGGCAGTCCTGCACCGTTGAACAGATAACACTCCGGGCTGTTGGCCCATCCATAGCGTGCCGCCACGGGCAAGGGAACCGCGGGACTGCTTAAGACCACCGTTTCGCCGTCGATCCGCGCCTCGGCCGGCATAAATTTGCCATCCTCTCCCGCGACTTCAAAACCCGTCAATCCAACACCTCTCGTTTGCAGTCCCGCCGCCGAATCGAACCAGACCCGCAGTACACCGCCCTCAGGCGTTACCTGGCGAAAGGTCGGACCCTCGTACGTCACCTTCTCGCCATACGTGATAACCCGCGCCGCCAGCGCCAGCCTGTGCCCCACGGTCAGCTTGTCGGTAGGGTGCACGTCGTGCGGATTGCCAACATCGATTGTGACCGCCATTCCCGTGTTGCGCAGCGCGAGTGCCCGCAGTTGAGCCTCGCGAACAGTCGGCCAGTCTTCTTCCGGAGTAGAAACAAAATTCGATATCTGCACGAACAGGAAAGGGAAATCTCCGATACCCCACTGACGGCGCCAGTCTTTGATCATCGTCTGGAACAGCCGCTCGTACGATGGCGCTCGATCCAGCTTGCTGTTGCTCTCGCCCTGGTACCAGATCACGCCGCGAATCGGCAGCGGCGTCAATGGCGCAATCATCCCATTGAAGAGCTGAGCCGGGCCCCAGGTATTCAGCACCGGATGCCACGGATACACGGGCTCCGGCTTGCCTTGTGCCTTTGCCTCCTGCAGCAGCCTTTCGCGCGCGCCCTGCTGAAGAATTGCCCGCGACTCGCGGCCAGTCATTTTGCCCCATGAAACCAACACCGGCGCAAGGGCCGGATCATTGCCAAGTGCTTCCATGCTCGTCCACGCCTCGGCCACCGTGCCGCCCCATGTGGAATCGATCACACCCACCGGCACGTGCTCACGCTGCTGAATCTCCCGCGCAAAGTACCAGCCAACCGCCGAGAACTCTTTCGCTGATTCTGGCGTCGACTGCTCCCACGATCCTCCATCCACATCCGCAAGTGGATAGTCGCTAAATTTCTTCTTCACAATCAGCAGCCGGATCTGCGAGTCGGTTGCTTTGGGTAGATCTTCGGCCGCGGTTGACGCCTTGCGCATCTCGAATTCCATATTGGATTGGCCCCCGGCCACCCATACATCGCCAACCAGCACATCGCTTAGAGCAACGGTGTTCGTCTTGCCCTTGACCGTCAGCTCAAACGGACCACCCGCGCTACCCGGCGGCAGGTACAAGCTCCAGATGCCGAGCTCGTCGGCCGTCGCCGAAGAACTGTGCCCGCGGAAGGTTGCCGCTACGGTTTCCCCTTCGTCTGCCCATCCCCAGACATGAACGGGCAGGTCACGCTGAATCACCATGTGACTGGCAAGAATTGCAGGCAGTCTAACTTCGGCAAACGAGCCAACACCGGAAAACAGCGCCAAAGCTACAACCAGGCGATAACAAATTCGCATAAACAGAGACATCCAGGCAACCTCAAGGGCAGTTTGACAATTAGGACCGGACTCTTCCCGGCTATCTGTTCCGGAAATGTCACCCTATCATGCGGTGGCTTACTACCGCCACGAGCAAAAACCTCTCCAGAAATCGGTTAGGCCTCGCTTAACCCGTTTAATTTCTTCTCAATTCACCCAATCAGGGCTCCCATCGCGCCATAGAGATCGGCCGCAACTTTTGAATGAAATCAGTGTCCCAAGGACAGAGGTTGTGTACCTGGGTTGGGCAACCATAAACATCGCGCGCGCATTCTTCAATCAGTGGCGTAAGACGGCTTGTCTTCGTAACCGGAGCAGCCCAAAGGCACCAGCCCACGAAAGCCACGATTTGTCTTCTGCTCGTTTTTGCGCGTACCGGAGAGATCGAATGCGTCTTTTTTATCGGGACCCTGTTTCCCGGTTTCTTGTCGCCACTTGCTGCCTCTTCTTCGGCCTGGCGGCCGCATCGCAGGCATTCGGGCAGGCTGCGCTTTTCATGGAGCAGCCTTACGGTGTCTTCGGGACCCTCAATCCCACCGGTCACGCCGCCCTCTATCTGGCGCGCGTCTGCACCGACTCGCCAGTTCATCTTCGTCTTTGCGCGCCTGGCGAATATGGTGCCGTTATCAGCCGCTACAAGGGTCTGAACGGTTATGACTGGATCGCCGTGCCACTCATCCCCTACCTTTACTCTGTCGAAAACCCGGCAGACGTCCCGGACCACGCCGATCAGGAGACCGTAAATCGGCTACGTGATCACTACCGTGAAACAGTACTCGGGAGCTTTGGCGAAAATTTGCCACACGGGAGCTTCTTCAACGGCGGCTGGGCTCAACTCGTTGGCACGGCCTACGACCGGCGTACTTATGCCTTCCGCTTCAACACGACACTCGAACAGGACGAAGCTCTGATTGAAGACTTGAACACCCATCCCAACAAATCGCACTTCAACATTCTCTACAACAACTGTGCCGACTTTGATCGCTTCATCCTCAACCATTACTTTCCGCACCGGTTCAGGCGGTCCATTTTCCCAGACGTCGGAATTACCACCCCAAAGCGTGTCACCTATGTGCTTGCGAAGTATGGTAAACATCATCCGGAAGCAGGTCTGACCGTCGTCGAGATTCCCCAGATTCCCGGTTTCCGCCGGGGCAGCCGGTCCATCCACGGTGTCGCGGAAACACTAATCACCAATGGATATGTTCTCCCCATCGTGGTGTTCAACCCGTACATAGCTGCCGGAATTGTCGCGGACTATCTCATCCGCGGCCGATATAACCTCATTCCGAAAGATACGCCGACCGTCGATGCTTCTAATCTCGAAACTCTCGTCCACCAGCCCGTTCCTTCCTTGACTGGTGTGGGCTGGCAATCTCAAAATCCGGACGATCCCGCGGCAATCAAAGTGTCCTTGCAGGACGGTGCCGTACCTGTATACTTCTCATCGACTCCAGATGTGCCTTAGGTAACGAATCGCCAGTGAGTGTGAGAATCGAGTGGATCGGTGAGCAGACATGTCTAAACAGAAGCCGCAGACCTTTCGCAATCACGCCAGCTTCGACCCTTGGTTCCACGGCCTCGGAGGCATCCTCCTTCTCGTGAACCTGGTCATCCTGATCGTCTTTCTCGTTCTGCATCTGCGCACCGAACCGCTGCTTTCGATCTGGATGCTCGGCGCCTTCGTGATCTTTTCGATCGCTCTCTTCAAATCCCGTCTTTACTCACTGAAGGTGCAGGACCGCGTCATCCGCCTCGAGGAGCGTTTGCGGCTCGATGCGCTGCTATCCGATCCGCTGCGCAAACGCATCTCCGAACTGACCGAAGACCAGCTCATCGGCCTGCGCTTCGCCTCCGACGGCGAGATTCCATCTTTGGTTGAATTGACGCTCGAAAAGAACCTGAATCGCAAGCAGATCAAAGAGCGCATCCAGAACTGGCGTCCTGATTACTGGCGCATCTGATTCATCACTCAATTTCCAGCTCAAAAGAGAATGGGGCGGCCATTCGCATAGGCCTGCCCGTATTGCGTTTCTGGGAGAAGGGAATTACTTGCTGACCCACTCTTCGTACGGTCCCTTGTGATCTTCAATCTCCCCGTGTTCGAAGTTCCAGAGCCGTGTTCCCACCTCTTCGATCAGGTCCTGATCGTGCGTCACCAGGAATACCGTTCCCTCATATCGCTGCAACGCGATGTTGAGCGCGTTGATCGACTCTAGATCCAAATGGTTCGTCGGCTCATCCAGCACCAGGATGTTCGGCTTCTCCAGCATCAGCTTGCAGAAAAGCAGCCGCGCCGATTCACCGCCCGAGAGCGCCTTGGTCGGCTTCAGTCCTTCTTCTCCGCGGAAAAGCATCTGCCCCAGCAAACCTCTGATCTCTTCCAGCGTCACCTTCGGATCCCATTGGTGCAGCCATTCGTTCACCGTAAGCCCTGGTTCAATCAGGCCGGTCACATCCTGCGGAAAATATCCAATTTGCGCCTCGTGGCCCCATTTCACTACTCCGCTATCGAGCGAGAAGTCCTTTTCGGCAACATCTTTTGAACCGGTCAGCAGGCACTTCAGCATGGTTGTTTTACCCACGCCGTTGCGACCCATCAGGCAGACCTTTTCGCCGCGCATCACTGCACCGCTGAAGCCCTTGATGACCGTCTGGTCGCCGTAAGCCTTGGCCAGTCCTTCAAACTCCAGCACATGCTTACCGCTCGGCCGCACCTGGTCAAACTTGATAAACGGGCGCTGGATGTTCGACCGCGCCAGCTCCGTCGTCTGCAGACGTTCCACTTCTTTCTTGCGGCTCGTCACCTGTGTCGACCGGGTACCGGCTGCGAACCGCGCGATGAATTCATTCAACTGAGCAATCTTCTTTTCGCGCTGTTCATTTTGAGATTCCAGCCGCGAGCGAATCTGCGTCTTCGCCACCACCATGTCGTCGTAACCACCCGTGTAAACGATGATCGTCTGGTAGTCGATATCCGCAATGTGCGTCGTAACCGCATTCAAAAAATGACGATCGTGCGAAATGGTGATGAGCGTTCCCTGAAAACCCAGCAGAAACTCGCGCAGCCAGTGAATCGATTCAAGATCCAGATGGTTCGTAGGCTCGTCCAGCAGCAGCGCATCCGGCTTGCCAAACAACGCCTGCGCCAGCAGCACGCGGACCTTCTGCCCACCCTGCAGCTCGCTCATCTTGCGCTCGTGCAGGTCGTCGGAAATATCCAGCCCCTGCAGCAGCACCGCGGCGTCGCTCTCGGCTGTGTAGCCGTCCTCGTCGCCTACAATTCCTTCCAGCTCGCCCAGCCGCATGCCGTCTTCGTCGGTCAGCTCGGCCTTCTCATAGATCCGGTCTCGCTCCTCGAGCGCCTTCCAGAGGCCCGCATTGCCCATGATGACCGTGTCGATCACCCGAAACGCGTCGAACTGGAACTGATCCTGCCGCAGCACGCCCAGCTTGCGAGGCCGCACTACGGAACCCTTCTGCGCCTCCAGCTCTCCCGTCAACACCTTCATAAACGTGGACTTGCCGGCCCCGTTTGGCCCTGTAAGGCCATAACGCCGCCCGGGCGTAAAGGTAACGCTGACGTCTTCAAAAAGAACCTTCGAGCCGTAACGCATCGATACATTGCTAACGCTGATCATCCGTTTCTAATTCCTATCCTTAGCCGCGCACTCCGGCAGCCAGCCTTGCGCCACACAGCAGGGAACACCCGCCGGGCGTCTCTTTGCCAAATTGTCGTAGTTGATTCGGGCACGCCCACAGGGCCGCCCAACAAGAGCTTCTACTCCTTCAGTGTCTCATATTCATCAGTGCCTGGTCGCTCATAACTGCCCTCTCACTCTTCCACTTAGCAGAGAAGTGCGCTGTCGATAATCGGTGAAACGCCGACGTCGAATCCTCCCCTTGGATCAACAAGTGTTCGATGCGTGAGTACATGAGCCGGTCGCGCACACCGCGCGCAAGCCGATACAATGGCCGTCGCCGCAGTAACCCTTAGATTTGGCGTCCCGGAATCCTATGATCTCAACCATTCGCCGTACTCTGGCTTTGTTTGTCGCGCTCTTCTTCTGCACGCTAGCCTTTGCCCAGCAACCTGCAGGCCTCGGCGACTCGCCGGAAAATGCAGGCCCGCCTGCCAAAGACCTCTCGCCGGCCTTTCGGAAAAAGGATGTAACTGCCGCTCTGCGCAAGGTCGCCGATTGGCAACTCGCGCGAGTCAAAGATCACCCTAGTCAGGACTGGACCTTCGCCGCTCTCTACGCTGGCTTCATGGCGGTCCCTCCAGCGGTCAACGGCAACACCTATAGGGACGCCATGCGCGGGGTGGGCCAGCACTTCCAATGGCAGCTCGGTCCACGCAAGGAACACGCGGACGATCATGCGATTGGGCAAACATACTCAGAGCTCTACATGCGATATCACGACCCCGCGATGATCGCTCCAACACGGGAGCGAATGGACGCCTTGCTCCAGCGGACAGACGATCCCCAAAAGCCGCTCTGGTGGTGGTGCGACGCATTATTCATGGCCCCTCCCGTCCTCGCTGATCTGACCAAAGTGACCGGAGATAAGAAGTACCTCGACTTCATGAATCGCGAGTGGTGGATCACCTCGAACCTGCTCTATGACCCCCAACTGCATCTCTACTCGCGCGATGCCTCCTTCCTCGACAAGCGCGAGGCCAACGGCGCCAAAGTCTTCTGGTCACGCGGTAACGGCTGGGTGATGGCCGGACTCGCGCGCGTTCTGACCGTCATGCCCGCCGACTATCCGGATCGCGCAAAATACGTGGCCCAGTTCCAACAGATGGCTCAGGAACTCGCAGCCATCCAGGGCTCCGACGGCCTCTGGCGTCCGGGCCTTCTCGACGTCGCCGCCTATAAGCTTCCGGAAAATTCCGGTTCAGCCTTCGTCACCTACGCGCTTGCTTGGGGCATTCATAAAGGGCTCCTCGACCGCGCAGCATACCTTCCGGTCGTAAAGAAGGCCTGGGCTGGACTGCTGTCCCATGTCTACGAGGATGGCCGACTCGGCTGCATTCAACCAATCGGAGCCGCCCCGGGCCAATTCACGGAAACCTCCAGTTACGTCTTCGGTGTCGGAGCCTACCTGCTGGCGGGCTCGGAAATTTATGAACTATCCTCACGCTAACCACCTTATTTCATGATAAATAGGAAAAATAACCTCAAGTAAAACAGATTAAAACGAATCAAACGAATGAAATAAATACGCTTATTATTTTCTTTACTCGGAAGGCATTAGGCTTCCTCACCATCATTCATCGCTTGCATCGCCGTTTATAGGACCGGTTACATTAGGAAGATGACTGACGCGACCGAGCGCACACCGAGCCACATCTGGAGAAGGGAACTGACCGAGCTCACCAAGCTCGCCATCCCTGTCGTCCTGAGCGAACTCGGCTGGATGGCCCAGGGCGTCGTCGACACCATCATGGTCGGCCCCCTCGGCCCTGCTGCCATCGGTGCAGTCGCCGTTGGCAACGCCGTGTTTTATACGCCCTCGCTCTTCGGCGTAGGCCTGCAACTCGGTCTGGATACCCTCGTTTCGCAGGCTTACGGACGCAAAGACTACGACGAGTGTCATCGCTGGCTAGCACAGGGTATCTACCTGGCCATCATCATCACGCCACCGCTGATGATCCTTGCAGCGCTTGCCAGTTACGCCTTCGTCCGGGTCGGCATCACTCCCACAGTAGCCATTCCTGGCGCCGCTTATCTCCGCGTCCTGGTCTGGAGTCTGTTTCCGCTCCTTGTCTACTCGGCAGCACGCCGCTATCTACAGAGCGTCGGTCAGGTCCGCGTAATCACCCTCGTCTACATCGCGGCCAACCTGCTCAACTGGGGAGGGAACTGGCTCCTCATCTATGGTCATTGGGGCTTTCCAGCTATGGGCGTCCGGGGATCGGCTCTTTCCACCGTCATCGCCCGTATTTCCATGGGTGCCTTCCTCATGCTTTTCGCATGGCGATATGAACGCCAGCGCGGCCACCCGCTCTTCAAGCACTGGGCTCGTCCGCAGCTCGACCGACTCAAGCGCCTCTGCCGCATCGGGCTGCCCGCCGCCGGACAGATCATTCTCGAGGTAGGCGCCTGGAATGCCGCCACTCTTTCCGCCGGCTGGCTTTCCCCGGTGGCCGTTGCCACGCATCAGATTGCCATCAACTACGCCAGCGTCACTTACATGGTCCCGCTCGGCATCTCGGCTGCGGCAGCGGTAAGCGTCGGCCACGCCATCGGCGCTGGAGACAAAGCCCGGGCCCGCCGCGCTGGCTGGTTTTCGCTCGGCCTTGGAACCATCTTCATGCTGCTGGCCGCTATCGTTTTTGTAGCCGCGCCCAAACCGCTCATCGAGCTCTTCACCAGCGACCCGCAGGTCCTCGCCGTCGGCCCCAGCCTGCTCTGGATTGCCGCCGCCTTCCAGATCTTCGACGGCATTCAGACCGTCTGCACCGGAGCCCTGCGCGGACTCGGCGAAACCCGGGCTCCCATGATCGCCAATTTTCTCGGTTACTGGATCCTCGGCCTGCCGCTCGGTCTGACACTCTGTTTTATTCGCAAATGGGGCATCTACGGCACCTGGATCGGACTCACCCTCGCGCTGATCGTAATCTCGCTAATCCTGCTACGCCGCTGGCATCTTTCTTCAGCCCGCTTGAACCTGGCTCCGGCGGGTTCAGAAGCCCTGGAAACACCCTGACATCAGCGTTGGCTGGCTTCGCCAGCTGCCACTTGCGCGTTGAATTTCTGCGAATTCCCCCGTGGAACCGAAAGACAATTCCATTTTTCATGCGCTAAATGTTTGGCAACAAATATGATCTGTCCGCAATGATAAGGATAGTGCGCTAATTGACGGTTTACCGCCTGCATAACAGAATGCGCTTCACCACGGATCGTAATGGTGCGAGTCAGATCGGCTTCGGTCAATCCATCGAGCGCTCCAAACAGGGTTCCCCATCCCCGCTCCCAGCGAGCCATCAGTTCCGCGCGGTTTGCCGCAGGCTCCTCGAATTCCGTATCCCGATCGCGCCACGTCTTCTCCCCATCGGTCGTCAGAAAATCCGTCCATCGCGACGCCATGTTACCCGTCATGTGTTTCACGATGATGGCTATCGAATTCGATTCCTCATCGAGTGCAACGTGAAGCTGTTCGTCCGTAACCTGGCTCATCGCAGCTTCGGCAAGTTTCTTGTAAGAGTGGAAGATGCTAGTCGCATCTTCCAGAAAAGAAGTGGTGTATTTCAAGGTCATGATTAAGAGCCTTTATCGCGATGCATCTTCAAAAAACTCGCGCTGAACAGCGTGCAAGGAACCTTGGATAATAGCGAATTCCGGGAAGGGAAGCAGCACAATGCGGGAAACCCCTCAGCCCTCGGTGCTGATCAGGTCTCCCTCCGCCTGTCGCAGGGAAATATCGCTGGGCAGTTCCTTGAACTCTGTTTTCACGTCGTCTTCGTTCTCGGAAATACTCTTGAAAAGCAGAGCTCGCCCTTGAATGTGCACGTGGGTCTCGGTGATCTGCCATTCATTGCCGCCCGTCTTGCGCCGCTCCACATCAAACGTGCCGCCAGCCTTCAGATGTCCCAAGAGGCCGCCGAAGAACATCACGTCCCGAATCATGCGGCCCCTGAGGCTGACAATCCGGTGCTCGGAGACGTCCACCCGCATGTCGCCCTCCATCGCGGCAAAAACCCGCGACTCCCAATCCGGCGCGTTGAACTGAGGGTTTGGCTCGAAGTGCAGGACAAAGCTGCCATCCTTCTCGCCCGCATTAGTCCAGATAAAGGCTTGAGGCAGCAGGGTCAACATCTCCGTCGCCTGTTTGTCGTCGTGCTGCTCGTTTGTGCGCTGCTTCGCGGCCTGATCGGTGTTCTGGACAAAGCTGTCCATCGACTTGCGCTGCTGCGGTTTCGGCACCTTCTGACCGTCCTGCTCCACCACTCTGTGCAGGTTTCCGTTCGAGGTTTCAGCTACCCATTGCGAAATGGTCTTGTCTGGTTTCCTGTCCACCTCAAAGTAAAGCCAGTGCGTGTGGTCGCTTCGATCTGCTGCCAGTTCAGTGTTCACCGCCTGCTGCACCATCGCGTGCGCATCCCGCTCCTGCGCCCTCGCCAGAATTGACCCGCCCAGAACCGTCAAAATACCTAACAAAACGCTGCCGTGCATCGACACTCGCCCCTTATTCGGGCCTGCAACAAAGCCCTGTCATGTGAGATGCAACTGTCTGACAGGGCTGCGATCCGGGGATGTTCGGAATTGGACAAATTGATACAAAGGAACTTGTGCAGCATTCCTCGTTGCCGACGTCCGCTTCTATCTCTTTCCACACCCCATAGCTCAACATCACTGCGGCCGCGCCCGCTTGCAACCACCGCCCGCAGGGCAGGGAGCCCGCGATTCGCCGATCAGCCATTCACTCTCGACCGGGGCCGTACGAATCGGCGGCGTCAATCTGAATTGCGCCGAACCCAAGGCCGTTGATCGCGACATCGCCGAGACGAAAAGTCTTCTGGTGAAAACTCAGGCGTTCATAGATGCAACGTCCACGCAAGCGGTGCGCAACCGATGTAAATTCATTGCCATGAAGCGCAAACATCGAGCGGGAAAGCTCAAATTAACAGTATTTTTGAATAACCAATCATGTCTGATAACAGATATTCTGTAAGGCAAGAGAGCAAGTGGGACTGATTCAGAACAAACCCATCCCCATCAACCACTTCCCTCGCTCTTCTTCAACCTCGATAGGCTGTATGTCGCCGTCACATCTTGTAGCGGCCAAGGTCCTCATCGTTGAGTCCTTCGAGCCATTTACGCAGATCATCATTGCTTGGACCGTCCGTTGGCATGGCGGGGTTAAGCTGAGCTACGGCCAGCACTTGTTCCGATACGTAGATTGGGCAGTCAGCCCTCAATGCCAGCGCGATCGCGTCGGAAGGACGCGCATCCACAGTGACTATGTCCCCACCTTGGCTCAGCCAAAGCACAGCAAAGAATGTGTCGTCTCTAAGCTCTGTAATAACAATGCGATCCAGCCTGGCGTTCAAGTTTTGAATGAGATTTCTCGCCAGGTCATGCGTCATAGGCCTCGGACCAACTTCCTTATTGATCTCGACCGCAATCGCATTCACTTCGTAGATGCCGACCCAGATCGGCATCACCGCATCCGAACCAACATCCTTAAGAACGACGATGGGCATATTCGTATTGGGGTCCATCATCCAGCCGCGCACCCTCACTTCCACGTCCATGCCACACCTCCCCTATATCGCCTCTCCGACCAGACTATTCGGAAAGGTCTTCGTGATCTTCACCCGGGCATAGCTGCCAGGCGCCGGCGCAATCGGCGAAGCTGTCGTGAAGTTCACGGGTTTATTCTGAGAGCTCCGCCCAATTACCTGACCGCGCGCAGGGTTAGTTCCTTCCACCATTACTTCCAGAACTTCCCCTAAATGCTTCTCATAATTAATTCTTTGGATTTCGCGCTGCCGGTCGAGCAATACCTGCAGCCGCAAAGACTTCTCCGTGTCCGAAATGGAGTCGATCATCACCAGCGCTGGAGTATTCGGCCGCGGCGAATACTTGAAACCGAAGACCCCGTCGTACTGAACCTCGTTCAGCAAGTCGATCGTCTCCTCAACTTCCGCCGGCGTTTCCCCCGGAAACCCGACAATAATGTCCGTCGTGATCGAGATCTTCCGCCGCGCCGACTTGATCCACGCGATGCGTTCCAGGTACCACTCCCGCGTGTACTCTCGCGCCATCGCTCTCAGCACCCTGGACGACCCGGACTGCACCGGAAGATGCACATGGTCGCACAGCGTGTCGTAGGCATCGATGACCTCGACAATATCCTGCGTAAAGTCCCGTGGATGGCTCGTCGTAAATCGCACGCGTCGGATTCCCGGCACCTGTCCAACCGCAGCCAGCAATTCCGCAAAGCTTCGTTTGCCGCTGGGGTCTTTGTAGCTGTTTACGTTCTGGCCCAGCAGTTGGATCTCCGTGTATCCCAGGTCAGCGATCCGTTTTGCTTCTTCCAGAACGGAGTCCGATCCCCTGCTGCGCTCCTTGCCGCGCGTATAAGGCACCACGCAGTAAGCGCAGAACTTGTCGCAGCCCTCGATGATCGTGATGTAGCTACGGTACGGATTTTGCCGCGACGTAAACTCCGTCTCAAATGTCTCGTCCGTTTGCCGGTCGTCCAAACCGGTGATCCGTGACTCCCCTGCTTCCAGGCGCGCCAGCATCTCCGGCAGCTTGCGGTACGAAGCCGACCCAGCGACCAGAGAAACATACGGCGCGCGCTCAAAGATGCGCTCGCCCTCCTGCTGTGCCACGCACCCGATCACCGCAAAGCGCTTTCCCAGCTTGTGCAGCTTTTTGTAATCGTTCAGACGGTTGAAGACCTTCTGCTCCGCCTTGTCGCGGATCGAGCAGGTGTTGTACACCAGCAGATCGGCCTCGGTCTCTTCCTGTACCTGGGCATACCCCTGCTGCTCCAGCGTCCCGATTACCTTTTCGGAATCGTGCGCATTCATCTGGCAGCCGAAGGTCTCGAGATAAAATGTCTTTCCGGTCGCCATCGTCTATTCAGTATATCGCCGCATCGCCTCGCCGCTTTTTACAGAGGCTTTATCTCCTATTCTTTTCTTGTACAGATGTGCGCCTCCGGAGCCGCGTTGGAAGATCCAGCCGGATTTCGCGAAGCTCCTCTCTGAATCAGCGCAAAAACATGCGCTAGTTCTCCGGCAGCGGCATATCCGTCCTCAGATACGCGATCAGCGCCCGCATCTGCTCCTCCGTAAACCGCCCGGCAAAGCTCGGCATCTTCCCTTTTCCGGCCAGCACCGTCCGTGCAACCGCCTGATCCGTCGCCGCCGCGCCGCTGGGCAGCTTGCCTTTCCGCATCACCCCTTGCAGCTTCGGCGGCGGCGGCTTCAGCGCTAGATCGTTCTGCTCATGGCAATGCGCGCACCGCACCGTGTACAGATGCTGACCTGTCACCTGCTCAGGTGTTAACTCCGGCTGTCTGTGGCAACCCGTCACCGCCAGCACAAGGGCAGCAAGCACCAAACAGCCGACAACCCATTGCAATTCCCTTCCAGTAACGAAAAGCCTCAATGCTCAAGCTTCCTTCTTTGCGTCAGCAAACTTCCCGCTCACGCCATTCCAGTCGATCACCGAAAAATAAGCCTTCACGTAATCAGGCCGCTTGTTCTTGTACTTCAGATGGTACGCGTGCTCCCACGCATCGATGCCCAGTATGGGTTTGTGACCCACGGTCAAAGGACTGCCCTGATTCGGAGTCGTCTGAATTTCCAACTCTCCCCGGCATCATGACCAGCTATCCCCACCCGCTGCCAAAGACGCCGGATGCTGCCGCAGTCAGCTTCTCTTGAAAGCTCGAAAAGCTGCTAAATTTTGCATCGATCGCCGTGCGTTTAAGCGCCGGGTCACCAACCGCTGTACCCAAGCGAGTGATACACGCTCCCTATCGTAAGCTGAAAGGGTGCAATTGCCCACCCTGACCGAGATTGAGACCGCGCAATCCCTCGTATATCGCGTCATGCCGCCCACGCCGCAATATACCTGGCCGCTGCTCAATCGACGGCTCAGCACCGGTTCCGCCGTCAGCCCGTCTGTTGAGGCATGGATCAAGCATGAGAACCACTCGCCTGTCGGAGCATTCAAGCTTCGCGGCGCTCTGGTCTACACCGCTTGGCTTCGCGAACAACATCCTCAACTGACCACACTCGTCGCCGCCACGCGCGGCAACCACGGTCAGGGTGTTGCGCTCGCCGCGCGTAGCCATGGGCTTCGCTCCATCGTGGTTGTCCCCCACGGCAACAGCCGGGAAAAGAATCTCGCCATGCAGGCTCACGGCGCTGAACTCATCGAGCGCGGTGACGACTTTCAGGCCTCTCTCGAATTCGCCCGGGAACTTGCGTCGGATCCCTCCAATTCCGAGACCCACGCATTCGTTGAGTCTTTTCATCCACGCCTTGTGATGGGCACGGCAACGTACGCGCTCGAGTTCTTCCGCGGCGCTCCATCGCTCGACACCGTCTATGTTCCCATCGGACTTGGCTCTTCTATTTGCGGTGTGTCAGCAGTCCGCAATGCACTCGGCCTTGCAACTGAAATCGTGGGCGTTGTGGCCGGCCAATCCCCGTCTTACGCACGCTCATTTCGCGAACACCACATCGTAGAGGCTCCCTCCAACACACAGATCGCAGACGGCCTCGCATGCCGAGTTCCAAATAAGTTGGCCATGGAAACCATCTGGGAAAACGTCGCGCGAGTCATGGAAGTCTCAGACACAGAGATCGCCGAGGCCATGCGCATCTATTACCAGGACACCCATAATCTTGCAGAAGGAGCAGCGGCCGCTGCACTCGCCGGCGCTTTACGTGAAGGCCCACAGAATGCCGGCAGGCGCATCGGAATCGTCCTGACCGGCGCCAACGTCGACCGCGATCTTTTTGCTGGCATTCTCCAATCATCCTTATGACTCAAGTACACGACCACCAGAATAATCCGGAGCTTGACGCCAACGAATCCGCCCCTCTTTATCACGGGGCTCAAAACCACTGCTTCGGTTGCGGTACCGGCAATCCTGTCGGTTTACAGCTGATATTTTCTGTAGCTTCCGACGGCGCCGTCGTCTGCGACGCTACTGTATCGGAACACTATGAAGGCCCGCCCGGCTACCTGCACGGCGGCATCATCGCAACATTACTCGACGAAGCCATGAGTAAAGCCAACCGCGCCCGCGGCGTAACCGCCATGACCCGCCAGATGCAGGTCGAATATCTCCGCCCGGTTCCCTCTGGCAGCCCCATCCGCATCGCAGGCCGCGTCATTCGCAGCGAAGGCCGCAAGCATTGGACCGAAGCATCCATAATCAGCACGGACGGCAAAACGCTGGCGAGTGCGACGGGGCTCTTCATCGCCGTCAGCCGTAAGCCATAGAGCGTCGTCTTCGACTGAACTCACAGGTAATCCCAATGCACTTACGTTCTCGCCACGGTCCATGACCCAAAAGCAACCGCTCTCTCAACCCTCGCGGGATACCGCTAACTAGCCAAACATTAGAACCTGATTCGGAGGCAGCATCACAAAGTAGTAGCCGCTTTGGTGGCCGTGGCCGGGGAAAGCAGACGCCTCTTCTCTTTCGTTCTCCCGTATACAAAACCTCCAGAGCTGCGCCAGGCACATGCTTCAGGAGAGTGCGCTCTTGTACGTTTGCTGAATGGGTCCGCATGTTTGCGGAGCAAGTCCATCCAAAGCCAACGTTCGAGCTCCTCGCTTGAGGTCCACTTGGATAACTCGACGGCAGGAAGTAAATACTTTTCAATTACGCTCGGGAAATAGTTAAAACAATAGCCTCGATAGTGAAATTAGAACGCTACTATACGATGCGCCTGCGTGATACGGCTCCCTGCTGCCGTAACAAAAGGACAAAATGAAAAATATTCTGAAAATCTCCGTCGTTGCCTTGGTGTTACTAGCAGGTGCAAATCGGTACGCTCAGGCTGACTCTCCCACTTTGAACGGCGGCTCATATCATCAGATGAATCCGGAGCCAAAGACTCCGCACATCGGCGATGCTGATCCACAAGGGCCGCGCGTGAGAAACCCAAGTGTGGCTCCAGAGATCGATCCTGGTCTCGCATGGAGCGGATTAGCCCTTCTTGCAGGCTCCCTGGCAGTTTTGGGCAGCCGCCGCAAAAAGGCCGCAAGCCTGTAAGCATTTCCTTGACGGGTGACCTCGGTCGCCCGCTTCTTTCCAGCATCGCGTACCCACGAATTTCGCGGCCTGCGCATCGGTTGTGCAAATTTAGAACGGAACCCGCTCCTCGCTGGACTCGAATTCCCGCCTTACCGACACACCTCCTCAAAGCGCTGCCTGCGCTGCGGAGCACCCGCGTACACCGTTCATGCCATCCATGTTGCTGGGCCGCCTCATGCTGCCGGGCGCAACACTCGTCGGCGCCATAGTATTCTTCTTCGCAATCGAGATCAGGCAATGAAGCCAGAGGCGCAGACCGTTGACTCGCGACCACCAACAGCTCACTCCGGTAATCGAGGTCTGCTTACCATCGAGCCATCCCCCAATCCCACAAACGTGGCCACCTTATCAACTCTCGCGCCATAGCCCTTACGACGCAAACAATGGAATCTGAATCGGAGGCGGCAGCACAGCAAAAGCCGCTTTGGCTGCCGTTACCGGGGAAAGCGGATGCCTCTACGCTTTCGTTCGCCCGTATACGGAAAACACCAGAGCTGCGCCAGGCAGTCCTTCAGGAGGGTGTACTTTTCACTCGTTGTTGAGATCGACGTCACAGCACCCGGTATGTCTGTCCACAGCGACGGTTAGAACTCCCGCCTGAGGTCCCACTTGGATAACTCGACTGCAGGAAGTGAATATTTTTGATTGCGCTCAGGAACTAGTTAAAACAACTGCTTCGACAGCGCCTGCGTGATCGGCTACCTGCAGCCGCAACCCGAAAGGACACATGAAGAAATCTCTAACAATCTCTGTCCTGGCCTTGGTGTTCCTCGCAGGTGCAAATAGGCACGCCCAGGCTGATCCACTAATACTCAACGGCGGTTCAAATCCACCAACTCCGGCATTCAGGAATCCACCTCCACCTCCGCCTCCACCTCCGCCTCCCCCTGGGCCGCATCGTCCAACTCCGAATGTGACTCCTGAGATCGATCTTGGACTCGCATGGAGCGGTGTAGCTTTTCTTGCTGGCTCTCTCTTAGTTCTGGGCAGCCGTCGCAGGAAAGTTGCAAGTCTGTAAGGGTTTCCTTAACGGGTGGCCTCGGTCGCCCGCTTTTCTCTGAATCCATTGTTTAGAATTTCGCGGGCAGCTCATTGACGGCGCGAATTCAGAACGGAATCTCTGTCTTGATGAGTTCGAGCGTTGCCAACACGTCGCCGCAAAGCGCTGCCTTAGACCACCTGCGGGGCGCGCGGTTCATGCCCTCGGCTCTGCTGGCGCGGCTCGTCCTTCTGGGTGTATTCGTCGCGCTTGACGTAGTAATTCTCGCCTATATACCTCACAGCTTCTCTCTGCTGGGTCCTGTCGCTCCCATCGCGATCGTAGCCTTCGCTGCCTTCACGGGACTCGGTTATTCCTGGTTGAAAGAGCAAAGAGAGCCGCTTCCTTTTTCGACTTCGCTTTTCGGCGTCCATCTGGCCTGCATTGCGGCTGTGTCATCCGCCAATTACAGCGCGCTCCGTTCGCCGCAGTTCGGCTTCGACTTGCTCACACAACTGGTTGCGCTCCGCGTTGTTCTCGTCGCCGGGCTTGCCATGCTGGCTCTGGCGTGCATTCCCTTGCCCACATGGATCAACACCGTTCGCGCGACACGGCGGCTCTGTATTCAGGCGCTCATCGCCGGTGTCGTCGCGTGGGTCCTGCGCTTCCCCATGCAATCGCTGTGGAGTCCCGAATCCAGTGCACTCGGCCGCTTTCTGCAGGCGCTCACTTTTCGCAGCGTAACGCCGATTCTGCAAGCCATCCTGCCCGGCGTCGTCATCGAGCCGCAACAATTCGTTATCGGCACCGACCGTTTCGCCATCACCATTGCGGAACAATGCTCAGGCATGGAAGGTCTGGGGCTCGTACTCATCTTCACGCTTCTCTGGCTCTGGTATTTTCGCAAGGAGACGCGCTTCCCACGCGCGCTGATATTGGTTCCCTGTGCGCTCATCAGTGTGTTCATGCTCAATATCATCCGCATTGCTGCACTCGTCCTTATAGGCAACGCGGGCGCACCCGACATAGCCATGGAGGGCTTCCACTCTCAGGCCGGATGGATCGCCTTTACCCTCGTCGCCTTGACATTCTCAGTCTCCGCTCGCACGATTCGCTGGTTTCGAACGCCTCTGTCCTATTCGACGAACCCATCGCTTCCCGCCACAGCATCTACCGAGCTTCAGGAAACCATCGTTAGCACCAACGAAAAAGGCGAATCCCCAGTCATCGCAGCCTATCTGGTTCCGTTCCTGGCAATCCTCGCAGCATCGTTCCTCTCGCGCGCGGCCTCAGGGTCCTTTGAGTGGCTCTATCCGCTTCGCTTCGTCGCGGCTGCTCTCGCTCTATGGCATTACCGCGATGAACTAAGGCGCATTGACTGGAGATTCAGTTGGGCCGCCCCGGTTGCCGGCGCTTTCGTTTTTGCTCTCGGTCTCGCAGCCTCGCATTTCCTGCAGCCAGTTACTCCCTCCACGCTCGGGCAATCACTCGCTGCCCTTTCACCCGAAGCACGGTTCACATGGCTGGCCTTCCGCATCGCCGCTGCGGTCGTCGCCATCCCTATCGCTGAAGAGCTGGCCTTCCGGGGCTATCTCGCTCGACGCCTCATTCGTTTTTCGGACTCCAATTTCGAGCAACAGCCCTTCAGCGCCATCACACCACTGTCCATTCTGCTCTCGTCAATTGTTTACGGATTGATGTATGGCAGATTTTGGTTCCTTGGTCTCATTACCGGACTGATTTACTCAGCTCTCGCCAAATGGAAGTCCCGGCTCGGCGACGCCCTCATCGCTCACGCAACCAGTGGCCTCCTTCTCGCCGCCTGGATTCTCGCCACCGGCAACTGGTCGCTCTGGTAAACAAAGGTCCAAAGATCCAGCGCTATCGCCGGATGCGATGCAACTTCGTTCGCCAAGTTCACATCCTGTCCTGAACCCCAGCCGGGTTTGCCTTTCCGGAACACTCTCCGCTCGTCTTCCACTTCAATCTCATTTTCCTCAACCCAACACTTGATAATGAGAGTGATGTCCTCAGCGGCAACACTCTTCGAGCCAACCGAGTCCGACGGCTCACTGACCAGCCTGTTACAGCGCGCCTTTGGATTTCCCTCTTTTCGCGCCAATCAGGAACCAGTCTGCCGCGCCGCTATCGATGGCCACGACCTGCTGCTCGTCATGCCTACCGGATCGGGCAAATCCCTCTGCTATCAGCTTCCCGCTGTCGCGCGCGGAGGCACCGCTCTCGTAGTCAGCCCGCTCATCGCGCTCATGGAAGATCAATGCTCTAAGCTCACCACGCAGGGTTTCCGCGTAGCTCGCATTCACTCCGGTCTCGACCGCGCAGTAAGCCGCCAGGCCTGCGTCGACTATCTCAACGGCTGCATCCAGTTCCTCTTCATCGCCCCCGAACGCCTGCGTGTCCCTGGCTTCCCTGAGATGCTCGCCAAACGAAAACCGACCCTCATCGCCATCGATGAAGCCCACTGCATCAGCCAGTGGGGCCATGACTTCCGTCCCGACTACCGCATGCTCGGCCAGTACTTACCCGCATTGCGGCCCGCGCCCGTTCTCGCTCTTACGGCAACCGCAACACCCACTGTCCAGCGCGATATCCTCACCCAGCTAGGTCTGCAAAACGCCCGCAAATTCATCCACGGTTTCCGCCGCAGCAACCTCGCCATCGAAGTCACCGAAGTGCCGCAGCCCATGCGTGGCGACAAGATCGCGGAGCTGCTCGCGGACCCCGCGCATCGCCCCGCCATCGTCTACGCCCCCGCCCGCAAGCGCGCTGAAGAGCTTGCAACACAACTCAACCAGCTCTTCCCTACCGCTGCCTATCACGCAGGCCTTCCCTCTGAGATCCGCGACAGCGTGCAGCAAAGCTTTCTCTCCGGCAAGCTCCAGTGCGTCGTAGCCACCATCGCCTTCGGCATGGGAATCGATAAGGCCGACGTTCGCACCGTCATCCACGCAGCGCTTCCCTCAACCATCGAAGGCTATTACCAGGAGATCGGCCGCGCCGGGCGCGATGGCCAACCCAGTCGCGCCATCCTCATGCACAGCTACGCCGACATCCGCACCCATGACTTCTTCCTCAAGCGCGACTACCCGCCCATCGACACTGTGCAGAAGGTCTTCAACTCACTCGGCAATGAACCACAGCCCCTCGACGATCTTCGCGCCGCGCTTGCCGCGGAAGTCGACGACGAAACCTTCTCCATCGCAGTCGAAAAGCTCTTCATCCACGGCGGCGCCCAGGTCGACTTCAACAACAACGCCACTCGCGGACATGCCAACTGGAACACCCCCTACACTCGTCAGTCGGACCACCGCCGCAGCCAGCTCGATCTAGTTCAGCGATTTGTCGGTGGCCACGAGTGCCGCATGGCTGCGCTCGTGCAGCACTTCGGCGATACCGCCGATGGCCGCACACGCTGCGGCATCTGCGACTTCTGCAATCCATCTGCGGCTTCTCTCCAGCAGTTCCGCGCACCCTCATCCGCCGAACTCCGCAACGTGCAGGACATACTCAACAGCCTTCGCAACACCCAGGGCAAATCCATCGGGCGTCTGCAAAAAGAACTCCCCGGCGATCTAGCCCGCAAAGAGCTCGATGTCTATCTATCCGCTCTCGCGCGCGCGGAGCTCATCGCAGTGGAAGATGCCGAATGGATCAAGGACGGCGAAACCATCCTTTTCCGCAAAGTCTCGCTTACAGCTTTCGGAGAAGAATCCGGCGACGCAGAATTAGAGAAGCTCCAGATGCCTGGCCACGCCGCTCCCACAGGCAAGGGCCGCTCTTCCACCAAAGGTGACGATCTCTTCTCCACCGATGGGCGCTCCAAACGCGCATCCACCGCGAAGAAGTTTGCCTCCGAAGCTGCCGAATCAATGCAACTCAGCCCCGCAGCGCAGCAGCTTGAGCAAGCCCTTAAAGCCTGGCGGACCTCCGCCGCAAAGAAGCTTGGCATGCCACCTTTCGTCGTGCTCCACGACCGCACACTGCGCGCCATTGCTCACGCATCCCCAACCACACCCAATGAACTTCAGCAGATCTCCGGCATGGGCCCAGCCAAAGTGGAAAAATACGGCGACCAGATTCTCAGGCTCTGCAACGAAGTTCCTTAACTAGCAGAGCTACGTAACTATTGAAAGTTATCATCTAGAGCGAGTGAAGGATCTGCTTTTCGCCGCAAACCTGAACAAGTCACTTTCATCGCGTTGCAGGAAAACTCCTAAGCTCCGGCCCAATCCGGTTCGAATACCGGAAGCCCTCGCGATGATCATCGTCAATCGTCCAGAACATCGCCCCAATCAGCCCAGGATACCCTCCTGGCTTGCGCAGACGATACGTACCGTCCGCAGGAACCTTCCCCGTAATCAGATATCGCATCGCCTCATCCACAACCTCAGGCGTGTTGTAGTCGGTAAGGAACCCAACCGCCACCTTATCCGCCGGCAGCCCCGGAAAGAACTCACCCCGTTTCCCTCCCGGATAGAACCCGTCCAGCAGTAACTCCGTCATCGCCGCGTGATAGTCCACCGAATTCGATTCGTAGATCTCGCCGTCCAGCCCATCCAGCGGAGGCGTGTTGTAGTCCTGCACATCCACAAACGTGAGGTAGTCCTTCAGCCCCCAGATCAGTGGCAGATACGACCCAAACTGCCCGCCATACGTCGCATATCCACCCGGAATCTGCGACCCCTCCGGCACCAGGCTGATCTTGAACCCCGACCCGAACTTCTCTCTTAACTGCCGCAGTCCGGCGATCAGATTTACTACTGAAGGCGTCGTCGGATGCTTGAAATCCGTATCGCCCGGATCCAGCGCCAGCGAAGGCGATTCGAAGTCGATATCCACACCCTCAAATCCATACTCCGAAATCACCGCCGCCACCGACGAGACAAACCCGGGAATCTCGTTCGTATGATCCAGCTTGAAGTACTGCCCGCCGCCGCCCAGCGAAATCATCACCGTCTTGCCCTGGCTCTTGAGCTGCGCAATGTCCGCCTTCAACTCATCCGGCGTAATTCCCGGCGGCGGCTCATAGCGCAACACCCCATCCGGCGCATGTGAATCGGGAGAAGCAAACGCCGCCAAAATCACGTCCCACTGCGGCGAAACATCCTTCAACCGGAACGGCTCTGATCCCTCGCCATAGCGCGATCCCGTCCAGTACCCGATCAGCTTGTGCCCATTGCCCGCACCGCTCGCTGGCAATGCACTTGCCGACTCAGCCTTCGTCGCCTCACGCTCCTGCCGATTCATGCAAGGCACAGCCGTAGTGCTCAAAGCCTTCGCATCCGGAAAGCTGTAAGCCCCCGAAGCACCAGCCGTAGCCCCCAGATACCAGGACAACAAAGCCACATTCTGCAAGTGATACTCAAACCCTCCAGCTCGCGCTACGAATGCCCGCGAAGCCGGAAACCCATTCTTCGCATTCGTATTCGTAGGCTCCAGCAGGAAGTAATTCGACCCAACACCTGAGCCACCGCACTTCTCGTCCTGCTCCCCCATGCGCCATGAAGGAAAGAAATTCCCCGGTGCTTCGTTCGTGTGGAAGTAATACTGCGGATCATGCTTCGGATCGTTGAAGTACTCGCCTAGCTGCTGCGTCAAAGGCTGCACATCCCGATCCGTCACAATCGCCGGAGCATTCGCAATATACGTCCCGAGCACAAACGAGTTGCCTGTAGCCCAGTCAATCCCATGTGTACCCCACGTACAGCACACCGTCGCATCCGCCAACGCAAAGTAAGTTGTGTTGTGCGTAAACGCGATAATCAGCTTGCCCGCCGTCCAGGGAATCTGCCGGAAGAGATCCTTCTGCACATACTCCGAATCCACCACCGCAAACGCTCCGCCATTCTTCCGCGAGTGCAGCAGATACCCATTCCCCGCCGGAACATCGATCGTGATCGGCTGCACCTCCGGCTTCTCCAGCACCGTGTGCCCGACTGCTCCCTCCGGAAACGTCGCGTGCAGCAGCGCATCGCCATACTGCATCGGCGCACTTCCGCCCAACACTGCAGGCTTAAAGATCGGCGACTCCAGCACGCGCGGCACATCCGCCTCGGCATTCATCCGCTCGCTGCGCCCATCAAAGGTAAGCGTGATCGGCACCAGCAGCACCGGCACAGTCGTTGTCCCGCTCACCGCCGGATCATGCCCCGCCAGTGTATAAGCATTCCCGCCCAATGTCCGTTGAAAGGTAGGAACCGTCCCCTGCGCCCATCCACACGGCGCAAGCAGCACCAAAACGCAAAACCAGAGCAGTCGAATCTTCGTCGCCAAAGTCACGCAACCTGAAGTGGAGTTAAAAGAGATCGTGCAACCGCATTCTTTCACGTCCACTTCAGGAACCGATAATCCTGCTTTCTCCCTCAGTGACCGGTATGGCCCTCCGTCTGCCTCGCCCGTAAACACCATGTGCCGCGCAAGGAAAGGCAATACCTCGGCGTAGACACGCCCATCCGCTCCCCAATTACCCGACCCCCAAACCCCGTTGTATTCCTCTGCTTCATGCGCAATGCCGTACTCATTCAGCTTGTGGCTATAGGCTTGAGCCGCGTAGACGTGATCCTGATTGCCATCGTTCCGGTCCCAATCGAATTTGAAGCCTCGCAGCGATTTCAGGTTTTCGGCATAGCGCGGAATCATCGCCTCCAGGAAGAAATTCTCCCGCAAACGCTGTGTCATTGCCGCATCAACCACATATGTATCACCCGACTTACGCGCTTGTAGATCGATATAAAGCGGCGGTTTATTCACATCCGGCAAATGAGCCTGATAAATGCCGATGAATATCTGGTTGAAACCTCCCTTGCGCACATCGTCCAGCGAAGTGGCATTGGCAAGAGCCTCCCAATCGGGACGAGAGTACATCGGCAGCAACCCCATCCCGTTCCCACCGGGTGCAGCGCATACACCGACCCAAAAATCTGCGGATATATCATGGCGAAGCGAATCGCCCCATATCCTCCCATGAAATCGCCCACAATCCCACGCGAATCACGATTCGCCAGCGTGCGGAAGTTCGCGTCCACATAGGGCACCAGTTCCTTCATCATGAAATCTTCCCAGTTCCCCGTCACCGGCGAGTTCACATACCACGAACACCCCATAGGGGTCACCATATCCGGCACCACCACAATGAACTTCCCTATCTCTCCCGCAGCAATCGCCCTGTCGAACAACTGCGCGGCATGTTCGTGGTCAAACACCGCCCGATAGCTTCCAAACGGAGACGGCAGGTAATAGATCACCGGATAGCGCGCATGACCGGCGTCATATCCCGGCGGCAGATACACAGCAAAGTGCCGGTCCGGGCTCGTCCCAATCTTGTTTCCCGCAAAACTAGCCGAATGTATCTCGCGGTCAATTACCGTTCCATGCACTGCGCTTTGCCCCTGTATCTCAAGGGCACCCATCGCCGCAGCCAGACACACCAATCCTGTCCACGCCATTCGCATGCTTCTCTCCTCCGCCTGTTCTTTGCTTTATTGCAACTGTGTCTTACGCGCACCCGCCGCCAGATACCACGCTGGCCACAGCAGTACGCAAAGAGTTGGCACTGTTCCCCGCCATTGCGCCAATGCCAGCGCCGTCAGCAGTACTGCAATTCCTGTCTGCACCTTCCAACCGGCGTGCCTCCTCCGCAATCCAACCACTATCCCGCACATCGCCGGCGCAAGAAAGAGCACCAGACACCACGGCGAAAGAACCTCGCTCCGGAATCTTGAAAGACAAAAACAGCAAGGGATCACGCACAGCAGTGCGCTCGCCCACAGCGTTCTTCGCGAGAGCAGCGCCAGCGCCTGCCCGCCACACCAGGCCAGCCCAGCCATGAACAATGCCTGCCCGAGAAACACGAAAAGCCGCACCGGCCAGGATCCAGCCGCGATCCGCCACCCCGTTACAACTCCGCGAAACGCCCACGCCACACCCAGAGAAGCACCCAACAGCACAAAGCTTGAGGGCAGCGCCAACCCAAACCCCGCAGCCCAGGGCTGCCACTGCCGCCACGGCTCCGCTTCTCGCCTGAGCGACAGCCAGATCACTGCGCGTAGGGCGCTCCATCCACTAGCCCCCGTCTCCATCAAATCACCTAGCACTGCGTCGCGCTCTTGGGCAGGAAGCAGCGAAGCCACGGCCTCCGCCGCATGCCACGCAGAATCCAGCATCACCGCAGCCATGGGATCACCTCTCGCGCCATCGTCCGGTTTGAAACCCACGAAGCCCCACGGCTGATCCGTGTCACCGCCTCATAAAACTCCTTCGCCGCCGCCTCACCCGCAGCCGTCAACCGCACCATCCGCTTCGCCCGCCCGCCTCGCTCCGCCGTTGCCTCCCCCATCCAGCTCTCGATCAGCCCTTTCGCTTCGAGCCGGTCAATTGTGGTGTACAGCGCGCCAATCGAGCAGCTTCTTCCCGTAGCCGTCTCAATCTCCGTCCGGATCGCAGCTCCATAGGCTTTCTCGCCAAGCCCCGCCGCAGCCGTCAGAATCAGGTACTCAAACTCTCCAATCATCTTCACCGGTCCCTATTAGAACTACATTGTGATAATAATACGCGGCACTGTCAACGAATATTTGTAGCTCTGCCTCAAAATCCCCCGAAACGCGGCTCCTGCAAATGAAAAAAGGCCTGCTCCTCATGAGCAGACCCAGAACGTTCACAAACTCGCGAAATAGATATGCCGCGGATTTATCTCCGGCATAAAGCCAACCCAATCATTGGGCTTCAGCCCCTGAGGTAAGTTTTTCGATCTTTGCCGGCAGTCTCGAGATCTGCTTCCTCAGGAGCAGACCCACCTGAACTTCCAATCGTCGTCAGCTTATGCCGCAACCACCTCGCGCACCTGCTCCAGCGCCGGCCTCAGCAGAGTCTCACGATCGATCGCACCAGTCATCAGCCGCGCCGTTCCACCCGCCGTCACAAACGTCACATCCGTGACCCCAACGAAGCCAAGAATCGTCTTCAGGTACGGCTCCACAAAGTTGTAGGCGCTCGCTGCCGATCCAGGGTCATATACCCCGCCCGTCGCTACCAGCACAGCCGCCTTCTTCCCCTGCAGCAATCCAACTGGTCCAGCAGCGCCGTACGAAAACGTGCTTCCTGAGCGCAGTATCTGGTCGATCCACAGCTTCAACGTGCCCGGGATCGTGAAATTGTGCATTGAGACACCAATCACATACTGATCGGCCTGTTCGAGCTCGCGAATCAGCTCATCAGAAACCTTTAGCGCCGCCGTCTGCTCCGCGCTGCGGGAGCCCTCCGGCGTAAACGAGGAAAAGATCCACGAGGCATCCAGCGGCTTGAGATGCGTCGCCGCCAGGTCGCGATAGATCACTTCACCCTCCGGGTGAGCGGCGATCCAGCCCTTCACGAACTCACGCCCGAGTTCGCGGCTGATCGAGGTTTCCAGTGGACTTGAGTCAATGTGAAGAAGCGTAGGCATATCAAAATCTCCTTAACCGATGAAAGTTGCTTAACCAACACTCGTCGTACAAATACTAGACGACATTTGTCGTTTTTGGTTGCGGATTTTTCTTTGCTACCCTCATCTAAGGATTGTCATGCCTGTTTCTGATTGCGAAGTCCGCGACCCGCGCATCCGCCGCACCCGCCAGCTCCTTCAAGGAGCTCTTCGTTCTCTGCTGCAAACAAAGAGCTTCGAAGATATTTCAGTGCAGGACATCGCTGAAGCCGCCACCGTCAACCGCGCCACCTTCTACGACCACTACACAGACAAATTTGCGCTCTTCGATGCCCTGATAGCCGGCGGATTCCACCAGCTTCTCTTCAGCCGCAACGTTACCTTCGACGGCAGTTGTCCCTCGGCAGCCCACGCCGTCATCCAGGCCACCTGCGACTACCTGGCTCAAATTCGGGAAGAACATCCCGATTGCAGCGGAAAAAACGCCTTCGAGCCTCTCATGGATGCAGCGATCACCGCTGCCATCCGCCGCGTTCTCAGCCGCGCGTCCGAAAAAGCTTCCCGTCCACTGTCATCTGAGATGGCAACAACTGCCGCAAGCTGGGCTATTTACGGAGCAGCCCGCGAATGGTCCATCAGCCCCAATCGCGTGCCGGTCTCTGAAGTAGTGCCGCAGATTCTCGAACTGGTTTTCCTGATATTGCAACAACTAGAGAACAAGTCTTACGCAGTTGATCCGGCTGGTGCACCGCCGGCTTCGACTGTAGCCTGAGATCAAATTTCCCCTGGATAGGAAGTAGCCGACATGGGTCGCCTCGAAGGCAAAATCGCCGTCATCACCGGCGGCAACAGCGGCATCGGCCTCGCCACTGCCAGGCGCTTCGTCGAAGAAGGCGTTTTCGTCTTCATCACCGGACGCCGCCAGGCCGAGCTCGATAAAGCCGCCGCAGCCATCGGCAACAACGTAGCCGCCGTGCAAGGCGATGTTTCCAGCATCGACGACCTCGACCGCCTCTACGCAACCGTGAAAGAAGCTAAAGGCGGCATCGACATCCTCTTCGCCAACGCCGGCATCCTCGAACCGCTTCCCACCGCGCACGTCACGCCCGAGCACTACGACCGCATCTTCGACATCAACGCCCGCGGCGTCTACTTCACCGTACAGAAAGCCCTGCCACTCCTGCGCGACAATGCCTCGGTTATCGTCAACGGCTCCGGCGCATGGACCCGAGGCATCCCCGTCTACAGCACCTACGCCGCCACCAAAGCCGCCCTGCGCTCCTTCGTCCGCACCTGGACCGCCGAGCTCGCGCCTCGCGGTATCCGCGCCAACATCATCAGCCCCGGTCCCATAGATACGCCCATCGTCGATGTCTTCCCATCCGAGCAGCGCGGGCCGATGACCGAGCAGCTTGTGAAGATGATCCCCATGGGACGCATCGGCCGCCCGGAAGAGATCGCCGATGCTGCCGTCTTCCTCGCATCCTCTGAAAGCAGCTATATCTCCGGCGTTGACCTGCCCGTCGACGGCGGCCTCAACTCTGTTTAAGCTTGGGCGGCGCGCTAACCGCGATCATTCCTTGGACCGCCGGTCGAGAAATCGCTCCATCCTCACATCGCAGACGCACGAGCACCGGAGCGAAGCAAAGCTCAGCCATCCGGCTCTCACGTTAAGTCTCCGCAGCGAGTCTTGACAATCGTCTTTATCCATCCGCCGTCGCTGCTGTCACCAAGGTGCTATACGCACCAAACTCGCTTTTCGGTAACTTCAAAGTAATGCATTCTGCACAGATCGGAAGTCGGAAGCAACCCAGCGCGCGGGATACCAGACGATTTCATCTGGGCGTCGGCTGCATCTGTGCGGCTACATTTCTCTTTTCTGTTATTGGCTCACGCGTTGCCGCCATTGAAGATGGCAGCCCAGTTTCCCTGGCACTCGCACTACTCTTCTGCGCCGGAGCGCTGCTGCCGCTCGTCGTTTACTGGCACGACAAGCGCCGTCCGGATATGCGCGAAGCCGCGCTAACCATTGCCTGGGCTATTGCCATAATCTTCACCATAACGCCTGCCGTCGATGTATTTGGCCGCGCGCGCTTCCCACTGCAGGATAAGCTTCTTGTTCATCTCGATCTGGCGCTCGGCGTGAACGTTCCAGCTATTGCGGCCTGGTCAGCGCAACATCTTGCCGGACGCATCATCAACGCCGCTTATCCAACGCTCTTCCTGCTGATTGCTCTAGCTATCATTGCTCCTGCCCTCACCGGAAGGTGGGTTCGAGCGCGAGAGTTTATCGTCGCCAACATCGTAGCCTTTCTCGTCGGCTTCACAATCTTCGCACTCTTACCCGCGGTTGGCCCCTGGTATGGCTTCCATTTCCCACCTGATCCGGCCCAGCGGCTCTGCCAGATGGAGTTACTCTCTCTCCGCGCTTCCGGTACGTTCGTACCTCATACGGCAGGAGTCGTCTGCTGCCCCTCGTTCCATGTCATATGGGCGATTCTCAGTGCATACGCACTCTGGACCTTCCGCAGTTTCCGAATCCCTGTCGGTCTGCTTGCCTTCCTGATCGTGCTTTCAACAATAACGACCGGATGGCACTACTTCACCGATGTCCTCGTCGGCATTGCCGTGACCGTCTTCGCTCTCTGGAGCGCGATCAGGCTCTGCGCACCGCACTCTCCCGGCGGCGAAGCATTGCTCTCCGAATGACAGGACGCTATCTGTCCCGGCTATCTTTGTTCATTGAGCGGCGAATCCACAGGCAGCGTTTCTGAAGCCGGCTTCGCGAGTGCTTTTCGCTTCCGCTTCACCGGCGGCGCCGAACTCGGCGGGCTCTTCTTGCCATTCGTCCGCTTTCCGTTCCCGCCGCCATATCCATTGGCCTCGATCACCCCGCGCATCCAGTACTCGCCATTAGCATCCACTTCGATGCCATGCACCTCGCGCTCAAACCCCGGGAATCGCTTGCCAAACTCCTCCAGCGCCAGAATCAGCTTGATCACCGGCGAATCCGGTCCACCCAGCCGCTCACCCGGCATGCATACCGGAATTCCCGGAGGATACGGCACCAGCATCACACCTGCGATGCGCCCGGCCATCTCGGTGAACTTCACCTTCTCTGTCCCGCCCCGCACAAGCTTCTGGTATGTTTGCGCCGGAGTCAGCACCTCCTGCGTATCCAGCTCGCACGCCTGCGCTTCCAGAGCCGATAACCGCAAATCCACCATCGCCGCATGCATCTCGTCGCTCAGTTCCTTCAACGTCATGTTGCGATACCGCTGCGGATACTTAACCACCAGGTCCGGCAGCGCCTCACTCAGCGTCGCCTCCGTGTCGTAAAGCCGCTTGAACTCAAAGAGATTCTCCAGCAGCGATCCCCACTTGCCCTTCGAAGTTCCCACCGAAAACAGCACCAGCACCGTGTAGTCGCCCGTGCGCGCAATCTCCACACGCCGCGCATCCAGAAATTCCGTCATGATCGCCGCCGGAATTCCCCACTCAGAGATTTCACCCTGTGCATTCACCCCTGGCATCAGGATCGTCACCTTCGTCGGGTCCAGCATGCAGTACTCGTCCGCGACATCGTCGTCGTTGTACCCATGCCAGTCTTCGCCCGGCTTCAACGTCCAGCAGCCCGGCGTCTTCGCCAGCAGCTCATCCGAAGCATTCTCGAAGACGTACGTCTCTCCATCCGATGGATCAGTCACCCGGTCCGGCTGAAACAACCGGAAGAACCAGCCATCGCCCTCGTCATAGATCCGCAGCCGATGTGCAATCGACGACATTGCCTTGCGGAAGCTGATGGCATCTGAGATCGTCTCTTCCATCAGCGTCGGTCCGGCAGGCTCGTCCATCATTGCCGCCGCCACATCCAGCGAAGCAATCAGCGGATAAAACGGCGAAGTCGTCCCATGCATCATGAACGCTTCATTGAACTGGTCAAAGTCCAGCGGCGCCCGCGGGCTCAGCTTCACATGCACCATCGACGCCATCGAGAAAGCCGCCAGCATCTTGTGCGTCGACTGCGTCGAAAAGATCGCAGGCCGCTCCGGCATCTCATCCGGCACATCCATCGCAAACCGTCCGCGATACATCGGATGAAACTTCGCGTACGCGTACCAAGCCTCGTCAAAATGAATCCGGGACACACTCGGCGACAGCTCCGTCACCACCTTGTTCACGTCGTAGCACAACCCGTCGTAAGTCGAATTCGTCACCGCGGCATACGTCGGCTCCTGCGAAATCGCCCCGGCCGCAAACGGGCTCTTCGCAATCAGCTCGGCAATCGACTCTTTGCTGAACCGCTTCAGCGGCACCAGCCCAATCATCCCGAAGCCATTGCGCGTCGGCGTCAGATACACCGGCCGCGCTCCCGTCACCGTCAGCGCATGGCAGATCGACTTGTGGCAGTTCGCATCCACAATCACCAGGTCGTCCTGCCCTATCACGCCATGTCCGACGATCTGGTTTGACGTCGACGACCCGCCCAACACATAAAACGTCCAGTCCGCTCCAAAGATGCGCGCCGCATTGCGCTCACTCTCGCCCGGAGGCCCCACATGATCCAGCCACGATCCCAGCGGTGAAGTCGAAATTCCCAGGTCCGAGCGCATGATGTTTTCGCCAAAGAACTTGTGAAACTCCATGCCCACCGGATGCTTCAGATACGCCACGCCGCCCATGTGCCCCGGCGCATCCCAGCTATACGCACCCTCGTCGTTGTACTCTTTCAGTGCCTTGAAGTACGGCGGCAGCAACTGCGCCTCATACCGCTCCACGGCAAAATCCACACGGTTGGCGATGAACTCCGGAGTGTCGCCAAACAGGTGAATGTACTCATGCACCTGCCGAACTACCTCCAGCGGCAGCTCGCTCACCAGCGTGCGGTCGGCGATCAGAAAGATCGGCACCTTCTTGTTTCGATGGCGCACCTCGCGAATAATCGTCAGCGCGGCGCGCTCGTCAAACTGGTTCTCCCCTTCCAGATCCCAGTCCAGCAGTATCGCCGAGTGCGAAGGGTCGCTTTTCACCAGCGACAAACCGTCCTCCGGTGTCGCCGTACGTACCACCTCATAACCCTCTTTGCTGATCGCGTTTACCAGCCGTAACATCGCCCGGTCCGAGACCGAATCCGTACCACCCACTTCGCTGGCAATCAGCAGCACCCAGTTGCCTTCGTCCATTCCACCTCGCCTGAAAACTCAAACTTTGAGCAAAGAAAAACGGCCTCGTCTTTTCGACGGACCGTTCTCTATCCTACAACCGTTTCCCCACCCCGTTCGGCTCGCTTCCCACCAGCCGAACCAAATTCATTGCGCCGCAACAACCAAGCCTGAAACCTTCTGCTCTTCAGGTCCCTTCAACTTTTAGTTTCAACCTCAGAACGTCAGCTTCAAAGCCAGCTGCACCAGTCGCGGATTGTTGACGGTTGAAGTCACCGCACCGAAGCCTGGCTGGTTGATGTCGCCGATCGGCGTCCCGAATTGCGGGTGATTGAAGAGGTTGAAGAACTCCGCGCGGAAGTTCAATCCCATACCCTCCCGCCACGGAAGCGTAAACTGCTTGATGGCCGAGAAGTCGGAGTTGACGAAATCGGGTCCGGTAACGGGAACACGCGCCGCATTGCCGAGCTCGCCTGCAGGCGGCGCCACGAAGCAAGCAGCGTTGATCCACTGGTGCTGGCTGTGGTTGGCGGAGTGGGGATCGCAGCCGGAGACCTGATTGGGCCGGTTGAAGTTGTTGTCGTTGCCACCGGCATTGAAGGTTGTGCCCGACTGGTTGTTGGTGTCGATGAGCGGAACGGCGAACCCGGAAAGGATCCTTTCGATCAGCGTGACCTGCCAATTGCCGAGAAGCGTGTTGGCGACAGGGTTCCAGTCACTGCCGAAGGTCTTTCCTTTTCCGAACGGCAGATCGTAGATGACGCTGGTGCTGAAGCTCTGATTGAGGTTGATCTGCGACAGTGACCAGTCGAGGTTTTGCCAGTCGGGCAGCGGGAAATAAGGAGCGCTCAACTCTGAGCCGAGGCCGTCGGAGAGGCCGTTATCGTAAGTGCGCGAATAGGTATAGGCGACAAGCGCGTACAGACCGTGCTTGGGGCTCTTGGTTTCGGCTTTGACCTGCAGCGAGTTGTAATGCGTCTTGCCCACGTCTCCGAGGAGTAGGATCGCATTGAAATTCGGCGGAGCGTAGGGATAGACGTAGGGAGCGCCGCCGGGTAGGCAGCCGAGCGTGTAGCCCGATATGGTCCCACAACCGGAAGGGCTGTCGGTATTGAGGTCGTTGCCGATCACCAGCTCATGGCCGCCGACCGAACCGGCATAACCGGCGGTGAGGAGAATATTGCCGGGTAACTGGCGCTCGACGTTGGCGTTATATTGACGAACCCGGCCTGGCTGGAAATTCGGGGGCTGATAGTTGAACGTACCTTGATAGTTGGCCACGGTTTGCGGGGTGGGAAGGAGCCTGAAGCCGTTGGATGCAGTAAAGTTTGAGCCATCAGCGTTTACCAGCTCCGGCGATTCACCGAGGGTCTGGGCACAGTAGGAAGTGGGGAAGGCGCAGCCGACGGAGAAGGTGGCGGGAAATTGATCGGACTCGCCAAGATCGGGTGGATTTTGCCACAGACCTTGCGCGCCCAGGTTCCAGGAAGAGTCGTGATAGATCCCGAAGCCGAGGCGAAGAACGGTTTTGTCGCTGCCTAGAACCTTCCATGTGAGGCCAACGCGGGGCTCATAGGCGCCCCAGTACATGTTGATGCCCGCAGAATCGCTTACTCCGTTCTGGCCCGCGATTTGAAGCTGTCCCGTGGATGGAATGTAATTCGCCAACCGGTTGTGGACTTCCGTGGTCGGAGTGGTCATATCCCATGCCAGGCCGAGATTGAGGGTAAGCGACGGAGTCACGCGCCAAGCGTCCTCAACAAAGGGCCGGATGATCTTCCAGCGGCGGCCGGTGACAGGGCCATAGTAGGTCTGATCGTGGATGGCTCCCCCGACGATTCCCGTCAGCAGATCGGCGATGGGGTTGCCAGTGAAGTCTCCGAAGGCGCCGACGAGCCAGAAGCCGTCCTGGAACTCTTCCGTGCCGACATTCATCTGATTCACACGTAAATCGATGCCGGTGCGAATCTCATGCTTGCCGTGGATGAGATCGAGAACGTCTTTGAAGGAGTAGATGTTAGTACCACCCTGGAATGGAGAGTATCCGCGGTCGCCGAGGGACCAATAACCGCCAAAGACCTCGGCGGAGACCAAACCCTGACTGTAGGAACCACCCGCGAGCGGGGTGCCGCTCGGTGAGCATCCCAGGTTGGCGTTGGCAATGCCCAGCAGAGCGGATGCGCATGTGAAGTTATCCTGCGAGGCGATGTAGTCGAAAATGCGGTCATAGCCCACGGTGAGCTGATTGAGCACGGTGGGCGAGAAAATGTGGCTCCAGCCGATGCCGATGTTTCGGCCGTGGTTGATCAGGGTCTCGTTGCTGCCGAAGGCATTGCCCTCGGCAAGCCCCGTTCCCAGAACGCCTCCGGGGACGTAGGAGAACGCCTGGTCATAGCTGAATCTCCCAAAGGCAGTGTCTTTGCTGGAGAACGTCTGATCGAGACGCACATCGAACTTGGTTTCGTTCAGGCTGCGAACAGGCTCGGCCGTGTAGTTGTATCCCTGTGCGGCGCTGCCCGCATTGGGCACGGGATAATTCTGCTGCATGATGCCCTGGCCGGCCTTGTCGAACAAGTTGGAGGGAATCTTGTTGCAGGGAGTTCCCTCAGGTGCGCCGTTCGAGCTCAACTGGCTTCCGTCAGCGTTCGCGGCGATGGCATTTCCCATCGAATCGCATAGGAAGGCAGCATTCGACGCGCCGATCATGTTTGGGTTCTGGAGGACGATACCGGTTTGAAGATTACCCCAGGGGTCGGCGGAAAAGTCGCCGTTGATCATGGCCTGCGAAGGTACCAGGCCGGTGAAGGTAATTCCCTCGCGCTGATACTTCTGCTCGCCGTCCACAAAGAAGAACGTCTTGTTGTGGCGGATAGGCCCCCCGAAAGAGCCGCCGAACTGGTTCAGGTTGAACTTCGGAGTCGTGGTGTCGAAGTCGCCTTTCGAGTCGAGGTCGGTGTTGCGGACAAACTCGAAGAGAGAGCCATGAAAATCATTCGCTCCCGATCTCGTCGTCACCAGCACCGTCGGTCCTGCCCGCGTCCCGAACTCCGCCGAATACGTGTAGGTCAGAACCTTGAACTCCTGAATGTCGTCAATCGAAGAAAAAACACCGATGCCGCCGCCGGTCAGCTCGTTATTATCCACTCCGTCCAGCAGCCAATCCGTGCTGTTCGGCCGGGAACCGCCCACCGACAGAGAGTACGGACCCCGCGCGGCGACTTCGCTGTCGCTGCCTTGAGTGAAGAAGCTGCCGGGGTTGGTTTCTGCCGTAGCGCCGGCCGTGAGTGTGGCGAGTTGCACGAAATCGCGGCCGTTGAGGGGAAGCTGCGTCACCTCCTGCGCGGTGATCACCTGCCCCAGGGAAGGATTGCCCGTCTCCACCGCGATCGCATCGCCGGAAACCGCCACAGTCGTAACCACAGTTGCAGGCACCAGCGAAAAATCCAGCTCGCGGGCCTCGTCTACCTGTAGGCGCAGGTCCCTGGTCTCGGCGCTTTGGAAGCCCGGAGCATCGACGCGCACCGTGTAAGTACCCACAGCGAGCAAAGGAACCACATAGTGACCTGCGCTATCGGTCTTTCCTTCGCGAGCCAGCCCTGTCTGCTGAGAGGTCACAGCAACGTTGGCCGCAGCAACACCCGATCCGGATTTGTCCAGGACATTTCCTGAAAGGCTTCCAGTAGCCTGCCCATATATTGCGGGAGATAAACCCAGTGCAAAGACGCTGACAATTGCGAAACACAATATCCAATGTAGTTTTTTAGCGGCTAACTCTGTCCCTGGCCTCGAACACTTTGCCCTCATCATCATGCGATTCATCCAATCCCTTTCCACAAAAGCGGTTAAGCGGTTGCTGTATTGAATGCGCTGGATTACGGACGGATTACAGCTGAATCATCTGACTGTAAGAATTGCCCGATTGAAAGTCAATGGCTGTTTTCGCTCCGAAACAAAGAGCCTTGAAGAAATTCGACGATAGAGCAGTTCTCCGTCAGAAGTACACCGGAGCCGTCGATGTTCTCGCTGGTTTCCATCAAGAAAAACCGCTCGTCGTGGCACTTCGAAAGTGCGCGGTACAAGGAGAAGTGCTCTAATACTCTGCACGCGGGTGCCAACCATGAAAACCGCTATCGCATTCCTGTTCTTCCTTACTGCGGCTCTGTTCATCGCACACGAAAGAATGAATTCGTCATGGCTTGCCGAGACAGCGCCGCCGCTTGACTTCAATCAACTCGTAATTCCCGTAGGCCAGGCCCCGGGTTCCATCGCCATCGCCGACGTCAACCATGACGGCAAGCTCGACATCATCGTTGCCAACACAGGCATCGGAACGCTCACCGTCCTCCTGGGCAATGGCAAAGGACACTTTACTCCCGCAACTGGATCTCCCTTTGCCTGCGGAAAGAGTCCAAATGACATTGCCATCGGCGATTTCAACGGCGACGGCAATCTCGATCTCATCATCGCCAATACCGAAACTCCGTTTCTCACCATCTTGCTCGGCGACGGCAGAGGCGGATTTAAGCCGTCGCCGCATTCTCCGTTTGACACACACTCATACCCACACGTTCATGGCGTAGCCGTTGCCGATTTCAACGGCGATGGCAAACTCGACGCCGTTACCGATAGCTGGGGGCACAATCAGATCCTGATGTTTACCGGTGATGGCCATGGCAATCTCAATTTCCCAGGACAGAGCTTCAACACCGGCAAGCGCCCTTACCAGCGCCTGCGCACGGCGGACTTCAATAAGGACGGCAAACCCGATGTCGTCACGACCGACCTCGACCAGAACGCCATCTCCATTCTGCTCGGTGATGGCAGAGGCGGATTGCACGACGCCCCCGGTTCGCCGTTCCCTGCGGGAGAAGCACCCTGGGCTGTTGCCATCGACGATATGAACCATGACGGCAATCTCGACCTCGTGATCATCCCCTACGCGCCCGATGTGCAAGATCCAGGCAACGTCGGCGTCACCGTTCTGCTGGGCGACGGCAAGGGCGGATTCCGAAAGATGCCCGGTTCACCCCTGTCTCTCGCCGGATGCGAAGGCCCCGATCGCGTCGCCACAGGAGACATCAATGGCGATGGATATCGCGACATCGCCGTTGCGTGCGGGCAGAACAATAAGCTGATGCTCTATCTAGGCTCGAAAGATGGCAGCTTCCAGTTGACCACTCACGATGTGCAGACCGGATGGGCTGGCATTGCAATGGCAGACTTGCAAGGGCGTGGCAAAAACGACATCGTAGTTTCCAACGGCGTGCCGGACAACCAGCCGAAGCCTGCTACCGGCACCATCACGATTCTTTCCAGTAGGTGAACGCTGGACGCAGGCAAAACCACCAGACGCGCACCTGCTTCTTCTCCGGACCTCTTCTATGTATTGCTAATTTTTCGCATCGTAGGTGTAAAGCCTCACCCGGTACACGCGAAACTCGTGAGCATCCATCGATAACTCCCGCCCCTGATTGCTCTGGTCCCCATTCAACACCCGCACCGGAACCCACTTCCCACCGGAATAGTCCATCTGCTCAATCCCGGCAATTCCCGCCATCTGCCCATCCACATCCGGATCGCGCATCACCGACACCGTCAGCCCGCTGCCCAGCACATAAAACTCCTTCGGCCCTGTCTGGACCACCAGCATCGCCCCATCATCCGTCGCCAGCTCTCGCGCCGGCCACGTCCGCAGCAGGCTAGCCTTGAACAGAAATCCCCCCAGCGCCACCGTCCGCGTCCCTCGCGCACTCGTCTTATGCAGCACCAGCGCCCGCGTCTCATTCTTCTGCTGCGCCTCGAGAACCATTTCGCTCATCTCGTCCAGCGCCGCATACACCTCACTCAGCGCCGGAGCCTTCCCTGCCGCATCTTTCTCCGGCAGAGAATCCACCGCAAACGGCGAAAACCCAAATCCCCGCGCCTCGCCGTAGAGATACACCGCGTTGTACGGCGCCGCATCCATCCGCGCCTCCGGCACAAACGCCGGACTCCCCTGTGCCCGGTACCAATCCACCCAATGCTCAAAATCCGGCCAGTAAATATCTGGCGCGTAGAAATCAACCCCCGGCGCCGCCGCCCGATACACCGCTTGCATCTCCGGATGCGGCCCACCTCCCGGATACTCGCCGCTGCGCTCAAACGGCGCAGGCAACTGTGCGTTCATATACATCGGCAGCGCATATTCCTTCTTCCCCGCTTCCGCCACCTGATTCGCAAACAGCCCGTAATGCCATGCCATGAACGCCTCATCAGCCTCGTCCCCAAACATCTCCAACCAGTTCTTGCCGCCCGCGTGATAAGCCGCAGCAAGCCGCCCCGTCATCCGCACATCCTTAGCCGCCAAAGCCTTC
This sequence comes from uncultured Acidobacteriota bacterium, assembly GCA_963720285.1. GTDB lineage: Bacteria > Acidobacteriota > Terriglobia > Terriglobales > Acidobacteriaceae > Acidicapsa. Next base: position 124,308 of record CAVREZ010000005.1, read on the forward strand.
GCCAGCGCCTCCGGCACGGCCTGCGCAAACAGTTCATTCGCCCGCCCCGACCGGTCCCGTCCCCCTGCTCCCAGAAAACCAATCTCGTTCTCCACCTGCACCATCAGCACCGTCTGCTGCGCCCCGTCCACCTCGCGCATATGACGCATCAATGCCGCAAAGGCCCGCGCATCGCACCGCGCAGTCTCTTCCCCTAGTGGGGACAGAATCTCCGTTGCCTGTCCCTCAGCTGTAATCTCTCGCGGAAACCGCTTCGTATCCTCCAGCACCCACTCCGGCGCATACTCCGAGAAGGCGTTCTTCCAACTCCCGAACCACAGAATCACCAGGTGCAGCTTCTCCCGCCGCGCCACCTCAATCCAATGATCCGGAACCGAGAAATCGAACTTCCCTTCCTGCGGCTCAATCTCATCCCACGCCACCGGCATCAGCACCGTATTAAAGTGCAGCGCCGCCAGCCGCGGCAAAATCGTATCTGCCTGCTCCGCCGTTCCAGCCGATGAGTTGCCCAACTCCCCGCCCAGCACCAGGAATGGCTTGCCATGCAGCAGTAGTTGCGAGGCTCCATCCTGCACGCGCACCGCCGGAAGCTCCTGCCCGTAGAGAACCACACCCACTAGGCTGGATAACAAAACAACGATGCCGCATAGACGAAGAGCGCCAACCTCAAATCGCATAGGTCTAAAGCATAAAGCAGCACGTAGCCTGGATAAACCGATTTTCAAGAGCCTTCCGGATTTGCTCTTACCGGCTCATTGCAAATCGGTACACATTCAGCGAGTAAGGCTTGAGTTCCAGCGCAGTGCTCGCTCCGTCTGACTGCACCGTTGAAAGCTCCGGAGCAATCGCCTTCGGATGCTCAAAGCTGTTCTCCGCTTCAAGCGAATCGCTCTGCAGCGTCGTCACCTTCAACGTTCCCGCTGTCACGACACCATTCAAGTGAATCGCAACATGCCTTGCCTCAGCGGATGCATTCACCACCTTCACGATCAGCTCCCTCGTCCGCTCATCCAGCGTCGCACTGGTATAAATCCCCTGTTCAACGCGCGGAGTCGCCGGCACCACACGCGACCCGGCGTTGTTCGCGTAAACGCTCTGTACGTAGTAATTCGGCGTCCCGTACGATCGTAGGTTGTCAAACCAGATTGCATCCGGCGTCCACTGCCACGCATCCACATGCGCCATCAACGGCGCGTAAGATGCCATCCGCACCACGTCGCCGTTTCTCTCCAATCCGGTCATAAACGCGGCTTCGGCAATTGCCGCCCGCCAGTTATTTCGATTGTCTGCGCGTGCAGTACCCTTCGTCTGTGCAGCGTACTCGCCCGCAAACACCTTGGGCCCCGACCGGTCGTACTTGTCATAGCGGCTGGTATTGGTCAGAAACCACTCCGGATTCATGTAGTAGTGCTCGTCCACAATGTCCGGCTTCAACTGCCGCCAGTTCGCCCACATCGTTTCAAATGGCTCTCCCGCTGGTGCAGGCCCCGCCGCTACTATCAGCTTAATCTCCGGATGCTTCGCCTTCAACGCCGCGGCAAACTCCTTGTACCGGTCCACATAGCGCGGCCCCCACTGCTCGTTGCCGACCCCAATCATTTCCAGGTGAAACGGCTCAGGATGTCCCATCTGCGCGCGCAGCTTGCCCCACGGCGTTGTCACCGGCCCGTTCGCAAAATCAATCAGATCCAGCGCATCCTGAATGTACTCGTGCAGGTCCTCAAGCTTCGCCGTCTCGCTCGAATTGAACTGGCACGCCATGCCGCAGTTCAAAATCGGCAGCGGCCTCGCTCCGATATCTTCCGCAAGCTGAAAATACTCATAAAACCCCAGCCCGAAGGACTGGAAGTAATCCGGCGCAGGCCGATTGTCGAACTCATCATTCCAGCGGTTAATCTGCGTCCGCCGCTCGGCCAGATCGCCCACCGTTAACTTCCACCGGTAGCGATTCAGCAGCGTCCTGCCCTCCACAATGCATCCACCCGGAAAACGGATGAATCCAGGGTGCATGTCATACAGCAGTTGCACCAGGTCCTTCCGCAGCCCGTTCGGTCGTCCCTTCCACGTATCCGTCGGGAAGAGCGACACCATATCCAGATCGAGCATTCCCTTTTCGTCGATGTAAAGATTCAGCCGCGCCTTCGCAACTGTCTCTTCCGCGCTGATTACCGTTTCAAATCGCTTCCATCCGTTGCCAAATCCTTCCAGCTTTCCGCCCCCGATCACCTTTCCCTGCTCATCCGTAATAACCGCGCGGAGAGCCTTCGGACCATCGCTCCGCACATACGCAGAAAAACGATATTCCGCTCCCTTCTCTATCCCCATCCCACGAAAGCCAACGTTGTAAAACCCGTATCCCGGCTCATATACCTTCGCCCGCAGATAGTGCGGATTGTTCGCATTCAGCGGCTTATCCGTCCGGACGTCAAGCTCACCCTTCGGCATCTCAAGCCCGCTGGCATTCACCACCATCTGCTCTTTCCAGCCCATCAGCGGATCGTTGAATTCGAAGGAACGGTTCTTCACCAGCTCCGGATACAGCCCGCCATCGGCGGCGAAATTGATGTCTTCGAAAAAGACGCCGTACATCTTCGAGGAGATGGCAGCACCTGGGTGAGCAGTATCCACGTGGATAACCAATGGATCCTGTTGGCCACGGCTCGCCGGCGCGAAGCAAGCGAAGAGAATGGCGAAAAGCGCGATACGGATCTGTGTACGCATAGAGTTGCCGCTAATTGTAAAGCCCGAGATGACTTGTGTTGTCGCAATCACTAATCCTGATGCAGCAGTTTCTTCGGCCTCAAACTCAAAGTTCTTGTTTACACTTGCTGTGCCCCCGAGGAGACCCTAGTGAAGCTGCTTGCAAAATTCAACCTTGTGCTGATCCTTGTCTTTGGACTGGGACTGTTTCTCATCTCTCACTTCGCCTACAACTTCCTTATGGGCAATGCCCGCCAGCAGGTGCTGCAACAGGCAGAGCTGATGGCCGCCAGCGCCAGCGCCACCAAGGACTACACCGACGAGCACGTCAGCCCCATTCTCGAAAAAACTCCGCAGCACAATACCGACTTTCTGGCGCAGACCATCCCCTTCTCTGCCGCCAACATCACCTTCAAATATCTCCGCGGTTCCTATCCCGACTACGTTCTGCGCGAAGCGGCGCTCAACCCCACCAATCTCGATGACCGCGCCACGGAGTGGGAAGTCGACCTCATCAACTACTTTCGCAACAACCCTAGCCAGACCCAGCACGTCGGCCAGCGCACCACGCCCACCGGCGAAGTTCTCTACGTAGCCGCGCCCATCGCTGCCGCGCCAGGATGCCTCACTTGCCACAGCCGTCCTTCGGTCGCGCCCAAAGCCATGATCCGCCACTACGGCCCCGATCACGGCTTCGGTTGGAATCCCAATGAAATCGTGGGCGCACAGATCGTCTCCGTGCCCATGTCCGTTCCCATCGCCCTCGCCGACCAGGGCTATCGCAACCTGCTCATCATTCTCGGCGCCATCTTCCTGTTGACCATCGTGCTCGTGGATCTGGCCATGTTCTTCATCGTCATTCGCCCGCTGCGCCGCGTCTCGCGCAACGCCGACGCCATAAGCAAAGGCGAGCTCGAATTGCCGCAGCTTCCCGTCAAAGGCAAAGATGAGATAGCGGAAGTCACAGCATCCTTCAACCGCATGCACACCAGTCTCGTCAAGGCCTTCGAGATGCTCAACGACTAAGGTCTATCTCTTAGTCGCAGCTATTGCCTCTTCGAACGCAGGAACGCGGCGCGGTCGCTTTCAGCAGAGATCTGTTTGGCCGCCTCGCGATAGATCGTGTCGATATCGCTGGTTTGGGCGGCCAGCTTTTTCACCACGAATTTGGCGACCGGCCCGATGTAAACCGCGAGCTTACGGCTAATTTCGTCCAGCTGCGCATTCTGCACGCCGCTTTCGGAAAGGGGCTTGGATTGCGCTGCCGCACTGTCAAATTTGCCTCCGGGTGCTTGAGAGCTTGGGACGCTTACCGGACCGCCCGGCGTGACTATCGTAGTGCGGCGGGAACTAGACGGGGCTGAAATCGAAAACGCCTGCGGTGTAGGCCCAGCACTATGGGACACAGGAATCTGCTGCAGCACTTGCAACAACTCCTCCGCCGTCGCGAAGCGGTTCAACGGATCCTTCTCCAGCGCCCGCACAATCGCGTGAGAGAGCGCCAAAGGAATACGCGGCGAAATTGCATGGGGAGGAACAGGCACTTGCTCGATGTGGTTCCGAATAATTACGTAATTCGTATCGCCATCGATAGGAAGACGACCAGTTGCCAGCTCATACAGTGTCACCCCCAGCGCATAAATATCCGAGCGAGGCGATGCCTTCTGGCCGTTAAACAGCTCAGGCGCCATGTAGCTGAGTGATCCCACAAAATAGCCTGCGTGCGTCAGATCTCTGGCGTTCTCCTGCCGCGCAATGCCAAAGTCAAGCAGCTTGACCACGCCGTTTTCCGTAATCATGATGTTTGACGGCTTGATGTCGCGATGCACCACGCCCAGTTGGTGCGCGTAGATCAACGCATACAGTACCTGCGCGGCAAAATCCATAAGCTGCGGCAGCGCAATTGCCCCTTGAAGCTGGCGGTCGCGCAGAGTCTGCCCGTGCACCAGCTCCATCACCATAGCCAGCTGGTTGCCGTGGTAAAAGGCATTATGCAAACTGCAGATGTTGACATGGCTGAGCGTCGCCAGAGTCTGCACTTCGCGGTGAAAGCGTTCCACAGCATCCAGAGCTTCCGACTGCCCGGCAAGCATAATCTTCATCGCCTCGCGCCGTCGCGAGATCAGGTGCTCCACCTCGTAGACAACTCCGAGGCCGCCGGCGCCCAGCTTCGCTACTACCCCGTAATCGCCGATCTTTTGCCCCGGTTCAAATGTCATCGCAGCCAGTTGTCATGCTTTAGGTATGCCAAGAGTACAAACGATCCCAGCCGCCACCGTCAAGGATAGAAAGGGCTTGTTCCGCAATCGAAGGTTTTGCCGGTCTGGCTAAGACAGTCAAAAGCAACGCAATTCTCAACCTTTTCCTCCCATGGCCCAACCTCACTTGCGTCAAATGCGGCACCTCAATCGCTGCTACACTAAAGAGTTGATCCCATCGACGAAAAGCGCCATCGCCTTCCCTGCAAATCGGGAGATCTTTTCCGCAATCGGGTGAGTTGGCGGGCCCAAAATCATAAAAGTCGAGATACAGGAAGCGAGGAACACCCATGACAGACGCCAACCAGAACGGCACCTTTACCAGCACCAGCCTCCGCCTCAAAGTAGGCCTCGCCGAAATGCTCAAGGGCGGCGTCATCATGGACGTCATGAACGTCGAGCAGGCCCGCATCGCCGAAGAAGCGGGCGCAGTCTCCGTCATGGCGCTCGAGCGCGTCCCGGCCATGATCCGTGCTGAGGGCGGCGTAGCCCGCATGGCCAACCCCAAGCTCATCAAGGAAATTAAAGCTACCGTCTCCATCCCCGTGATGGCCAAGGCCCGCATCGGCCACTTCGTCGAAGCCCAGATCCTCGAAGCCATCGGCGTCGACTTCATCGACGAGTCCGAAGTCCTCACCCCCGCCGACGAAGCTCACCACATCGATAAACACGCCTTCAAAATTCCCTTCGTCTGCGGCGCCCGCAACCTGGGCGAAGCCCTGCGCCGCATCGCCGAGGGCGCAGCCATGATCCGCACCAAGGGCGAAGCCGGCACCGGAGACGTCGTCCACGCCGTGCAGCACATGCGCCAGATCACCAGGGAGATGCGCCAGCTCACCGTAGCCCGCGAAGAAGAGCTCTACAACCTCGCCAAGGAGCACGGCGCCCCCTACGAGCTAGTCCGCATGGTCGCAAAGAACGGTAAGCTTCCCGTTCCCAACTTCTCAGCAGGCGGCATCGCCACCCCCGCCGACGCCGCGTTAATGATGCAGCTCGGCGCAGAAACCGTCTTCGTGGGCTCAGGCATCTTCATGAAAGAGCGCGCCACCCCTCTCGACGTAGAGAACAACCAGAAGGAGCGCGAAGAAGCCGTCTCCCGCGCCAAAGCAATAGTCATCGCCACCACCCACTACAACGACCCCAAGGTCCTCGCCGAAGTCAGCGAACAAGTCACCGGCACCATGAAAGGCCTGGCCGCCGCCGCCCTAGAAGAAAAAGAACTCCTCCAAACCCGCGGCTGGTGATCTGCCATCAAGGCAGCCGCGCCCTTCAGGCGCAAAAACAAAAATCAGGAACCGGAGATGCACACCGTCGCCGGCTCCTTTTGTCTTTGTTCTTGCTGTTGCTTTTCTTGTCTGTCATTCCCGAAGGGAATCTGCTTTTGCCTTCAACTGGTAGGCCGGGGCTTTAGCCTCGGCAATGAGATCGTCCTACATTCTTCCAACTCGCGGCCTCGATGGCCGCGAGCCGCTTTTGAGGATCTATTCATCGAACTGCGCAGCTAATCTCTCTTTTGCCTGCGCGAGCAGTTCCCTATCACAGCTAACCACCGTCAACTGTTCTCCATCCGCAATAAACGCGTAAGGCCGAATCCAATCCATCTGCCTCCAAAACAAACCTGTCAAGTCCGCGCTCTCAGGTCGATGCAAGCTGAAACCGTAGCTGAAATTTACGAAAGGGTGAACCTCGCCCGGATCGAGTGATGCCTCGAAAACATTCGATCCCTGAGGACTACGAGAGCCTAGATCTGTGGGCTTTTCGAAGACGTACCATTCATCAAAGCAGTTGTCGTAGGGCAAAATCTTGGTGTTTTTGACAATCGGGCTATAGGCAATTCCACCTCTCGTTTCCAAGCCCGACGAGAACTCCACATCATTAAGACTCAAAGGCCCGCTATCGAATGAAGTAATTGCAACATACTTCTCTAAGACAAATTCAGGACAAACGTCTAATAAGTCCCCCAAGGTAGCATCGGATACTAGCCAACCATAGTCGTCATGTAAGCCCTCGTGGATGCGATTTCTCAAGGTATTTTCCATAACAAATACTCTATCGCCGGATGTCCAGCTCTCGCTTCTGAAACCTAGGACCAAATTCGCGCGCAGCACGAATCCTGTTTCCTCTGAAGTCAAGCCCGATGCCGGGCTCCAAACCTTCTTCTGCTGGATGGTCCAAGACTCTCGGGGTGCCCCATTCTTTCTACGCTCTTTGTAGAAAGGGTGGGATAGCGGATGCTCGCAGCGCCAAACCACATTCGTGCGTAGCACGAACCTCATTTTCCGCCTTTTAAATCAAGCCAGATATAAGATAAACAAAGAGCATCCGGAGCGAATCATGTCCTCACCAGCCTTCGACATCACGTCTCCCTTGAGTGATCTGGTAGAAGCCACGCTCAAAGAAGGCCCTCAAGTCGTCACCAAAGACGGCGTAGAGACAGCAGTGCTCATCTCCATCGAAGATTGGAAGCGCCTCAAAACGGGCAATCAGCAAAAGCTGCCTTCGGCGTCCAGTCGATCCCTCAAGGATGTCCTGCTCGACCCAGACGGTCCGATTTTGGACGATGATTTCCTAGCCCTCTGCGGCGAACGAAATCGTCGGCTTGTAGAACGCATCCGCCTTGAAGAATCGGATCAGATCTAGTCGAAGTTGAGTACTTCCCTCTGCATCTTCCGGAACCAGAAATCCGTGGAGCAAACCTTGCTCCACAAACCCTTCTTACCGTTCGCTGCAACAAAGCACAAAACCCCTAAATTATCGGCAATGGCAAACCTCTCAAAACAAGCTCCTTACAACACACCTCTCCAAAGCCTTCCCATCCACCCAAAACTGTTCTACGTAGAGCAATTGTGGAGCAATTCCCAAGCCCGCAAAACGAACAAAGCCGGAGAAGCATCAAGTGTCCCCGGCTCCTCCACTTGTTTCTTTTTCAGCTACGACTTCACCCCGCTAATCGTCGTCTCCGGCCGGGTGCCCCAGGTCTCGCTTTTGAGACCTGGGATCAAATTCGTGCGCAGCACAAACCCAGACTTCCGACCTCCGCCTCCGCCCCGAATATCCGCAAGCGCACTTGCCGTTAGCGCCTCCGTAGCTCTAGGATGCCCGGTAAACGCAAATCTTGCGATCATCACCCCCAAACTGAAAGGCACCGTCAGCTCAGGAGGGTTAAATGCGGAAAAGCGCTATCGGAGTCATAGCTCTAGCATTGGTTGTTCCGATTTTCCTGTCTAGCCAGCACAGCGCGCGAGCGCAGGCCGAGAAAGCTTCCTATCCAGCCATGGCCCCTCTCGACCAGTATTTGATTCCCGATGAGAGTGCTGAGATCGCGTTGGCTCGCAGCGCCGCCCCAGCGTCGGTTTCGGATGCCGCCGAAGTGATGGTGCTCCATCGCGACGGCTACGCGACTGCCGCGAAAGGCTCGAATGGATTCGTCTGTATCGTCGAGCGATCCTGGGCCACCACAACCGATGATCGAGAGTTCTGGAATCCTAAGATACGCGCTCCCCATTGCTTCAATTCGCCCGCCGCAACAACTGTTCTGCCCATCTTCCTGATGAAGACCAAACTGGTGCTGGCAGGAAAATCGAAGGCGGAGATTATTGCAGCCCTCTCATCGGCGCTGGACAAGAACGAACTTCCGGCGCTTGCGACGGGGACGGTGGTTTATATGATGTCGAAGCAACAGTATCTAAACGATGACGGCAAGAACTGGCACCCGCATGTCATGTTCTATGCTTCCGGTGACGCTGGGAAAAGCTCGGGAGCCAATCTGCCCGGCTCGCCGGTTATGGCGGGGTATGACGCTGAACAACGGCTCACCACCTTCTTCGTGTTAGCCGCCAAGTGGTCCGACGGAACGCCTGGGCCGTCGATGGTTCATTGATCTCAACTCGAGCCAGGTACCTTCAGGCCTAGCTTCCAAGACTTGGTTCCCCATTCGCGAGAAAGTGCGAACCCGGAGGGATTGGGGGCATTCATGCCCTTGAGAAAGCGCCAGACGAAAAAGAGGCTTCAACCCCGGACCCTTCAGTCGTCATCGCGCGTGGAACATACCACAACAAGCATAAATTCCAGGCAACGCGCAGACCCACGCACAAACACCCCTGATTCCACGCAAAAACATCGTCAGCCACGCCAAGCAGTTACACGAAACTTCGCTTGACACAGCCTCTAAACCAGCATCGCCCCCGGCAGAATGTTCCACGCGGAGCAATTCACGGCACGGCGCGCGATTGCTCCACGTGGAGCAATTTTCATTTCAGTTCAGCCGTCGGCCTAGGCTGGCGAGCGTCTCGCCATCCCCGAGCTAGGATTCCACTCCGCTAATCTTCGGCTCAGGCGGCAGCTTCTCAAACAGTATCCGGTGAATCACCCCACTCAGTACCCCGCCGATAATGGGAGCCACCCAGAAAAGCCAAAGCTGTCCCAGCGCCCAGCCACCCTGAAAGATCGCTACCGCAGTCGAGCGCGCCGGATTCACCGAGGTATTCGTCACCGGAATGCTGATCAGGTGTATCAGCGTCAACCCCAGGCCAATCGCTATGGGAGCAAATCCCATCGGCGCCCTCGTATGCGTCGATCCCAGAATGATCAGCAGAAAGAACGCCGTCATCACCACCTCGCAGGTAAAGCAGGCCACCAAATCGTATCCCCCCGGCGAGTGCAGCCCATAGCCGTTCGAAGCGAACCCCGAAGCATGCGCATCGAAACCCGCTTTGCCGGAAGCGATCACGTACAGCACCCCGGCCCCCACCGTTCCGCCCACCACCTGCGCAATCACATAAGCCGGCACTTCAGACCACTTGAAGCGGTTCGCGCTCGCCAGCCCGAAAGTAACCGCTGGATTGAAATGGGCTCCCGAAATATGGCCAACTGTATAAGCCATCGTCAGCACGGTCAGTCCAAACGCCAGCGCTACACCGGCAAATCCGATGCCAAGGCTGGGAAACGCCGCTGCCAGCACGGCGCTCCCGCAGCCTCCCAGCACCAGCCAGAATGTTCCGAAAAACTCTGCAAAGAATCGCTTCGTCATGGAGAATCCTTTCTGTTTCAGTGAGATAGTCCGTCCGATTTGGAAATGCATTCCACAAAACGTACCTTGAAATTTCGCTCCGGAATCGCTCCGGAATTCTCATGGAAGAGCCTTGAATGAAGCAAGCGTTCTCTCAAAGATTCTTCCCCGTTTTCCCGCAACCCTGTACTTTGCAGGCAATTACCCCACAAACAGGCAAAATGGAAACAGCCGGCAGAGTGCCCCGCGATGAGCAGGCCGCGATCCAGAGAAACGGGCGAAAAGCGCTGCGCAAAAAACGCACCAAACACGCAGTTAAATGCACCTTAACGCACAGGGAAAGGGGAAGGCCACTGTCTGATTCAACAGCACTTATCACACGAAAATGCAGCGAAAATAACGACACCCCTCCCCCATATTGCGGACACACCTCTGAATCTTTTGCATTCGCTTCACGCTCTAAAATAAGAAAAGACGCGACTTGCCGCGCCACCCTTCCAACAGGAAAGCCCCATTGACCGATCCCAGCTCCCCGCATATCGGAGTCCTCGCCCTCCAGGGCGACTACGAGCGCCACGCCGCTGCCATCCAGGAAGCCGGCGCAACCCCGTCTCTGGTGAAAACCGCCCAGGCCCTTGCCGATCTGGACGGCCTCATCGTGCCCGGTGGTGAATCCACCACCATGCTCAAGTTTCTTGACCGAAACGGTCTCTTCGACGCCCTCGGAGATTTTGCCCGCTGCAGACCCGTCTTCGGTACCTGCGCCGGAGCCATCCTGCTAGCGCGTCAGGTCAGCCATCCCGCCCAGCGCAGCCTCGGCATCCTCGACATCACCGTCGAGCGCAATGCCTACGGCGATCAGCGCGACTCGGCCATCCTCACCCTCGACGTCACGGTCCCGCCTGCAACCAGCGCGAGTCCGCTCGAGTGCGTCTTCATCCGCGCCCCACGCATCTCCTCCGTCGGTCCTCAAGTCACCGTCCTGACCGAGCGTGACGGCTTTCCCGTCCTCGTCGAGCAGGGACACAACATGGCCGCTACCTTCCATCCGGAACTCTCCACCGACAGACGCATCCACCGCCGCTTCGTTGCTCTCGTGACATCGGCGAAAATATCTGCATAAATTTTTGTTCCCGCCCTGCGTTTTAACTCGTCTTGTAAGAAAGAGAGCTTTCTTTACCCTGCGCAAAGGAAAAACAACCTGCGCCATGCTCAGTGCATCCTTCCCAGTGTCGGTGTAAGCTTTCTGGCATTGACACTTCTCGAGGCCGGCCATGCCCACCACCTTTACCCGCCATCCGGTCGAAACCGAGCGCAAAGATCCTGGCATCGGCGGTAAGCCACCCGTCGACCGTCGTCCCACCGGCGGCGGAGGCAGCGGCGACGACGACGAATGGAAACGTATGGGGCGCAGTGGTCCAGGCGAGCACCTGAGACGGGTACGTTTCGCCGTCCTCTTCATCCTCTGCGGCGACATGATGTTCTTCCTCGGCCTCGCCGTGCTGTTCTTTGCCCACCAAGGCACCGGCCATTTCGACGCTCGCACCCAGGAGTTCATCGGCGACTGGCACCCCGTTCAACTCCCGCCCCTTCTCTTCCTCAACACTGCCGTCCTCATCTTGAGTAGCCTGACCATCGAAATTGCACGACGCCATATATTTCACGAATTAGACGTCGTTGAGGAGTGGCTCGGCCTGGGACGTCCCGCGCTCAAACGCACCTTGCCCTGGCTTGCCGCCACCTTCGTTCTCGGCTCGCTCTTCGTCGCGGGCCAGTGGGCCGCGTGGAGGCAATTGACCGCACGGGGCTTTGGCTTCGATCACTGGGCTACCCCTGCGGTCTACTTTTTCTATTTGATTACAGGAATGCACGCCCTTCACCTTATGATCGGGATTCTCGCCCTCGGCGTCGCACTTGGCGGTCTTGCGCTGCTACGAAAAGTCGAAAGCCGGCAGATTGCAGTCGATTGCCTGAGTTGGTACTGGCACGCGATGGGCCTCGCCTGGCTCTGCCTCTTTGTCCTGCTCGCCATGGGCTGATGCAAAGTCCCGTCAAGACTGTTCCCAGAAAACCCGGCATGCAAATCCGAGATTTTCCATGGAAGTACCTGATTGCCCTGATTTTTCCGGTCGTATCTCCCTTCCCTGGGAGAGCCTCAGCGGCCTCGTATCACGTCGATTGCCGTGGCGGCAGCGATAGCAACTCAGGCCACTCAGCCTCAAGCGCCTGGAGGTCGTTAACCAAAGTCAACGAGAGTCATTTCCGCCCGGGAGACAGCGTCCTCTTTCTCTCCGGATGCACCTGGACCGGACAACTCAGACCCCAAAGCTCCGGTGCTCCTGGCAAACCCATCGTCATCGATCGTTACGGTTCCGGCGCTCTTCCCCGCATCGACGCCGCCGGCGTCGTCGAAGACGCTGTCCTTCTCAAAAACATCCAAAACATCGAACTCCGCCACCTGGAACTCACCAACCACGCGACCACTCCCGCGCCACGCCGCGGAGTTCATATTGTCCTGGACAACTTCGGAACGGCACACCACATCCTCGTGGCGGATCTCTATATCCACGACATCAGCGGCACCAACCAAAAGAAAGACAACGGCGGAATCATTTTCCGCACTATCGGTGATCACATTTCGGGGTATGGCAACGATTCGTTACAAAATGGGCCATTTGCTGAATACAAGTCTTCCGGCCGCCGGTAGGGCGAGCCAACCCTGAAACTTCTCCATGTGCGGTCATTCGCCCGGAACCACAGGAGGGGGCTGCCATTCCGCGAAATCTCTCTGAGTGTCGAAAGCCTCACTTTCTAAGATTGGCTGCAGAATGGCGAGTTGGGTAGCCGGAACAACGTGGAGACGGGTTGCGTAGGACGTACAAGGGAGAACGGTATCCATGAGATTGAGAATATGGCTGGGTGCGCTCGCGGTAGTAACGGTTGTCCTGTACTCCGTGCAAATTGCGATGGCCCAGAATGACAGCCGGACGAACGACTTGGCGGGGACTTGGGTTTATAGGTTGGGGCAAAAGACGTTATTTATCATTCACCTTGAGCACGATAAGAACACCGCAGATCGGTTGCATGGTCTCTTTCTGCACCCAAAACTTTTCAACATGAATTCGTCGGGCGGTTCTGTCATACGGTTTTCAAATATCACGAATGAGAGCAAAATCGAGCCGGTGATCTCGATTGCTTCTCAAGACGGCTTGCTGCACTTGAAAGTAGACGCGCCGTCTAACAAACCCGAGGACCTAGACGTATTCCTGGTACGGGACGTTGATTCGACGCACATTGACTTCACTCTTTTTCAGCCATTGCCGCCTCTCCGAATGGAGAGAGCGACAGACCCGCAGCGATTGGCCGACGACTGGGACACCGCTCGGACCTACAGCCCCGATGACTTTGTTCCCGACGATCCGCAGATGGTGCAGATCGTGGCTGCGGATCAAGCGGACCGCAAAGATGGATTCCACATTGATTGGCAAAAGGTGGACAAAGCCGATGAGGAACGACGGATCGCCACAGCCGCGTTACTGAAAGAAGGCAAGCTCCACACAGGGCACGATTTTGAGAGTGCAGCTCTGGTCTTTCAGCATGGCGCTGCATCGGACGACTATCTGCTTGCTCATGTACTTGCAGTTGTTGCGATCAGCAAGGGGCAAAGCGGGGCAGTCTGGATCTCTGCGGCAACGCTCGATCGTTATTTGCAAAGCATTCACCAGCCCCAGGTTTTCGGGACGCAATTTGCGACGCCAACCAATGAGCGGGCGACGCAAGAGCCCTATGCCCGTGGCTTGATTTCCGATTCTTTGCGGGTGTACTTAGGGGTGCCTACACAGGCCGAGCAAGAGGCGCAAAGACATCGATACGACGCGGAGCGCGGCCTAACGCCCCCCATTCAAAAGTGATCTGCTGCTCACTGCCCGGATGGTGGCGTATTGGGAAATTTGGCCTTTATTCGCTTCGGAATCAGACATTCTCTGCACGGCCGTGTTGATGCCCGATTGTATTGGGCGGTCATGAGTTCTCCAGGAGGCGGCGAACGGAGGTTCTGCCGATGCCAAGCCGCCTTGCAATTTCCGATTTTGAGAGCTTTTCCTTGCGATAGAGACGTTTGATTTCTGCGGTCTTCTTGGCTGCGGATTTTGGTCTACCAAAAGTTGTTCCTTTGGCTCTGGCCTGGGCTGCAATCGCCGCGCCGACAGCTATAACGCCGGCATCTGGCCCTGGAGCGCCGATAACTCCGTCTTCCAGCTTAATGAAGCTGCATTCACCCAAAACACCCGGGACAGCGAAGGCTTCGATTCCGATTACAACTCGCGAAACACGCTCTTCCAGTACAACTTCAGCCATGACAATCAGGGCGGATTCATGCTCATCTGCACTCCGGTCAAGCGCGACGCCGCCAACAACATAGGCAATACAGGCACCGTCATCCGCTACAACGTCAGCATCCGTGACCACAACCGCCTTATCAACCTGAACGGCGCAGACGACGTTACTGTAGAACACAACATCTTCTACATCGAGCCGGGCGAAGAGGTTCAGGCTCTTCTCGTGAGTCAATGGGACGGCTGGTCCGTCAACGCACTTTTCCGCGACAACACCTTCTACATGGCTGGAAAAGCAGTCTTCGGACACGAGGTGGCACGCGGCGAGGATGGAAAATACAAGATTGCTCCCGGTTGGGGGCCGGTCAGAAATATCCGGTTCACAGGTAATTACTACATCGGCCCCAACGCCGAGTGCCGCCAGGGCAAAACGCATCGGTGGAGAAGTCGGCTTCGATTCCGCCCCTGCTTGACGGCGAGCCCTCTTTCGATCCCGCCAGACCCACGGAATTTGATGCCTTCATGAGCGCCCATCGCGCCTGGATGTTCCGCATGCTGGCCAAAGCGTTGCAACACAAGGTGCAGCTAGTGAACTGATTTCGCTGCCGGCTTGGCCGCACTACGCCCGGGCTAACATCGTGTTCTTCGCGTCGCCGGAAAAAGCACTGGACGCATCGCCCGTTGCGATCCGCTCCACCTCCGCACCCAGCTCTGCAGCCGTTCTTCGAGAGTGATCACTGCCGGGCAACTCAGGTATACCTCGCGATTCAACATCTTCAACAACTCAATCGCGGCGATGCGCGGGGGCACGCCGCCAGCCATCGCAACCTGCCCGGTCATGCATTCCAGAGCCAGTTCGTCGGAAAGATATTCAATCGCGTGGCCGAGCATCTCAATCGCGCGCCCCGCTTCGCGAGATATCTTTCGCCTTTGCCCGCGCACTGCTGCGTTCTCCGCACAGAACAAGTCACCCTGCGCAGATCTCCCCTGTAAATCACTGTCAGCGACACCCGTAATCGGCAACATCGGTCTCCACCTCTGCCTGTCCATCGGCCACCGCCTCAGTTCCTTCAGATGACAAAGGTACCGTATCGGTGTCATCAAACATTCCTGGCCGGAACAGGACGTCCGCACTTCCGCGATCCTGCCGCCCGTATCGAGAATTCTCGGTGATGAACGTCACGCAAAGACATGCCCACCAGGGGTGTGCGGCCCAAACTTTTGGATTAGAACCGCCTGCCTCCGTTTCGGCAGCGCCTCCCCCGCTTGACGCATCGAGCTAGGCTCCCTAAGCTCAAGCTAGCGACCGGATGTCACTTTTACGCATCCATCTCCGCTCCAATATCCATCAAACCAGTGCCGGGATCGGGTGATAAAGCGGATCGAACCGGCGAGGAAGCTCATGAACTCCCAATCGTCACAGATGCCCTACATCTGGCAGTACCTGCCGCTGCTGCTGCAGATTCTGGCCGCATTCGGCCTGGGAATCGGCATGGTCGTGGCCTCGTATTTCATCGGCCGGCACCGCAACACCAAAACCAAGCTCGAAGTCTACGAGTGCGGCATCGAGGCCGTCGGAAACGCGCGTGGCCGCTTCAGCGTGCGCTTCTACATGGTGGCAATGCTCTTCATCCTGTTCGACGTGGAAGTCGTCTTCATGATGCCCTGGGCCGTCATCTACCGCCAGTTGCCCAAGATCACCGGCTCACAGTGGTTCGGATTCTGGGAGATGATCGTCTATCTCGGCTTCGTCGCCGTAGGCCTCTTCTATATCGTCAAGAAGGGCATTCTCGACTGGTCCACGGACAAGGGAGATCTGTAATGAGCGGCACCGCGACTCTTCCCGACAAAGAATCCGTTCTTCGTGAAATGCCCACGCATCCAGCAGTGGCCGCGCTGACAGCCGTGCTGCCAGAGGCGCTGGCTGATGCCAAATGGGACCGCGACGAGATGACGCTGACCATCGCGTCCGAGCACATCGTGCGTGCCGGGCAGATCGTGCAGCAGGCCGGATATAACTTCCTCGAAGACGTCACCGCGGTCGACTGGTTCCCGTCTGCCCCACGTTTTCAAGTCAGCTACCACATCGTCTCGCACAAGCTCAAAGAGCGCATTCGCCTGCACGTTCTTCTCGATGAGGAGACGCCGGTAGTCGACACGATTACAGGCGTCTGGCCCTCGGCGGACTACTACGAACGCGAGGTCTTCGATCTCTTCGGCATTCGTTTTGGCGGTCACCCGAATATGCGCCGCATCATGATGCCCGATGACTGGGAGGGCCACCCACTGCGCAAAGACTATCCCGTTGAAGGGTATCGCTAGCGGCCTCGCAAGTCAGGCAGGATTGAGGCGCTCCGCATTGTCAGCGCCTTTTCTATTCAGACCATCGTGGGCACGTCGCAAATGATCGTGTTAGAGCGGTGCAGTGTATTTTCATGAAATTCCTCCGCAGCCCAACTACCGCAACGCGATTCCAACTTCGATGAAACGTTGTATTCTGGAAAGTCATCCAACGTATCGTCTGGACTCTTTCAGGCGATTCCCTTTTTCTTCACACCAGCGGTAGTTGAAGCGGGAGACCAGCGTCCATGCCCCAAACAACCGAAACGTTGCCGGGACAGCCAATTCTGAGCGCACCCGTCGCCGAGGCCTCCAGTGACCAGACCATGGTCATCAACATGGGCCCCCAGCATCCTTCCACCCACGGAGTTTTGCGCCTGGTGCTGGAAATCGACGGCGAAATCGTCATCCGCCTCTATCCCGAGATAGGCTACCTGCACACCGGCATCGAGAAGACCTGCGAAGCCAAGTTCTATCAGCAGGTAGTTCCGCTCACCGACCGCATCGACTACCTGAGCCCGATGCACAACAACCTCTGCTACTGCCTCGCGGTCGAAAAGCTGCTGGAGCTGCCGATTCCCGAGAAGGCCCAGTGGATGCGCGTGCTGCTCAGCGAGCTCACCCGCCTGAACTCGCACCTCGTCTGGCTCGGCACACACGCCATGGACATTGGCGCGCTCACCGTCTTCCTGTACACCTTCCGCGAGCGCGAAGAGATCCTGCGCATCTTTGAGCATGTAGCCGGGCAGCGCATGATGACCAGCTACTTCCGCATCGGCGGTCTTGCGCTCGAGCCGCCGATCGATTTCTTCGATCGCATTCGGAACTTCATCAAGACCTTTCCCGAGAAGATCGACGAATACTCGAACCTGCTCACCGGCAACCCCATCTTCACCAACCGCCTGCAAAATGTCGGCCATCTCTCCGCTGCAGATGCGATAGCACTCGGCGTTACCGGGCCGCCGCTGCGCGCCTCAGGTGTCGATTTCGACCTGCGCCGCGATATGCCCTACTCAAGCTACGAGAAATTCCAGTTCGATGTGCCGGTCTCGCAGCGCTGCGATGTCTGGGGCCGCTATCTGGTGCGCCTCGAAGAGATGCGCCAGAGCGTTCGCATCATCACCCAGGCTCTTGACGGCATGCCCGAAGGACCGATCAAAGCCGACGCGCCAAAGATCGTTCTTCCCGATCGCGAAAAGATGAAGACGCAGATGGAGTCGCTCATCCATCACTTCAAGATCGTTACTGAGGGCTTCGCGGTACCAGCCGGCGAAGTGTATCAAGGCATCGAATCCTCGCGCGGACAGATGGGCTACTATGTCGTCTCCGACGGCACGGCCAAGCCTTATCGCGTTCACATGCGAAACCCAGTTTCGCGTCTCTGCAGGCGCTCGAAACCATGTGCAAAGGCCGCATGCTTGCAGACGTAGTCGCCGTCATCGGCTCCATCGACGTCGTGCTCGGCGAGATCGACCGATAGCGGAATTCGTGGATGCGCATGAACGAAGCGCATCCGTACAAACATTGGTATCGAGTTAGTTCTGATTGCACCGCTTGGCCACGGCCTTACGAGGAACGCAGCACTGAATACACAGACCATCATCGACCGCGTTTCGACGCACACCGCGCCGGCAAGCGAGCAACTTTGGGTCGAATTCTGGACCTCCCTTGCTTCCCTGCTGCGCAGCTACACTGCGGCTCACGGCCTCAATCGCAAGCAACAGGCGACTGTGGAACTCGGCGAAGAACGCATCACGGTTCGCAATAACGACCGCTGGCTGCGCCTCGACCGCTCCAGCGCCGAAATCATCTGGGCCCGCGAAGATGGCAGCCGCGGCCTCATGCGTTTTACCATAGAAGGAGAGCTCAAACCCACGTAGGCGACAAAGAGCACGAAGACCGAGAGGAAGAGATGGACATGCAAGCCGAAGCCTGGGCACGGGAGCTGATGCGATGAGTCAGTGCTGAAACCATGTCGATTTTTTCGCCCGCGCTGTCTGCCCGCTTCGACGCGCTGGTCGAAAAGTATCCTGCTCAAGCGCTCCGCGCTGATTCCCATGCTGCTCTACGCGCAGGACGAGATCGGCTATCTCTCCGACTCCCTCATTGAAGAGATCGCCCAGCGCATCGGCATCACTCCGCTCGATGTTCGCAACGTCGCCAGCTACTACTCCATGCTGCGCTTCAAGCCTGTCGGCAAATACAACGTGCAGGTCTGCACCAACATCAGCTGCATGCTGCGCGGCGCATATGACCTCTTTGATCACCTGCAGGAGAAGCTCGGCATCGGCCACAAAGGCGTAACCGCAGACGGTGTCTTCTCACTCGAAGAAGTCGAATGCATCGGCGTCTGCTGCTGGGCTCCGGCCATTCAGGTAAACTACGACTTCCACGACGACCTCACCAACGACAAGGTCGATGAAGTGCTCGCAACCTACCGCGCCAAAGCCAGGGGAGAATCAGCGAATGCCTAAGCTCGTCTCCCATCCCGACGAAGTTAAAGTCATCTCCAAGCGATTCGGCATGGGCGCGACCAACATCGATCGCTACCTCGAACTCGGCGGTTATGAAGCCACGCGCAAGTCCTCGCCGAAGGCTCCGAATGGATCATCAATGAGATGAAAGCCTCCGGCCTTCGCGGCCGCGGCGGCGCAGGCTTTCCCACCGGCCTGAAATGGTCTTTCGTTCCCAAGCAGTCCGCCAAGCCCAAGTATGTTCTCGTCAACGGTGATGAATCCGAGCCTGGCACCTGCAAGGATCACCTGATCTTCCTGCACGATCCCCACGCCGTCATCGAAGGCACCATCATCGCCGGCCTCGCCATCGGCGCGAAGATCGGTTTCATCTACCTGCGCGGCGAGTATCGCTACCTCCTTGAGATCATGGAGAAAGCCGTCGCCGACGCTTACGCCAAAGGTTTTCTGGGCAAGAACATCTTCGGCAGCGAAACCGAGTTTCAGGTCATCACTCAAACCGGCGCCGGCGCCTACGAAGTCGGCGAAGAATCGGCACTCATGGAGTCGCTCGAAGGCAAGCGAGGCGTTCCTCGCATCAAGCCGCCCTTCCCTGCTGTGGTCGGCCTCTACGGCGGCCCCACGGTCATCAACAATGCCGAGACCATCGCCGCCGTACCGCACATCATCGGCATGGGCGGCCAGCCTACGCAGCGCTTGGCTGCGAACGCAACGGCGGCACGCGCCTCTTCGGCCTCAGCGGCCACGTCGAGCGCCCCGGCATCTACGAGCTGCCCATGGGCTACAACCTCAAGAAGATGATTTACGAGGTTGGCGGCGGCATTCGCGGCGGGCGCAAACTCAAGGCCGTCGTTCCCGGCGGATCATCGACGCCGGTTCTGCTGCCCGAAGAGATCGAAAATCTCGGCATGGACTTCGATCAGGTGGGCAAGGCCGGCTCCATGCTCGGCTCCGGCGGCGTCGTCGTCATCGACGACCAGACCTGCATCGTCGAATTCGCACTGCGCACCATCAGCTTCTATGCCCACGAGAGCTGCGGCTGGTGCATCCCCTGCCGCGAAGGCACGGACTGGCTCAAGAAGTCGCTGACCCGCTTCCACGCCGGCTTCGGCACGATGAAAGACATCGACAACATTCAATATCTCGCCGAGAACATGATGGGCCGGACGTTCTGCCCGCTCGGCGACGCAGCAGCGATGCCGACGCTCGGCTTCGTCAAGAAGTTCCGCAAAGAGTTTGAAGATCACCTGGACGGCAAACCGTGCCCATTCGCCAAGCATGTTGAAGTTGGCACTGGTGTGAGAACAAGCTTCCGAAGAGAAGCGCAGTAGCAGATATTCGAGATCCCCGTGATCTGCGAATCACACTCGCAAAGGTCACAATGAAAGCAAGAGAGATTCATCCAGCATCATCGAGCAAGGACGGCTTGGACGAGTTCGAGCTCGACAGAGAGGATAGTCCATCATGACAATTTGGAACCATCCAACCGAAGACAGCTGGATTGTCACGGTTCTCGATTTCATGGCAGCAAGGACCTTAATCAAAGCGTGATTGTGGCGAGTATCCTCAAGCAGAGCGGGGTTGAAATGACAAAACACCTACTTGACTTGTCTTCGCGAAAATGCAAAGGTAGCAATTTCTCGCGGACATGTGCTCCGGACGTACCGCGGTTGCGTCTCCGCTGCGCGACACTCTGGACGAGATTGCAACACCATGATGCGCGAAGCGCTCGAATTCCATTTCGAAGGCATTGGCAGAACACGGCGAACGAAATTCCCAAGCACGGTACGACGAACATCGAGATTCAAGACTCGAAGATTTCGAGGATACTGGAAGTACTTTTGTCGTTCGAGGATCTGAACTGTACAACATGCCCGCAAGATTGAAACCGCATTGCATATCAGGCAGCCACTCGCGCCGCATAAGGAAACCAATGGCAGACGTAACCTTCACAGTCGACGGCAAAGAAGCTCACCGCTCCCGCAGGCACGCTGCTCATCGACGCCTGCCGCAAGGCCGGCATCGAGATCCCCGCCTTCTGCTACTATCCCGGCCTCAGCCTGCAGGCCGCCTGCCGCATGTGCGTCGTCCGCCAGGAGAAGGTGCCCAAGCTCCAGACCGCCTGCACCACCACGGTCGCCGAAGGCCAGGTCTTCACCACCGAATCGCCCGAGATCGCCCAGGCCCGCAAAGCCACCATCGAACTCCTGCTCGGCAACCATCCGCTCGACTGCCCCGTCTGCGACGCTGGCGGCGAGTGCGAACTGCAGGACATGACCTTCAAGTACGGCGCAGGTGAAAGCCTCTACATCGAGGCCAAGCAGCATCGCGAAGAGCAGCAGTGGTCCCCTGCCGTCTACTTCGACCGCCCGCGCTGCATTCTCTGCTACCGCTGCGTGCGCATGTGCGGCGAAGGCATGGATGTCTGGGCTCTCGGCATTCCAGAACCGCGGCGTCATCCTCCATCATCGCTCCCAACGGTGGCGATCATCTCGACTGCGAACAGTGCGGCATGTGCATCGATGCCTGCCCGGTCGGCGCGCTCACCTCCGACACCTACCGTTACAAGACCCGGCCCTGGGAGATGAATCACGTCTCCACCGTCTGCACGCATTGCGGTGACGGCTGCAAAGTAACGCTAGGCGTTCGCCAGGCCAATGACGGCTCCGAAATCATGCGCGCTGACAACCGCGACAAATCCGGCATCAACGGCGACTTCCTCTGCGCCAAGGGCCGCTTCGGATTCGATTTCGTCGATTCGAAAGACCGCCTCACCAAGCCGCTCGTCCGCAACTCGCAGGCAAGCTCGAATCCGTGACCTGGGAGCACGCGATTCGCGTCGTCGCGAACAAGCTCAAAGAGATTCGCGATGCAAAGGGCGGCTCTTCCATTGGTGTGATCGGTTCCAACACTACTACCAACGAAGAAAACTACCTCCTGCAGAAGTTCGCGCGAACGGTCCTCGGCACCAACAGCATCGACCACATCCGTACCACGGACTACGCCGCTTTCACACGCGCTCTCGCCGGCCATGAGCACCGCGCCGCCAGCCTGCGCGACACCGAGACAGCCAAGGCCATCCTGCTCATCGGCGGTAATCCCACTGAAGAGCATCCGCTGCTGGCCTGGAACATCCGCACCAACTTTCGCCACCACGCTGCCCGTCTCTACATCGCGACCGACAGCCCCATCAAGCTTGAGCGTCAGGCCCGGCAAACCCTGTCTCTCCCCGTCGAACTGAAGGAAGGGCTACGAATCCTTCACCGCCTTCCTCTCCGGAGACGACGCGGCCCTCGGCGAAATACGAAAACGCCAAATCCTTCCGCGAAGCCGTCGACGCCGAAGATTCGCTCCTCGTCATCTTCGGTCAGGAGTATCGCGGCGCGGCCATCGAGTCCCTCGTCAAATGGGGTCTTGCCAAAGAGAACGTCAAATTCGCCTACCTTGGCGACTACGCCAACTCACGCGGCGCGGCAGACATGGGTCTCAGCCCCGATCTGCTTCCCGGCTATGTTCCGGTCACTACTCCCGGCGTTTTCGCCGAAGAATATCCGAATCTGTCCGCCGAACCCGGCCAGAACAGCTCCCGAAATGTTGGACGCCGCGTGCCGTGGCGACCTTGCCGCTCTTTACATCGTCGGTTCGGATCCAGTCACGCATCTATGGCTCCGACCCAAACGCGCTCAAGAACGCCTTCGTTGTCGTCCAGGATATTTTCCTTACCGGCACCGCAGCCCTGGCTGACGTAGTGCTCCCCGCGCAAGTCTCTACGAAAAGGCAGGCACCGTCACCAACACCTACGGCGACATCCAGCTCGTCAAGAAGGCAGCGGATAGGGCTGGCGTCAAGCCCGACTTCGAAATCCTCGTCCGCGTTGCCGGTGGCATGGGTGCCGACGTTAAGAAGCTTGTTCCCTTCGGCCGCAGCACCTCCACCACTCCAGCAGTCATAGCGCCGCCGCTCAGCGTCGATTTTGTGCCCACCCCCAGGCCCGCGGAAATGCTTCGCGGTCTGCACGGCGATCTCGGTCAGACTCGCGGCGCGCAGTCCGGCGAAGCCGACCGGCACGCCGTCTGGCTCGCAGGCCGCGGTCTCGAGCTGCGCCTCAGCCCCTTCGACCCTCTCGCAGTTCTCGACGAGATCGAGCGCCTGGTTCCCAGCTATAAGCTCGACCGGCTCAATCTCTTCGCCGGCAATGACGTTCACTCCGAACCCGGCTTCGTTCCCGTCGCGAGCCTCACCGCTCCCACGGCTGCCGAGCTCATCCTACCCGCCCACGACGGCCTCTTCACCTCCGGTGTCCTGGGCGAACATACCAAAGCTCTGGTGGAACTCGACAACTATCAGGAATCCATCGCGCAACCCCTGGCCGAAGCTGCCGCAGACTAAACCGCAGGAAAGGGCAAGACTTGAGCATCTGGCTGTTTTTGTTGTTCAGCATTTTGAAGGTCGCCGTCGTCACCGCCATCTTTCTCGGCGCGGTGGCCTATACGGTTCTGCTCGAGCGCAAGCTCGTGGGCCGTATCCAGAACCGCTGGGGTCCCAGCCGCGTCGGCCCGTTCGGCCTGTGGCAGCCCATGGTCGACGGCCTTAAGCTCTTTCTGAAAGAAGACTTCATCCCGGCCGGCGTCTACAGGCCTCTCTACCTTACCGCGCCGCTGATCGCCCTCGGCTGCTCGCTGCTGTCCATTGCCGTCGTCCCCTTCGGCGCGCAGGACATCACCATCCACGGCGTCAAAGTCTTCGAGATTGCTGACCTGAACATCGGCCTGCTCGTCCTGCTGGGCGTCACTTCGATGAGCGTCTACGGCATCGCACTCGCCGGCTGGTCATCCAACAACAAGTATTCGCTGCTCGGATCACTGCGCTCATCGGCACAGATGATCAGCTACGAGCTCGCCCTCGGCCTCTCACTTGTCGGCGTCGTTCTCCGCACCGGCTCTTTTTCGCTGGCCGATATCGTCAAGGCCCAGTCGGCGCATGGCATGTTGTCCTGGAACATCCTCGGCGGGGGCCAGATCATCGCCTTCTTCATCTACATGACCGCTGCCTACGCCGAAACCAACCGCGCTCCCTTCGATCTGCCTGAAGCGGAGACCGAACTCGTCGCCGGCTATCACACCGAATACAGTTCGATGAAGTTCGCGATGTTCTTCATGGCCGAATACGGCAACATGATCACCGTAAGCTGCGTCGCTACGCTGCTCTTCTTCGGCGGATGGAACAGCCCGCTCGGTCATCTGCTTCCCGAACCACAGAGCATCCTTCTTCAAGCTCTACTCGCGCTCTTCTGGTTCGTCAGCAAAGTCTTCTTCTTCCTCTTTCTTTACATCTGGGTGCGTGGCACGCTGCCGCGTTTCCGTTATGACCAACTCATGGGGTTCGGGTGGCGTTATCTGCTGCCCGTCGCCATGCTCAACATTGTCGGTACAAGCCTCGTTCTCTCGGTGCTCACGGCGAGCTCGTAATTTACAATCGCCTTTGGCCCGGGCATGAATTGGTTGTGAACGAGAAGCAATTGTTCAGAGTCAATCGGGGACCACTGGAATGAAACATCCTATTCACGGTGGTGAAACTTCAAGGGACACGCTTCTGAAACGTACTACCCAAGAACACCAATGCATCTGATCCTGTTCATACTCTTCGCGGGTTTCTGTCTGGCCGGAGCCATCAATCTCCTGCTCCAGACACACCCTATCAACAGCGCACTCTCGCTCATCGTCGTCATGAGTTCGCTCGCTGTTCTCTATCTGCTGCTTGGCGCCGAATTCCTGGCCATTGCCCAGATCATCGTGTACGCCGGCGCCGTCATGGTTCTCTTTACCTTTGTCGTGATGCTGCTCAATGTCGGTAGAGAAGAAAAAACCAACGGCAGCAAAGTCGCCAAACTTATTGGCTTCCCTGCTGTCGTGGTTGCCTTCAGCGTGCTGGCCACCATCTTCATCGGTTTCCAGAGCAGTTTCGGCTCAGTAAAACTCTCTGACGGCGTCACCCCCATGACTGAGCTCAGCACCGTGCTCTTCCGCGATATGCTGCTGCCATTCGAGCTCACCAGCGTCCTCATCCTCATCGCCATCCTGGGCGCGGTTGCCCTGGCGCGAAAGGAAGGCCATTCATGATCCCCGCATCCTGGTACCTGATTCTTTCCGCCGTCCTTTTTTGCCTGGGCGTCATCGGCTTTCTCATCAAGCGCAGCCTCATCACCGTCTTTATGTCCATTGAGCTTATGCTCAACGCCGTAAATCTCTCCTTCGTCACCTTTGCCCATCAGTGGCATTCCGTCAAAGGTCAGATCTTCGTCTTCTTTGTCATGATGGTCGCAGCGGCTGAGGCTGCAGTCGGCCTCGCCATCATCATCTCCATCTTCCGCGCACGCGCCACACTCAACGTCGACCAGGTCGACCTCATGAAGCTCTAGGGAGACCCGTGAACCAGCACCTCCATCTCTGGCTCATCCCGATCCTGCCCTTCGTAGGCTTTTTATTGAACGGCATGCTGGGGCGCCGCCTGCCCAAGGCCGTCGTCTCGACGATCGCGCTGGGCTTCCCACTGGCTTCGTTTGCGGTCGTTCTCCGCGCGGCGCTTATCTTCGTTCAAGTGAGACCGCAGCCGCTGCCCTGGATCATCAACTATCTTGACTGGATATCCGCCGGCCCGCTGCAGATTCACTTCACGCTCGCCCTCGACCAGCTCACCCTCCTGATGCTGGGCATCATCACCGGCGTCGGTTTTCTCATCCATGTCTACTCAGTCGGCTATATGGCCCATGAAGAGGGCTACTGGAGCTACTTCGCCAACCTGAACCTCTTCCTCTTCTTCATGACCGTGCTGGTCCTCGCCGGCAACTTCCTTCTCATGTTCGTCGGATGGGAAGGCGTCGGACTCGCCAGCTACCTGCTCATCGGCTTCTACTTCGATCGAGACTCGGCCGCCAATGCCGGCAGGAAGGCCTTTGTCGTCAATCGCATCGGCGACTTCGGCTTCCTCATCGGCATCTTCCTGCTGCTTTCGTACTTCCACTCGCTCGACTTCTTCCAGATCAGCAACATCATCCATTCGAACTCCGGCATCTCGACTGCGGCGTTTACCGCCATAGCCCTCTGCCTCGTCGTCGGCGCCTGCGGCAAGTCCGCGCAGATTCCGCTCTACATCTGGCTGCCCGACGCCATGGAAGGCCCGACACCGGTCTCCGCGCTCATCCATGCGGCCACCATGGTCACCGCCGGCGTCTACATGATCGCCCGCACTCACTGGATCTTCGACCGCGCGCCCATCGCGCTCGCCACTGTCGCCATCATCGGCGCGGCCACAGCCTTCTTCGCCGCCACCGTCGGCCTCGTCCAGACGGATATCAAACGCGTCCTCGCCTACTCCACCATCTCGCAGCTCGGCTACATGTTCCTCGGTTGCGGCGTCATGGCCTACTCGGCTGGCGTCTTCCACCTGATGACCCACGCCTTCTTCAAGGCGCTGCTCTTCCTCGGCGCGGGCTCGGTCATTCATGGACTCTCAGGTGAACAGGACATGCGCAGGATGGGCGGTCTGCGCAAACATCTCCCCGTCACCTGCTGGACGATGTTCGCCGCTGTCCTCGCGATCGCGGGCGTTTTCCCTTTCGCCGGCTTCTTCTCCAAAGACGCAATTCTGGCCGCAGCATTCCAGGCCGGGTCGCTGGGCAGAATTCTTTACTTCGTCGGCCTCGTCACCGCCGGCCTTACCAGCTTCTACATGTTCCGCCTCTGGTATCTGACCTTCCTCGGCGAATCCCGCAGCGAAGACCACGATCATCATCCGCACGAGAGCCCGTGGTCGATGCTTGGGCCGCTGGTGATTCTCGCCATTCTTTCCGCATGTGGCGGCTGGATCGGCTACAGCCGATTTAGCCATCTCCTGTCGCCTGTCATCGGCTCCGACATGGTTTCTTCCATTGAGGCATCTTCGGGCTCGCTGGAACTTATCCTCTCCATCGTTGCTGTAGCAACTGCAGCACTCGGCTGGTTCGTAGCGCATCTCTTCTACTTCAAGCCCAGCGATCGCGCGCAGAAATTCGCAACCTCGGCCGGCGCCCTTTATAGACTGCTCGTCAACAAATACTGGATCGACGAGATCTACCACGCTGTATTCGTCGCGCCGCTCAAGTTCATCAGCCAGTACATCCTCGGCTGGATCGGGGAAGGCATCCTCATCCGAGGCTCGGCGTGGCTTCTGGCAGGAATCGCTTCCCTGACCGGCGAGGTTCTTCGACGCTGGCAATCCGGCAACCTCCGCAGCTATTCCGCGTGGCTCGTCGCCGGCGTTGCAGCGCTGCTTCTCTTCATCGTCGTCGGCGTAGTCCTGGGAATCGGTGGAGTCGACATCCAGATGGTATGGGCGGGGCACTAGAACATGGACAATATCATCCTTTCTCTGATTCTCGTCACACCCCTCATCGGCGCCCTCATCATCGCGCTGCTGCCCGACCGCCGCAAACTTTCCGCTAGCGTCGCTCTTGTTTTCGCGCTTCTCACCTTCGCCTTCACCCTGCATCTGCCTGCGCACTTCGATAACGCGAAGCTTGGCTTTCAGTTCATACAGGACATACCCTGGATCGCAAGCCCCAACATTCACTACCACGTCGGCATTGACGGCCTCTCGCTCTGGCTCGTTGTCCTCACCGGCCTACTCGCGCCCATAGGTGTCCTCGCCAGTTGGAACACGATCAAGGATCGCCCGAAAATCTTCTATTCGCTCTTCCTCGTGCAGCAGACCGCACTCGTTGGTGTCTTCGTCTCGCTCGACCTGATGCTTTACTACGGCTTCTGGGAACTCTCACTTCTGCCCATGGCCATTCTCACCGCCATGTACGGCCGCACACTCAGTGAAAACGGCGGACCAAACGCCGCGCTGCGCTTCTTCCTTTACACATTCATTCCATCCGCGCCGCTCCTCGTCGCCATCCTCTGGCTCTACGCCAAGACACACAGCTTCGACTTCGTCGCTCTGCAGAATGCCATTTCCAGCGGAGTCTTCCCTGCCGGCGCACTTTGCTGGGCTTCACTCGCCTTCCTTATCGCGTTCGCCGTCAAAGTCCCCGTGCTCGGGTTGCACGGCTGGCTGCCTGACGTCTTCTCCGAAGCCCCTGTCGCGATGGCGATGGTCGTCGCCGGAAAGCTTGGCCTCTATTCCCTGATCCGCTTCCACGTCGGCCTCTTCCCGCAACAGGCGGTCAAGGCTGCTCCCTGGATGATCGCACTCGGCGCACTCGGCGTCCTCTATGGCGCATTGCAGGCCCTCGTGCAAAAAGACTTTTGGAAGCTGCTCGCCTACGGCACCATCTCGAGCCTCAGCTTCTGCACCCTGGGCATCTATAGCGCTACGCTCTCCGGTCTTGATGGCGCCGTGTACCAGACGCTCAATGAAGGCATCATCGGAGCCGCGCTCTTCGTCCTTTTCGCTATCCTCTACGACCGCGCCTCCACCAGCCAGATCGGCCAGTACGGCGGCTTTGCGGCACGCACCCCGATGCTGGCAACCGTCTTTTTAATCGCCAGCCTCTCCCTCATCGGGCTGCCCCTGCTCAACGGTTTCATCGGAGAGTTCCTGGTCCTCTCCAGCGTCTTTACCGGAGCCAGCCGGGCCTGGGCCATCACCGGCGCCGCCGGCGTCATCCTCTCCGCCGCCTACATGCTTACGCTTGTGCAGCGCGTCTTCTACGGCCCGCAATCGAACCTTGCCGTAGCCCACGCGCCACGCGATCTCGATCTGCGCGAAAAATTCATCCTCTACCCTCTGGTCACGCTGATGCTCGTCATGGGTGTCTTCCCGAACCTCTTCCTCTCCGGCATCGAATCCAGCCTGCGCCAGACCTCCGGCGGCCTCGCATATCGCGCCGTCACGCTCTGCGCCAAATCCGGGGCCGGATGCAATGTCGACGCCACATTTCCGGTTCGGGGAGGCCAGCAATGAACCCGCAGAATATGTCTGACCTTATCCGCATTCTTCCGGAGGTTGTCCTCACCATCACCGGCGTCCTCATCATGCTCATCGACGCGATGCTGCCGGCCTCCAGCAACCGCCGCAGCCTCGGCTGGCTCGGAGCCGCCGGTGTCGCCGCAGCCCTTTTGTCCAGCCTCATTCAACTCAGTCTGCCTCCGGGCACAGCGTTTTACCGCACCGTCCAGACCGACCCATTCAGCGTCTTCTTTCATGTCCTCATCTGCGGCATCGTTCTCGCCTCCATTCTGCTCTCGCTCGACACTCTTCCCCCTGGCCAGCATCATCGCGGCGAATACTTCGCGCTCATGGTCCTCGGCGCTGTCGGCATGTGCCTCATGACCTCGGCCGTCGAACTGCTGCTCGTCTTCATCGCCCTTGAGATCTCTTCTATCTCCACCTACATCCTCGCCGGCTTCCGTAAAAACACCGGCACGGGCCCCGAAGCCGCCATCAAATATTTCCTCCTCGGCTCCTTTGCCACCGGATTCCTGCTCTACGGTGTCGCCCTCACCTTCGGCGCTACCGGCACCACCCAGATCAACGACATCGCGGCCCACATCCCGGCCGCATCCTCGCAGCTCGTCCTCGCGGGCTTCGCACTGCTGATGGTCGGAGTGCTCTTCAAGGTTTCAGCCGCTCCCTTCCATGTCTGGACCCCGGACGTCTACCAGGGCGCGCCATCTCCCGTGGTAGCGCTGCTGTCCACCGCCCCCAAGGCTGCCGCTTTCGCGCTTCTGATTCGCCTGCTCTATTCCAGTTTCCCGGCCCTTCATCCCGTCTGGCAGCCGTTTCTCTGGATCGTCGCCGTACTCTCCATGACCGTCGGCAATCTGGCCGCCCTCCGCCAGAAAAATGCCAAGCGCATGCTCGCCTATTCATCGATTGCCCACGCCGGATATCTGCTGGCGGCCTTCGCCGGAATCGGCATAAGCGCCATTGCATCCGCCAGCTTCTACATCGCCGCCTACGCAGCCATGAACGTCGGCGTCTTCGCCGTGCTCTCCGTTGCCGCCGGCCCCGATGAAAAGCTCTCTGTCATCGAAGACTTCCGCGGCTTCCTGTTCCGCGCTCCGCTGCTTGGTACGCTGCTCATCTTCTTCCTTGCCTCGCTCATCGGCATTCCTTTCACCGCTGGCTTCTTCGGCAAGTTCTATTCCTTCGCTACCGCCATCCACGGCGGGGCGGTCTGGCTGGGCCTCATCGGCCTGCTCAACTCCGGTGTAGCCGCAGCCTATTATCTGGGCTTTGCCGTCAAAGTCGCTCAGCCTCCTGCAGCCAACTCTGCGAAACTTCCAGCTCCGGAACTGGGAGTCGCCGGTGGAGCTTCGCTGGCCTTCGCAGCAATCGCCACGCTGGTTCTGGGAATCGCGCCGACGCGCATCCTGAATGCCGCCCAGGCCGGAGCCGCAAGCTTCCTGACTCCTGCAGTTTCCGATTCAGCCAGGCCCTCAACCGGCGTCTCCCCTGACCTCTCCAAAGTCCGCTGGGTTCGCTGAGTCAGCGCGAATCCGCTCATCCCTTGCAACCCCAGCGGGCGACGCCCCGAGTTGCGACAGGTAGAATTCAACCACCAGTCTCAGGATCTGCTGCTGTTCAAACCGCTCCACCACCCGCGCCCGTCCTCTTGCCCCGAGGCCCAGCCTTGACTCTCGATCACGCATCAGGCTCAGCACACACTCCGCAATCGCTTCCGGGCTTCCGGCCGGTATCAGGCAACCTGTTTCGCCTTGCGCAACCGCATCCTTCGCGCCGGTCACGCATGTGGTAACAACCGGCAATCCACAGGCCGCGGCCTCCAGGGCTACATTCGGAAAACCCTCCCGGTGCGTCGGCAAGACAAAGATATCCATTGCGCGGTAGTACGGGGTCACATCCTCCACAGCGCCGGTCATCTGCACTCGCGGATGGCTCTCCATCTCCCTGCGCAACCTCTCATCCAGCGCATCTTCCGAGCGATCGAACCACCCCACCAGCAATAGCCGGCTTTCCTGCTCGTGCCGCGAAACTTCATGAAAAGCAGTCATCAGTTCAGGAATCCCTTTATGACCAGTCAATCGACCCACAAAACCCATCACCGGCGCATCTACAGGAATTCCCAATCTTTCTCGTACATCACTTCGGCCGGGCGAGTACCGTTCAGTATCCACGCCGTTCGAGCTTCCGTGTCCCAGCACGATCAATTTGTCCGCAGCAGCAATCCGGTGGTACCAAGCCATCTCCCGCAAACTCGGGCTATTGCAAAGTACGGTGTGGGCACACCAACAGGAGATCCTTTCAGCCCACAGAAGCACAGTTCTCTCTAAGCCCCGCGACGACTCAAGCCTCAGCCCGCGCAACGTATACACCCGCCGCGGAACCCGCATCAGCCAGGCAGCAAGATTTCCAAGCAGTCCACACTTCGGCGTGCTGAAATCAGTGATCGCCGGCCGCAGTTTCCCAATCAGCCGGCACAACCGAAAGAAAGCAACAGCATCAGCCCACGGAGCGAGCGCCCGCCGCATCGCAATCGGCACCGCCTTTACCCCTTCCGCGTCGGATACAGAGCTGAGCCAGCGCCCCGGCGACGATACGACGATCACTTCGAAGCCGGCCTCCCGCAGCGCACGCAACCGTCCGCGCAGCACCACGCATGTCTGATCGCTCGTGACTCCAATCAACACAACAGGCTGGCGAACATCAGCATCGGCTACAGGCAATCTTTCTTTCGGGCAAGCCGATACAGTCCCGCTTTCCAGGCTTGAGGACAAGATTTCACCTTCTTCTCGAATGCCGCAAAGCCAGGGAAGCCAAATTACAACCGCAATCTCTTTGAACTGATCTGTCGAAAGCGCTTCGCCTGCCGAGTGCCGGCTTGTGGAAGCTGTTCTGGCCGGATGCTTCCTCGACGAGTTGCCCAAAAGATAGTGTTGCAGGTTGAAAGACGAAGTCAATGTTATAGAAACTTATATTTCGAGTCTAGCTTGATACACACAATCATGTGCTATACATTTCGCGACTCAAAATAGTTAGGAGCTCCCCATCTATTCCCATGAAACCTGCCATCTAAAAAGTTCTGGCATCAGTCCCAAAGTAACTTGGAACAGAGATCATGTTGCTGTAATCTGGTTGCCAAATAACTTCCGCATGTCTCTTAAAATTAAACTGCTTTTACTTATTCCTCATCTCGGTGGAGGCGGAGCCGAACAAGTCACCGCGCAGCTCGCGCTCCACCTCGACCCGCATCGCTTCGACATCCATCTGGCGACAGTCTCTCCCGATCAATCCGGCGTTCCTCTTTTGCCCTCCGGCGTCGCCGTACATCGTCTCAATCGGCAGCGCGTTCGTCGCGCATGGCGGCAGATCGTTCGTCTCATCCGCGATCTGCAACCCGACGTGCTCTTTTCCGGCATGGCTCATCTCAGCTTTCTTGTGCTCGCTCTCCGGCCGCTGTTGCCTCGCCACACTCAGATTCTGATCAGGCAAAATACCACCGCCTCCGCCGCGGCAACGGCGCGCCTGCACCGTCTCGCCTATCGCGCGCTCTATCCATCTGCCGACGGAGTCATCTGCCAATCACAGGCCATGGCCGACGATCTCTCGCGACATTTCTCCATTCCCCGCAGCAAGTGCTGGATCCTGTCCAACCCAGTTGATGTCCTCTCCATTCGCACCGCTGCGCAATCGGCGCGCAGCAAGCTCCCACCGCAACTGCTCTCGGCGCCGCGTCTTCTCTGTGTCGCCCGCTTCTCACATGAAAAGGGCCTCGATCTGTTGCTGCACGCCTTGGTGGATGTTCTTCGAACATTCCCCGCAGCCTCGCTCACCGTGCTCGGCAACGGGCCTCTTCAGTCTGACCTGCAAGATCTAGCTCGCGATCTCGGCATCGAACACGCAGTAAGTTTTCCCGGGTTCAGCAGCGACCTTTCCCTCCACTACGCTCCATCCACGCTGTTCGTTCTTCCCTCGCGCTACGAAGGCATGCCCAATGCACTTCTGGAAGCCGCCGCCGCCGAGCTTCCCATTGTCACCACGCCCGCTTCCCGCGGCCTGAGCGATCTCCTTCGCGGCCAGTCCGGCATCTGGCTCACGGCATCCATCACTGCAGAGTCCATCGCGGAAACCATCCTGCTGGCGCTCAAAACTCTTCAATCCACCTGCCCAGCTCCTGCGCTCTTCGATCACTCCTTCCTCGCTCCATTCGAAACCTCCCAATCTATCGCTGCTTACTCAGCCTGCTTCGAAGAGACTGCTGCGAAGGCCAGAGCATGATCCGCCTCGCCTACCTGATCCCCACCCTCGACGAAATCGGCGGCGCGGAGCGCCAGCTTCTGCTGCTGGCCAAAGCCTTCGCCGCGCGCGGATGGCAGGTTTCGGTCATCGCGCTCTCCGGTTACGGCGCAGGCGCAGCCGAGGAGCTCAGAGCCGCGGACGTATCCTTCTATTCGCTTCACATGCGCAAAGCCTGGGTCGACCCGCTCGGCTGGATCCGCTACTTAACATGGCACGCCGCGAATAAGCCCGACATCGTGCATGCCCATCTTCCCCACGCCACTTTTTTCGCGCGCTTTGTACGTCTTATTGCTCCGGTTCGGGTTCTGATCGATACCGTTCACACCATCCATACCGGTACCCGGCCCCGGCGGTTTCTTCTCAGGTTCACCCGCTCCTTTCCGAATCAAATCACATGCGTGGCAAGTTCCGTTGCCGACGCGTACAACGCTGCAGGATTATTACCCGGCGATCGCATGAGCATTCTCCCAAACGCGATCGATACTGCCTCATTGCCGTCGTCCCGCCCCATACCGGAAAACACACCATACCCGTTTCTTTGGATCGCCGTCGGGCGCCTCGCCGCGGTCAAAGACTATCCGACGCTGTTGCGCGCCTTTGCCCAATTACCAGGAGAACCGCGCCTCACCATAGCCGGTGCAGGCTCGGATCAAGCTTTGCTCGCGGAGCTTGCCAGTACTCTCGGCATCGAGGACCGCGTACACTTCGCCGGTTTCGTCGCCGACATCTGGCCTCTGCTCGCCGCCTCCGATGCTTTCGTTCTCTCCTCTCTATGGGAAGGCCTTCCCGTCAGCATCCTTGAAGCCTGCGCGGCAGGGCTGCCTGTGGTCGCTACGCAGACCGAAGGCGCGCGTGAGGCCTTGAGCATGTGCAATCCCAGCTGGCTCGTTCCCGTGGGCGACCATGCGGCACTCGCCAGTGCCATGTCGGAGGTGATGACTCTCACACCTTCCGAACGAAGGGAACTCGACCTCAGCTATCGCCGCGCTGCGCTCGAACACTATTCACTTCCCATAGTCGCCAATCGCTGGGCCGTGCTCTATACGCGTTTGCTTGAAGAGCGTCCCGGACCCGCGCGAACAGGATGAAGCCTCAGCCCAGCAAGTGCTTCACGCTCCGTCCGGCTGCGATCCTCCAGTGGAAATAGCGATCGGCCATCGACATCGCTTGCGGCCTGCAGCTACGCACGATCTCGCTCACGCCCGCGAACCGGCCGGCATGACGACCCAAAAACCGCCGCAACTCCTCCAAATCTTCTTCATTGAATATGTTGGGATGCACGCAGATCGTCCAGACTCCATCCGTCTTCGCAACCGGCCTCCAGAGCTGCTGCGGAATCCATGTCAAACCGTGCCTGCGAAACGGCCGGCGCGCCCAACCATCCGAGACGATCCCCATACCGTTCTCCCGCAGCGCGCGACAGGTCCCGGCATCGAACCCGTGCCGCGGAGCCACCCATACTCTAGGCTCCAGCCCATGACTCCGCAGTATTTGCAAACCGGCGCCAATCCACTCCCGCTGCACCGCATATGCCACACCCGCAAATTCGCTCTG
Source organism: uncultured Acidobacteriota bacterium (assembly GCA_963720285.1). Lineage (GTDB taxonomy): Bacteria > Acidobacteriota > Terriglobia > Terriglobales > Acidobacteriaceae > Acidicapsa. The sequence continues at coordinate 159,220 of CAVREZ010000005.1, forward strand.
GGCGTGCATCGGAATCATGCTTCTGCCGAGCGCCCGGCACTGATGGCGCAAACCATGCAGCCCGATCGTCGCGCCCACACTCTCCATCCGCCGCATTTTGTCCCAGAACTCTGCATCCGGCTCATCGCGTATAAGCTCAGGATCGCGATTTTCAGGAACCACTGCAAGAATCGGCTTCAGCTCGTAGCGTGTAATCAACTCCTCGAACCAGCTCCACCGCATCCGATCCATCGTCGGGCACAGATCGTCCAGCCGCAGCAGGTATTGCGCACCGGATCGAGTTCCCGTCATACCGGGCCACCCGGTAGTTCCCCGTTCAGGGGGCTTGTCCCTAGTGGCAGCAATCGATATGTCCAGTAGCCAAGAAAAACGAATGTGCTCACCGTCCACAGCGACGTCGCCAGCGCAATCCCGGCAACCCCCATCCATCGCATGCACACCAGGTTCAACACCACGTCCAGCACCAGATTGATTGTGCCGCAGTACAAAATCAGCGTCGTCCTCCGAATCGCCACCAGATACCGGTAATACACGCGGCTCACCACAAAGAACGGAAGCTGAATCGCATACATCGCCTGCACCGGCGCCACCGCTGCCGTGTCCGCGCTCTGAAACGCCCCATGCTGCAGAGTGAGACCGATCAGCGCCAGCGAGCCGAAGATCAGCGCCAGCGCCACCGGGACTGAAACAGCCGCCGTCATCCACACGTACGTATTGACCGTGCTCCTGCAAGCCTGCCAGTCGCGCCGCGCCACCATCTCCGACAGATAAGGAGTCGCGGCAGTTGCGATCGCGCCGGCCAGCAGGCTCATAGCGACGCTGACAAAGCGGTTGCCATACACCAGAGTGGAAACACCTCCCGGCCCCAGCCATGCCGCCATCGCCTGATCCACCAGCAGTCCACCCGACGCCACCACGCCGCTCAACAACACCGGACCGTACTGCCCTGCTACCTCCCGCAACGCCTCGCCGCGACGCCGCAAATCCAGCCGGATGCGGAATCCATGCCGCTCCATCGTCCACATCACCAACAGCGCCTGAGCCAGAGTTCCCGCCACACACCCATACACCAGCGCCCAGATTCCCCATCGCCGCGCGCCCCACGCTGCGGCCAGCATGATGCCTACCGGCACCGCCATCGGATACAAAGCCGGCCCTGCAAATTTTCCTTCGGTATTCAGTACCGCCGTTCCCGTCGATGCCAACCCCGCCAGCAACACTACCGGCAACAATCCGTAAAACAGCCCTTCCGTCAGACCGAGTTTCACGGCTCCAAAATGCGGGGCAATCATCGGGAAAAACACCCTGGCCGATATCCCCATCAGTACCGCGCCACTGACAAGCAACAGGCAGGTCCATCCCAGCGCGCTCGTCAGCAAGCACTGCGCCGCCCCACGTCCCTCCGTCTCGCGCACCCGTACCAGCGTTGGAATCAGCGCCTGATTCATCGACTCCGAAAACAAGTTCACCAGCAACCCTGGCACCAGAAACGCCATCAGAAACGCGTCCATCGCATCCGTACGGCCAAACTGTGCGGCAACTACCAGTTCTTTGGCGGTCGCCAGCAGCTTCACCACCACTCCCGCCAAAGCCACTCCACAGGCCGCGCGAAAAATCCGGCGGTTGAATCCACCCGAGTCGGCGCGCACAGGCTCGCAGGAGCCACCATCGAGGCCCGCGGTATCAGGTGCAGCCATCGCCCGTTCCGCCATTGTCAGATACTTCCGTCGCAAGCCGTCGCCAACCTGCGCCGCTTTGCTGATCTCTCGATGCCTGCATCGAAACACAACCGCATCGCCACCGGACACACCCGCGTCAGCCGCGCTGCAAGTGCCGTCAATCCGAAAAGCACCCAGGTCGCGCGATTCTCTTCCACCGACCCCACCATCGAAGTGACACCCCACACAGCCAGCGTCGTACCGAGCGCCACACGCATCAGTCCACGCGTTCGTATCACGGAAACCGTCACAGCCAGCAGCACCCCCACAAAAAGCGCCAGCCCGGTCAAGCCGCCCGTCACCAGTATCGCCAGCAATGTGTTGTGAGCGGTATCGTTCCCGGCCAAATGCGAAGCGGAGGCAAAGGTTCCAGCGCCATACCCCAGCCACGGTGCGCGTTTGAATGCCATCAGGCCTGCCGCCCAAAGGTTCGTCCGATCGTTCCAGTCGCCTCCCTGCACCTCGGTTGTGATCGTCGCCAGCCGTTCCAGCGTCCCTGCGGGAACATAAAGCCAGATCGCAATCACCGTAGCCGCCAACCCCCAAAACACAGCCGCTGCAGCCTGCGGACGCCACATCACCAGCAGCGCCGCTACACCCACCATCGCGATTAGCGCGCCCGCAAATCCTCCACGCGACGCCGTCAGCAGAACCGCCAGCAATCCAGCCGGAAGATAGCCGATGGCCAGCAGCCGTATCAGCCACCGCCGTTCCGTTGCGAACTCCAGCGCCGCAATGGCAAAGCCAAAGTCCAGAAACCGTGCCACATCATTCGGGTCCTGCCCTTCGGCCGCAAACCGCACCTGCCCTCCCGCTGCGCCAATCGCGAGATAGCTGGCCATCGTCAATACCGCCAGCACCCAGCACCCCGCTACCCATGCGCGCAGCAGACCACGCAGGTCCTCCGGAGTCTTGGCAATCTCCCATACCAACCAGACGGCCATCATCACCTGCGCATAGGCACGCATCTTCTCGATCGTCGCGTCCCCATCCACCGTCCAGAAGTAGCTGCAGGCAAAGAACAGGTACAGCGCCAGCACCAGCCATTGCAGCGCCCCCAGCCGCCGCGGCCCTCCGCATTGCACCATCAGAGGAACAACCGTCACCAGCAGGACCACCCCAATGATGCGCGCCACATTGCCCAGGGGCTCGCCCAGGTCCAGCGAGTACTCCCACGGCACCGCAAACACATACAGCATCAGCAATAGAAGCGATAGACGCTTCACGACACTCTCCAATCGCTCGCCGGCCCACGCACACTAACCGCTAACCATTAACCACTAAAACCGCTGCGAATACACCAATCCCGCATAGATCGAAACCCCGATGGCCGATTGAATCGCCGCCTCAATGCTCTTGTTCACCAGGTTCTTGGCCATGCTGTCCGGTACAAACAAGATGTCCCTGTCCCGTACCGGCTCATCCGGATCACGCCCATGGATCATCCGCTTCAGATCCAGCGTCGTCAGCGTCCGTCCACCCGGCTGATCGCGAATCAGGATCGCCTTACCCGTCGCTGCATTCGGGGTCGCACCCCATGCCAGCGAAAGCGCCTGCACCACCGTCAGTCCCTGCACCGGATCGACCGCGAACCCGCCCGGCCGCACCACATCGCCGATCACGTACACAAGCCCCGCGCGGCTGACTTGCACCGTGTCTCCCGGTTCCAGCTCCGGATCGTGGTCCACCTTCGCATCGGTCGCGCTCACCGGCCCGGCCGGCTCCAGCACCACCGGATGCGGCGTCCTCGGATCGTCGCGATGAAAGACCTCCACCAGCCTCCCCGCATTCGGTGTCAACCCCTGCGCCGATGCAATCAGGTCAAGCAGCCGGTGATGCACCGAGTACACATAGACCCCGGGCCGCGACACCTCGCCCATCACGCTCACATCCTGCCCTGCCGCGTTGGTCACCAACACCGTCACCTGCGGATGCACCAGCATTCCCTTCTCCAGCAGCACTTTTTCGATCGCCCGCTGGGCCCCCTGCTCGCTCATCCCGCGAACTGTCACCGGCCCCACCAGCGGCAGCTCCACCGTGCCATCCTCGGCCACGCGCACCTGCGAGTGAAACTCCTGCAGATGAAACTCGCTCACCTCCAGAAAATCGCCCGCTATAATCGGCAACGCCATCGCCACGCCCGCCCGGCCACCCTCATCCGGAATCGGCTGAGCCGCCGTCGCTTCACCCTGGCTCCAGATCTGTGGCGCCGTCCGCGGATTCGGCCCATTCCTCGCCGGCGCATCTTCCGGCAGCCGCACCACCCCCGTCGGCAGCCCCTGCGTATTCGGAGTAGGAGCCTGCGCCCGTCCATCTCTACTGCTGGATAACAACAGCGCCAGGATCAACGCGCCTGAAACCTTGACCACTTTTGCCACCGGACGTACAGCATCCAGCAGCAATGCACCCGCAAACGCAATCCATCCCCCCGCAAACAGCGCAATCGCCATATACAGCGGCACATCCGGAGTAGCCGATTTGAACGGCACCCGCGCCTCATCCACCACCGAGATGCTAGATCCCCGAACCCCCGCCGACATCCCCGCCTCCTCGATCCTGCGCCGCAGCCGCGTACAAAGCTCCTGCCCCGACTCCACCTCCTGCAGCAGCGACGCATAGCGGATCGTCGCGTCATTCTCCTTCAACCCTTCCGCCGTCTCATCGTCGAGTTGTTTCCGCAGCATCTCTTCTCTCCCCGCCGCCGCCTTCCAGCTCCGTTCAAAGCCCTCCAGCAGCTTCGTGTCTTCTCCCTTCAGCTCCTGCTCAAGCTCCAGCGCAGCCCGCTCCAGCTCCAGCACCCGCGGATAATTCGGCCCATGCTCCAGCCGAAGCTGCGCCAGCTCTACATGCACCTCGCTCAGATGCGTGCGAAGCTGATGCGCCATCGCCGCACCGCCCGGTCCCATCTCCGCTTCCAACTCCGGATTCGCCGCCAGCACCGCCTCCGGATCGCCCTGCTGTGCCTGCACGTACAGCGCCTGCCTCAAAATGCGATCCCCGCTCGCCTGCGACCAAAGCCGCTCCGTCTCATCCACCTGCTGCACCGCCGGATTGCGCAGCGTCTCCATCGGCTGCCCGCCCGGCTGGCTCTGCTCCGTCGTGAGGAATCCGTGGCTCGTCTCAAATGCGGCCAGCTCCTTCTCCTCGCCATTCACCTTCGCCGTCAACGCATCCAGTTGCGCCTGCAGCCATGACGAGGCAGTCTCTGTGGCTGCCCTCCGCGTCTCTATCTCGCGAGCCTGATAGGCCGCAATCAACGCATTCGCCACGCGCGCCGAAAGCTCCGGATCACGGCTACGAAACCGCACCTCCACCAGCAGCGTCCTTGGCATCACGCGCACATGCAGTTGTTTGTCAAAGTGGTCCAGCAGACGTTCCTGTGCTGCGGGCTCCGGATGGCTCGCATTAAATTTCGGGAATCGCTGCGCAAACGCCGGATCGAAAGCCGCAGAAGCATACAGCCGCTCACCGCGAATCACCCGCCAGCGCAGATCCTCGCTGCGCAGCACATCCACCAGCGTCTCCAGCTCCAGCGGCGTACTCAGAATCGACGCCGGGGCCATCGCTTCCACGCCCTCCACCGAAAGCGTGGAAGCAGGCTGCATCCGTAACGCAACCGTCGCAGTCGCGTCATACTTCTTCGGCGCAATCAGGCAATAGAGAAGACATATCGCAACAAAGAAGCCGATCACGCCGGACAGAAACCAGCGCCGGCGCCGGCAGAGCGCAACAAATTCGCGAATGGAATATCGTTCCGGTCTGTCCCCCGTTTCCAGGACAACAGAACTACGGCTCCCAACAGGAACGGAGGAATCCGCCACAGAGTCTCGACCTCAGCGCACGTAACGGTACACACAGGCATCAGCCCGCATCGCCTTTTCCAGACTCAATCGCGCCTTGGTGTCTCTTGCGAGTCTCGCCCCGATCTACACTTACCACCGGGTACTGCTCGCTTTGGATTTTGTATGTATCTTTACGCTTTTGAGATCGGGTTATCTGTTATCACGTACAGCCGGGGAAAGTAATTGCAGTTTCAAGCATTCCACTCAATCCGTCAAACACAACTTTCAAGAGCCCTGATTTTCCTACTCCCGCACAGGTTCAACTGTGACTCTTCGCTGTTCTCTCGCACTGGTTCGTTATTCCCTACACCCTACTTCCTATTCCCTGTCTTTCTGTACCACTCCACTGTTCTCTTCAAGCCCTCGCGGAAGTCCACCTCCGGCTGATAACCCAGCAGTTCCTCGGCCAAAGAAATATCCGCCAGCGAATGCTTGATATCCCCGGCTCGCTCCGGAGCGTATGCCACCGGTCCCGCGTACCCGGTCAACGGCCTCAATTCTTCGACCATCTGATTCAGCGTCACGCGAATGCCGGTCGCGACATTCATCACCTGCCCGCTCACCAGCTGCGCGGGAGCCTCCGCCGCCAGCAGATTCGCCCGCACCGTGTTCTCAATGAACGTAAAATCCCGGCTCGTCTCCCCATCGCCATAAATTGTTGGCTGCTCCCCGGCCAGCATCTTCCGGCAAAAGACCGCCATCACGCCCGAATACGCACTGGTCGGATCCTGGTAGGGCCCAAACACATTGAAATACCGCAGCGACACCGTCTCCAGCCCATAAACCCGCGCAAACGACCGCATATAGTACTCGCACGCCAGCTTCGCCACCGCATAAGGCGAGATCGGATTCGGCAGCATCTCCTCATGCTTCGGCAGCGTCGGCGTATCTCCATAGGCAGACGAAGACGCCGCATACACCACCCGCCGCACGCCCGCCTCTTTCGCAGCCACCAGCAGATTCAGCGTCGCATCCACGCACGCCACATTCGTTGAGACTGGATCCGTAACCGACCGCGGCACCGACGGCAGCGCCGCCTCGTGAAAGATCACCTGCACCCCGGCACATGCCTCCGCGCAAATCGCCGGATCGGCCAGATCGCCCTCGACAAACTCTATAGCCTCCAGCCCGATAAGGTTCTCGCGTTTCCCCGTGGCGAAGTTGTCCACCCCACGCACCGAATCCCCACGCTGCAACAATGCCGCCGCAATCGACCGTCCGATAAACCCTGCCGCTCCCGTCACCAGATACTTCGCCAACGCCATCTCCTTGAAAACCCAACTTTTCAGGATACCGAACCCGGCTCAGCGTAGTCTGCGATCACGACAGCAATCCGCACCCCGGCGCCGCTCCGCAGCATCCATTAAAGCGCCCGGTGTAATGTTGGCGTGGCCTCTGCGTGTCTATAGCGAACGTCCAATACAGCGCTCGCAAAGGAGACTACCGATGAAATGTGAAATTTGCCCCTGTGGAACCGGCTGCACCTGCATCGTCTGCACTTGCTCAACTCGCAGCTAACCCCGGCGCGGGGGACGCGAAATCCCCCGCCTCACTCACCCATGGCAACCACCGCTTTCAACACGCTCCTCGACCACCGCCGCCAGTTTCTTGGCTTCGTGCAGCGCCGCGTGCCCGACCCAGCCATCGCCGAAGACATCCTCCAGGCCGCCTACCTCCGCGCCCTCCAGCGCGAAGGCGAACTAGACTCCCACGAATCCATCGTCGGCTGGTTTTATCGTGTCCTGCGGAACGCCGTCATCGACCAGTACCGCCGCCGCGCCTCCGAAGATCAGGCCCTCGAAAAATGGGGCAAAGAGCTCGAAGACCAGACAACTCCGCCTCTCGATACACAGCGCGAAGTCTGCGCCTGCCTGACCCGCGTGCTGGACACCATCCACCCCAACTACGCCGAGCTTCTGCGCTCCGTCGATCTCGGTGAACAGCCGCTTCAGCAGTTCGCAGCCGAGCAGAACATCTCCCCCGCCAACGCAGCCGTCCGCGCCCATCGCGCCCGCACCGCACTCCGCAAACATCTCATCGAAACATGCGGAACATGCGCGGAACACGCCTGTGTCGAGTGCACCTGCCGCTCCTGAATCAATATCACCCGAACGATTTTCACCAGCTCGGCGCTTCGTACAATGATCCGGTGAAGCTCATCGGCAACGTAAAGATCACAACCAGCGAATTCCCTGATCATTTGCAGATAGTCGTAACGCGAGAGTTCGGTCTGCTCATGCTTATCCTTCCACCCGCCACCATGGTTGCGCTCATCGGCATCGGAATCCTCGGCCATTTCTGGATTCTTGCCTTGATGGGAGTATTCGGGCTCGGCTCCTTCGCCCTTTGGTACCGTCACGGGCCTGTCACGACGCTGAACGTTTCGGCTTCGGAGTTAACTGCACGAGGTAATATTGATCGCAGTTTTCGGACTGAGATCGTGGTGCCGGCATCGGAAGTAAAGAGCCTTGGCTACGAAATTGGCGACGAACAAGAGCCATCTGGCTTGTACGTACGGCGCTCCTGGCGCAACACATGTCTCCTTCCCGATCTGAACCGCAAAGATACGATGGCTATCGCTGATGCTGTTCACGACAAATTTCCTGGATTCGAGCGCCAAGACGACATTGGCGTCTCATTTCACTTGAGCTGATTTTGATTTCCGCAACGTGCTCGCCAGGTCCGCTAACACCGCTCTCGCCCATTTACAATCAACAGAGTCATGTCCACAGCCGCACCCCTCACGCTCGACACCCTCAAGCAAAAATTCGAAACCCGCGAAGCCCGCATCGGCATCGTCGGCATGGGCTATGTGGCCTGCCGCTCGCGCTGCTCTTCAGCGGCGAAGCGCTTCCGCGTCACCGGCTTCGACATCGAGCCGAGACAAAGTCAGCGACGCTCAACGCCGGCGGCTCCTACATCGTCCGCATCCTGCCCGAGCCGATCCAGCAAGCGCAGAAAGCCGGCTTCCGCGCCACCGCCGACTACTCCGAAATCGCCGCAGATGGACGCCGTCATCATCTGCGTCCCCACGCCGCTCAACGAATACCACGAGCCCGACCTGAGCTACGTCACCGGCACCGTCGAAGTCCATCGCGCCCTATATCCACGAAGGCCAGCTTGATCGTCCTCGAAAGCACCACCTATCCCGGCACCACCGAAGAGATCGTCGTCCCGCTGCCTCGAATCCGGCAACCGCCACGGCCTCAAAGTCGCGCGCACCGCACGAGCGAACCCGGCATTCACGTCGCCTTCTCGCCCGGAGCGCGAAGACCCCGGCAACGACACCGTCGCCCGCCACGACATTCCCAAGGTCGTCGGCGGCTGCGGCCCCGTCGCATCGGAGCTGGCCGCGGCCATGTACGGCAGCATCTTCCGCCGCGTCGTTCCGGTCAGCAGCCCTCCGTCGCGGAGATGACCAAGCTGCTCGAGAACATCTACCGCTGCGTCAACATCGCCCTGGTCAACGAGCTCAAGCAGCTCTGCATGCGCATGGGCATCGACATCCACGAAGTCATCGACGCCGCCAAAACCAAGCCCTTCGGCTTCCAGGCCTTCTATCCCGGCCCCGGCCTCGGCGGCCACTGCATCCCCATCGATCCCTTCTATCTCTCCTGGAAGGCCAAGCAGTTCGACTTCCGCACCCGCTTTATCGAGCTCGCCGGCGAAGTCAACACCGCCATGCCCTACTTCGTCATCGACCAGATCGCCGACGGCCTCAACGAGCACGCCAAGTCCATCAAAGGCTCGAAGGTTCTCGTCCTCGGCCTCGCCTACAAGCGCGACATCGACGACCTGCGCGAATCGCCTTCGCTCACCATCATCGAACTGCTCCGCGAAAAAGGCGCCAACGTCTCCTACAACGATCCCTACTTCCCCACCGTAGGCCGCGGCCGCCACTACGACCTGAACATGACCAACACCCCGCTCGATAACCTCGGCCAGTACGACGCCGTAGTCATCGTCACCGACCACTCCACCTACGACTACAAAGCCATCGTCGAGCAGTCGCAATCTGGTCATCGACACCCGCAACGCCACCAAAGGCATCCTCAGCGGTAAAATCCTTCGCTGCTGATAACCTGAAATCAGGCTTGCCGTTGAACCATGATTCGCATCAGCAAGTTCATCACGCCCGCTCCAGCACCGCCCGGATCGCCGTCCCCGGCACAGCAAGCTCACCTTCCGCCACCGGATGCAGTCCCGCTGAATTCGCCCACATACTCGCAGTCAGGGCTATAGCTCGTTCTCAGGTACTTGCGGACCGGGATGAATCCATCGTCGATAGGTAGCGTCGCCGTAACTCCAGGATCCTCCTCTTGCCCCGTCCGCCAACCCGAACCAACGCATGGAGACGCCTTACGGAAACGCGATCCGGAGCGCCATCATCCCTCTCTTCACCAGATCCCTTATCCGCTGTGGCACCAGCGCCCGCGTTCCTGGCATGACAGCACGAGACAACAGCAAGCGCAACACCACGCGGCTCTCAGCCCCGGCGAAAAACCTCCACACTCGACGCCTTTACGGTGAGGTTGCCGAAGACTCCGGCTTCATCGTCTACTCCAGGCCTCTCACGTGAGCCTCACAAACATATCAGCGCGAAACTGATCACTCCGAAACTCCTGCTCACCTTTCCCGTTGTTATCATTATTTTTTCAGGCGAATCTCTTGTATCCCCAATGCTGGTGGAAATTTGGATTTCCGCCCTGTTCCCTGATTTTCGACCAGGCGTGCCCGTCGCATGACAGAACTACCTTCAGATGAGGTCGATGTTCGCCGCAGCCTTAAGCTTGTCGTAACGGCGGGCTTACTGCTGGCCAAAGGCACCGGCCTGAAAAGCCTCATCCAATCGGCCGCCGATGCCGGCCTCGCCCTCTGCGGCGCACAGTTTGGCGCCTTTTTCTACAACGTCCTCGACGATGAGGGCGAACGCTACCAACTCTACACGGTTTCAGGCGCGGACCCCGCCAGGTTCGCCGATTTCCCCATGCCCCGCCACACCGCGGTCTTCGGCCCTACTTTCGAGGGCATCGGCATCGTACGTTCAGACGACATCATGCTGGACCCTCGCTACGGCAAGAACCCGCCTCATTACGGCATGCCGGCCGGCCATCTTCCTGTTCACAGCTACCTCGCCATCCCCGTCAAAGCCCGATCCGGCGAGGTGCTCGGAGGCCTCTTCTACGGACACGAAGCCAAAGGCGTCTTCCGGCAGCAGCATGAAGACCTTGTAGCCATGGTCGCCGCACAAACCGCCGCCGCCATTGAGAATTTCGGACTTCACGATCAGCTCAACCATAAGATCGCCGATCTCGAAAAATCGGAGCGAGATCAACAGAACTCAGCCAAGTATCTCGCGGAACTTGCGGCCATTGTCGAGTCCTCGGACGACGCCATTATCAGCAAAGATCTCGATGGCCGCATCATGAGCTGGAATAAGGGCGCAACGCGCATACTCGGCTACACGCCCGAGGAGGTTGTAGGCAAATCCATTCTCATCATCCTCCCTAAAGAATTGAAGCAGGAAGAAGCTACCATTCTCGAAAAGATCCGCTCTGGACAGCGCATCGAACACTACGAGACCGTACGCGTCACCAAGCATGGCCGGCGCATCGACGTGTCACTCTCCATCTCGCCTATCCGTGACAGAACTGGAACCGTCGTCGGAGCCTCCAAAATCCTTCGCGACATCTCCGACCGCAAACGTATCGAAGCATCGATCATCCAGGCAGAAAAAATAGCCGCAACGGGCCGTATGGCCGCCACGATCGCGCACGAAGTCAACAATCCTCTCGAAGCTGTGATGAATCTCGTCTACCTGGCGCGAACGAACGCTGACAATTCGGAGTTGGTACGCACCTATCTGGCTACCGCCGAGAGCGAGATCACCCGCGTCTCTCACATCGCTAAGCAGACCCTCGGCTTTTACCGTGAAAATGCTTCGCCCCGCCGCGTCTCTCTGCCCGAGCTTGCCGAAGACGCACTCCGCATCTATCAGCCGCGCTGCGACGCTGCGGGCATTTTGATTCGACCTCGGTTTTCATCCACGCGATACGTGCGCATCCGCAAAGGGGAGATCCTCCAGGTCATCTCAAACCTTATCTCCAACTCCATGTATGCAATGCCCGATGGCGGCACGCTCACCCTCTGCGTAGACGACACGACGCTGGGCGAAACGGAAGGCGTTGCTCTGACCATCGAAGACACCGGTACAGGAATTGACGCCGAACTCCTGCCCCGCGTCTTCGATGCCTTTTTTACCACTCGCACCAGTATCGGTACAGGCATCGGCCTATTCGTCGCCCGGCAATTCATCGAAAATCACGGCGGCAAAATCATCGCCTCCAGCAGCACCGCCCCGGAAGATCACGGCACCCGCATGACCGTCTTCCTGCCCGCCGACAATACCCCTTCACTGCCGTAGCAACTCGATCACGCTCGCCGCCAGGTTGCCAGCCTCAATCTCTCGCGCACAAAATCAATCATCGCGGCGTTCTGCCACTCTCCTTCGCGCAACGCAAAAAACCGCCGCTGCCGCAGTTCTTCGGGCAGCGAGTGCTGATCCGTGCCCTTCGCCAGCACCAGCGCATCCGCGCCTCGAGCGCGTTCAAGCGTCTCCGGCTTCCACTTCGAAACACCACCAGCCAGCACCGCGAGAGTCAGTATCGCGTTGCCCAGCTCAATGAGTTCCTCGGCACGAAACCTGCCGGACTCAATCAACACCGCATCGCACTCAGCAGCCTGCTTCCGGACACGCAGTACCAGTTCCAGCGCATCACCCTCGGTTGTAATCAGAAATGCGCGCTTAGCTCCGGCGGTCAGATAACGTCCAGTGTCTTTTGCCGAACTAGCATCCGTTTCCTCTGTTATTCCATCGGAAATCTCATGCACATGCGGCGAAATCTTCACCGCCAGCCATCGCAGTTCAGGCATCGCGCGAATCAACTCGCACCCGACCGCAGTCTTCCCCGCCCCGGTCCCCGAGCCGGCGATACAGAGAACCACCATCAGTCTTTCTTCCGCTGCGCCAGCCGCGTCAGCGCGGCCAGTTCGCGCAGATATTCCTTCAGCGGCTTTGCCGGCGTACCCCACAGCACAGTCCCCGTACGCGTCTCGCTCTTGCCCGACAGTATCCCCGCCTGTCCGCCAAGAATCACTCCCGGCCCCACATGCGCATGATCCCCAATACCCACCTGTCCAGCAATGACGGCGCCGTTGCCCACGCTCGACGACCCGGAAATACCCGTCAGCGCCGCAATCACCACATCCTCGCCGATGTCGCAGTTATGCCCAATATGCACCAGGTTGTCGATCTTCACTCCGCGCCTTATGCGCGTCTCCGCAAGCGCCCCGCGATCGATCGTAGAGTTCGCCCCTATCTCCACATCGTCTTCAATCACCAGCAGGCCCTGTTGCGGAAACTGTGTATACGCCCCGGTCTCCCGATCCCTCACATACCCAAACCCATCCGCACCCAGCACAACTCCGGCATGCACAACAACTCGATTGCCAATCTCCGCCCCCGCATAGACCACCACTCTCGGATATATCCGGCATTGCTCCCCGACAATCACCCGCTCGCCAATGACCGCCCCGGCCTCAACACGCGTGAATTTTCCAATCACCGCATTGGCCCCAATCACCGCGCACGGCCCAACTGAAACTCCCTCACTCAGCACCGCATCCGGCGATACCTCGGCACTCGCATCCACACCCGCCACCGGCAAATGCATCGCCAAAAGCTTCGACGCTTGCGCAAACCAGAGTCGCGGCTGTTTCGCGGCAATCACCGCCATCCTGCTTTCCGCACCCGGCACAAACCCCAACGGAACAACAGCCGCCGCAGCACCGCAGCGAACTGCCTCACCAGCCGCAGCCGCACTCTCCCCAAACACCAGTTCCGCAGCATTCGCGCGACTTGTCTCCGCAACCCCGGTCAGGCGCAAAGCCGCATCCCCACAAACCAACTCCCCGCCCAACCGCTCAATCAACTCAGCAACCGTCACGCAACCACTCCGCACTCGCCCTGCTTTTGTCTTTGTTCGTTATTCCCTAATCCCTATTCCCTCATCTCTCGTCCCATCCGGCCGCGTCTTCCAGCGCCGGTGAATCCACAACCACTGCTCCGGATACCGCCTCACCCAGCTCTCGATCGCCCACGTGCATCGCTGCGTCAGCGCCAGCACATCGGCCTCCGTATCCTCTGTCTTCTCCACCGGAATCTCTTCGCCAAAGTGCAGCACATACTGCCGCTCGTTCTCTTCCCATACCAGAAACCCCGGCAGCACCGCCGCACCCGTCCGCAGCGCCACACGCGCCAATCCCGAAGCCGTACACGCCGGTACCCCAAAATACTCCACAAACACACCCTGCGGCGGAGTCATATTCGTATCCATCAGAATCCCAACCGTCTCCCCCGCACGCATAGCCGAAATCAGCCCCCGCGCAAAATCATCCTTGTGCAGCACCTTATTCCCATGCAGACAACGGATCCGGTTCACAAACGCATCCAGCACGCGATTATCCAGCCGCCGGATCACCATCCCCATCGGATGCCCCATCAGCGAGTGATAAAAGCTCGACAGCTCCCACGCCCCCAGGTGCCCCGTCACAATCAGCACACCGTTGCCACGCGCCTCAGCCTGCAGAAATCGCTCCAGGCCCTCGTAACGAATCAGCCCGTGAGTATTCTCTCGCGTATACCGGTCCATCCGGCAAAACTCCGCAAGTTGCCAACCCAGCGAGCGATACAGCCTCTCAAGAATCCACTCCCGCTCACCGGCATCCATCTCCGGATACGCCAGCTCCAGGTTCCGCAACCCAGTCTTGCGCAGCCGTCCCGCAAGCAGATATGCCAGCCGTCCTATGCCCGCACCAATCCCTCGCGCCACACTTCGCGGCAGCAATCCCAGCCCGTGCGCCACGCACCAGACTAGCCAAAATTCCACCCGTTCCTTCATTCCCCTCGCATGAGCATTCGCCTCGTACCGGCAACGCCAACCCCAAGTGTAACTGTCTGCTGTCCACCGTTCACTGCCCTCTGTTCACTGTCTCCTCATCTCCATCTATTACTCTAAGAACCAAGAGGTCATATCCGTGCCAGAATCTCCCGCAGTTCCGCTTACCCTCGAAGGCTCCTACGTCCTGCATCAACTTTTCCGCTTTAACTGGAAGACCTGGCGCATCTTATCCGCCGCGGAGCGCGAACGCATCGCCGCCGCCGCCGCCCCCAAACTCGCCGAGATCACAGCAGACAGCGGCAATGGCCCCCACTCCGCGCTTTTCTCCGAAGTCGGCCACAAGGGTGACCTCATGTTCCTTCACATGCGCGAATCTGTCGAGGCTCTCAACGAGATCGAGCTTCAACTCGCGCAGCTTGAGCTCTTCGACTTCCTCGAGCCCGTCTACTCCTATCTCTCCGTCGTCGAGCTCGGCCTCTACGAATCCACCGCCAAGACCTACACCGCCCTCACCGCCCGCGACATCCAACCCCACTCGCCCGAGTGGAAAAAGGCCATCCAGGAAACGCTCGACCGTCAGGCCGGAGCCATGGCCACGCGCCTCTTCCCGACCGTTCCCGATGCCAAGTACGCCTGCTTCTACCCCATGGATCGCAAGCGCGGCGAAGAGATCAACTGGTACACCGAGCCCATGGCCGAGCGTCAGCGCATGATGCACGAGCACGGCATGATCGGCCGCCGCTACGCCGATGAAGTAAAGCAGATCATCACCGGCTCTATCGGACTCGACGACTGGGAGTGGGGCGTCGACCTCTTCTCCAGCGATCCTCTCGTCTTCAAAAAGCTCATCTACGAGATGCGGTTCGACGAAGTCAGCGCCAAATTCGCCCTCTTCGGCAGCTTCTACGTAGGCATCCGTCTGCCGGTGGAAAAGCTCTCCGCATGGTTCTCCGGTTCTCTCGCCTAATCACAAATCTGGGTGCCCCAGGTCTCGATCCTGAGACCTGGGAACACATTCGTGCATGGCACGAACCAGCCATGCCACAATCATTCCTATGTCTGCGAAACATTCAAAGAACGCAGCGGGTTTTCCCAATAATCCCAGAAATTTTGGTGCGGTAAATACGGATGAGGCGAGAGTCTTGAAAGCCTATCCTGCATCTGCCAGCGGCACGCGACCTCCGCGTAACCTCGGCCTCGACCTGTTGCGCATCTTCGCCACCTACATGGTCATGCAGATTCACTCCGGTGAATTCTTCTACATCGGCCCCGGCGGAAGTGTCATCAACAACAGCGACGCGCAATGGGTTGGCTGGCTTAACTCCCTCTTTCGCTGTTGTGTGCCGCTCTTCATCATGATCTCCGGATTCTTCCTCTTCCCGGTTGATGAGCGAACCTTCTACCGCAAACGCTTCGGGCGCATCCTCTCACCCTTTCTAATCTGGTGCGCCATTTACGCCTTTTACTACTATTTCCGCGGCGATGTCTCGCTCCATGCTGCATTCATCAATGTTCTTCATATCCCAGTGAACTACGGTACAGAGGTAGGCCATCTCTGGTTCGTCTACATGCTCATGGGCATCTATCTTTTCGCCCCTATCCTCTCTCCCTGGGTCACATCGGCGAGCCGCCGCAGCATGGAGATATTCGTCGCGCTGTGGGCAGTTTCACTCGCCATTCCCTACATCCATCTCATCTTCCCAACCCTATGGGGAGAGTGCGGCTGGAATCACACGCCGATGCTCTATTACTTTTCAGGATTCATGGGCTACGCGGTGACCGCTGCCTACATTCGCCGCTTCCACATGCAGCCAAGCTCACTGCAGAATGGCTTGGCCGTACTCCTGATCGCAGCCGGCTACAGCATCACCGCATTCGGCTTTCTGCACAGACTGCCGCTTAACCTGTCACTCGAATCGCTGGAACTAACCTGGGGGTTCGAAACCATCAACCAGGCCATGGTCGCCACTGGATTCTTCCTGCTCTTCAAAAACATCACGCAGATCAATCCAAACTCCCGCTTCGGGCGGCTCGTGGCGTCGATCTCTCCGTTGACCTACGGCATGTATCTGGCGCACATCATTCTGCTCAATGCTGTGTATGCCCTGCTCAATAACCGCATCTCTGGCGCTGAATTCAAATTGCCGTTGTTTGCCTCGCTGACGTTCGTTTCCACGTACCTGCTCATCAAGCTGCTTTCCTTCCTGCCAAAGAGCAAGTGGGTGATCGGCTGAACCATCAACGAACGGCGAATATCCGGGGCCTTGACCTTAAGACCCAGGCCCGATTCGTGCGCAGCGTGAACCCACCATGCCACAATCATCTCTATGTCCGCGAAGCCCGCAAAAAAAGCACCTAAAAAAGCCGCCACGAAATCCCCCAAGAAGACTGTAGCCGCCAAATCCGCCTCAGCCCGTAAGCAGGCCGCCAGGCACCCACTCCCCGCCAATCGCAAACCCGCCATTAAACCCATCGCTGCCCCGCCCTCTGGCCATGGCGTAGCCAAACTCGAAACCAAACCCGACCGCGTGGCCTCCATCCTCAAAATCCTCCACGACACTTACCCCGACGTCGAGTGCGCCCTCAACCATCACTCCCCATGGGAACTCCTCGTCGCCACCATCCTCTCCGCCCAGTGCACCGACGTCCGCGTCAACATGGTCACGCCAAAGCTCTTCGAAACCTACCCGACGCCAAAGGCCATGGGTGAAGCTCCGATAGAAGCACTGGAAGCCCTCATCCGCACCACCGGCTTCTACCACAACAAAGCTAAGTCGATTCAGGGCGCAGGCCGCGTCATCCACGAACAGTTCAAAGACAAAGTCCCCGAAACCATGGCCGAGCTCCTGACCGTTCCCGGCGCAGCCCGCAAAACCTCCAGCGTAGTGTTAGGCGTCTCTTACGGCAAAGCCGAAGGCATCGTAGTCGACACCCACGTCTTCCGCCTCTCCCGCCGCCTCGGCCTCTCGCGCAGCGAAACCCCGCAGGCCGTCGAGCAGGACCTGATGAAAATCATCCCCCACGACCACTGGATCCAGTTCTCCCACGAACTCATCCACCACGGCCGCCAGATCTGCGAAGCCCGCAAACCAAAATGCTCCGAGTGCCCCTTAGAGCAACTCTGCCGCGCCCCCGACAAAACCTGGCATTCCTAGTCGAGCGCTGTCATCCTAAAAGAAGTGAAGGATCTGTCTTTGCCGTTGTTCTTGTTTCTCTGTCTGTCATTCCCGAAGGGAATCTGCTTTTCCAGCGCACATGAGTGAACACTCCATCTCCGGCCAAGACCTCTCCTTCCTCCGCCAAACCATCGACCTCGCCCGAGCCGCCCGCGAACACGGCGCGCATCCCTTCGGCGCACTCATCGTCGACGCCGAGGGCAACATCCTCGTCACCGCCCGCAACAACGCCGTCCCACCCAAAGGCGACCCCACCCAGCACGCCGAGCGCCTCGCCTGTTCTCTCGCTGGCCGCAGATATCACCCAGCAAAGCTCGCAACCTGCACCCTCTACACCAGCACAGAGCCCTGCGCCATGTGCGCCGGAGCCATCTACTGGACCGGCATCGGCCGCGTAGTCTACGCCCTCTCGCAAGAGAGCCTGCACAAGCTAACCGGCAGCGAAGAAAACCCCACGCCCCAAAATTCAATCTTGGACCTACCCTGCAGCGAAGTCTTCGCCCGAGGCCAGCGCCCCACCGTCGTGGAAGGTCCCTTCATCGAAGCAGAAGCCGCCGAAGTCCACAAAGGTTTCTGGACCCGCGTCCCGCCAAACTCCCACGTGATCCCCCAAACGGAGGATTGAAACGCCAGCACACCTTCCCTCACTCTCTCTATAGAAAAAGCGCGGCCGTGCCGATAATGTCTGAAACCACGCCTGATCGCGCCGCCAATGTTTCTAAGGAGACCGTGATGCCTGAATTCCTCTCTGCAGCCCTGTCCGTTGCCTTCGTTCTTGTCCTCTGCGTTTACGCTTATGCGACAGACAGGGAACGTCCCCGCGCCGTCGTCATGCAGCCGGCCCACGGCGAACCCAATCCCAAAAGTACACACGCCCGCTAGAGAAGAATTCGAACCGCCGTATCCCGCAGCGAATTTTCTAGCCCAGATTTTTCGTTGTGAAAAGGAATGCCGGCTCTAGATTTCGATTCCGAGACTCAGGATTAAAGTCGTGTGAGGTTCCCTATTCCCTGCCTTACCGCTTCAATCAACCCCGGAACATCGGAAACAGCAGCCTCCACCGCAGGCTCCCACCCCAACCTCCGCAGAGTCTCCGAAGTCACCGGCCCAATAGAAATGGCCGGTACGCCCGCAAACGGGAAAGACACACCAGCAAGCTCTGCTACCTTTGCTAAATGATCTGCGCTTGACCCACTCGTAAAGGCCACCGCGTCGATTCCACCAGCAAGCGCATGGGGCAACTGCTCTATCGCAGACTCAGGAATCATCGTCTGGTACGCGTCCACAACCGTCAGCTTTGCTCCCGCTGCGCACAGCATGTTCGGAACAACATCCCGTGCTACCTTCGCTCGTACAAACAGCACATCCTTGCCCGAAACTGATTCGCCTAATGCGGCTGCGAGTCCTTCGGAGTTCTGGCGGGATTCCTCAGGCACGACACCAATTCGAAATCCCAGCTTATGCGCCGCCTCTGCAGTTTGCTTACCCACCACAGCGGCCTCTGGCAAAGCCACCTTCGATAAATCCATGCCCAGAATTTCGCTTCTAGTTTTGAAAAATGTGACTCCATTCACACTGGTGAAGATCACCAGATCGAAGGAGTCGATCTCTTTCAGCGCTGCGTCAAGAGACTCATAGTCATCCAGCGGCCGGATCTCCAGCACCGGCACAGCCACCGGCTCCGCACCCAGCGCTCGTAACCCCTCGCTCAGCTTCCCTGCCTGATGCGCCGCCCGCGTCACCAGAACGCGCTTACCCAGCAACGGTAGCTCCGTCGGATTCAGATCGGCGCTCAACGCACCCCAATCCCCTCAAAGAGTTCCGCCGCGCCCAGTTCCAGCAGGTGCTTCGCCAATCCTTGGCCCAGCGCCACAGCGTTCTCACCCACCGACATGCTGCGAACCACGCGCCCACCCTCAGGATCAGCAACCACCCCAAGAATCTCGAACATGCCACCCACAGTAGCCCGGCAATGCACTCCGATCGGCACCTGGCATCCACCACCCAGCGCGGCCAGCGCCACCCGCTCCGCCGTCACCGCAAACCGCGTCGCCGCGTCATCCAGAAAACCCACCACATCGCTCATCCGAGCATCATGCGCCCGTATCTCAATCCCCAGCGCGCCCTGACCAGCCGCGGGACAAACCACCTCCGGCTCCAGCCGCTCGCGCACCCATTCCGTCTTCTCCAGTCGGTCCAACCCTGCCGCCGCCAGAATGATCGCATCCGCCCGGCCCTCAGCCAGCTTCCGCAGCCGAGTATCCACATTCCCGCGAAACTCAACAAACTCCAAATCAGGCCGCCGATGACGCAACTGCGCCCGCCTCCGCAGACTGCTGGTTCCTACCTTCGCACCCGCCGGCAGTTCATCAAAGCTCGCATATTCCCGCGAAACAAACACATCCCGCGGATCGACCCGCTTCGGCGTCGCCCCGAGCATGAAGCCCTCCGGCAACTCCGTAGGCAGATCCTTCAAACTATGCACCGCCAGATCCACACGCCCCGCAGCCAGCGCATCCTCAATCTCCTTGGTGAACATACCTTTCGAGCCCACCTGGGCAAACGTCACTTCCTGCAATCGGTCACCGGTTGTCTTGATGATTTCGATCTCGACCTCATGCCCCTGCCCGCGCAGCAGCCCGGCAATATGCTCCGCCTGCCACAGCGCCAGCAGCGACCCGCGGGACCCAATCCTCACCAAATGGTGCTCCATCACGGCCGATCCTTTCGCAGCAGTTCGGCTGCCTCTTCCGCCGTAACAGAACCCTCCGTCGCCTCCAGCGACTCAGGGACCGGCGCATCCCCACGATACCCATGCGGCGACTCCAGTACATACATCTCCTCGATCGCCTCCACTCGCGTCAAATCACCCTCGCGCGCCGCCTGTTTCAAAGCCTGCATCGGCGGATGCAGGAACTTGTTCACCAGCCCCCGCGTCAACGCCTCCACAGCAGCCATCTGCTCCTTCGATAACCCGGCCAGCCGCGCCTGAGCTCTCCTCAGCTCTGCCTGTCGCATCTCTTCGGCCCGTTGCTGCAGACCCACAATCGACGGAGCCACATCCACCGTCTTCCGCTTCAGCTCAAACCGCTCCACCTCAGCAGCAATCAGCGCCTCAGCATCCTTCGCCTCGCGCGTCCGCTCCTCCATGTGAGCCGCAGCCACCGCCTGCAGATCGTCAATGTCGTAAAGAAAGATGCCTTCCAGCCGGTTCATCTCCGGATCGACATCTCGCGGCACCGCAATATCGATAAAGAACATCGGCCGATTCTTCCGCTTATGCAGAAAAGCCTGCCCATCCACCTTGCGGAATATCGGCTCCTTCGCCCCGGTCGACGTGATCACAATATCCGCCAGGGCTGCAGCCGTTCGTATCTCCTCCCATGGCACCGCCTGGGGCACAACAACACCCGCCCCCTGATCGCCAAACCGCTGCGCCATCCGCTCCGCACGTTCCAGCGTGCGATTCGTCACCAGAATCCGTCCCGCGCCATGCTGCACCAGGTGCCGCGCAGCCAACTCACTCATCTTCCCCGCGCCCACCAGAAACACTGTCCGCCCATGCAGCGAACCAAAAATCCTCTGCGCCAGCTCCACCGCCACCGAGGCAATCGAGACCGATGTGCTCCCAATCTCTGTCTCGGTCCTGACCTTCTTCGCCGCCGCAAAAGCAGATTGCAACAACGGCTCCAGCCCCGCCGCTATCGTCCCCGCCTCGCGCGCCGCCGCGTACGCATCCTTCACCTGCCCCAATATCTGCGGCTCACCCACCACCATCGAGTCCAGACTCGCCGCCACGCGAAACAGATGCCGCACCGCCTCCCTGTCGCGATACTCGTATATATGCGGCCTCAGCTCCAGCGCATCCATACCCAGATGCTGATAAAACAACCCCTCAACATTGGCCTGCGGATTCTCCAGCGTAGCCAGCACCTCCACCCGATTGCAGGTGGAAAGAATCATCGCCTCCCGCACACCGGCAATCTCCGCCGCCGCCTGCAGAGCCTCCGCCAGCCGGTCGCGAGGAATCGCCGCCTGCTCGCGCAGCGCAATAGGAGCCGTTCTGTGATTGATGCCCAGCAGTATCAGCGTCATGGTCCAGGAAACCTATGTACCTGACTAAATTGATTCGCGGCCCACACCAACAGGATCACAACAAATACTCCTGTTGAAAGATAAGCCGCCCTGCGCCCCCGCAATCCCGCGCTCCGCCGGATATACAGCAGCACCACATACAACGCCCACATCGCAAACGAAAGCAGCACCTTGGGATCGAAAAAGTACGCCGGCCCCACACTCTCCTGCGCCAGCAAACCACCCACCAGCAACCCCAGCGTCATGCACGGAAAACCAAACAGCAGCGTCGCATGCGCTATACGTTCCAGCGTGTCGAGCGGCGGCAAAAAGTCCCGTCCAAACCCACTTGAACCCGGGTGCCCCAGATCTCGATTCTGAGACCTGGGAACGGGATGCCCCACCATTACCAGGTGGCTCTTCAACCGCCGTTCCTGCACCAGATACAGAAAACTCGCCACCATGCTGAACGCCATCGAAGCATACGCCGCCAGCAGGAACGCAATATGCACTACCAGCCACCCGTTCCGCACACCGCTCGAAGGAAACACATACCGCTGTGTTCCCAGCGCAGGCACAAATACCAGAATGAACGAAGTAGGCAGCGCAAACACGCCAAACGAATCCGTACGGTAGATTCCGCTGATGGCCAGAAAGATCGCCGCCACAACCAGCCCCAGCAGCGACTCCAGCTCCGCATATCCCACCGGATACAAACGGTGCGCAATCCCCAGCATCTCCGTCACCGAAACCAGGTGAAACAGGAACGCCAGCCCCGCCGCCGGCAGGTATACCCTGCGCCAACGCGGATACGCATAGAGCACAGCCGGCAATGCGGTCAAACTCGCCACCGCATACAACACCGCCGCCACTCTAAGCCACACAAGGAACATGCCACTCCCAAACCGAAGCCCAATGCTTCAGTATACTGTGA